>NZ_JBSGSS010000010.1:0-290133 GCF_053606985.1 Nocardia sp. NPDC055165
GGCGCCGCGGAATCGCTCCTTCGTCGCATCTCCGCGGCGCCTAACCGGCGGCCCGGCCGCGGACCGGCCACTTCGTGGCCGCCGCTCCCTAGGGGTCGCGGGGGCGGGGTTGGGAGTGCGGTCATGGCGGACCCGGGGTGCACGGTGTGGCTGGTGGTGTGGCGGACTTTGGGTGGAGGGCGTGGCTGGGGTGCGGTAGCGGGTCAGAGGCACGAGGCGGGTGTGGCTGTTTTTAGTGCGGTAGGCGCCTGGTTGGGGGCTGTGCGGAGGTGGTGGGGGTTGGGTGGCGGGGGTGACCCGCTGATCACGTGCGGACAGGGGTAACTCCGCAGCCACCTCCCAGCCGATACGCACATGACGTAAGGCCGAGGGCTGACGGTCGAGCTACCGGACGACACGCTGAAGACTCGGGGAAGGCGGCCCAGGCAGCCGAAAAGGCCGGTAGCGGGAGTGCTACCGGCCTTTTCGGGGCTGCTCTGTGCCTACATGGTGGTGATCAGTTGGTGCGGACCGACAGACCGGGGTTGTCCGAGAGGACGACGGTCAGGGGCTGGGCGAACAGCTGGGGGGTGTCGCCGGTGATGGCACCGATGATGTTCGGGATCTCGCAGATCGGGAAATCCGCGACCGAGGAGGCGCTGGAGATGCCGAGGGCCAGGCGGCCGGTGACGATGGCGCCGCCGGAGTCGCCGGGGAGGGCGCAGATGTTGGCCGAGAAGCTCTGGGTGAGCTGGCGGTCGCCGACCTGGACGGTCTGGTCGACACCGTTGATCACGCCGCAGCTGAAGCCGGTGCGGGCACCGGACTTGCAGACGGGGGCGCCGACCACGGGGGTGGCCACGCCGTCGACGGGGATGGGGGCCTGGCCGGGGATGCGGACCAGGTTGTTCTCGAAGCGGGCGCGCGCGTTGTCGTTGACGCGGATGATCGAGTAGTCCTGCTCGCCGAGCACCGACTTCTGGAAGGTGCCGAGCTGGGCGCCCGCGCGGTCGCCGTTGACCTCGTACACGGCGGCGGCGTTGCCGGTGCCCGCCGACTCGATGTCGGGGTTGCAGTGGCCCGCCGAGATGTTGATGACGTTGCCGGAGCGGTCGGTGCCGTTGAAGCCGAGCGAGCAGCGCAGCGAGCTGCGGCCGATCACCGAGGCGTAGCCGTCGCCGCCTGCCAGCGCACCGTTGCCGTCACCGGCGACGGGGGTGGCGGTCAGGTCGACGCGCTCGCCCGCCACCGGCGGTGCGGTGACGATGACGCGGGAGGGGTCGATGAAGCTGGGCAGCGGGAGCCCGGCCTGCTGCACGCGGACCGCGATCGAGTTGTTCACGGTGTCGACGACGACGCCACGCACCAGCGCGGAGATCTCCGGCGGTGCGGCGGCGAGCCAGTTCTCGAAGGCGGTCTTCTCGCCGCGCAGGGTGGACTCGCTCTTGGCGACGTTGCGGACCTCGAAACCGGCCGACTGCGCGGCTTCCCGGGCCTGGTCGGCGCCGGGGCCGTGCGACAGCGCGATGACGGCGTTGCCCTGGTCGCTCAGCCAGGAACCGGCGAAGACCTGCGGGAACTGACGCTGCGCGGTGGTGGAGAACGCGGCGACCTGCTGCGCGACGTCGGCGCGGCGCAGGTATTCGTCGGGGGAGATCTTCAGATCCCGGGTGACCGCCTCGATGAGCTGGGCGGGCAGATCTGCGCGCGCGGGCTGCGCGTCGGCAACCGCCATCGTGGGGCCGAACAGCAGAAACGCCGCCGAAGCGGCGATTATCGATTTCCGAGCTCTTCTCGAGCTTCGCGCGGACGGGGTACGACCCATACGTGGCAGGAGCATGATCGGAACTATATGGGCTCGAGCGACTTATGCCTACTCGGACCGGGCAAGAGATTTCGCTCACCCGGTCCGGTCGGTGATTTGTCCCCGCTCAGCCCGCGTTGGGCTTGGTGCGCACCATGATTCCGGTGCCGAGGCCGCCGCCCGATGTGGCCTCGATGTCGGCCAGGATGGGCCGGATCGGGACGCCGAGCGACGCGGTGCCGCCGTAGGGGGCGAGCTGGGTGTTGGCCTCGGTGCAGTTGGGCGCACCGGAGGCGTTCGAGCCGCTGGTGATGCCGAGGGCGAGCGTGCCGGACACGATGGCGCCGCCGCTGTCGCCGCCGAGGGTGCAGGCGGTGCTGGCGAAGCCGCGGATCGTCTTGCTGACGCCCGCCTCGGTGAACAGCTGGGTCTCCACGTGATCGGCCGAGACGAACCCACAGGTGAAGGTGGAGGACTGGCCGGTCTTGCAGACCGGTGCGCCGGTGACGGGTTCGGCGGTGCCGGTGATCGTCAGGGTGGTGCCCTCGGCGCCGCGCACGCGAGGCTGGTCCATGCCCGCGTTCACCGCGCGCTCGTTGAGCTTGATCACCGAGTAGTCCAGCGAGGCGGGGCCGCCGAGTACCGCGCGGGCGAAGGTGCCGACTTCGGGACTGTTGGGGATGTCGCGCACGTTCGGGACGTAGACCGAGGCCGTGCCGCCGTTGTCGACGTTCGGGTTGCAGTGGCCGGCGGAGATATTGAGCGCGTTGCCCGCGGCGTCGGTGCTGTTGAACCCGAACGAGCAGACGTCCACGCCGCGCAGGTCGGCGTCGTGCAGGTCCTTCTTCGCGGTGATGTAGGTGTCGCCGCCCATCGGCTTGTACTCCACCGGGCCGCCGCCGCCGGGCGAGAGCACCACCTTGATGGTGGCGATCAGGGTGGGCAGGTTGAGCATGTGGCCGGTGCCGGTGTTGGCCACGTTGAGCACGAGCTGACTGTTGAGCACGTCGATCGCGATCGAGCTGATCGGCGCGGAGATCGCGGGCGGCAGGCTGGCGACCCACTGACTCAGTTGCACCAGCGCGCCTTCCAGCCCGCCGGCCGAGATCGGCGCGAGGTGGGTCTGGTAGCCGGCGGCGGTGACGAGCTTGCCCGCCTCGGCATCGGTGGTGGCGACGACGGCCTTGCCCTCGGGCGTGAGCCAGGCGCCGGCGAAGGTGTCGGGGTTCGCGGCACGGAAGTCGGTCGCGTAGTCGCGCAACTGCTGGGCGCGCGCGGCACGATCGAGGTACTCGGTGGGGGTCATCCCGAGGTCACGCGACAGTGCGGTCACCAATTCACCGGGTAACGCATCGGCCGAAAGTTGTAGTGGCGCAGCAGGTTCCGATGACGCGATGCCGGATCCGAGCAGGGGTGCGAGAAGAACAGTCGCGGCGAACCCGGCGGAGGCTGCCTTGACCGCGGCGCGACGCGCCACCAACTTGCGCATGAAATCCCTTCGTCGACAACCAGTGACCGAGAACACCGCCGGCGGCGATCATGTCGGTCAGCGCATCACTCTAGGGCACGCTCGCCCAGCTGGCGCGGTTACCGTCCGGCTGCTGGATTCAGCGCTGCCCCGGGATGGTCAGGGGCGCGGGGAGATAGCCCGGCGGGTAGGTCCCGAAGGGCGACCGGGGCTTGGTGGTGGTGGGGCTCGGTGGGGTCGTCGGCGGGGTGGTGGTCGGCTCCGGGGTGGTCGTCGGCGGCGCCTCGGTGGTCGGCGGCTCCGGTTCGTCGGTCGTGGTGACCGGCGGGGGCGTGGTCGACTCGACGACCGGCGGCGGAGGCGGCGCGGGCGCCGAGGTGGGCGACAGCGTTTCCGGGCTGGCATCGGAAATCGTCGGCGGTGCGACGGTTTCGGAATCGCGGATCAGGACCGAGACCGCGACCCCGCCGAGCAGCAGGCCGATGAGCGCGGCGGCGGCGATCAGCAGCGGGGTCTTGTTGCGCGCGGGTTCGCGGGCGGGCACCACCGCGGGCTCCGCGATCGGGGCGGGCGCGATCGGCGCCATCGCCTTCGTCGGCAGCGGTGAGACCGGCAGCGCCGCCGAGTATGCCTGCGCGGTCACCGCGGGCGGCGGCAGCGCGGGCATCACATCGGTGGCGATCGTGGCGTTCTCGGTGACGATCGGGTCGGGCGGGGTCGCGCCGGCCGGGGTTGCCAGCACCGCGACCAGCGCCGCCTGGGCGGCGGCGTTGGCGAAGGTCTTACCGGGATCGGCGCCGTTCGCGGGCTGGGGCAGCTCGTCCTCGCCGAGCAGGGCCACCGACTTCAAGCCCAGATAGTCCAAAGCCTCGCGTACGCCGCGCACGACCTCGGTCGACCAGGCCGCGGGGTGGGTGGCGTAGAACTCGGCCGGGCCGCTGAGGTGCTCGGTGGTGAGATCGATCAGGCAGAACATCGCCGTCGCGAGGAGGTCTTCGGCACGGTAGGCCTCGCCGCCGTCGACATCGACACCGGCCGGATCCCCGATCGCGCGCACGAAACCGGCGATCGAGTGGGCATGCCCGGTGGGAGCTGGTCCGCCGAGGGCGGCGTCACCGTCGTCGGACATGTGCAGAACCGAAGCACGCTCGATCACCTGAACCGTGCCGTCCTCGGTGACCACCGCGGCGATGCATTCGTCATCGGCGATACGCAGGCCGACCCCAGTGGCCATCGGCGGAACACCCCTCACTTCGGCGTCGACATCGTCCGCGCGAGTCACACCAGCAATCGGCCGTGTCCCATCGCGCGCAGCATTGACAGTAATTCCGATCGTGAGCGCGCGCCTAGTCGACGTCGGATCCGCGCGACGTGATGCTCTACGGTCTTCGCGGAAATGTACAGCCTCGCGCCGATCTCGCGATAGGTCAGACCGAGCAGGACCAGCTCGGCCACCTCGCGTTCCCGGTCGCTCAGTGCGCCGGACTCGCCGGTCAGGGGCGTGGGACCGGCTGCGGGCGGCTGTGGTTGTGTGGTCGGTCGCAGCGGCTCGACCGGCTGGGCTTGCGTGCGCACCGAACGCGCGAGCTTGAGCAAGGCGGTGGCGGTGGTCGAGTCGCTCGCCGCGAGGGCTGCCTCGCTGGCCAGGCGGGCGGCGTCCCAGGTGAGCCCGAGCTCGGCCAGTGCCGAGACCGCGGCCTCCACATCGGCCGCCGCCACCTGCCCCCGCAGCACGAGCACCCAGGTGCGCCCGGCGTCGGCCAGCACGGTGGCCTGCCGGTCACCCGCTTCCGCCGCCGTCTTCAGCGCGTGGGCGTGGGGCAGCAGCGCTCGGGGCGACTCGTCGGCCAGCGCGGCCTGCACGCCGTACCAGTGAAAGGAATTGGTCCAGGCGGGTGCGCGGCCCACTTTGCGGACCAGCACCCTGGCGGCATCGACGAGCGGTTCGATCCGGCGCGCGTCGCCAAGGCGGATACCGGCCAGCCACAGTTCGCCGATCGGCAACAGGCTCAACAGGTCGGCTTCCAGCTCGTCGAACAGTGGGCAGGCCGCGTGCCACGCGCGAGCCAGGGCGGCGTGATCGCCGCCGCGCCGGGCCAGTCCCACGGTCAGGGCGTGGGCGAGGAGTTGATCGCGGGGCGCGAGGGCGGGGATGTCGATCTCGGCGAGAGTGCTCGCGGCACGGCGTTCGTCGCCGCCGAGCAGTGCGGTCCACGCCGTCAGCACCGGAAGTTGCCGGCCACCACCCATGCCCGCCGCCCGGCGCAGCGCGTCACCGGCGCGACGGGGCTCGCCGCTGCCGAGGCAGAGCAGCGTGGCGATCGAGACCGCCGAGCAGGGCAGATAGCGATCGTCGCCGGTGTCGGTGTTGCCCGCCTGGATCAGGGCGGAAATCGCCGCGGCCGTTCCGGTTCCGTGCGGGTCGAGCGATTCGTCGAGCGCGCCCGCGATCAGCCGAGCGCCCGCGTCGGCCTCGGTCGGCGGCCAGTGCTGTGCTGCTTCGGACATGCGCGCGGCGCCGGCCTGTTCACCGGCCAGGGTGAGGACCATCGCCGCGGGCGCCCAGTCGGCGCCGATGCGGTCGGGTCCGAGCCAGTTGTACAGGGCGGCCGCACGGCTCACCAGTCCTCGGCGGATGAGAACGCTCGCGCAGATGCGCACCGCGGCGACGAGGTCGGCGCGTGCGACGTTCTCGGCGGTCAGCAGCGGTTCGGCCAGGCGTAGCGCGGTGTCGGTGTCACCCGCGTGCGCGGCGGCCTCGGCCCAGCGCAGCGCGATCGACTCCATTGCCGCGCCTGCCGCGGCCGCCGCCGCGTAGCAGCGGGTCGCCTCGTCGGATTTCTCGGCTGTGCGACAGAGGAACTCGGCGAGCCGGGCATCGACGACGCCGGACTCGGCCAGGATCAGTGCGGTGCGGTCGCGGAGCAGACCCGCGTCGAGGCGCGCGGTGAGCAGCCTGCGCTGCACATCGACATAGCGACGATCGCCGAGCAACGTCCGCAGCGGACCGACGGCGGGCGCGAGGAGCAGGTCGGCATCGGTGACCAGGGCGCCCGACCTGGCCCGGTCGATCAGGTCGTGGGCGGTGGCGGTGTCGACACCGAGCACCTCGGTGAGTTCTGTCGCGTCCAGTCCGGTTCCGGTCGCCGCGATGACCAGCGTTTCGAGCAACTCGGGTTCGACCGCTTCCAGCAGCGTCCGCGTCCAGACGGTGACGGCTTCGTCGACCGCTGCCTCACAGGTTTCCAGCGACGCGGCGTGGGCGCCCTTCAACGCCGCGACGACACCGCCGGGAATGCCCGCCGTGAGCTGATGGATACGCGCCGCGAGCGGCTGGGACACGGCCACGCCGAGTTCCCTGGCGAACGAGGTGATGTGGGCACTTCCCAGTGCTCGCAGATCCACCGTGCGGCCGTTGCGTGCCACCGCGTCGGCCAGCGCGCGCAGCTGGGGATCGTGTGGCCGAGGCTGGGTGGTCAGCACCACCGAGCGTTGCCCGGTTTCGATGGCCTCGCAGAGTGCGCGAAGCTCGGCGTCGCTGTAGCTGTGGATATTGTCGGCGACGAGCACTGCCCGGTCGGGAACCCCGTTCTCGACATCGTCGGCGGCGGATTCGACCACCGGTATGCCGCGGCGACGCAGGCGTGCGCGAACGGCGTCGAGCAGGAAAGTCTTTCCGGTCCCGGCCCGGCCTCGGATCAAGAGCAGCACCGTCTGCTGGTCGGCGTTGTCGAGATCGCGGAAAATGGTTCGGGCATTCGGGAAGGTGTCGTGGGCGATCTCAGCCACCATTTCCTCCGAGGACCTTGCCGGGCAGTTGCGTACCCGATTCGAGGGTTTCGCCGACCGCGCCGCCCACGTCGTCGAGCAGGCCGCCGGGGTCGACCTTGATGGTGGGGACCTGCGGCCGGGTCGGTGCGGGAGCGGGCGCCGGGGCGGGTGCTGGTGCGGGGGCAGGCGCCGGCGCCGGAGCCGGGGCGGGCGCGGGGGACTGCCCTGCGGGCGGCGCCTGGGCCGGTTGCTGCTCGGTGGGGCCTGGCTGGCCCGCTGTCGCCGGTGTTCCGTCGGCGGGTGCTCCACCGGTGGGTGCTGCGGCGGGTGCCGGAGTTCCCGCCGCGGGCGTGCCGCCAGGAACCCCGGCGTCGGTCGTACCGACCGGGATCGCGCCCGATGGCGCTGGTGTGCCGACCGCGCCCGGCTTGGCCGGGTCGGTGACCACGGAGTTCGTGGCATTCGCCGTGCCGGCCGCACCGCCCGTGCCGGTCGCCGCGGGGGCGCCGGGGGCCGATGGGGCCACGGTGGTCTCGGCGGGTCCGGTGGGTGAGAACTGGGTGGCGCCACCGAGGGCGAGGGTGCCGGTGGCGAGCGCGGCCATGGTCAAGGCCGCCGCCGCGACGATCGCCGAGCGTTTGGCCGTGAACATCTTGGTCCGTACCGGCTCGGACGGTGGCAGTGCGAGTCCCTCGGCAACCGGTGCCGCAGCAGCCGATGCCGGTGCTACCGGCACGACCGGGATGGCCTCGGTGGGCACGCTGATCGCGGCGACATCGAGGGCGATCTCGGCCGCGCCGCGTGCCGTGCAGGTCGCCGGGTCGGCGCAGGCGATCACCGGCACGCCGAATTCGGTCGAGATCAGCTCGGCGACCAGGGGAATCGCGCCACCGCCACCGGTGAGCAGCACCCGGCCGACATCACCGAGGGTGAGTTCGGCGCGGCGCACCGCGTCCTGGAGCAGGCTCATCGAGTCGAGCAGGATCGGGCGCAGCAGATCTTCGAGTTCGCCCCGGGTCAGCCGGACCTGTTCGGTGTGGATCGCGGGGTTGAGCATGCCGACCGGAATCGCCGTCGCGGTAATTCTGGAGAGTTCTTCTTTCGCAATTCTGCAGCGTTCTCGCAATGCCGACAATTCTTCTTCGACAACGGGATCGAATGGATCTATGTCGTTTCCGTTCAGAACATTTGCCAGCACATAGCGCATGGTCAGTAGATCGAATTCGGAACCGGCGATCGCGGTGCTGTGCACCGGGGTGCCGAGCAGTCCGGCCTGCTCGCCGGTGCGCAGGACCGACACGGTCGAACCGCTCGCGCCGAGGTCGTACACGACCAGCGCGCCGTCTTCGAGCTGTCCGTGCTCGATCTCGTATCGGCGCACCGCGGCCAGCGGCTCGGGCACCAGCGTCACTTCGGGCAGGCCGGCGCGGGCCAGCGCGGACCTGGCGGCCTCGACGGTGTGCTCCGGCCACCATGCCGGGTAGCACGCGACGGTGGTGGGCACCTCGGTGGCGACACCGGAGAGTTCGGCGATCAGCGCACGGGTCGCGGCGGCGACCAAATCGGCTGCGTCGTGGGTGGAACCGTCCTCGGCCAGCAGATCCACCGGATCGCCGACCCTGGACACGTAGTCGTCGACGACAACCCCGCGATGGTGGCGCATGGTGTCGGCGAAGCTCACCGATCCGTCGGCGCCGAGCATCAGTGCGCTGCGATGAGTGCGAACGGTGGCACCGGTCCCGTCGGCTGTCGTGGCCGCGGCGGCCGAATTCGCCGCTCCGACAGTGATGCCGAGCGCCAGACGCTCTGTCATTGGACAACCCCGTTCGCAGGACTTCCGGTGGGCCGGTAAACGCTTGTGTACAGCGAGATCGCCGATGGCAGCGTCCCACTCGATCTGTCGGTTGCTAGGGGACAGCTGTTACCTGCGATGGGGCAAGTACGGGGAAATTCCCCTAATCGGTGGTCGGCCCCTAATGGGGTACGCCCGGCGGGACTAGGTATTCGCCCCGTTACCTGTAACGACGGGCCCGCCTAGCGTGAAAGACATTCCAACGACAAACAGATCGGGCATCACCGCCCATGATCTGGAGGAGCTGATCTCGATGACACCGAACGCGATTCTGGAGTTCATCCTCAATCTGCTGCGCGACCCCGAGGCCGCGGCAGGCTACTGCGCCAACCCGTGCCTCGCGCTGGCTGAGGCTGGCCTCGTGGTGACCCCGGAGGACATTTCCGCCGTCGCCCCCATGGTGGCGGAATCCGCGCTGGTCAGCGGCGGCTCCCAGTTGCAGGCGATCGTAGCCGCCGGCGCCGCGGCGAGCACGAGCGCGGCCCTGGCAGGCACGGCCACCGCTGCGGCCGCCGTCACCGCGGCCGCGGCGGCGGATGCCGAACTCGACCTCGGTCTCGACGCCGGCCTCGGCGCTGTGGCCTCGGTCGTCGCCGGCGCCGCCGCTCAGGTAGGCGCCGGCCTCGATGTGGCACTCGACGCCGTCACCGGCGCGAACGTCGATGTGAACGCCGGCCTCGGCGCCGACCTGGCCGCCGGTGTGACCGGCGCCCTCGGCGCGGGCCTCGGCCTGAACGGCGCGATCGACAGCGCCCTCGACCTCGGCGCGAACCTCGGCGGTGCGCTGAACGGTGCGGTGGGTGTTGGTGGTGATCTTGCTGCTGGTCTGGGTGGTGCGCTGAACGGTGCGGCCGGTGTTGGTGGTGACTTGGCTGCTGGTCTGGGTGGTGCTGTGAACGGTGCGGTGGGTGTTGGTGGTGATCTTGCTGCTGGTCTTGGCGGTGCGCTGAACGGTGCGGTGGGTGTTGGTGGTGACCTTGCTGCTGGTCTCGGTGGTGCGCTGAACGGCGCGGTTGGTGCCGGTGTGGATCTCGGTGCGGGTCTCGACACCACGTTGTCCGGTGGAATCGGTGCCGGTCTCGATGGTGCCCTGTCGGGTGCGGTCGGCGCGGGGACCGACCTCGCCGCGGGTCTTGGCGGCAGCCTGGCCGGCTCGGTCGGCGCGGGTGCTGGTCTCGGTGGGGCGCTCACGGGCGCGGCTGGTGTTGGTGGTGACTTGGCTGCTGGTCTGGGTGGTGCTGTGAACGGCGCGGTTGGTTCCGGCGCGGATCTTGGTGCGGGTCTCGACACCACGCTGAACGGTGGAATCGGTGCCGGTCTCGACGGTGCCCTGTCGGGTGCGGTGGGCGCGGGGACGGATCTTGCCGCGGGTCTCGGGGGCAGCCTGGCCGGCTCGGTCGGCGCGGGGACGGACCTTGCCGCGGGTCTTGGCGGCAGCCTGGCCGGCTCGGTCGGTGCGGGTGCTGGTCTCGGTGAGGCGCTCACGGGTGCGGTCGGCGCGGGGGCCGAACTCGAGACCGGGCTGGATGCTGCGCTGGGCGGTGCCGCCGGTGCGGGTGTGGGTCTGGGCGGTGCGCTCACGGGTGCGGCAGGCGCAGGCGCGGATCTCGCCGCTGGTCTAGACGGCGCGGTGGGTACCGGAGTCGGTCTCGGTGGCGAGCTGACCGGTGCGGCCGGTGCCGGTCTGGGTGGCGCGTTGTCGAGTGCGGTCGGTGCGGGCGCTGGTCTCGGCGGGGCGTTGGCCGTGGGCGGCGATATCGCCGCCGACTTGGATGGTGCGGTCGATGTCGCCGCTGGTCTCGGCGGTGGTCTCGATGCCGGTCTGAGCGGTGCGACCACCGCCGCGGGAGGACTCGGTGCCGGCGTCGGCGGTGGTCTCGGTGCCGCAGCCAACGCGGGCACGCAGGCTGCCGGTGGGCTCGGCGCCGCAGCCAACGTGGGGGCACAGGCCGCCGGCGGGCTGGGCGCGGCCGCCACCACGTCGGCGATCACTGGTCTCGACGGCGTGGTCGGCGCGGGCGCGGACCTGGGCACCGGTCTCGAAACCGGGTTGGGCGGCGCAGTGTCGGCGGGTACGGATCTGACCGGTGGCTTCACGGGTGGGGCAGGGTTCGGGGTCGACGAACTGCTCACCGGCGGCGGCTCCGGACAGATCACGACCGGAGTGGAATCAGCGCTGTCCACCACGTCGGGCATCGGGCTGACCACGGGTCTGCACGGCGGCCTCGAGACCGCGACGACTGTCGGCACCGACGTGACCGGTTCGCTCGCCTCGGGTGCGCAGGCAGGAGTGAACGGCGCAGTCGATCTGGCCGGTGGCGCCCACGCGGGCCTCAACGGTGTGGCCGACGCAGGCGCCGGCCTCGCGGGTTCCGCCGTCGGCGGTGCCCAGACCGGGTTGACCGGTGCCGTGGAGACCGGCCTGACAGGTTCCGCGATCGGCGGCGCCGAAACGGGAACCGGTCTCGAGACCGGCCTCGGCGGCCTCGGCGATGCGGGACTGTCGGGCGCGATCACCGGCGGCACCCAGGTGACCGGCGGCTTCACCTCCGCCGTCGACGGCGCGGCGCAGGGCGGCACCGCGGCGGTCGGCGGCCTCTCCGGCGAGACCACGTCGACCTCGACCACCCAGATCGACGCTTCCGGCACCACTCATGGCGCGGTCACCACCGCGGCCGACACCTGGTCCGGCGTCGACGTATCGAGCGCGTTCGGTTCGGGCCTGCACGGTTCCAGCCTCGGTGGTGCCGAGACGTCGCTGTTCGGTGAATCGAGCACCGTCACCGACAGCGGTGCCGACGTGCACACCGACGGACTGTTCCACTGAGCGAAACGGGCGAAGGCATGACTGTTCTCGCACCGAACGTGGTGCCGCTGACGACGGTGTTGTCCGACACCGTCGCGGCGGCCCACGCCGCGGGCCGTGACGACCTGGTCGGGCGTCTGGAGAAGGTGGCCGTGCGGGTGCGCGACCCGCGGCACCGGATCGTCGTCACCGGTCAGCTCGGTCAGGGCAAGAGCAGGTTCGTGAACGCACTGCTCGGGTTGGATGTGTGCCGGGTCGGCGACGACGCGACCACCGTGTTGCCCCTGCAGCTGTCCTACGGTGCGCAGCAGCGGGCGTACCTGGTGCTCACCGCGCCGGGTACCGACGAATCGCGGGTCGAGATCCCGTTCGACGAGATCGGAACCGTCGATACCCGCACGCCACTGGCGCAGGGCAGACAGGTCGTGCGGATCGAAGCCGAGCTGCCCAGTCAGCTGCTGGCCGACGGCATCGTCCTGATCGATACCCCTGGCGTCGGCGGCCACGGAAGTGCCGGCACCGCGGGCGTGCTCAGCCTGGCCGCGGCCGCCGACGCCGTGCTTGTGCTCTCGGATGCCTCCACCGAGCTCACCGAACCCGAACTCACCTTCGTCCGGCAGATCCGCGAAATGTGTCCCGTGGTCGCCGTTCTGCTCACCAAGACCGACCTCTACCCGCACTGGCGGCAGGTGCTGGAGGCCGACCGAGCCCATCTGACTCGCGCGGAAACCGATGTCGCCCTGATCCCGGTATCGGCGCTGCTGCGTGCGCACGCCCTGCGCTTGCAGGACGCGCAGCTGGGCCTGGAGTCCGGTTTCGGCGTGCTGTTCGGTTTCCTGCGCGATCGGGTCGTCGCCCGTGATCAGGCGGTCACGCGGCAGGCCGTGGCTCGGGAATTGCATTCGGCCGCAGAGCATCTGGCGCTGGCGCTGGGCAGCGAGCTGGTGGCGCTGCGCGATCCGGCCGGTGGCGCGGCAGCGGTCAACGAGTTGCAGTCGGCGCGTGCGGCCGCCGAGGAGTTGCAGCGGCGCACCGCGAGCTGGCAGCAGACCCTCACCGATGGCATCACCGACCTCGTGGGCGACGTCGATCACGACCTGCGCGATCGTCTGCGCGGTATCGCCCGCACGGGCCAGGAGTGGATCGACGAGAACGACCCGGGCAGGCATTGGGGCGCGATCACGGAATGGCTGACCGGCTCCGTCGATACCGCCCTCGGCGACAACCTTCTGCTGACCCACCGCCGAGCCGAGCTGCTCGCCGAACGGATCGCGGGCCATTTCGCCGAGGTCGGCGCGGTCGATCTGCCGGAGGTGCACTCCGGGATGGACGACGAGAGCGGCCTGGCCAGTTCGGGTTCCCTGGCCGATCTCGAGCCGGATATCGGCTTCACGAGCAAGGTGCTGGTCGGTATGCGCGGCTCCTACGGCGGCGTGCTGATGATCGGGCTCGCCACGACCTTCGCCGGCCTGGCCATGCTGAACCCGATCTCGCTCGGCGCGGGCCTGATCGTGGGCGGCAAGGCCTATCGCGACGACAAGTCGGCCCGGCTGGCGCGCCGCCGCGTCGAGGCCAACGGTGAGGTGCGCCGGTTCCTCGACGACGTGGCGTTCCAGGCAGCCAAGGACACCAAGGACCGGCTGCACCGCATCCACCGTGCGCTGCGCGACCACTTCGCCGGGGTGGCCGAGCGCAGCCTGCGGTCGATCGACGCTTCCCTGCGGGCCGCACAGGAGGCGGCGGCGATGGCCGCCACACACCGCGCCGAGCGCACCGTCGTGCTGGAACGCCAACTGCACGCGGTGGCCGAGTTGCGCCGCTACGCGGAATCGATGCAGATCGAACTGAGACGGGCCGACGGTACGGTATCTGGGTGACCCACCGTTTCGACACCGCCGCGCCCGGCGACCGGACCACATCGAGGATCCTGGCCGAAGCGCACGAGCTGATCGGCGCGGCGGCGCGGGCGTTCGGCCGCGACGAGTACGTGCGCGCGCTGCTGGCCGACTGCGAATACCGCTTGCGTGAGCCGCTGCGGGTCGCGCTGGCCGGTTCGATCAAGGCGGGCAAGTCGACGTTGCTGAACGCGCTGGTGGGCCAGGCCGTCGCCCCGACCGACGCCACCGAGTGCACCCGCGTCGTCACCTGGTACCGCGACGCCGCTACCCCCACGGTCACCGCGCACGCGGTCGACGGCTCGCGCGCGAATGTGATCGTGCGGCGCGGCAGCGGCGCGCACGGACTGACCTTCGACCTGAACGGTCTGAGCTGGGATGCGCGCGGTCCCCGGGCGGTGGACCATCTCGAGGTCGGGTGGCCGTCGGCCGCGTTGTCGCAGACCACGATCATCGACACCCCTGGCACGTCGTCGCTGTCGCGTGAGGTGTCGCTGCGCACCGCACGACTGCTCACTCCCGCCGATGTCGAGGATGATTCGCGGGCCGCGCCGCTGTCGGTGTCCGGCGCCGACGCCGTTGTCTATCTGTTGCGCCGTCTCGATGCCGCCGACGTGCGTTTTCTCGAGCAGATCGGTGCGGGCGCCGGTGGTTCGGGGCCGCTCGGTGTGATCGGGGTGGTGTCGCGCGCCGACGAGATCGGCTCCGGTCGCATCGACGCGCTGCATTCGGCCCGCGATGTCGCCGCCCGGTTCGCCGACGAGCTGGAGCGAACCGGCCTGTGCCAGGCGGTGATTCCGGTGGCCGGGCTGCTCGCGTTCGCCGCGGCGACCCTGCGACAGCCGGAGTTCGCGGCGTTCGAGGCGCTGTCCACGGTGCCCGCGGAGGATCTCGGGATCGCGTTGCTCTCGGCGGATCGATTCGCTCGCGCCGATGTCGCGCTGCCGGTCGATCCGGAACTGCGTGCGCAGCTGGTCGATCGCTTCGGCCTGTTCGGAATTCGCATGGCCACCATGCTGATTCGGCTCGGCGCCCGCGATTCTTCCGCGCTGGCGGCGGAATTGGCGGCTCGCAGCGGCATCGAGGAACTGCGCTCGGTCTTGGAGGTCCAATTCGGCCAGCGCGCTGAGGAATTGAAGGCGCATTCGGCGCTGAGCACGCTGGACCGGATCCTGGCCGCCTACCCCGGTACCGAAGCCGATCGCCTGCGGCCGCGCGTGCGTGCTCGGCTCGCCGATGTGCACGGTTTCACCGAACTCCGGCTGCTCGGGCGCCTGCGCACCGACGAATTGCCGTTGCCGCCACCGGTACTCGCCGACCTGTACCGCATGCTGGGCGGCGCCGGCGTGGCGGCGCATCTACGCCTCGGACTGCCCGCGGAGGCCGACTCGAATTCGTTGCGTGCCACGGCGTTCTCCGCCGTCCGCACCTGGCGTGCCCGAGCGGCCCACCCGCTGGCCGACCGATCGACCGCCACTGCCTGCCGCGCCGCGGCCCGCAGCGCCGAGGGAATTCTGGCCGAACTCCCTCAGTCGCGGACCACCTAGCCGGTCAGAGGAAGTAGGCGGTTCCCGAGGAGCTTCCGGTCCCGTACCCCAGGCTCTTCGCGAACTCCCGAATCGCGATCAACGCGTTCCCCACCGGCCCCGGGTCACTGCACGATCCCCCGACCGACGAGAACGTGCACCCGTCATCGGCCACGGCGACGCCGCTGTCGGCCACGGCGCTCCCGGCGGAGGCGACCATCCCCCCGCCGGTCAGGGCGGCGATCACGGCCACCCCGCCGAACGCCCGCTTCCACTGAACCTTGCCCATCGATGCACGCATGCTTCCGAAACTAGTGTCCGGCAAGACTGTTCGCAGCCCTATCGTTGCCCCGAATAATCGGGGCAACGAGCGCTGATCACTCACCCAGTGCCGGCATTACCTCCTCCGCGAGGTACTGCTCGATCCCGCGCCCGGCGCGCTGCGCCTGGATCACGGTGGCGCCGTGCTCCTGAGCCGCAGCCGTCAATTCCTTCCGGGACTCGGCTTCCACCCCACCTCCGATCACCAGCAGGCGAACCTGCTCACGCTCGAGGATCGCGAGCGCCTCCTCGTCGGTGGTCGACCCGAGGACGCGATATCCGAGCCCGCCCACATAGCCGAGCGCGGCATCGACAACTTCGCGCCCGCGCCCGACGGTCAGCAGATCGATTGTGTACATGTGCTTCCACCCTTCATATTTCATACTGTGACGATTTCCGGCTCATCATCGAGCACGCGCTGTTCCAGCTTTGCCTCCTTCGGCAGTGCGAAGAATCCGAGACACACCAGCAGCAGCATCCCGGCGCCGTAGAACAGCGTGTACCGGAACGTCTGAGCGAAGTTCACCGCGTTGGCCTCGGTGCCCGCTTCCGCGAGTACGCGCGAAACCGCCGCGTCGCCAACAGGATTCGACTGACAACTAGGGGGTGTCACGGCCGGGTCCTCTTCCGCCGACCGGTCGTGCACGCATGCCGCGAACCCGGCCACGATCTGATCCTGGAGCTGTACCGGCATTCCTTCGAGGGCCAGCTCGGCCCGGATCTCGGGCGTCACTGCGGCCACCCCGAGATCGGAATCCCGGTCCAGCGCGGTGAAGAACAGCACGCCGACCAACGCGACGCCCAGCGCGGTTCCCAACTGCTGTCCCGTGTTCAGCAGTCCGGAAGCCGACCCCGCCTCCCGTACCGGCACTTGACCGAGCAGCAGGTCCAGCGTCGGCGCCACCACCATCCCGAACCCCGCACCGGTGATCACCAACGGCAGCGCCATCTGCCAGGAAGTGAACTCGCTCCCGTA
Source organism: Nocardia sp. NPDC055165 (assembly GCF_053606985.1). NCBI lineage: Bacteria > Bacillati > Actinomycetota > Actinomycetes > Mycobacteriales > Nocardiaceae > Nocardia > Nocardia sp. NPDC055165. The sequence continues at coordinate 16,399 of NZ_JBSGSS010000010.1, forward strand.
TCGCACACCCATCGCGCCGTAGAGTGCGAACCCCGTCGCATTCACCAGCGCCCCGGCCATCAACACCCGCCGTCCGTACCTGGCGGCCAGCACGCCGACCGAAAGCCCCGCTCCCACCCCGGCGCCCACCGCGAACAGCGCGGAGGTGAGCCCGGCCCGCAGCGGCGACCACCCGAGTCCACCCTGCATGAACAACGTCCACACCAGGAAGAACCCACCCATGGCGATCCAGAAGAGCAGCCAGGTCCCCAGCCCGATCGCGAACGGCCGCGACCGGAACAGTCCGAGGTCGACCAGCGGCGAACGCCCCTTCCGCGCAAGGCCGCGCTCGTAGAACAGGAACCCGGCGAACACCGCGAGAGCCGCACCCATCATCACGAAAGTCCATGCGGGCCAGTCGAGTCGACGTCCTTCGGTCAACGGGTAGACCAGCAGCAGTACCGCGGATACCGACAGCGCCATGCCGACCGGGTCGAGCCGGGGCGGTCTGGCCGACTTCGAATCGCTCATCACGAACCATGCCGCGATGAACCCCGCGATGCCGACCGGAATGTTCACCAAGAAGATCGGCCGCCAAGCCAGCCCGAACAGGTCGGCCTGCACCAGCACGCCGCCGAGCGCGAGACCGACCGCCGAGGCCGACCCGCCGACACCGCTGTAGAGGGCAATCGCTTTGGCCCGCTCCTCCTTCGGGAATGTCGTCTGGATGATGGCCAGGATCTGGGGCACCATCAACGCTCCCATCGCACCCTGCGCGAAGCGGGAGCCGATGAGCACGGTGGGATCGGTGGCCAGCCCGCACGCCGCCGATGCGATCGTGAAACCGGCCATGCCGGTGAGGAACACGCGTTTGCGACCGTAGATGTCGCCGAGTCGGCCGCCGGTGATCAGCACCGCGGCGAAGGCGAGAACGTAAGCCGCGATGATCCATTCGAGCTGCGAGTACTCGGCGTGCAGGTCGTTCCGGATGCTCGGCACGGCCACATTGACGATCGTCACGTCGAGTAGATCCATGAAGCCGGCGGCCAGCACCACCGCGAACGCGATCCAGCGCCGCGGATCCGGGGCGGGGGGAGTGGGGGAGGTAGTCACGAGAGTCTCTCTTCGAGTAGGGGACCTCTCAAACTATGCACCTCGAGTGATTATCAATCAATAGGGCAATCATGAATGGTGCGTTAATCGGCGTATCGTAGGGGTGTGACCGACCCGACGCAGCTGTCGACCCACGCCGGATTCCTCCTCGGCCAACTGGGCTTCCATACCGCCTACCGCTTCAGCGATCTACTGGCGCCGCTGGGCATCAAGCCCCGCCACTTCGGCATGCTGAAACTCCTGAGCGCCCACGACGGCCGCACGCAGCAGGAACTCGGCGAGGCGCTGGAGATCCACCGCAATGTCATGGTCGGCCTGGTGGACGACCTGGAGAAACGCAACCTCGTGGAACGCCGCCGTCACCCCAGTGATCGGCGCGCATACGCGCTCCACCTCCTGCCCGCCGCCCATGCCCTCCTGGCCCGAGCCGAGCAGCGGGTAGCCGAGCTGGACGCCGAACTCCTGTCGCCCCTGTCTCCCGAGGACCGCGCGCTCTTCCTCGATCTCCTGCGCCGAACCGCCGAGGGCAACGGCCTTCGTCCCGGCATCCATCCCGGCCTCACCCGATAGCCCGCCGATGGTCTCCGGACCGTCACGATCGCGCATCGGGGGCTGCAGTTGAGCGCACTCGTGGCAAGAATGGCTCGGGGGCAGGGAAATTTTTTCGGGTGGCGGGAATGAATCGCCGCAGCTACTGGTTGTGCTGATCAACAACATGAGCGGACCTGACTCAACTTCGGGTTGACTCACGGTGGATCTCGAAGGCAGGATTGAGCCCACTGCGCTCAGCGTTGCAATAACCGAACGTCAAACAGGAGGAAACCACTATGGCTCGTGCGGTCGGAATCGACCTCGGGACCACGAACTCCGTCGTCGCCGTGCTCGAAGGCGGCGAGCCGGTCGTCGTCGCGAACTCGGAAGGCTCGCGCACCACCCCCTCGATCGTCGCCTTCGCGAAGAACGGCGAGGTTCTCGTCGGTCAGCCCGCGAAGAACCAGGCGGTCACCAACGTCGACCGCACCATCCGCTCGGTCAAGCGCCACATCGGCACCGACTGGAACGTCGAGATCGACGACAAGAAGTACACGCCGCAGGAGATCTCCGCGCGCACGCTGATGAAGCTGAAGCGCGACGCCGAGGCCTACCTGGGCGAGGAGATCACCGACGCCGTGATCACCGTCCCGGCCTACTTCGAAGACGCCCAGCGTCAGGCCACCAAGGAAGCCGGCCAGATCGCCGGTCTCAACGTGCTGCGCATCGTCAACGAGCCCACTGCGGCCGCGCTCGCGTACGGCCTGGACAAGGGTGACAAAGAGCAGACCATCCTGGTCTTCGACCTCGGTGGCGGCACCTTCGACGTCTCGCTGCTGGAAATCGGCGAGGGCGTCGTCGAGGTCCGCGCGACCTCCGGTGACAACCACCTCGGTGGCGACGACTGGGACGAGCGCGTCGTGTCCTGGCTGGTCGACAAGTTCAAGGCGTCCTCGGGCATCGACCTGACCAAGGACAAGATGGCCATGCAGCGTCTGCGCGAGGCTGCCGAGAAGGCCAAGATCGAACTGTCCTCGGGCCAGTCCACCTCGATCAACCTGCCCTACATCACCGTCGACGCGGACAAGAACCCGCTGTTCCTCGACGAGCAGCTCACCCGCTCGGAGTTCCAGAGGATCACCTCTGATCTGCTGGATCGCACCCGCGCGCCGTTCCAGTCCGTGATCAAGGACTCGGGCCTGAACGTGGCCGATATCGACCACGTCGTGCTCGTCGGTGGCTCCACCCGCATGCCCGCCGTCTCCGAGCTGGTCAAGGAACTGACCGGCGGCCGTGAGCCGAACAAGGGCGTGAACCCGGACGAGGTCGTCGCCGTCGGCGCAGCACTGCAGGCCGGCGTGCTCAAGGGCGAGGTCAAGGACGTTCTGCTGCTCGATGTCACCCCGCTGTCGCTGGGCATCGAGACCAAGGGCGGCGTGATGACCAAGCTCATCGAGCGCAACACCACCATCCCCACCAAGCGCTCGGAAACCTTCACCACCGCTGACGACAACCAGCCTTCGGTGCAGATCCAGGTGTTCCAGGGTGAGCGCGAGATCGCCTCGCACAACAAGCTGCTGGGCTCCTTCGAGCTCACCGGCCTGCCCCCGGCCCCGCGCGGCGTGCCGCAGATCGAGGTCACCTTCGACATCGACGCCAACGGCATCGTGCACGTCACCGCGAAGGACAAGGGCACCGGCAAGGAAAACAAGATCAAGATCCAGGACGGCTCCGGTCTGTCCAAGGAAGAGATCGACCGCATGGTCGCCGATGCCGAGGCGCACGCCGCCGACGACAAGGCGCGCCGTGAAGAGGCCGAGACCCGCAACCAGGCCGAGTCGCTGGTGCACCAGACCGAGAAGTTCATCAACGAGCAGAAGCTGAGCGAGGGTGGCGCACAGGTCTCCGCCGATCAGCTGGCGAAGGTGGAAACCGCGGTCGCCGAGGCCAAGTCGGCGCTCGAGGGCACCGACATCTCCGCGGTGAAGTCGGCCGTGGAGAAGCTGGCCACCGAGTCGCAGGCCCTGGGCCAGGCGATCTACGAGGCCAGTGCCGCCGCCGACGCGCAGTCCGGCAACGGCGCGGGCCCCAGCCAGGCCGATGACGATCAGGTCGTCGACGCGGAGGTCGTGGACGAGCCGGTCGACACGGACAAGAAGTGACCGAGGCGAACTCCTCGGAGCAGGAGTTGGTCGAGGAAATCCTGGACGACACTGCGGACGAGAACGCGGAGGCCGCCACGGCGGCCTCCGCCCTCGACGCCGAAGTCGTCGAGCCGGAGCACGACGAGCTGGCCGAGCGCACGGCCGACCTGCAGCGGTTGACCGCGGAATACGCGAACTACCGCCGCCGGGTCGAGCGTGACCGGCAGGCCAACATCGATGCCGCCAAGGCCTCGGTGGTCACCGAATTGCTCGCGGTGCTGGACGATCTGGATCGGGCGAGGGCGCACGGCGACCTCGATTCCGGCCCGCTGAAGTCCGTCGCCGACAAGCTCGAGACCGCGCTCACCAAGCAGGGTCTGGTCGAATTCGGTTCCGCCGGTGACCCGTTCGACCCCACGCTGCACGAGGCAGTGCAGCACGAGGGTTCGGGCGCCGACCCGGTGATCGGCATCGTCATGCGCAAGGGCTATCGGTTCGGCGACCGGGTGCTTCGGCACGCGCTGGTCGGGGTAACCGATGCCGAGGCCGCGGGGGCATCGGATCCGGATGCCGGCGACAGTCAATAAGAACGCGAAAGGAGGAGATGCCCGGTGAGCCAACGGGAGTGGATCGAAAAGGACTTCTACAAGGAGCTGGGTGTCTCCTCCGGCGCCTCGCAGGACGAGATCAAGAAGGCCTACCGCAAGCTCGCCCGCGACCTGCACCCGGACTCCAACCCGGGTGACACCAAGGCCGAGGAGCGGTTCAAGTCCGTGAGCGAAGCCAATGCGGTGCTGTCGGATCCTGCCAAGCGCAAGGAGTACGACGAGACGCGCCGCATGTTCGCGGGCGGCGGCGGTGGCGGACGAGCCTACGGCGGCGGGTTCAATCCCGGTGCCGGCGGCGGCTTCTCGCAGGACTTCAACATCGGTGACATCTTCGGTCAGGCCGGTGGTACCGGCGCCGCGGGCGACGGCGGGCTCGGCGATCTGCTGGGCGGGCTGTTCAACCGGGGTGGCGGCGGTGGCCGGGCGGCGGCTCGTCCGCGCCGCGGCTCCGACGTGGAGACCGAGACGACCCTGGGTTTCCGTGAGGCCGCCCAGGGCGTCACCGTTCCGCTGCGGATGACGAGTCCCTCGCCGTGCACCACCTGTCACGGCAGCGGTGCCAAGCCGGGCACCAGCCCGCGCGTGTGCCCGCACTGCAATGGTGCGGGCGTGGTCAGCCGGAATCAGGGCGCGTTCGGTTTCAGCGAGCCCTGCGACGACTGTCGCGGCACCGGGTCGATCATCGACGACCCGTGCACCGATTGCTCGGGCACCGGTATCCAGAACCGCACCCGCACCATCACCGTCCGGATTCCTCCGGGCGTCAGTGACGGTCAGAAGATCCGGCTGGCCGGTCAGGGCGAGGCGGGTCTGCGCGGTGCGCCTTCGGGCGATCTGTATGTCACCGTGCACGTCAGCCAGGACAAGGTCTTCGGCCGCCAGGGCGACGACCTCACCCTGGTGCTCCCGGTGAGCTACAGCGAATTGGTACTGGGGACAACAGTTTCCGTACCGACGCTGGACGGCCGGGTCGGCGTGAAGGTGCCCCCGGGCACCGCCGACGGGCGTATCCTGCGAGTTCGCGGTCGTGGCGTGCCCAAGCGCGGCGCGGCGGGCGGCGCCGGTGACCTGCTGGTCACGGTGAAGGTCGCGGTGCCGCAATCGCTCGACTCCGACGCCACCGATGCGCTCAAGCGCTATCAGGAGGCGGAGAAGGCCAGTGGCTTCGAACCGCGTGCAGGATGGGCGGGTGCTTGATGATGTCCGATGATCCGAAGTCCGTTTCGGGTGCTACCGCGCGTGCCGAGTTCTTCATGATCTCGGTGGCGGCTCAGCTGGCGGGGATGCACGCGCAGACGTTGCGTACCTACGATCGGCTGGGTTTGGTCACCCCGCAACGGACCTCGGGTGGCGGACGCCGTTATTCGGCCCGCGACGTCGAGGTGCTGCGCGAGGTGCAGCGCCTGTCGCAGGACGAGGGCGTCAATCTCGCCGGCATCAAGCGCATCATCGAGCTCACCAATCAGGTGGAGGCGTTGCAGCAGCGCGTCGAGGAGATGAGCGCGGAGATGGAGCGGTTGCGGGCGGGCTACCGGCCCGATCTGTCGCCGCCCGCGCGCAGTACCGCGCTCGTGGTGTGGCAGCCACGGCATCGGCGCTGAGTCGTCTTCGATTCGACGAGCCTCCGGTTCGCCCATCCGCTGTGGTGGATGCGAGCCGGGGGCTCGTTCGTCTCCGGTCAACCCCCGGCGACCGGCTGGTGACTCTCCAGCAACTCACTTATTCGTGATCTTGCTGATCGGAAGTCGCGTCGCGGCGCGCTGAGGTGGGGATTTATCACCGTGGACGTCCAAAAGTTTGCTGTCCGGATGCTGAATTCGGACCAATCGGAAGGCAATTCGCTCCCGGTTACCAGCCACTCCGGTGCGCCTACCATGCGTGTCATGGCTCGGCGCGCCGGTTTGCCGCATGCGGTCGACGTAGCGGAAGGGTCGCTCTACCAGGGCCATTGGTCACCAATTGCCTGATATTCCTGGTGGTTTCGAGAATCGTGAGCGGCTGTTCACCCGCAATTAACGGGCTTGAGGTATGTTTTCATGAGAAACTACTGGGAACCGCCTGGTATTTCGCGAATTACATGCGTGATGTTTAAGAGTACGATTCCTAAGCTGGCAAACCTCGCCTAGACTTCTCGCATCGGCTGCTGACGAGTGTCCTCCCAGCCCGTCACTCGCCGGCGCGGCTAGCGTTCGATGGCGAAACGAGGTTGTGACACATATGGATTCGCGGACTGTCGCTTTGATCCGTACTACGTTCAAGGCGGTTGCTGCGGAAGAAGGTGGACCCGAGAAGCTGTCGAGGTCGTTCTACTCGATCCTCTTCACGGACTACCCCGGTGTCCGCGACTACTTCCCGGCTGCCATGGATTCCCAGCGCGACCGGCTCGTCACGGCGATCTCCTACGCCCTCGACCGGCTGGAGGAGCCCGACAAGCTGCTGCCGTTCCTGGCCCAGCTCGGTCGCGACCATCGCAAATACGGCGTGCAACCGGCGCACTATGTGGCCGTGGCCAACTCGCTGAAATCCGCCATGCGCTTGTTCGCCGGTGCGGAGATGTGGACCGACGAGGTCGCCAGCGCGTGGGACGAAGGTCTGGCCACCATCAGCGGCGCGATGATCAGCGCCGCCGACAAGGAGACCACCCCGGCTACCTGGACGGGCACCGTCGTCGAACATCGCGAGGTGCTGCGCAATCTCTCGATCGTCCGGGTCCAGCTCGACGTGCCGATGCAGTACGCCGCCGGTCAGTACCTCAGCGTGCAGATCCCCTCGCGGCCACGGATGTGGCGCTATCTCTCACCCGCGAACCCGGCCAATCCCAACGGCGAGATCGAGTTCCACGTTCGCGGCGTGCTCGGCGGGTGGGTCAGCCCCGCCATGGTCGCGCACACCGCCGTCGGTGATCAGTGGGCGCTCGGCTCGCCGCTCGGCGGTCTCGGCGTACCGCGCAACACCAAACGCAAGATGCTGATGGTCGGTTGTGGCACCGGCATCGCCCCCCTGCGCGCGCAGATCATGGCGATGGCCCAGCGCCGGGTCAACCCGAAGGTGCACCTGTTCGTCGGCGGCCACCACCCCTGCGATCTCTACGACCTCCAGGTCCTGAGCCAACTCGCCATCGCCAACAAATGGCTCACCGTCACCCCCGTCACCGAGAGTGACGAAAACCCCTGGTGGTACTACGACTCCGGCGACCCCCAGCCGGATCTACCCGGCCTGGAACCCCGCATGACCGGCCAAATCGGCAAGGTCGTCGCCAGCTACGGCCCCTGGGCAGACCGCGACGTCCAAATCGTCGGCTCCCCCTCGATGGTCCAGACCACCAAGTTCCGCCTGATGGCGGCCGGTACCCAAGCCCAGTCGATCCGCCACGACCCCTTGTTCTGACCCGCGGGCTTGCCGCGAGCCCGTGGTCCTCAGGCGCCTTCGGAGATGATGTTGGCCGGGGGAGTTCCCGCTTCGATCAGACGGTCGACGGTGGTGCGGACCATCGCGGGCGAACCGCAGACCAGGACTTGGTGTTTGGTGAACGGGCCGTGGGCTGCGGCGACGTCAGCGAGGGTGCCGTGGAGCATTTCCTCGAGTCCGAAGCCCACGTCGGAGCGGGTCTGCTCGTGCCATTCATCGCGCACCGCAGGATCTTCCGGGCTTTCGACAACCGGAATGACCGAAAGCCATGGCAATTCGCCCGACAGCAGGAACAACATGTCGTTGGCGTAGAGGTCGCGGGGCGAGCGGCCACCGAAGAACAGATAGGTGCGCGGCGGAGTGTCACGACGGGCCAGGTCCAGGATCTGAGCGCGCATCGGCGCCAGCCCGGTACCGCCGGCGATCATCACCACCTCGACAGCGTCGGGATCGACCGCGAAAACCCCGTGGGGGGCGTTGATTCGCCACTGATCACCGGGTTTGGTGTCGGCGACGATGGAACTCGAACACCACCCGCCGGGCACCGTGCGCACATGGAACTCGAGCTTGCCGTCCAGCGAGGGCGGCAGCGCGGGGGAGAACCGCCGCCGCACCCCCGGATGCTGCGGCACCTCGACCTCCACCGAACCGCCCGCCTCGAACGGCACGAAATCGCCGATCAGCCGGATCACGGCGAGGTCGTGGCGCAGGCGGTGGTGACCGACGACGGTCGCCGTCCAGGCGGGGTCAGGAAAAGCGTTGCTCATCAGCCTCTTTCGCGATGTCGCGGGCGGGTTCAGACGGGGTCGGCGGCGATGATCTCGAGCGGTGTACCGGCCCGCTGGAGCGCGTAACGGGTGTTGGCGATCATCGACGGCGATCCCGCGATCTGGATCTGACGATCCGACCACGCGCCGAAGCTGGTCACCACCGCTCCCAGATTACCGACCAGGCGGCGCGGCATGCCCATCGGCGTCGCACCCGAATCCTGGGGATACCACCAGGGATTGGTGTGTTCCTCGCACACCGGCACCACGGTCAACCACGGATTGGACTGCGAGAGCTGCCACATGTTGTCCACGTCGTAGAGGTCGCCGGGATAGCGCCCGCCGATGAAGAAGTGCACGCGCGGATTGATCCCGCGCTGGCTCATCTCGATCAGCTGTGCCCGCAACGGCGCGATGCCCGTGCCGGAGCCGATCATCAGCACATCGCGGCCCGACTCCCGGTCCACGTGCAACCCACCGAGCGGCCCGGCGATCTTCCACCGGTCCCCGACCTTGGTGTCGTTGACGATCGCCGGGCTCACCCAGCCGCCACTGATCCGCCGCACATGGAATTCGATCTCGCCATACGGGTTCGCGGGGATGGCGGGGGAGAAGTAGCGCCACATATTCGGCCGCTGCGGCACCGCGACCGGCACATACTGTCCGGCCTTGAACGGAATGGGTCCGTCGGCCTGTAATCGCACGATCGCCAGATCGTCGAGCACCCGCCGGTGACCCACCACGGTCGCGTCCCAGTACGGCTGCGAGGTGTCCTCGTTGGCGCCGATCGCCATCGACGCCGAGATCAGCAGCGTGATGTCACGCCAGCCCTCATCGAGTTCTCTGGTCCAGCGATTGCCGTGGAAGGTTCGTAGCGCCGCGAGCAGCGCGCGTCCGGCCAGGTCGTAGTGGTCGGCCTCGACCCCGTACTTGCGATGGTCGCGGGCGAGTTGCTCGAGGAAGCGCTGGGCGCGTTCGAAGTCCTCGAGATGGTCGAGGACGAACTGCACCGCCGTCGTGATCCGCTTGGCCTGCATGTCCATGGCAGGCGGAAACAGCTCACGCAACCTCGGATCCTGCGCGAACAGGTGACCGTAGAAAGCGCTGATCAGCCGCTCGGACCCACCGGGTGTCTCCGACACCCCGCGGAAATCGGCGCGGACCAGCGCAAGCGAACGCGCATCCACGTCGTCAAGCTCCATTTCTCTGCAATTGCCGCAATGTGGCTCACCCGTCGGTGCCGCCGTCCCCAGTATCCCCCGAAACCGTCGTCTCGGTGCAGGGATGCTCGTCACGCCCGTTCCCAGCCGCACGGATCGTAAACCCCCCGTCTGCGATCAGCACGATCTCCCCATCATCGATACGCGTCGGTGATCTTGCGGGTCGCGCGCGAAGGTGCGTGAGAATCGAGGGATGGCGAGCGACAACTTCATGGAGATTCACGATCCCGAACTTCTGGCCAGGGGTGAACGGGTTCTCGGGGCCGAGTTCACGGCGATGCACGAGCGAGTTCTGCAGGTCAGCGCGTTGACGTCCCGTCTCAACGGTCTGCCCTTCGACGACGAGACCGGAAAGGCGGCGCTGCTGGGGGAGATCCTCGGCCGTCCGCTCCCCGCGGGTCTCACGATCTACCCGCCGTTCTATACCGATCACGGTCTGAACCTGGACCTGGCCGAGCGCGTGTTCATCAATCAGGGCTGCACGTTCCTCGACTACGCCGGAATCCGGTTGGGCCGGGGCGTGATGGTCGGCCCGAAGGCCACCTTCATCACCATGGGCCATCCCGTCGATCCGGAGGAACGACGCCGATTCCTCACCGGTGCGCCGATCGACGTGGCGGACAACGTGTGGATCGGCGCGGGCGCGATGATTCTGCCCGGCGTCAGCATCGGTCGCGACGCGGTGATCGCCGCGGGTGCGGTCGTCGCGGACGACGTCCCGGCGAACAGCTTGGTGGCCGGTTCCAAGGCGGCTGTGCATCGACGCTGGTAGTTCGGCCGTCGTGTTGCCCACGGAACGCCTGCGCTGACACCGCGTCAGCCGGTGACCTTCTGCACCGCCGCCTGCCGTGCCCCTTCGTCGACCTCTCCGATCTCGAACCCCTTGCCCACGATGTGCTGGACCAGCGCGGCCTCCGGCGGCAGCCCGTACTTGCGCAGGTAGTAGGGAACAGCGCCCGGCCAGACGAACGCACCGTCGGTGTGGAAGTTCAACGGCACGTCGCGCTGGGTGGGGTCGAACTCGTCGGCGTCGTGGCCGCGGGCGCTCAGAATCACCGGCGCGTGCTCGAGGTAGGACAGCACCTGATCCTGGATATCGGAGTCCACCGCCGACCGGTTCACCACCGGTTTGCCCTCGGGATTGCGCCCGTCGAACGGCGCCGAAAGTCGAAGTTCGCTCATGCTCCGACAACTTACGCGGCCCCGGCTCTGGTCGGTTGACCGTGCTAATGTGCCTGGTCAAGGCAGTACTCGGCCGGAAGGGGTGGGGATGAAACGCGCAGGTACGGCGATGGTGGTTGCCGGTTTGGCGGTTGTCGGGCTGGTCGGGTGCGACTCGGGGGAGTCGACGTCGAAGGGGGCGACGACCACGGCCAAGCCGGTGTTGTGGAATCCGTGCACGGAGATTTCGGATGCTGCGTTGACGGAGGCTGGGGTGGATCCGGCGACGGAAGAGAAGGGTGTCGCGGGGGTTCCGCAGTCGGGGTGGGAGATCTGTGGATGGGAGGGGCGCACATTCGCTATCACCGTCTACTCCACCAACAAGGCTGCGGATGAGTTCGAAACGAAGCCGGGCAACGTCGACTTCCGCGACGTCACGATCGGGGGACGGCCCGGACGGGAGTTCCGGGTCGAGGGCGCATCGAAGCAACTCGATTGCGACGTGGTCTTCCCTGCTGGTCAGGGCGTCATCCAACTGCAGGTGCTGAACCGCGCGAGCCTGGACGGGCTGACTGACCCCTGCGTATCTCTGGCACGCGTCGGGGAAACGCTGGCGCCGACATTTCCGAAGTGACCGGGGAGGGCACATAAATGACAGGAACGTCGCCGTATACGCAACTGCTGGGGCAGGTCCGCTCTGGCGAGGTTTATCTGAACAGCGAGGATGCGGCCTTCCATATGTACAAGGCCTGCGATAAGCGGATCGCCGACCTCGATTCGCTCCGCGGCGCCACACGCCGAGCGCAGGCCGTCAGCGGATTCGGTGATTTCCAGATCGCCAAGGACCTCGAGAAGAAGTTCCTGTTGCAGGCGACCGGCGACGAGAACTCGATCGATAACGTCATCCTGAAAGATATCGAAGCCGTGAAAGAGCTTCGCGAGGTTTTCGCGATCTCCTTCAAGCGCATCGCGGGCAAAGACATCGAGAACGCGAACGCCCTCGACTACGTCGCCGGGCAGGTGAGCTGAGTGACCGGTTTCCACAGCATCAACGGCCTCGACCTCCTCGGCGGCCTCAAGAACTTCGTCACGGCTCCGTTCGGCGACGATGGTGAACTCGACAGCTCCGAAATCGCTGACATTCAGAACAAGTACAACTCGCAGCGAGACGGCAACCGAAAAAAGGCGGGCGACCTCGGTTTCGACGGCGAATACCGCCCCACCGTAGTGACGAAGAACGACAGCTTTCCGGGGACCGTCGCGGAACTGCGCGACAAAGTCGACAAGATCGATCTCGACGCTGTCAACGATCTGATCACCGCGTGGAACGAAATCTCAACGCGCAACAGCACATCCCTCGACGAGTTCCGCAAGCAGATATCCCGCGGCATGTCCCCCGACGTCTGGGCAGGTTCCGCAGCGAACGCGGCCGCGCAAACTGTTGCGGCATATGACGCTACGGGAAAAAAGGTCACCACCGCCGCCGCGCTCACCAGCACCAAACTGGACGAACTCCGCACCGGCCTCGAACCGACAAAACGCCTCGTCCCCCACGAGCCCGAGCACCGCAGCGGTCTCGACAATGTCGGAGCCCTGCTCACCGGCCGTGGGTGGCGCAATGATGATGTCGCGCAGGAGAACGCGCGAGTCGAAGCCGTGCGCATCCTCCAAACCGTCTACGCCCCGGTCATTTACGAGTCCGACAACAAAGTCCCGGTGATCCCCATCCCGAAGACCGTCGAAGACGGCGGCGGCGAGCCTGAAAAAAAGAGCAGCACAACACAATCCACCACTCAGGGTTCTACTACGCAGCCCACTACCCAGGCGACGACGACGCAGCCCACCACCCCGGCGTCGACCACTCCCACCACCGAACCGGACGACACCGACGACTCCACAGACGATTCGACCACCCCCGAATCGACCACTCCCGAGTCGACGGAGCCCGCCTCGACCACCCCCGCCTCGACCACCCCGAGCTCGACCGTCCCCGGTTCGGGCTCGCCGTCCGGATCACCGAGCGGCGCAGGCTCCCCCGGCGGTGGGTCGCCGGGTTCGGGAACGCCGGGCGCGGGAACGCCGGGTGGTGCGGTGGCCGGAAGCCCCACGTCTACCGGCGGCGCCGGGGGCCGTGGCACCGGCGCGGGCACAGCGGGCCGTTCCGGCATGCCCGGCATGATGAGCCCCGGCGCGGGCAAGGGTGGCGGCAAGGACGACGAATCGACCAAGGGAATCCCCGACTACCTCATCACTCAGGAGAACGGTGACGAACTCACCGGTCTGGACACCCTGCCCAAGATGGTCCCGCCGGTCATCGGCGCCGACTAGTCGCCGATCCTGATGGAACAGAGTAGATCTCCCGTGCGTACCTGGCATTTCACCGCGTTAGATTTCCGCACCCTGTGGGAAGCCGCGGGCCGCGACGTCCTCCCGTACCCGCTGCATCATCGCCATACCGACGTCGAAACCCACGCCGAGGTCCTGCGCCTGCGCAGCAAGGCCGCGGAGAACCTGATGGCCGAGTTCGACAGTGATCTCGACCGTGCCATGGCCGCCCTGCTCGCCCCGCACGCCCGCGTCGAAGTGGCGGGAGCGTCCAAGGGCGTCAAAACGATCCGGGCCCACGGCGGCGCCCGCGATACCTACGCTTCCCTCGCCGTCCAAGCCCCCGGCGACGAGACCAACCCCGGCGACATCACCCTGCACCTTTTCGACCCGGACGCACTGGCCGCCGCCGTCCTGTCCACCCTCCCCAAAGTCGCGCCCGGCAAGGGCCGCGAAATCCGCGTCACCGCAGCGGAACTCGCGGCCCCTCGCCCGCACGTCCGCGACCGCTGGAACCCCACCCCCCGGGAACAACTCGAATCTTTCCTGGCCAAACCCACCACCACCCTCACCCACATCGGCGTCTACGCCCACGGCAGCGTCGACAACCGCCACACCGAAGGCCGCGACGACTTCCAACTCCACGACATCCCCGGCGACGGCCGCTACGTCTTCTACGGCGAAACCACCTTCATCGCCAAACCCACCACCCCCACCCGAATCCAATCCACCCTCGCCACCATCCTCACCACCACGGCCACCAAGGCCCGCACCGGCACCTACCTCCCCCGCTGACCGAACACTCCTCGCCGCGGCACCTTGTTTCGTTTGTTTCGATTGTTGCGTATGATTCGTTTAGGAGAGGAGGTAATCATGGCTGGAATCCAAGCCAAGCGGATCGAGCCCGGCGAGATCGATGCCGAGGTAGCCGATCGTGCGCTGCGTCGTGTGAGGGGCTATCTGGCGAGCCACCCAACTGACCAGATCGTTCAGGTCGCCGGCGAAACCGGCGCGGAAAACGCGCTGATCCTGCCGCGGTCGGTCGTGAACATGGTCGCCTTCATCCTTGCGCAGGCAGCAGATGGTCGGGGGGTCTCGATCGTCCCCTCACATGCGGAGTTGACCACTCAGCAGGTAGCAGACCTGCTCAACGTCTCGCGACCGTTCGTCGTCAGCTTGTTGGAAGCCGGCGAGATACCCTTCCGTTTGGTGGGAACCCATCGACGCATCCGCTACGACGATCTCAAGGACTATCAGCGCCGCAGTGCTTCCCGTAGTCGCGCCGCAGCTGATGAACTCTCCGACCTCGGCCAGGAACTCGGCATCTGACCATGGCCTTCACCGTGCTGTTCGACGCGAACGTGCTGTACGGAAACACTTTGCGGGACATGATGATCCGACTGGCGAGGGCAGGTCTGGTCCAAGCCAAGTGGACCGAGACCATCCTCGACGAAATGACGTCCAACCTGGCCGTGAAGCGGCCGGATATCGAGCCGGCGAAGTTGCGTCGGCTGCGTGAGCTGATGATCGCAGCGGTCCCCGACTGTCTTGTGTCCGGATTCGAGCCGTTGATCGAGGGTTTGAAGTTGCCGGATCTCGATGATCGTCACGTTCTCGCGGCCGCAATCAAGATCGGTGCGCAGGTGATCGTGACCGCGAACTTGCGCGACTTTCCTGCCGACATTCTCGCTGACTGGAACATGGAAGCGAAGAGTCCCGACGAGTTCGTGCTGGACCAGATCGCGCTCGATGACCGGATCGTGTGGGCGTGCGTTCAGCAGATCGCCGATTCGCGACGCAATCCACCTGAGTCCGTCGAGGACGTCCTCGATGCGCTGGAAAGCGCGGGCTTGGTGGCGTCGGTATCTGCGTTGCGAGCCGGCCGACGCTGGACGTAAGGGTTACTCATATCCTCGAAGCCGCGCCTGGGTTCGTTGAGGTCCCAACAGACCTGACGACGACCCTGTCGGACGCCCGTGGATCAGATGGCGAGGACGGTTTTTCCGCGTGCGCTGCCCTGGCCGAGGACGGCGGGAGCGGCCTCCAGTGGGACCGTCATCTGCACCGGCACCACCACATCACCGGCGGATACCCGGGACAGCAGGCGGCTCAATTCTGGTGAGCGGCCTTTGGATTCGAAGTTTCCGCCGGTGATGTCGCGGTCGCGCAATTTGGCTTCGTCGGCTGACCAGATCGTCGAGTAGGCGTGTCCGCCGCGCCGGACGAGCGTGGCGTGCGAGGCGAAATCGCCTGCTGAGCTGACCAGGTCGAACAGGACGTCGATGCCGTCGGGGTGGGTGAAGCGCACGGCGTCGGTGATGCTCGAGTCCTGGTGGGTGGCCGGGTCCGGATCGTCGACATTCGGGTCGGCGGGGCGGATCTGGGTGTAGTCGACAGTCTCGGCCGCGCCGAGGCGCGCGACCTGGTCGGTGGCGTCGCCGCGGGCGGTCGCGATCACATGGCCGCCGGCGATATTGGCCAGCTGGACGAGGAAGGAACCCACACCGCCGGTCGCGCCGACGATCAGCACTGTCTGGCCGGGCTGGATATGCGCGGCGTCCACCAGATCCTGGGCCGTCACGCCGGCGACCGGCAGCGCCGCCGCGGCCACCGTGGTGACGCCGTCGGGGATGGGGACGAGGGTCGCGTCCTCGGGGACCGTGGCGTACTGCGCCCAACTGCCGTGTCCCGCAGGCGCGGTCAGGAATTTGCCGACCACCTTGTCGCCGACCTTGAACTTGGTGACGCCCGTGCCGATCGCCGAGACGGTGCCCGCGCCGTCGACGCCGAGGATCATCGGGAAGTCGGTGGGCATCTTGCCCTCCAGGATGCCGTCGGCCATTTTCAGGTCGAACGGGTTGACCCCGGCCGCGTCGAGCGCCACTTGCACCTCGCCGGGACCCGCGTCGGGTACCGGGACATCGGCGAGCTCGGGTGTGGCGCCGAACTTCTGAACCACGATCGCGCGCATGGGGGTGAACTCCTCGCATCGGGGGTGAGCCGGGCATCGCAATCCTAGGCGGATAGCCGTTCGACATGCGGTGATTGGTCGTCTTCGGTGGTGTCGCGGCGTACCGTGAAGCGCGGATTCGCAGTCGGTGAAATTTTTTGTAGTTGAGCGGAACAGACTCAACTTTGTGAGCGTTGAACAAGTCGATACCGGACACACACAAGGGAGATTCGTGGACTCGTTCAATCCCACCACCAAGACGCAGGCGGCATTCAACACCGCCCTTCAGGCCGCCGCGGCGGCGGGCAATCCGGAGATCCGTCCGGCACACTTGCTGGTGGCGTTGCTGGATCAAACCGACGGCATCGCCGCACCGTTGCTCAAGGCCATCGGGGTCGATCCGGCGACAGTCGAACGTGAGGCAGGTGCCCTCGTCGACCGCCTGCCGCGTGCCACCGGCGCCACCACCAAACCGCAACTGGGCCGTGAGGTCCTCGCCGCGATGACCGCCGCCCAGCAGCTCGCCACCGAGCTCGGCGACGAGTTCGTCTCCACCGAAAACCTGCTGGTCGGGTTGGCTGAAGGTGATTCGGATGTCGCTCAGCTGCTGCGCAAGCACGGCGCAACCCCGGAGGCCCTGCGCGACGCGTTCACCGCGGTCCGCGGCGGCAGTGGCCGGGTCACCTCTGCCGATCCGGAAGCCAGCTACCAGGCGCTCGAGAAGTACTCCACAGACCTCACCGAGCTGGCGCGCGCGGGCAAACTCGACCCGGTGATCGGGCGCGACACCGAGATCCGGCGCGTGGTGCAGGTACTGAGCAGGCGCACCAAGAACAATCCCGTCCTCATCGGCGAACCCGGCGTCGGCAAGACCGCCATCGTCGAAGGGCTGGCGCGGCGCATCATCGAAGGCGATGTGCCGGAGTCGTTGCGCAACAAGAAGGTTGTCTCGCTCGACCTCGGCGCGATGGTGGCGGGCGCGAAATATCGCGGTGAATTCGAGGAGCGGCTCAAGGCCGTGCTCGACGACATCAAGAACAGCGCGGGCGAGATCATCACCTTCATCGACGAGCTGCACACCATCGTCGGCGCGGGCGGCACCGGCGACTCGGCGATGGACGCGGGCAACATGATCAAGCCGCTGCTGGCCCGCGGTGAGCTGCGGCTGGTCGGCGCGACCACCCTCGACGAGTACCGCAAGTACATCGAGAAGGACGCCGCGCTCGAACGGCGATTCCAGCAGGTGCTGGTCGGCGAGCCGTCGGTGGCCGACACCATCGGCATCCTGCGCGGCATCAAGGAGCGCTACGAGGTGCACCACGGCGTGCGGATCACCGATTCCGCGCTGGTGGCGGCGGCGACGCTCTCGGACCGCTACATCACCTCGCGATTCCTGCCCGACAAGGCGATCGACCTGATCGACGAGTCGGCTTCGCGGCTGCGGATGGAAATCGACTCGCGGCCCGTCGAGATCGACGAGATCGAGCGGGCGGTGCGGCGCCTCGAGATCGAAGAGGTGGCGCTCGAGAAGGAGACCGACGCCGCGTCCAAGCAGCGGCTGGAGAAGCTGCGCCAGGAATTGGCCGACGACCGCGAGAAGCTCAGCCAGCTCACCACCCGCTGGCAGAACGAGAAGAACGCGCTCGATTCGGCGCGCGGGCTCAAGGAGCGACTGGAGGCCATGCGCGGCGAGTCCGAGCGGGCAGAGCGCGACGGCGATCTCGGCAAGGTCGCCGAGCTGCGCTACAAGCGCATTCCCGACTTGGAGAAGGAACTCGCCGACGCCGAGAAGGCCAGTGCCGGAGCGTCCGACGGTGACGTGATGCTCAACGAGGAGGTGACGCCCGACGACATCGCCGATGTTGTCTCGGCGTGGACCGGGGTGCCGGTCGGCCGGATGCTCGAAGGCGAGACCGCCAAGCTGCTGCGGATGGAAACCGAGGTCGCGGGCCGCGTCGTCGGGCAGGAAGAAGCGGTGCAGGCCGTGTCCGACGCGGTCCGCAGGGCGCGCGCCGGTGTGGCCGATCCGAACCGTCCGACGGGCTCGTTCCTGTTCGTCGGCCCGACCGGTGTCGGCAAGACGGAGCTGGCGAAATCGCTCGCCGACTTCCTGTTCGCCGACGAACGCGCCATGGTGCGTATCGACATGAGCGAGTACAGCGAGAAGCACTCGGTGGCTCGCCTCGTCGGCGCGCCGCCCGGATATGTCGGCTACGACCAGGGTGGCCAGCTCACCGAAGCGGTGCGCAGGCGACCGTATTCGGTGGTGCTGTTCGACGAGATCGAGAAGGCGCACCCGGACGTCTTCGACATTTTGTTGCAAGTTCTCGACGAGGGCAGGCTCACCGACAGCCAGGGTCGCACGGTCGACTTCCGCAATACGATCCTCATTCTCACCTCCAATCTCGGCGCCGGTGGCGACCGCGATCAGGTGATGGAGGCGGTGCGGCGCGCGTTCAAGCCGGAGTTCATCAACCGGCTCGACGACGTGGTGATGTTCCACGCGCTCGACGCGAAGCAACTGGAGTCGATCGTCGACATCAACCTGCGTCAGCTGCAGAAACGGCTCTCGCAGCGCAGGCTGACCCTCGATGTCACGGAGGAGGCCAAGCAGTGGCTGGCCGTGCGCGGCTACGACCCGGCCTACGGCGCGCGACCGCTGCGCAGGCTGATCCAGCAGGCCATCGGCGACAGCCTGGCCAAGGAACTGCTCTCCGGTTCGGTCGCCGACGGTGACACGGTGAAGGTGAGTGTGGACGACGCCACCGACAAGCTCGTCGTCGAAGGCGAAGTTGTCCACAGCTCGTGATTTATCCACAGCCCGGTGCGTAGGGACCTCCCAAACGCACCGGGCTGTCCTACCCTGGAGCCCATGACGAACCCGAACGATCCGTGGGGGCAACGCCCGGAGGATTCGCCGACCGAACGGCTGGGTTCGCCGGGCACCGACTCGACCACGCCGTACGGAGGCAATTCGTTCGACGAGTGGGGGCAACCGTCGAACCCGACGCAGGCGTTGCCGCCGCACGACGCGCAATGGGGTGACTACGAAAGTGGTTATCCGGCAGCTCAACCACCGCCGCAGCAGGCGCCGCCGGGGTACGACCAGGGTTACCAGGCGCCGCCACCCGGCTACGGCCAGGGCTATCCCGCCGCGCCGCCGCCGGGGTATCCACCGCGGCCGCAGGACGGTGACCAGGAGGAACCTCCCAAACGTCACATCGGTTTGTGGATCGCGCTCGGCTTGGGCGTGCTGGCGTTGATCGCGGTCGGCGGGGTGCTCGCCGGTCTCGTGCTGAGCGGTAACGACTCGGGCGGCAACACCGCATCGGCACCGACGACGAGCCAGCTGCTCGTCCCGCCGACACCGAAACAAACCACGCCGGGTTCTCCGCCGAGCACGAGCGGGCTCCCCGGCTTGCCCGGTCTCGGCGGCGGCGAAGATCTCGGCGCCACCATGGGCAGTATCACCGCCAATACCGGCACCGAGATCACCATGAGCACCCTCGGTGGATCCGATGTGCGGGTGCTGATCGACGATGCCACCCAGGTGATCTCGCTGACCAGCACGAAGGCGAGCGAGCTTCCCGTGGGCGACATGGTTATGGTGCAGGGCGACAAGAACCCAGACGGGTCGATCCACGCCAAGATCATTATCAGTACGGCGTTGCCGGGCGGCCCCCGATGAGCGACCCGCGCGTCGAATCCCCGGTGCTACCGGGCAATCACGGCGACGGCTGGATAGGCTAGGCGACGATGACGGCTATGTGGTTCGGGTTAGCAGCGATCGCACTCGTGGGTGCGGTCGTCCTGCTGTATTTCGATCGGGTCCAGCGGCAGCGCACCGGACACGCGAGACAGGTGTGGGCGAAGTCCCAGGGCTACACCTACGTGTCGGTGGAGCCCGCGCTCGCCTCGACGTGGCGCCGTGGCGCGCTGGCCAAGCTCGGCTATCTCTCGGCGGTCGACGTGGTCTCCGGTATTCGCAAGGGCGAGAAGTTCGTGCTCTTCGACCTGGAGGACGCCGCGACCCTGGTGGCCGTGCGACGCCAGATCGGCTCCGAGATCGATGTCGACATGCGGCTCAAGACCGCCGCGCCGCCGAAGGACCACGATCTGGAACTGCTCGGCGCCATCGGCGACCGGGTCGTGTTCGCCACCGACCCCGAGATCGCGCGCCACGCGGTGGATCAGCGGATGGTCGGCTTCATCGAGTCGCTGTCCGACACCGTGCAGATGCTGTGGAGCGAGGGCAACTGGACCCTCGGCATGCTCCCCGTCGGCAGCGGATCCAAGGACTGGGAGACCGCCATCGACGTGGTGCTCCGCCTATCCGGCCTGCTGCACGTGCTGCCCCCGGTGGCCGAGCCGAACGAGTTCACCCGGCCGCGGTCGAGTGCCAATCTCGCACCCGGTTTCCGACCCGAGTACGACGACGAAGACGACGATCGCGAATTCGCCGCGGGCCGTGCGGAATACACCGATGTGGAAGAACGTGGCCGCGCCCGTTTCCCCGGCCCCGACGAACTCGACTCCGATGACGAGCCCTTCGCCCCCCGTGGTTCCGCGGCCCGCCTGCCCGATGACGACGAGCCCTACCGTGGCGCCCGCTTCCCTGAAGTCGACGCGCCCTCCGCGCCGCGTGGCTCTGCCACCCGCGACGTAGACGATCGCGCACCGATCGGCGGCCGCGCCCCCGCTCTGCCCGCCGACTACGATCCCGATCTCGACGACCCCGAGTTCGAAGACCAGCCCGCCCCCGGCCGCCGCCCGCTCGGCGAACCGCCGAAGCGCCCGTCGCTGGCCGTCGTCCCCGAGCCGCGTCCCCGCCCCGAGCCACCGCTCGACGACGCGGAATCGGGTCAGCCGGGCGGACCGTTCCACCCCGGTTTCCGCCCTTACCAGGGCCCTGTTCCGAAGTGATCCACCTGCCGCGGTAGTCGTCGCGGCACCCCGTCGACCGGAATCGACCAGCGATGTCTGATAGTCCTTCACGTCTGCCCGGCGTGCACCGCCCCGTCGCGATGATCACCGGACCGACGTCCGGCATCGGGCAGGGTTTCGCCCACCGTCTCGCCGCCCTCGGCTACGACCTGGTCCTCGTCGCCAGGAACGAGGAACGCCTGCGCGCACTCGCCGACGATGTGGCCCGCCGTTTCGCCACGTCGGCCGAAGTCGTGGTCGCTGACCTGGCCGATGACGACGATCGCGCTCGCGTCGCGGCCAGAGCCGCCCAGGGCATCGCATTCCTCGTGAACAACGCGGGTTTCGCGCATTCGGGTGAGTTCTGGACCCTCGAGCCCGCGGAGCTGCAGGCCCAGCTCGACGTCAACGTCACCTCGGTCCTGCAACTCACCAGGGCGGCCCTGCCGCCGATGGTCGCGGCGGGCGCGGGTTCGATCGTGAATGTGGCGAGCGTGGCCGGGTTGATCCCCGGACGGGGGTCGACCTACTCGGCCTCCAAGGCCTACGTCGTATCCTTCACGGAGGGTTTAGCGGGTGGATTGGTGGGCACCGGTGTCCGCATCCAAGCGCTGTGCCCCGGATTCGTGCACACCGAGTTCCACGAGCGCGCGGGCATCGAGATGAATTCGCTGCCCGAGCGCCTGTGGCTCGACGTCGACCAGGTCGTCGACGGGTGCCTGCAGGATCTGGACTCCGGCCGGGTGATCAGCGTGCCCGGCGTGCAGTACAAGGTGCTCACCGCGGTAGCGGGCTTCATCCCGCGCACCCTGGTGGCCCGCATGAATCGCGGACTCTTCAACGCACGCGGAAGGACATGACTTAGATGATCGACCAAGCACGTCAGGCGCTCACGAAGGCCGATCGCGACCACTTGGCCGCCCTCGTGCGCGAGCTCGCGGTTGTGCACGGCAAGGTGACGCTGTCCTCGGGCAAGGAAGCCGACTACTACGTCGACCTGCGCCGCGCGACCCTGCATCACCAGGCGGCGCCGCTGATCGGAACGCTGCTGCGTGAGCTCGTCGCCGACTGGGACTTCGACGCTGTCGGCGGGCTCACCATGGGCGCCGATCCGGTCGCGATGGCCGTGATGCACGCGCCGGGCCGTCCGATCGACGCCTTCGTGGTCCGTAAGGCCGCCAAGGCGCACGGCATGCAGCGCCAGATCGAGGGCCCCAATATCGTCGGCAAGCGCGTGCTCGTCGTCGAGGACACCACCACCACCGGCAACTCTCCGCTCACCGCGGTGCGCGCGTTGCGCGACGCGGGCGCGATCGTGGTCGGCGTTGCCACCGTTGTCGACCGGGAAACCGGTGCTGACCAGGTGATCGCCGAGGAGGGGCTGGAATATCGATCCATCCTCGGTCTCGACGATCTCGCCCTGGGATAGCCTGAACAACGCCGAACCCGGATGACGACGTGGTCTGTCCGGAAAGTCTGAAGGACGTGTGAGTCACCTGTGGTGAGCATTGCAGTAAACAAAGGTCGCGACAACGTTGCGATGCTCGGGATCGGTGCCTACCGTCCGCAGCGCATCGTCACCAACGCCGAAGTGTGCGAGACCCTCGACTCGACGCCCGACTGGATCTTCGAGCGCACCGGTATCCACAACCGGCGCTGGATCAGTGGCGACGAGACGATCCGGTCGATCGCCGCGGCCGCCGGTGAGCGCGCGCTGAACAACACCCCGATCGATCGATCCAAGATCGGCGCGGTCGTCCTGTGCACGTCGAGCTGGCTCAAGCTCACCCCGCACGGCGCCCCCTCGGTGGCCTTCGACCTCGGGCTCAACGGGGTTGCCGCCTTCGATTTAACGTCCGGCTGCGGTGGCTTCTGTTACGGGCTCGGTGTCGCCGCCGACCTGATCCGCGCCGGCTCGTTCGACTACGTGCTGGTGATCGGCGCCGAGACGATGACCGTCGGCCTCGACCCCACCGACCGCGGCACCGCGATGATCTTCGGTGACGGCGCGGGCGCTGTGGTCGTCGGTCCGGCCGAGGACAACGGCATCTCCCCGACAGTCTGGGGCAGCGACGGTGAGAACGCCGAAGCCATCGCCCAGGACGTCGATTTCCTGGAGTACATGAACAAGGCGCAGGCCCTGCAGGGCACCGATCCGGCGGTCGAGGCCGTCGGCCGGATGTCGCTGCACATGGAGGGCCCCAAGGTCTTCCGGTGGGCCGCGGTCACGTTGCCGCGGGCGCTCTCCGCGGCGCTCGAGACCTCCGGCGTGGCCAAGGAAGACATCGAGGTGTTCGTCCCGCACCAGGCCAACGCCCGGATCAACGAGCTGATGAAGAAGAACCTCGGCCTGGCCGAGAGTGTCCCGATCGCCAACGACATCGAGAACACCGGCAACACCTCCGCCGCCTCCGTGCCACTGGCGATCGAGGAAATGCTGGTCACGGGCAAGGCGAAGGGCGGTCAGCTCGCGCTGCTGCTCGGCTTCGGCGCGGGTCTGAGTTACGCGGGCCAGGTAGTGACGCTGCCGCCCGCCCCGAAGGAACCGAGCTTCTGACATGCGAGGGCTGCGCGCCGCTTATCTAGGCGCGGCGGCGGTCACCGTGTTCGGTGCCGTCACCGGCCGCGACCGCCTGCAATGGGTCGCCAAGCCACTGCTGATGCCGCTGCTCGCCGCCGACACGGTGGCCGGCGGCGTCGATCTCGATCCGGCCGAACGCCGGCTGCTGCTCGGCTCGCTGGCCGCCGCGACGGTCGGCGATGTGCTGCTGCTCGACCCCGACGACGACCGCCGCCTCATCGCGGGCGCGTCGTCGTTCGCGGTCATGCAAACCGGCTACTCCCTGCTGTGGTGGAAGCGCGGTGCCCGGCCGCGTCCCGAGATCGCCCTCCCGCGCGTGCTGGCCTGGGTCGGCGCGGCGGGCTTGCTGCGCGCCAAAGCCCCGAACCTCGTCCTGCCGCTCACCGTATACGGCGCGACATTGGGCACGGCCGCGACTCTCGCTTCGGACCCGGCTCTCGCCCCGGATGCGAAAAACATCGCGGGCCTGAACATTCCGAACGCGGACCCGCGCAGTCGCTACGGCGTCGGGGCCCTGCTGTTCACGATCTCGGATGCGCTGATCGTCGTGCGCCGCCTCTTCGCCCGCGACGACCGCACCCGCCGGATCGCCGAGGGCGTCATCCTGGCGACCTACGCCTGCGCGCAATACCTGCTCACTGTCCCGCCTCCCCGTGATCGGGGCCGAACGTAGGATCTCGCACCGGTAGCGTCTCGCGTTCCCGCTCGCCGGCGAGTTCGTGATACTCGGTGTCACACGGCGCTAACTCAGGTGTCGCCGGGCCGCAACACCTCGCGCGCACGCTTCCTAGATGAGTGGGGAAGCGCAGTTCATCGAGGTGCACGGGTATCGCCGGGCGTTCCGGATGGCCGGAACCGGTCCGCCGCTGCTGCTCATCCACGGCATCACCGACAGTTCGGGGACGTGGGCGCCGGTCTTCGACGCGCTCGCCGAGCATTACACCGTGATCGCACCTGACCTGCTGGGCCACGGCGAATCGGACAAACCGCGCGGTGACTACGCCGTGGCGGCCTACGCCAACGGCATGCGCGATCTGCTCAGCATCCTCGGCATCGAGCGGATCACCGTAGTCGGGCACTCGCTCGGCGGCGGTGTCGCGATGCAGTTCGCCTACCAGTTTCCCGAGAAGGTGGAGCGGATCGCACTGGTGTGCCCGGCGGGAATGGGTGCGGGGGTGCATCCCGCGTTCCGGCTCGCGACACTGGCAGGCGCAGGCCCGGCGCTGATGGCGATCACCAGCTGGCCGGTCCGCACCGCGGTGACGGCCGCGGTGCCGATCGTCACCGCACTGGGTGGCCTCGGCCTCGGTCCCGACGCCGAATACGTGCTCCGCCTCTACGGCCACCTCTCCGACTCCGGCGCTCGCAACGCCTTCCTGCGCACCATCCGCGCGGCCGCCGACCGCCGCGGCCAGACGATCACCATGCTCGACCGCGGCTATCTCGCCGCCCACCTGCCCACGCTGGTCGTCGGCGGCACCCGCGACACCGTCATCCCGTCGGGTCACGCGGATCGCGCGCACCGTGCCTTTCCGGGCAGTCGCATCGAAATCTTCGCGGGCGCAGGTCATTTCCCGCATCATTTCGACCCCGACCGCTTCGTGGCGCTGATCCGCTCGTTCATCGAGGAGACCGACCCGGCCGTCTTCGACCCCTTGCGCTGGCAGCGCACCCTCCGCCGCGGTCGCCCGATCGTCGGTCTCCCGTCACCCGCGCCGTCGAACAACCCGGAGCCCGCTGTCGATCCCGCGCGGACGAACGGACACGCCCCGCTCACAGCGCCAGGATGATCCGATCCCGGTCCTGCGGGTCCACCCGAATCGGAACTGTCTGTCCGACAACCATTCTGGGCTTGTGCACCGGCATCACGTCTACCACGATCGTCCCGTGGTAGCTCTCGGACCCGGGCACCGTGAGCTCCACCTCGAACTCGGTGAGCTCACTCGCGTGATCGGTCCGGCTCAACGGGTGCACCCCGTCGATGCGCGCCCACCCCTCGAGCCCGTGCCTGAGCAATCGCCGATCCGCCCGCGTCGGCATCGAAGCCCACGTCATCGCGATCCCGCACGCCGAACCGAACAGCCCGACCATGATCATCACCTGAAACGGTGCGGTGCCCGGCGGCGCGTGCGGAGCCAACCACCCCAACCACACCGCGAGCGCGATCAGATACCCCGCCACGACGCCGATCAGCGCCCGCGAAACTCGCGCATGATCCATCACGCTCACCACCGAAAAGACTCTGTCCCTCCAGGATAAACGGCGATTCGGGGCGGTCGCGATTACGCTTCGGTCATGAGTTACCCGGACAACGGGCCCCAGGGCTACCCGCAGGGCTATCCCCAGGGCTACTACGGCCCGCCGCCCGAGCATCCGCAGGCCACCACGGTCCTCGTCCTCGGCGTGCTCGGCATGTCGCTGTGTGGGTTGTGCGCTCCGTTCGCCTGGCTCAAGGGTCGCGGCGTGCTCGCTGAAATCGATGGCTCCGGTGGGCAGATCGGTGGTCGCACGCAGGTGTACGCCGGCTACATCCTCGGCATCGTCGGTACGTGCTTGCTGGCCTTCACCGTCCTGATCTTCGGCGTCGCCCTGGTGCTGATGATCGTCGGCGCGATGGCCGATTCCTCGTCGTAGCGAGGCCCCGCCTAGCATTGCCGGGTGAATGAAGCAGAGGTCGCGGGCCCGACCGAGTGGGGCGAGCACCCGCACGGCCTCGGTCCGTGGGAGCAGGAATACGACACCCCCGTCCCCACCGACGCGCGCTATGACCCTGTTCTGCTGGCCGAGGGCGACCGCCGCAACGTCGTCGACACCTACCGCTACTGGACCCGCGAGGCGATCGTCGCCGACATCGACGCCCGCCGTTTCCCCTTCCACGTGGCCATCGAGAACTTCGGCCACGACGCCAACATCGGCACCGTGGTTCGTACCGCCAACGCCTTCGCCGCCGCCGCGGTGCACATCGTCGGCAGACGGCGCTGGAACCGGCGTGGCGCCATGGTCACCGACCGCTACCAGCACCTCGTCCACCACAGCGACCTCGCCGAACTGCGTGAGTTCGCCGCACGCGAGGGCTTGACGGTGGTTGCCGTCGACAATGTGCCCGGCGCGGTCCCACTCGAGACCGCCGAACTGCCACGCGAGTGCCTGCTGCTGTTCGGCCAGGAGGGCCCCGGCGTCAGCGACGACGCGAAAGACGCAGCGGCCCTGACCGTTTCGATCGCCCAGTTCGGCTCGACCCGCAGCATCAACGCCGGTGTCGCCGCGGGCATCGCCATGCACGCCTGGATCCGTCAACACGCCGACCTGTCTGCGGCCTGGTAACGGAATGGGCACGGAATGTCGGTACCACCTGGCACCATGGAGCCATGACCTCGCGCAGCGGCCGGCGCCCCCAGCCCTCTGATCGCGCCGGATCCGTGCCCACCCCGGCGCTGTGGTCCGAGCGTGCCGACATGGCCGAGTCCGCGATCGTCTCGCGGCATCTGCGGACGCTGTGGGGTTGTCCCGGAACGGAATTGGGTGTTGTCGGCTGGCCGGCGACTCGTCGCGAACGAGCGTTCGCGGGCTGGCACTACTGGTGGCAGGCCCACCTGCTCGACGTCGCGGTCGACGCCGCCAATCGTGTCCCCACCCCCGCCCGCCGCAGGCGCATCGGCGCGATCGCCCGCGGCATCCGGCTACGCAACATCACCGGCTGGACCAATCGCTACTACGACGACATGGCCTGGCTGGCCATTGCCCTGGAACGCGCCGAGCGCACCCAGGAACTCACCTCGGCGCGCAGCGGCCTGCTCGCCCTCGAACAGAAGCTCTACGGTGCCTGGGAACCCGAGGTCGGCGGCGGTATTCCGTGGCGGATCAAATCGGACTTCTTCAACGCCCCCGCCAACGGCCCGGCGGGCATCGCGCTCTTACGCCTCGGCCGGGTGGAGCGCGCCCGAGAGATGGCCGACTGGCTCGACGCCACCCTCCGCGACCCCGAATCCGGCCTGATCCTCGACGGGATCCACCTACCCTCGGGCGAGGTCGAACGCCCGGTGTTCAGCTACTGCCAGGGAGTCGTGCTCGGTCTGGAAACCGAGCTGGCCGTGCACACCGACGACGACGAACGTCACATCGAACGAGTCAGCGGCTTGCTGGCCGCGGTGGAAGAACACATGACCACCCGCCTGGTGATCAATGGTGGCGGCGGCGGTGACGGTGGGCTGTTCAACGGCGTATTGGCGCGCTACCTCGCGGTGGTCGCCCTGATGTTGCCCGGCGAGGGCAAGCAGGCCGAAACCGATCGGCGCACCGCCGCGGCCATCGTCAAAGCCTCGGCCACCGCCGCCTGGGCCAATCGGCTCGAGTTCGAAGGCGAGCCGCTGTTCGGATTCGACTGGAGCAAGCCGGCCAGGCTGCCGGGCGGCACCGCGGGCGCGGGCAAATTCACCGCGGGCGGTTCGGTGACGGCCTCGGCGGTGCCCGAACGCGACCTGTCCGTGCAGCTGGCCGGCTGGATGTTGATGGAAGCGGCCTACCAGGTCACCGCGGCCGGGCTGTAGCTCAGCGCTCGGACTCGACCGCGACGCTCGGCTCGAGGTCGTAATCCTCGACCGGCCGCGCCATCTCCTGGCGATAGTGCCGTATACCGAGGACGGTGCCGACGATCAGACCGACGACCAGCGTGCCGATCACCGCGGGCATCAGCCACGGAACCTGTTCGAGGAACTCGCCCGCGTAGTACCCGATCAGCAACAGCACCGGCGCCCAGATAACCGCGCCGAGCGTGCTGGCGACGGTGTAGCGCCGATGATCCATCCCGGCCGCACCCGCCACCATCGGGCACAGCGTGCGCACCCATGGAATCCAGCGGGCCACCAGTACCGCGAGGAACCCGTGCCGTTCGAGCAGATCGGTGACCTTGGCCAGATTCTTGGTGTTGATATATCGGCCGTTCTTGCGCGCGACCAGGCGGTGCCCGGTTCGCGCCCCGACGACATAACCCACCTGATTACCCGCGATCGCGGCGAGCATGGTGCCCACCGACAACGCCCAGACCTGCGCTTCGCCATTGGCGTGCGAGGCGAGCACGATGCCCGCGGTGATCAGCATGGAATCACCGGGCAGGAACAGCCCGATGATGAACGCGCATTCGAGAAAGACGAAAACTAGCACCACCGTGCAGACCACAGCGGGGCCTGCTGAGATCAGCGGATCGAAGCTGCCCATAGCGAGGGTCGACGGTACTGCGGTCACAGGGATCAGTGCGTCTCGTTCGTCGAAGCAGCCAGCTCGCCGCTCTCCGCCGACGCGCCCGGTGCGTTGCGGCGCTCGAGCACCTTCTTACCGACCGTGATGATCGCGGGCAGGATCGAGACGAACACGATCAGCAGGAAGATTCCCTCGATGTGGTCGCGGATGAACGGCACATTGCCGAGGAAATAGCCGAGGATCGTGACGCCGCCACCCCACAGGACCGCGCCGACGATGTCGAACGCCACGTACTTGCGGTAGCTCATCTGCGACACACCGGCCAGCACCGGCATGAACGTGCGCACGATCGGCACGAACCTGGCCAGGATGATGGTCTTGGGGCCGTGCTTCTCGAAGAACTCGTGCGTCTCGGTGACGTAGTGCTTCTTGAAGAAGCGGCTGTCTTCCTTCTTGAAGATGGCCGGACCGATCTTTCGGCCGATCCAATACGCACACTGGTCGCCGAGGAAGGCTGTGAGAATCACCAACGGCACGAGGACCCAGATCGAGAGGGTCGAGCCCGGTTGCGCGGCGAGCATGCCGCCGGTGAACAGCAGCGAGTCACCCGGCAGCAACGGGAACAGCAAACCGGTCTCGATGAAGACAATCGCCAGGATGGCGGGCAGCACCGCGTTCGCGAGCCAGGTCTCCTGGAGTAGATACATCGGGTCCAGCAACTGGGTCAACGCAAGGTTGGTCGTCACCGCATCGGATACCGCCAGCAAAGTCACGGCCCCCACAGTACCGGTCCGATCTGTGACATGAGTGCCCTGCGGGTGAACCTCAGCCCACCGGGTGATCTCGCGTTCGCCTTCCTAATTTAGGGTGTGGCCTGACAGAATTGGTTTTTGCTCCCCACAAGACGGAGGTCACTGCTGTGCCTATCGCGACCCCGGAGGTCTACGCCGAGATGCTCGGCCGGGCCAAGGCGCACTCGTTCGCGTTCCCGGCTATCAACTGCACGTCGTCGGAGACGATCAACGCCGCCATCAAGGGCTTCGCCGACGCGGGCAGTGACGGCATCATCCAGTTCTCCACCGGTGGTGCCGAGTTCGGCTCCGGTCTGGGCGTGAAGGACATGGTCACCGGCGCGGTGGCACTGGCCGAGTTCGCGCACATCGTCGCCGCGAAGTACGACGTGACGATCGCGCTGCACACCGACCACTGCCCCAAGGACAAGCTGGACACCTATGTGCGTCCGCTGATCGCGATCTCGCAGGACCGCGTGAACGCCGGTCTGAACCCGCTGTTCCAGTCGCACATGTGGGACGGCTCGGCCATCCCGATCGACGAGAACCTCGAGATCGCCCAGGAGCTGCTGAAGGCCTGTAAGTCGGCCAACATCATCCTCGAGGTCGAGATCGGTGTGGTCGGCGGCGAGGAAGACGGCGTCGAGGCCGAGATCAACGACAAGCTCTACACCTCGCCCGAGGACTTCGAGAAGACCATCGCCGCGCTCGGCGCGGGCGAGAACGGGCAGTACCTGCTGGCCGCCACCTTCGGCAACGTGCACGGTGTGTACAAGCCGGGCAACGTGGTGCTCAAGCCCGAGGTGCTGGCCGAGGGTCAGCGCGTCGCGGCCGAGAAGCTGGGCCTCGAGTCCGGTGCGCAGCCGTTCGACTTCGTGTTCCACGGTGGTTCGGGCTCGCTGAAGTCCGAGATCGAGGACTCGCTGCGCTACGGCGTGGTGAAGATGAACGTCGACACCGACACCCAGTACGCCTTCACCCGCCCGGTCGCCGGTCACATGCTCGCCAACTACGACGGTGTGCTGAAGATCGACGGCGAGGTCGGCAACAAGAAGGTCTACGATCCGCGCAGCTACCTGAAGAAGGCCGAGACCTCGATGGCCGCGCGCGTGACCGAGGCCTGCAACGACCTGAAGTCGGCCGGACGCTCCGTGAGCAGTTTCTGATTTTCGTACCAACCAACGGGGCCCGAGCTCATGAGTCTTGATGTCCGTGTGCTCGGGCCCGTCCGACTGCTCGTCGGCGGCGAGCCGGTAGCGGTCGGCGGGCCCAAGCCGCGCGCCCTCCTTGCCGCGCTCACCGTCAATCGGCGGCGCGCGGTGTCTTCTGCTGTGCTCGCCGAGATGGTCTGGAACGAGGACCCGCCGGATTCCTACGCGGCCAGCCTGCAGGTGTTCGTGTCGAACATCCGTAAAGCGCTGCGCAACGCCGGGATCGACTCCGCGCAGGTGCTGCGGACCGAGGGTGCGGGTTATCGGCTCGAAATCCCCGATACCGCATGCGATCTCGGACGTTTCGAGAGCGCGCGCGAAGCGGGCTCGCGGTGTTTGGACGTCGGTGACCACCCAGGTGCCGCCAACCTTTTCGGTGCGGCGCTGCGGGAATGGACCGGGCGGGCACTGGCCGACCTGGCCGGATTGCAATTCGCCGACGGGTTCGCCACCGCGATGAACGAGGAGCGGCTACTCGCCGTCTCCGCGCGCGTCGATGCGGAAATCGCCTGTGGCCGGGCGTCGTCGGTGATCGGCGAGCTGGTGTCGATGACCAACGAGCATCCGCTGCGCGAGCCGCTGTGGGGGCAGTTGATCACCGCGCTGTATCTGTCCGGGCGGCAGGCGGACGCGCTGGAGGCGTGCCGGCGGGTGCGCAACGTGCTGGCCGAGGAGCTGGGAATCGACCCGGGGGCCGCGCTGATCGAGCTGGAGCGGCAGGTGCTGCGCCAGGAGCCGTTGAATGTGCTGGCGTCCAGGCGATCTGACCAGGTGGCCGCGGCGATGACCGAGACCGTCACCGAGGTGCCGCAGTCGATTCGCAACGGCAATCTGCGGTTCGCCGATGGGCGGACGCTGCCGATTCCCCACGGGGGGATCAGGATCGGCCGGATGACGGATAACGAACTCGTTCTCGATGATCCGAAAGCGAGCCGGTATCACGCGCACATCATGCCCAGCCGTGCCGGGCTGCTGATCAAGGATCTGCACTCGGCCAACGGGGTTTATGTCAACGAGGTGCCGATCGACAACGGGGCACTGCTGGCCGACGGGGACGTAATCCGTATCGGCGGAACGGTTCTGGTGTTCATCGCGGTGAAGTAGGGGTGGGTCTGCTCGGCCTGGGTCGACGGTCGGGTGCGGCGCAGCTCGATTGATTGCCACTCGGGATCAGGGGCTGGTCACTGCGCTCTGTCGGTTGGCTCGGTAGCGGCCAGGAGTGCTGCCGATGATGTTCGTGAAGGCGGTGATGAAGCCGCTGGGGTTGGCCCATCCGCAGGCGTAGGCGGTTCGAGTGATGTCGTATCCGTCGGCGAGAAGCACGAGGGCGCGGTAGATGCGTAGCTGGGTGCGCCACTCGTAGAAGGTCATGCCGAACTCGTTGCGTAACAGCCGGCTGAGGGTGCGGGCGCTGGCACCGATCGCCCTGCCGAGCTCGGCCATCGAGCTGTTGTCTGCCGGGTTGTCGGACAGTTTTCGCGCGAGGGCCCGCAGGCGGTCGTCCCGTGGTTCCGGCAGGTAGAGGGGCTGCTCCTGCGTCTCTCTGAGTTCGTCGACGAGGACCCGAAGGAGACGGGTGCGCGCCGAAAGGTTATAGCCCGGCTCGCCGTCGCCGTAGTTGTGCGGCCCGGTCAGGGCGAGCAGGAGCTCACGCGCGAGGTCGGTGGCCGAGAACACCGCAGGCCGGTCCGGTATGCGCCTGGCCAGGGACGCCGAGACGAAGACGATCCGCATGTCCGTGTTGCCGTGGGCGCTGTGCCGGTGGGAGATTCCAGCGGGTGTCCACGCAATCCGGTCGGCGGGAACGATGGAGATGCCGTGGTCGGTGTGGACGGTCAAAACGCCGGTGGCAGCGTAGACCAGGTGCCCGCGTGCGTGCGACTGCACGGAGCTGGAGCCGCCCGACAGCCACAGGTGCCGTCCGCCGGACGGCCACACAAGCGAGGTCACGCCCGTGGGATCGGTCGGTTGGCGAGGAATGGGCATCAGGAGGCAGTTTATCGGTGGCGCGCCGGCCTGCGGAAGTGGTGATCTGGTCTGGTCCTTCGTGAGTGATCCAAAAGGGAGATCTGCCATGGCAACGTTCATCCTCGTCCCCGGCGCGTGGCACGGCTCCTGGACGTTCGAGGCGGTGACTCCGCTGCTGGAGGCCGCCGGGCACACCGTCCACGCCCTGACCCTGACGGGACTGCGGCCCGACGAGGATGACCTGACTGTGGCACGCGCCAACCTCGACACACACGCCGATGACGTCGTGCGCCTGCTGGAGACCGCGCAGATCACCGACGCGACGCTCGTCGGACACAGCTATGGCGGGATGGTGATCTCAGCCGCGGCCGACCGCGCCGCGGGCCGCATCTCTCGTCTGGTTCATCTCGACGCCTACGTTCCGCGCGACGGCGAATCGTGTTGGTCCTTGACCACCGAGGCCTACCGGCAGTCGTTCGTCGATGGCGCGGCAGACACGGGTTACGCTGTGCGCCCACCGTTTCGGCCCCCGCACGGCGGCGAACCTCGCCGCCGCCCCCACCCACTGGCCTCCCTTGTCCAGAGCATCCGACTCACCGGCGCCGTCGATCGCATCCCCCGGCGCGACTTCATCTATTGCTCCGGGTGGGAAGACGACACTCCCTTCGCCGGACTCCGCGCCCGGCTCCGAGCCGCGCCCGGCTGGCACGTCCACGACATCCCATCCGGCCACAACGCGATGCGCGAGGCCCCAGGTGCCGTCGCCGACCTACTGCTGAGGTGAAGAGTGGGCGTGCCGCACCGCAACAGCCTGCCGACCGCAGAAGGTCCGAGCGGCCGGTGGGGCTGCGTGCGCCCAGGAGTCGTGGGAGCGGGCCGGGTGGTGGGTTACGTCAGGCGGATTTCGGCTACCGCTCGGCCGAAGAGCTTGCGGCCCTCCGAGATTCCGCTCAGCAGGACGGTTGCCGCGCGGCGATCGCTGTCGATCGACTTGATCTTTCCGGAGAATTCGATGACGCCTGCCTCGGCGGGGGGAACCGGAACGAACCCCGAGAAGCGGACGCTCAGTTTCTCGATGGCGGTCGGGTCGCCCAGCCAGTCGGTCAGGTACTGCGCGGCCAGGCCCATGGTGAGCAGGCCGTGCGCGACCACGGTGGGGAGCCCGGCCAGTTCGGCGGCGCGGTCGCTGAAGTGGATCGGGTTCGGGTCGCCGGAGACGCCCGCGTAGTTGGCCAGGTCGCCGCGAGTCAGGCGGGCGGTGGCGGGGGGAAGTTCGGTTCCCTTTGTCAGAGAGTCGAATTCGGGGGTGGTGTTGACCGCGACGGTTTCGCGCGCGGGGAGCGCGGGGGCAGGGCCGGTGTGGCGGATCAGGAGATCGCCCGCGCCGACGCCGCCGATGGTGTCGGGGCGCGGGTGCATGCTGATGTTCTCGACGGCCTCGACGATATTGGGGTCGACCTCGATGCCGCGGCGGGCCACGATCGTGGTGGTGCCCTGCACGGCGACCTGGTCGTGCTGGTTGCGCAGCTTGAAGCCGACGTTGATGAAGTCGTTGTCGCCGAACTGGCGGATCGACTCGATCTCGATCTCGGTGCTGATCCGGTCGCCGGCCAGCATCGGGTGGAACAGCTCGAAGACCTGGTCGGTCTGCAGCACCTGCGACAGGTCGTACTCGGTGAGCACGCTGTCGAGCAGGGCGCGGGTGGCGGTCATGCCGATCACCGACGCGAAGGTCGGCGGGGCGATCACCCCGTCGTAGCCGAGCTTGCGCGCGTCGACTTCCTGCTGATGGGCGGGGTGCAGATTCTGCACCGCGCGAGCGAATTCCCGGATCTTCTCGCGGCCGACTTCGTAGTGATCGCGGAACGCGAAGCGCTGACCGACCAGCGTCGCATCCGGGACCACAGCATCGATGTCCGGCTGCTCCACTGTCTGTTCCCTGCTCATGATCCGGAAAACATTACTTGTTCACCCATCTGGATCACCAGTTATGTGTGACCCGTCATAGCAGGCAGAACTGCCCACTACGACGGGTCTACGCACGATCAGGGAGTGCCCGCGGGATCACACACCTTCCAGCTACCGTCGGTGCGCTGCAGGTCGAACGTCCGCGCGGTCCGTTTCGACGGATCCGCCGTGGTGTACACCGTGGCCTGGGCCAGGGCGGTGTCACCGGTGATCCGGACCGCGTCCACGCTGTCGACGACCGGAATGGAACCGCGCTCGGTCGAGACATCGTGCACGCCCTTGAACTGCTCGGGACTGATGCCCTGATAGAACGTGTGCAGCTCGCCACACGTGCTCGCCCGCAGGTCCTCCAGGTCACCGCTGCGCAGCGCGTCGGTGTAGTCCCCGATCACCGCTTTCACCTGTCCCTCGGGCGAATCGTCCGCACCGCCCATCAGTGCCACGACCGTCGCGATCAAGGCGACGACCAGCACCGCGGCGCCACCGGCAGCCAGCAGCCACTTCTTGGACCGCTCGGCGCCGGGCGCACCGGCCTCCTCGCCCTGCGCGACCCCGATCCGCTGCGGCGGCGCCACCTGCCGCTGACCCTCGGCCAACTGCTGGGCGGGTCGAGTCGGCTGGATATCCGCGGGCGAAGGCGCCGATCCACCTGTCCGCTGCGGCGCACCCGGGCCGCGAGGCGGCGACGGCTGAGTCTCCTCGACTCCCTGCTGGTCGGAATCGGCCGGGGCGGTGCCACCGGGGGACTGGTTGCCCGCAGCCGCGAGTCCTGACAGACCGGCCGCAGCGGGTCCGAACTGCTGGGGACCGGCGGGTCCTCGCTCGCCGGCAGCCGCCGGGCCCTGCTGACCGGCGGGCCCGTGCTGGCTTCGGCCCTGTTGTCCTGGACCGACAGGCCCGGGTCCGCCGGGCCGCGAGCCGGCAGGCCCTTGCTGGCCGCGTGCTGGTCCCTGCCCGTATTGGCCGGGACCCGACGGTCCCTGCTGTCCCGGACCCGCGGGGTGCTGTCCGGGGCCGGTAGGACCGCCGAGCCCGGGCTGTCCGGCCTGTCGGGGACCGGCGGGACCGCGGGGCGTATTCGGCGGCGGCGTCATCGCGGGCCGCCCACCGGCGGGTGGCACCACCCGGTCGGTTCCGCCCGGCCCGGCGGTCTTCGCCCGCTGCACCGGCATCGCGGTGGTCGGCGCATCCGCCGCACTCACCGTCCGCATCGCCACGGTCCGATCATCGGACCCGGAGCCCGCGTCCTCGGGCCCACTGGTCTGGAACTTCTCGGTCGAGTCGACATCAACCGGCTTGTCGCCCCGCGAGTCACCCTGTCCCACAACAGCACCGGACTGCACGGCCCCGGACCCTGCTGCCCCGGACCCGGCGGCTGCGGACCCGGCGGCTGCGGACCCGGCTGCCCCGGACCCTGTGGCTGCGGACCCTGTGGCCGCGGACTGTGCGGCCGTGGATCCTGCGGCTGCGGACCCGGCGGCTGCGGACCCTGTCGCCGCGGACCGTGCGCCTGCTGCCTCGGCGTCCGCCGCTTGCTCGGCAGGTGAGGGTGCGGTGCTCGCGGGCCGTGAAGCTGTGGACCCGGTGGTCGTGACCGAGTCGGCTTCGGTGTTCGTCTTCGCCGCGGCGGTCGGGTCGTCCTTCTGCTCTGCGGTGGCGGACGCATTCGAATCAGCTTCGGCTGCGGTCCCTTCCGCGGAGCTGTCGCCGTCCTGCGCCCGTGTGTCGGAGCTGTCCTCGGCGTTCGACGCCGAGCCTCGCGCATCCGACGTCTCGTCGGATGCGCCGCTCGCCGCCGCGGCACCTGCGGCGACGGCGCCTGCCGCCGCTGCTCCCACCACCGCGCCACGTGCGGTGGTGTCATTCGGTGTGGGTTCGTCGCCGTACTCCGCATCCGACGCCGCCGCGAGATCGGCCCTGTTCATCGCGGCAGTCGGCACATCGGCCTGAGCCGATTTCGCCTGGGAGCCACCCATTTTCACCGTGCGGTCATCTGCCGAACCCCCGCGCCCCACCGACGGGTTCCGCCCGGGAATCGGCATCGCGGTCGTCGGCGCGTCCGGTCCGGCGATGTCGGAACCCTGCTCGTCCCGAGCCGCTGGGCCCGAAACCTTCGCTCGGTCGTCCCGGCTCCCGCCGGGCAACCCCTTCGACAATCCGGCCAACGGCGAGCCGCCGTCAGCTGAATCCTGTTCCGCCCCTTGGTCCGCTGATCGGCCATTCGATCCCGAGGGCGCGTTCCCCTGCCGCCCGGCGGAAGGCGAGCCACCACCGGGTCCGCCGACTCGCGCCTCGCCACCCGGTCCGGCGGGCTGCGATCCACCGCTCACATTGCTCGGTGCGCCCGCCTGCCGAGCGCCGGGCGCACCGGCGTTTCCACCCTCGACGCGAGGTCCACCGGCCCGCTGCGAATCTGGACCACCGCCCGGTCCGTACCCCGGATTCGGTCCACCACCTTGAGGGCTGGGCCCGCGCCCCGCTTGCGGCGATCCCGGGCCACCCGGCCCACGGCCCGCGGGCGGTCCACCCGCTTGCGCTGAACTGGGCCCGCCGCTCGGTCCGCGTCCCGCCTGCGGTCCACCCGCTTGCGGCGAACCCGGGCCGCTCGGCCCGCGTCCCGCTGGTTGTCCACCTGGCTGCTGCGAACCGGGACGACCGCTCGGCCCGAAACCCGCCTGGGGTCCACTCGGCCCGCGTCCCACGTGTGGTCCGCCGCCCTGCGGCGAACCGGGCCCGCCGGCCGGGCCCGCGGCACGCGGCCCGTTCTGGCCCGAATACGGTTGTGCACCGGGCGTATTGCCCGGGCGGCCTGAAGGTTGTTGAGTACCAGCAACATTGCCCGGCTGTCCCGTTCCCGGCCGCGCCCCACCGGGCGTGAACCCCGGGCGGCCCCACGACTGCTGTGCACCCGGTCCCGAAGACTGTTGCCCGCCAGGCACAGTGCCTTGTCGCGCGGAACCCTGTCCGGCGCCGGGCGCAGTGCTGTCCGGCCGCCCACCAGCGGCGTTACCCTGCGGCGCGCGGGGTCCTTCTTGTACAGATCCACTCTGCGCCCGCGATCCACCGGAAGCCATGGGCCCACCCGGGCGCTGAGGAGCACCGGATGCATCGGGACCACTCGGGCGCTGAGCACCACCAGGTGCATCGGGACCACCCGGGCGCTGAGCACCTCCGGGTTGATCGCCCTGCCCCGCGGCGGGCTGCGTCCCACCGGAACGTGCGTCCTGCACGCGCGCACCGTCATCGGGTCGACCCGGCAGATCTCCTCGCCGGATCACCACGGTCTCATCAGGACCCACCGGCGGTCTCGTCGCCCGGTCCGGCTCGGTGACCGACTCCGGTGCGCCGGGAGGGGACGCGGACGAATCGTCACGCTGGCCGGGCGCGCCGGGACCGGCGGACTCTGCTGCCGGGTTGTTCTCGTCGGTCGGGTCGGACACCTCTGTACCCCTCGCTCAGGCTCGAACGTTGCACTCTGCGCTCAGCCTAATAGGCACAGCGGCGAAGCGGTCCCAAGTCTCGCGCGCACGGCGGCGGCGAAGAGACAGGCAGGCTCCCGAGGTGCGACCGCCGAGTGGTCGCGAGCTTGCGCGCGCGATCGGAGCGAAGGGCGACAGCCGACGTCGCAGGGCCGGGTTCCGGGCGTGCCGCGCACAGCCCGAGCGAAGGTGAAGGCATGCGTGACGGGCGCTGCGCGGGCGAGACCGCCGGTCGCTGAGCGGCGGGCCGGTCGGCGACTGCCACAGCCTCGGTGCACAATGAACCCATGACCTCCTTCGGTGACCTGCTCGGACCGCAGCCGGTCCTCCTTCCCGAACTGATCGACGCCGAGGACGCCATTGCCGCGGGCACCGACCCGGTCGATGTCGCCGCGCAGTTCCCGGCCGCGTCGATCGCGTGGGCCCAGCTGGCGGAAGCCGCTCTGCAGCGCGCCGGCGGCGAGGTGAACCACGACACCGTCGCGGCATACGCCTTCGCCCGCACCGGCTACCACCGCGGCCTCGACCTGCTGCGGCGCAACGGCTGGAAGGGTTTCGGCCCCGTCCCGTGGAGTCACGAACCCAACCAGGGCTTCCTGCGCAGCGTCGGCGCGCTGGCGAGCGCCGCGAAGACGATCGGCGAGACCGAGGAGTACGCGCGCTGCCTCGACCTGCTCGAAGACTGCGACCCGCGCGCGGCGAACGAACTCGGCCTGGACTGAGCCAGTGGCCGGGTCCGAGTCGTAGGTGAGCGAACACAAGCCTTTCGTCGCCGTCGCCACTCCGGTTGTCGCGGCCGCCAAGGTCAGTACCGTCGGCCGGTACCGGGCGTCGATCGAGCGCCTGCGGCTCTCGGCGATTCCGATCATCCAGTGCGCGCTCGGCGCCGGGCTGGCGTGGTTCATCGCCCACAACCTCGTCGGCCACATCGAACCGTTCTTCGCCCCGACCGCCGCGGTGGTCTCCATCGGTATCTCGTTCGGTGCGCGAGTGCGCCGGTCGGTGGAACTGGTGGTGGGTGTCGCGGTCGGCATCGGCATCGGCGACCTGTTCATCGCGCAGGTCGGGACCGGCGTCTGGCAGGTGGCCCTGGTGGTCGGCGGCGCCATGTCGGTGTCGGTCTTTCTCGGCAGCGGCGCGCTCATGACCATGCAGGCGGCGGGTTCGGCCGTGCTGGTCTCGACCTTGAATCAGGCGCCCGGCGCGGGTCCGAACCGCATGATCGACGCCTTGATCGGCGGACTCGTCGGTGTGGTGATGGTCGCGCTGATCCCCCTGCACCCGGTGCGCCGCGCCCGCGAACACGCTGCCGGCGTGCTGTCGGTGATGAGCAAATCGATGATCACCTGCGCCGAGGGCCTGCTCGAACAGAACTCGACGAAGGTCTCCGACTCGCTGTCGGCGGTGCGCGACACCCAGCCCCAGATCGACGCCCTGCGCGACGCGCTCGCGGGCGGCCGTGAGATCAGCCGCATCTCACCGCTGTACTGGAACTCCCGAAAGCGTTTGGAACGCATCCACAACGCGGCCGATCCGCTCGACAACGCCGTTCGCAATACCCGCGTGCTGCTGCGCCGTTCGCTCACTCTGGTCCGCGACGACGAGGTCCTCGATCCGCGCCTGATCGACCTGGTCGACCAGCTGGGCCACGCCACCGACGTGGTCCGCAAGATGATGCTGGCCGATCCGGGCGAGCAACCCGATCAGGCCGAAGCTCTCACCTCGTTGCGCGGCGTCGCCAAGGCTGCCCGCCCCGAACTCGTTGTCGGGGCGGGCTTGTCGGCGCATGTGGTGTTCGCGCAGCTGCGCTCGATCGTGGTGGATCTGATGGTGGTGTGCGGAATGCAGCGCATCTCGGCGATCGCCCTGCTTCCGCCCACTGTGCCCAATCCGTATGTGACGCCCGAGGAGTGACTTCAGTTGCCGACGGGGGAAACGCGCGGGCGCCCCGATCGCAGCGAGAAACGCTTGCGATCGAAATCCCACGCCCGGTAGATCGGCCACTGCGAGGTGTGCATGATCCAGGCGCCGGTGATCACCGCGCGGTGGAACGGCACGATGGCGTAGCCCTGATTGGCGATGGTCTGCAGGCCGCGCAACTGGTACTGCCACCACACGTCCGGCGGGGTCTTGCGACGGCGCGCGGAGATCTCGGCCCGCAGCGTCGGCAGCTGGTCGATGCGCAGCTTCGCCTTCGACAGGCACAGCGCCAGGTCGAGGTCTTCGTGCAGGTCGCGACGGGTGGTGGTGGCGGCACGCACCTGGTCCCACGCCGAGCGCCGGATCGCCATATTGGCGCCGTGCACATTGCCGACGGGCTGGGTCTTGATCATCCCCAGCCGTTCCTGGCCGCCGATCGCGGCCGCGAGGAAGATGCCGATCGGGGAGTCGTGATAGGTGCTGATGCCGGTCACCGCCATGGTGTCCGAGTAGGAGTCGAGGTGGGCGCGCACGGTGGCGCCCCACTCGGGGGAGACCAGGGTGTCGGCGTCGATGCGGCCGAGGTAGTCGCCGCGGGCCTTGTCGAAGCCGGTGTTGCGAGCGAACGCGACGCCGGGCTGCGGCTCGCAGATCAGCTCGATCTTGGGATGTCGGGTGGCGAGTTCGGCGACGATCTCGCGGGTGTTGTCGGTGCTGCCGTTGTCGACGACGACGATCTCATCGATCGTGTCCTGGTCGACGAGGCGCTCGAGGCATGCGGTGATGCCCGCTGCTTCGTCGAGCGCCGGGATGACGACGGACAGGACAGCGGACGATCCGGTGGAGCTCATACGCAATTTCCGTTCCAGGGTCGATGCTGACCCGAGGCTAACGCCAGAATCGGGTCAATTGGCCACCATAGGCGGCCCACACCTCAGGTACCCCGGACAGTTCGAACAATGCGTAAACACCGTTGAAAAACACCTGACTCAGCGGGGTGAAAAAGATGACAGCGAACAGGATCAACATGCCGTAGGGCTTGAACTGATCGAGCGAGCGCCGGGTCTGGTAACTCAGCGACGGCTCGATGATGCCGTAGCCGTCCAGCCCCGGCACCGGCAGAATGTTCAGCAGAAACGCCGTGATCTGCAGAAACGCCAGAAAGCTGAGCCCGCACCAGAACGCGGGATGCTCGGCGACCGAGCCGAAAGCCCGGATCACGATCAGCAGCACCACCGCGCACAGCGCGTTCGACGCGGGTCCGACCGCGCTCACCAGGCGCTGCACACTCGTCTTGAACCGTGTCGTGTCCACATACACCGCACCGCCGGGCAACCCGATGCCACCGAGCGCGATGAACACCAGCGGCAGACCGATCGACAGCACCGGGTGGCTGTACTTCAGCGGATTCAGCGTGAGATACCCACGCACCTCCACCTCGTGATCGCCTGCCCGCCACGCCACATACGCGTGGGAGAACTCGTGCAGGCACAAACTGATGATCCAGCCGAACACCACGAGCACGAAGACGCCGACCTTGGCGCGCACCGAATCGATGTCGGCGTCCCAGGCGAGCGCACCGCCGCCCACGGTGATCAGGACGATCAGCAGGAAAACCGGGCTCGGCCGGACCGCGCTGTGCCCGGACCGCCGATCCGAGGGGAAGGAATAGGTCATCGCACCAATAGCCAGGGTTGTTCGAATCGATAGAAGGTCGAGCGGGGGACGGTGCGTTCGGCGGTGATCCCGTCGCGGGTGACGACCGCCCCCGGCGTCCCGAGCTGGGCGGCGCGGCCGGACACCCAGGTGCGCTTGCGCAGGCCCTTGCGCACTCGCGCGCGGACGCCGGGCATGGTCATCGTGGGCGAGATCAGCATCGTGGTGACCTTGCCGGTGAACAGCAGCGTGTCGTCGACATAGGCTTCGCCCTCGAGCTTCGCGCCGTCCACACCGGTGATGCTCGCGCGGCCGACCAGCACGGTGCCGGTGTCGTCGCGGATCAGCGGGGTCTCGATCGCCCGGCCCTCTACCGCGCGCTTCGCGGCGCCGTTGCCGGTTCCGGTCTGATAGACCCGCGAGGCGTAGGTGGTGTCGACCGGGACGAAACCGACTTCGACGTGCAATCGCTCGGTGCGCATCAGATGGGTGAGCACGGCCGCGAGCGAGGCATCGGCGCCGAGCACGATCAGGCGCGGCAGGCTGTCGGCGGCCAGCACCGGAAGCAACTCGTCGATCACCGCGACATCGGGGACACGCCCGGTCTGGGTGTTGGGTAACGAGGAGAGCGCGATCGGGACCGGCATTTCACCGCATCGGAGAACGTGGGTACTCAAACTGCGGTACACCCTCCTCGGTCACGCAAAATCACTGCCGACTGGTAACCGTAACCGATCAGGGCAGGTGCGGTAGGGCGGGGTCGAACCGCTCCGGCGGGGCAGGTCGACGGGACCTGATCAGGCGTCGGCTAGACTGTGTCTCCGGCCACCGCCTCAGTACGGCAGGTAGCTGCAGTGCCGCGTGTGCTGCCGTCGATCTGTAGGAGACTCCGAAATGCCGGCAATCGTCCTCATCGGTGCCCAATGGGGCGACGAGGGTAAGGGCAAAGCTACAGACCTGCTCGGTGAGCGGTTGCAGTGGGTGGTCCGATACCAGGGCGGCAACAATGCCGGCCACACGGTGGTTCTTCCCAATGGCGACAAGTTCGCGCTGCACCTGATTCCGTCCGGCATCCTCACCCCCGGTGTGAAGAACGTCATCGGTAACGGTGTCGTCGTCGACCCGGGCGTGCTGCTCGACGAACTGGCCGGTCTGGAAGAGCGCGGAGTCGACACCTCCGGCCTGCTGCTCTCCGCTGACGCGCACCTGATCATGCCGTATCACGTGGCCATCGATAAGGTCACCGAACGCTTCCTCGGCAACCGCAAGATCGGCACCACCGGTCGCGGTATCGGTCCCTGTTACCAGGACAAGGTCGCCCGCGTCGGCGTCAGGGTGGCAGACGTGCTCGACGAGAAGATCCTCACCCAGAAGGTCGAAGCCGCCCTGGAGTTCAAGAACCAGGTGCTGGTCAAGATCTACAACCGCCGCGCGCTCGACCCGCAGCAGGTGGTGGACGAGGTGCTCGAGCAGGCCGAATCGTTCAAGCACCGCATCTCCGACACCCGGCTCGAGCTGAACCTGGCGCTCGAGCGCGGCGACACCGTGCTGCTCGAAGGCTCGCAGGGCACGCTGCTCGACGTCGACCACGGCACCTACCCGTTCGTCACCTCGTCGAACCCGACCGCGGGTGGCGCGGCGGTGGGTTCGGGTATCGGACCGAACAAGATCGACACGGTGCTCGGCATTCTCAAGTGCTACACCACCCGCGTCGGCTCCGGCCCGTTCCCGACCGAGCTGTTCGACAACTTCGGTGAGTTCCTGGCCAAGAACGGCGGCGAGGTCGGTGTCACCACCGG
Organism: Nocardia sp. NPDC055165; assembly: GCF_053606985.1. NCBI lineage: Bacteria > Bacillati > Actinomycetota > Actinomycetes > Mycobacteriales > Nocardiaceae > Nocardia > Nocardia sp. NPDC055165. The sequence continues at coordinate 60,097 of NZ_JBSGSS010000010.1, forward strand.
TCGTGCGCGGCGTTGTGGCTGGTTCGACGCGGTGATCAGCCGGTACGCCACGCGCGTCAACGGGGTCACCGATTACTTCCTCACCAAGCTGGACGTGCTGTCCGGGCTGGATACCGTGCCGATCTGCGTGGCGTACGAGATCGACGGCAAGCGGGTCGAGCAGATGCCGACTACGCAGACCGAGTTCCACCACGCCAAGCCGATCTACGAGGAGCTGCCGGGTTGGTGGGAGGACATCTCCCACGCCCGCACCTTCGAGGAGCTGCCCGCCAACGCCCAGGCTTACGTGCTGCGGCTGGAAGAGCTGTCGGGTGCGCGGATCTCGTGCATCGGTGTGGGTCCGGGTCGCGACCAGACGATCGTTCGGCACGACGTGCTCGGGTGATGTGAGCCTGGGAAACCAGTCGGAGGTCCGGTGCCGGTTACGGCACCGGACCTTTGTTTTGGGTGGGGTTCCGAATATCGGTACTGGTCAGGGCGGTGTGCGCGAATTATGTGGACTCGCTATCGATTTGTGGCATCCAGCTGGCTAACGCTATCGTCGCGGGGCGGCACGCGGGGACGTGCCGTTCTCCTCGAGTGTTAGCGGGTGTCGGCGTGATCCGTCGGTCTGTGAATGTGAACTCTTCGACGGTGCGGCGGGTCGCTCGGCCGGTGATCGGGGTGGTGCCCATGGCGTTGGCCCTCGCCTGTGCGGGCGTCGCTATCGCGGTGCCGCAGCCCGGTGTGAATGTGGCTCCAGTGCAGCCGGGTGTCACCACCGAGTCGCCTGCCGACGAAGGCGGTCGCTCGGATCTGGCGAAGTTCGACGGTCCGGATTCGCTCGGGCATCTCACGCCTGAGCGTCCGGAGTCGCGCCCGGTGCCGGAGTACACCACCCCGGCCCCGCCGATCGTCATCGAGGAACTCCACCTTCCGGAGCCGGTCGAGCCGGTGGCCCCGATCGCCCCGCCCGAGCGGACACTGCGCATCGGCGACTTCACCAGCCCGGTCCCGGACGAGGTTCCGAACGACGTCCTCGATGGTGTGAACGGCACCGCCGCCGACGCCGAAGCCGCGATCGCCACCCAGGGCCGCTCGGTCGGCATCAACCCGAGCCGCTCGGACAAGATCGCCGCGGCGACCGTCGGTGGCGCGCTGGCCGGAGCCGCGATCGCGGGTGTTCCGGCTGCCGCGGTCGGCGCGGTCGGCGGCGGCCTCATCGGCGCCGGCATCGGTGCCGGGGTCGGCTTCGCGGTGGGCGCCGCGGGCACCGCGGGTGCGGCCGCGATTCTCGGTGCCGCGGCCGCGGTCCCGACCGCGGGCGCGAGCGCCCTGGCGGCGATTCCCGCGGGCTTTGCCCTGGCGTGGCCGATCGCAGCCGCCAGCACCGGTGCGGGCGCTGCCATCGGCGCCGCGGCGGGTGCGGCTACCGGCGCCGCAGTGCTCGGCGTCCCCGCAGCCGCGGCGGGTGCCGTCGCGGGCGGCGTGCTCGGCAGCGGTTACGGCGCGACTCTCTGATCGGTTGTCGGCCGGGCTCACCCATCGCCCGGTCCGGTCGGAACCCCGGCCGGACCGGGCGCTCGGCGTAATAGGTCCCAACCGCATGACCGTAGTTCTGCGATCCCGGTGGGAATCGGCCCCGGCGACCACTTCGGCGTCCTGATACTCGCCGGGGTAGCGTCGAGAAGGGTTTCGGACGGAGGTGGATGATGGCTCTGCGACGTGGGTCAGCCGCGGCGGCTCTGCTCGCGCTGGCGGTCCTGCCCGGTTGCGCCGCCCCGGACGCGCCGGCTCCCTCGCCCAGCGTCTCCCCGGTGAGTTCGGCGCCGCCGCCCGCGCAGACTCTCGCCCCCTCGCAGCAGCGCAACGAACGCATTCGCGGGATGCTCTATACCGTCGGTTGCACGAGTAACAGCTGCGTCCAGGTCTATTTCGCGTGTCTGGACGGCTACCTCACCGGTGAGCCGTGCCAGTTCTTCCGCGATCACCCACCCCCGCCCTGATTACTGTGTGCGGGTGAGGAATTCGCCGACGGCGGGGGCGAGGATCGAGATCTTGGGGTTGTGGCTCACGCCGGGGAGTTCGGCGAATCGCGCGTTCGGGAGCACCTGGGCGGCGGCCTTCGAGCCCTTGATGAGCAGCGGTGCGGTGCGGTCGCCCGCCAGTACGAGCACCGGCACCTCGACTCCTCGCCAGTCGGCGGGGTCCAGCTTCTTGCCCTGCATGTACGGCTTCATCACGGCCCAGTCGTGCGCGGTCGAGTTCGACGTTGCCGTCAGCGTCTTCCAGAAGGGTGTCACCCGCATCGCCGCCACCATGAGCAACGGCATCCCCATCGCCTTGGTCATGTAGTACCGCACGGTCTTCCCGCGATCGCCCGCCGCGATCATCGGGTGCAGCTTGGCTGCCAGATCCTTCGGTGGCACATGGCCTTTCGCGTCGACCACGAACGGTGGCTCGAACGCCACCACCTCGGTGACGCCGGGCACGGACCGCGCTGCCAGCAGCGCCAGCGCGGCGCCGGAGGACCAGCCGAACAGCGCCGCTTTCCCGCCCGCGGCCTCGACCAGCGCCGCGATATCGGCGATCTCGTTGGCCGCGTCGTACACGCCGGGGGAGTCGGTGCTGTCACCGCGCCCGCGCCGGTCGTAGTTGAGCACCCTGAGCCCGTAGTCGTCGGCCAGCGCCTGCGCGAGTTCGACCATCGTGGGGAACGCGCGGTAGCTGAAGGCGCCACCGATCAGGATGACGGTCCCGGCGGTCCCCTCACCGATCCGGTCGTAGGCGATCGTGGTGCCGTCGGCCGACGTCACAGTCTGCATGGGGGAATTCCTCTCGATAACGGGCCGCCTCGCTCGACGGTACGCGATCACCTCGACCGCAGGTCCGCGTGGGTTTCGCGGACCCGGCAGCTGGTACGAGCCGGGCGAGTCCGATCTTGTTCGTTGAGACGGGGCGCGTCGCGAGAATTCATCGGTGCGCTGCCGAACGGGTTGCCGATCAGAACAGCATCGGTTCACCGAAGCCCGGCGTCCGTTCGATCTCCAGCAGCCGCGCCTTGGTGCCGATCCCGCCCGGCGCCGAGAATCCGTGCAGCGCGTGATCGGCCGCGAGCACCCGATGGCAGGGAATGATGAGCGGCACCGGGTTGCGCCCCAGCGCTTGTCCGACGGCCTGCGCGGAGCCGGGAGCCCCGATCCGGCCGGCGATATCGCCGTAGCTGAGCGTGTGACCCGGGTCGATCTCGCGCGTCACCGCGTATACCGCGCGATGGAATTCCGGTGCACCCCGCAGGTCCACCTCGATCCAGCGCAGTGCGTCGACCGCTCCATCGAGGTGGGCGCGAATTCCCGCTATCGCCTCGACGATCACGGGCCCCGGCGCGCTCTCCGGCACCGGTGACCCGGCGAACGGCCGGGTGATCCGGGCGAGGGTTTCCTCCTCGCTGGCCTCGGGCAGCTGGAACCGGACAACGGCGTCACCGTGCCAGGCGATCGCGCACAGCCCGATAGCGGTGTCGAACAGTGCCGAGACCACCGTCTCGGTCTGCGTCGAGTCACTCATGATCACAGTGTGCGCCGACCCACCGACAAAGACACACTCACGCCGCGAGCGACCCTCGCTGCGTGTCTGTCGACTGGACTTCAAGGCCAGTTTCGTGCGACTGGACTGCATCGTCGACTACCTCGTAGGAACGCATCGCATCGAGATCCCGGTAGAGGCGTTGCTCGTCGTAGGTGCCGAATGCCCGGTCATGGGGCAGATATTGGAAGGGCCAGAAGGGTAGTTCGCCCTTCTTGGGCGAAAAGTGGTAGACCGCCAACCCGAAGGCAACGGCAACGGTGAGGGCTAGGAAAGTGGTCATGCCAGTAAGAATCCACCCACTGGCCTTGCTTAGAAATATCCACTTAGGGAATACTGGACTTTATGGCGACAAGAGTGATCGGTGCGGCAGGGTTGGCTCGCGACCTCGGCCGGTGGCGTGATCCCGAAACCGGCGGCGAGGCCGAACGCCGCCCGCACCGGCCCGCCTACCTGGCCCTGGCCGAAGCCATCCGCCTGCTGATCCACGACGGCCGCGCCCCACTCGGCGTGGCCCTGCCCAGCGAGCGCGATCTGGCGGGGACTCTCGGCGTCAGCCGCACCACCATCACCTCCACCTATTCGCTGCTGCGCGAACACGGCTACCTGATCAGCCGCCAGGGTTCTCGCAGCACTGTCGCGCTGCCGCCCGCGATCCAGCACGACGGCGCCAAGCCCAGCCGCGGCATCATGGCCCTGATGGCGCAGCCGGAACTGCCGACCATCGACATGACCTATGCCGCGATGCCCGCGTCCCCCGAACTCCACGACGCGTATTCGACAGCGCTGCAAGGAATCCCGTCCTACCTCGGCACCCACGGGATGGACCCGGTCGGCATCCTCGCGCTGCGCGAAGCACTGGCCCGCCGCTACACCGCGCGCGGTCTGCCGACGGAACCGGACCAGATCCTGGTGACCCTCGGTGCGCAGCACGGACTTCGGCTGCTCCTCAACGTGCTCGCCTCGCCCGGCGCCCGGGTTCTGATCGAGCACCCGTCCTACCCGAACGCCATCGAAGCCATCCGCGACGTCGGCGCCCGCCCCATTCCGATTCCGCTACGGCCCGAATTCCCTGATGCCGGTTGGGATCTCGAAGGTCTGCGCAGTACGGCGCGGCAGACCGCGGCCACCCTGGCCTACCTGGTTCCCGACTTCAACAACCCCACCGGACTGCTGCTCGGCGCCGAGGGCCGCGCCGAACTGGCCGCCATCGCCCGCGACACCAGGATGACCGTCGTCGTCGACGAGTCGATGGGCGAGCTGAACCTGTCGGACGGGACCATGCCCCCGCCGGTGGCCGCGTTCGCGAAGGGCTCGGAGATCGTCACCATCGGTTCGGCGTCGAAGTCGTTCTGGGGTGGCCTGCGGGTCGGCTGGATCCGTACCAGTCAGCCGCTGATCACCAAACTGCTCGGCATCCGCTCCACGGTCGACCTCGGCACCCCGGTGATGGATCAGCTGGCCACCGTCCACCTGCTCGAGAACGCCGAACCCATTCTCGAGCGTCGTCGCGAACAGCTGCGCGCCCAGCGCACCGCCCTGCTCGACGCCGTCGCCGAAGACCTCCCCGGCTGGCACATCACGGTCGGCGCGGGCGGTATGTCGGTGTGGGCCCAGCTGCCGAGCCCGGTTTCCACCGCGCTCGCCGCCACCGCGCCCAATCACGGCGTATTGCTGGCCGCCGGACCACGTTTCGGCGTCCAGGGCGCGTTCGAGCGTTTCGTCCGGCTGCCGTACACCCACCCCGAAGCCGAGCTACGCATCGCCGTCAAATCCATCGCCGCGGCCTACGACGCCCTCACGCCCCGCGCCGCCGATCCGCTCCAGCCACTCACCTGCTACTGAACGCGCACGGGTTGTGCCCGGTGGAAGCCGGTTCGGGGCGCACGGTTTCGTACCCCGCCCCGAACATGAACAGCACCGAGGCCACCAACCCCAGCGCGGTCAGCGGCACCGCGACGGCGCCGCGTTCGGACGGATAGCGGAACAGCAGCACCAGCAGACACAGCAGCGAAACGGCGGCGGCCAGCAGCATCCCGGTCGCCAGCCCGTTCAGCACGCTCACCATCACCGGCACCGGTGCCGCACTGTGGCAATGGTTTTCGGCGATCTGCGCGGTACGGGTGTCGAACAATCCCTCGGCCAGGATGAAGCACAGCACTGCCGCGCCGAAGGTGGTGACCGCGATGAGGGCGGCGAGCACCTTCGGTGGGGTTCTGACGGTTCGGAACCTCGGCCTGTCGTCGATAGTGGAAAACTTTACCGACGACAGGCCGCCAAATCAGTCAGCCCAGACCGTTTCGATCGGTGTCGCGACGTTCGGCGGGGGAGTGGGTGTGCCGCCCGGTGTGCGCGAGAAGCGCGGCGCGGGCGCGTGCTGGACCACACCGTCGATGTCGATCAGGCCGGTACGGGCCACGATGTGCGGGTTCTCGGTGGCCTCGGTGAAGGTCAGCACCGGTGTGGTGCAGGCATCGGTGCCGTCGAAGATCGCGGCCCACTCGTCGCGGGTCTTCGTCAGGAACTTGTCGGTGAACAGCTTGCGCAGCTGTTCCTGACCGTTCGGGTCGATCTGCATCGGCAGACCTTCCGGGTCGATCTCCAGCCCGGCCAGCAGTTCGGCGTAGAACTGCGGCTCGATCGCGCCGACGGCCATGTACTTGCCGTCGGAGGTCTCATAGGTGTCGTAGAAGGCCATGCCGGTATCGAGCAGGTTGGTGCCGCGCTCGTCGGACCACAGGCCGACCCCGCGCATACCCCAGATCATGTGCGAAAGGGCAAGCGCGCCATCGATCATCGCGGCGTCGATCACCTGGCCCTTGCCGGAATTCTGCCGCTCCACCAGCGCGGCGAGCACGCCGAACACCAGGAACATCGAGCCGCCACCGAAGTCGCCGACCATGTTCAGCGGCGGCACCGGCCGCTCGCCCTTGCGCCCGATGGCATTGAGCACACCGGTGAGCGAGATGTAGTTGATGTCGTGTCCCGCGCGATCGGCGAGCGGGCCGTGCTGGCCCCAGCCTGTCATCCGGCCGTACACCAGGCGCGGGTTGCGGGCCAGCGCCTCGTCGGGTCCGAGGCCCATGCGCTCGGTGACGCCGGGGCGGAAGCCCTCGAGCAGCACGTCGGCCTTCTCGACCAGGTCGAGGATCTTGGCGACGTCGGCGGGGTCCTTCAGATTCGCCTCGACGATCGTTCGCCCGCGCCACTGGGGGCGTTCCATGAAGCCGGGCAGCTGGTTCGGGCGCTGCACGCGCACCACGTCGGCCCCGAGGTCGGCCAGCAGCAGCGCGGCGTGCGGACCTGGCCCGATGCCTGCCAACTCGATGACCTTGATGCCCGCAAGGGGCCCCTGCTTGGCGGTGGACTCCGTGCTCACGCGGTGACCTCAGTTCGTCGTCGAACGGTATTGACACTCCGACAATAGCGCTGGGGTGGCGGCTCGGGTAGAGCATGGGCGAGAATTCGCACGAGCGCGACTCGGCGTGGCAACGGGAGGACCCGATAGTGGGCGTGTGGGGTGAGGTCGTTGTCGGCCTTGTCATTCTGGTCGGCATCGTCGGCGTGATCGTACCGATTCTGCCGGGCGTGATCCTCATCTTCGCGGCAATCGCGGTGTGGGCGTTCATGACCGGCGGTACGACGGCCTGGACGGTGCTGGCGATCGCCACCGTCGCGCTGGCGCTCTCCGGCATCGTGAAGTACACCTGGCCGGGCAAGCGGATGCGCGAAGCCGGAGTGTCGAACCGTGCGCTGCTGGCCGGTGCGGTGCTCGGCATCGCCGGCTTCTTCGTGATCCCGATCGTCGGCCTGTTCATCGGCTTCGTGCTCGGTGTGTACCTGGCCGAGCTGTACCGCTTGAAGACCAACGACCTGGCCTGGCCCGCGACCGTGCACGCGCTCAAGGGCGTCGGCTTGTCGATGCTGGTCGAGTTGTTCGGCGCGCTGATCGCGTCCGGTGTGTGGCTCACCGGCGCGATCATCAGCTGACTACTCGATGATCGGCAGCGGACGGGTGTGGTCGTCCGCGCCGGGGAGCTGATTGCGCGGGATCGGGATAGTCGGATTCTCGGTGCGGGGTAGCGGCTCGGATTTCGGGCGACGCACCGCGGGCAGCCGGTAGAACTCGCGGGCATTGTCCTCGAGCACCGCGTGGATATCGGAGCCGACCACCTGCGAGATCAGGTCCACATCGCGCTCCTCGAACGGCCTGCCTGCGCGCGTGCCGGGCAGATCGCTGCCGAACATCAGCGCACCCGGGTTGACGGTGTGGATGCGTCGCAGCGTCTCGGCCACATCCATCTCGACCCGGCCGAACCCGGTCGCCTTCACCCTGGCGCCGCGGTCCACCAGGTCGAGCAGGTACGGCAGACCCTCGTCGGACATGCCGAGATGGTCGATCGAGAGCGCGGGCAGCTTCGAGATCACCGGTTGCAGCGAGGCCAGCATCTGACCGTCGATGTAGAGCTCCACGTGCCAGCCCGCCAGTTCGTGGGCGCGCAACGCCTGCAATGTCATCTCGGTGATGTCGGCGGCGGCGCGCTTGAGGTTGAACCGCAGGGCGCGTACGCCTGCCCGGTTCAGCGCGAGGATCTCGTCGTCGGTGGCGTCGAGATCGAGCCGGGTCACGCCGACCCAGTCGGGACCGAGCGCGGCCAGTGCTGCCTTCAGGTACGTCTGATCAGCGCCTTGGAAAGACGCGCTGACAACAGCACCGCCGCGAACATCGAAGTGCGCCATACGCTTTCGATAGTCATCGATCACGTAGGGCTCGGGGAGATAGCCTTCGTTCTCGATCAGCGGAAACCGCGGATCGATGATGTGGACGTGGGCATCGAACACCAGTACAGAATGCCTTATCTCTGCGGCGCGAGCGCGCTCAACGTCGCGCCCCCACTAGGACGGGACCACTGAAACCCCGAGTTCTGCCATGACAGCACACCCAACTCCCGCACATCCCGACCCCGAGGAGGGATCGGCGGGCCATTCAGGGCCGCGAACACGCGCGCGCCAGCGCGCCGAAAACTCAGGCCTTGTTCGGCTCGGAGGCGCGCAGCATGTCCTCGCGCTCCACGACCTTCACGCGCTCACGGCCTTCGGGCTCGCCGAGGGCGCGCTCGTGGGCGTCGAGGCGGTACCAGCCCGCCCAGGTGGTGAACGGGATGCCCTTGCCCTCGAGGAACTCGGTGACGGCGTCGAGCTCGGGCTTCGGCGCGGGGGCGAAGGCCTTGGCGTCGTCGAGCAGGCAGGCGATGGTCTCGTTGGCGTCGCCCTTGGTGTGGCCGATGAGGCCGACCGGGCCGCGCTTGATCCAGCCGGTCACGTAGGTGGCGGGCATGAATCGGGCGTCACCTTCGGCGGTGTCGTCGGCGATCACGCGGCCGGCCTCGTTGGGCACCGTGCCCGCCTGATCGTCGAACGGCAGCTGGGTGACGTTCTGCGAGAGGTAGCCCACGGCGCGGTACACGGCCTGGATGTCCCAGTCGGTGAAGTTGCCGGTGCCCTTGACGTTGCCGGTGCCGTCGAGCTGGGTGCGTTCGGTCTTCAGGCCGACGACCTTGCCGTCTGCGCCGAGGACCTCCGAGGGCGATTCGAAGAAGTGCAGGAACAGCTTGTGCGGGCGGTCGCCGTGGTCGCGGATGGCCCACTGCTCCAAGGTGTTGGCGACCATGTCGACCTGCTTGGAGTTACGGCGCGCGGCTTCGGAGCCCTCGTCGTAGTCGATGTCCTCGGGGTTGACGATGACCTCGATCGTCGGCGAGTGATCCAGTTCGCGCAGCTCGAGGGGCGTGAACTTGGCCTGCGCGGGACCACGACGACCGAACACGTGGACCTCGAGGGCTTTGTTGCCCTTGAGACCTTCGTAGACGTTCGGCGGGATCTCGGTCGGCAGCAGTTCGTCACCGGTCTTGGCGAGCACGCGCGCGACGTCGAGGGCGACGTTGCCGACACCGAGGACCGCGACCTTCTCGGCGTCGAGTGGCCAGGAACGCGGGACGTCGGGGTGGCCGTCGTACCAGGACACGAAGTCCGCGGCGCCGTAGGAGCCGTCGAGGTCGATGCCGGGGATGGCCAGGGCGCGGTCGGCGTTGGCGCCGGTGGAGAAGATGACCGCGTCGTAGAACTGGCGCAGGTCGTCGAGGGTGATGTCGGTGCCGTAGTCGATGTTGCCGAGCAGGCGGACCTGGTCCTTGTCGAGGACCTTGTGCAGGGCGGTGATGATGCCCTTGATGCGCGGGTGGTCAGGGGCGACGCCGTAGCGGATCAGGCCGAAGGGCGCGGGCATACGCTCGTAGAGGTCGATGCTCACGTCGGCATCGGACTTCATCAACGCGTCGGCGGCGTAGATACCGGCCGGTCCCGCACCCACGATCGCAATGCGAAGTGGGCGAGTCGCTGCACTCTGTTCGGTCATTTCTACGCGCACCCTTTGGTCGAGAACTGATTTGACGGCGTCAACTTAGCTTAGGCTAAGTCGGACATCCGCTTACTGGCAGCTGCCATCGACGTCGGCAGCCGACCGCAATCAAGGCGATTCTAGCTGCGGCGTTGCAGCCACCCGGCGCGCGGTGTAGCTGCCCGCGCGGGTCTGTCAGGATTACAGCATGAACGAGGAGCAAACAGGCTCGGATGACCAGCCCGTAGTGGTGGATCAGACCGACAAGCGTTCCATCGTCCCGTTCGTCGCGGCCGCGGTGATCGCGATCATCGTGCTCATCGGCATCGTGGCGGGTGGACTGCTCTCACCCGCTGAGAAAAATGTCACAGAGGCCGACCGTCTCGCGGCCGCCGTCACCAACTATATCGACGCGCGCTCGCGCAGCGACCTCCGTCCGCCGACCGGTGTGGCCTGCCCCGGGTTCGACGAGGAGAAATCCGGCCTCGGCGAACAGCTCGGTGGCCCGAAATCCACTGTCACGATCGACGGCAAGGGTTTCGAGAACGCCACCGTCAACGGCGACCGCGCCAAGATCGACGCGGCGCTCGTGGTCAACGGCAACCCGGCGGCGAGCAACTGGAAACTGACCCGCGTCGACAGCGCGTGGCTGGTGTGTTCCTTCTGAATCGTTTGACACGATGACCGGTGCCGAGGCAATCTCAGATCGCAAGGTCATGAGTGCCAGCGTCAAGCCCCGGCTCGCTGGTCGGCAACCCTCCTCCGCGGTGGGGTGCTCCGGGTGACGACCTGGCCGTGTGTTCGGGGATTTCCGGCACGGCAAGAGCGGATTCACGCAGGAGGATCGACATGACTTACGCCGGCGACATCACCCCTGAGAAGGCGTGGGAGCTGCTCACCGAGCACCCCGGCGCTGTGCTGGTCGACGTGCGCACCGAAGGCGAGTGGGCACACATCGGCATTCCCGACACCAGTTCCATCGAACGCCCTGCCCACTTCATCGAGTGGGTCGACGGCACCGGCACCCGCAATCCCGAGTTCGGCGTGCAGCTCGAGAAGGCACTCGCCGGTCGCCCCGACGACGCACCCGTGGTGTTCCTGTGTCGCTCCGGTCAGCGTTCCGCGCACGCGGCGAACCTGGCGACCGCGGCGGGCGTGGCACCGTCCTACAACGTGCTCGACGGTTTCGAAGGTGGTCCCGACGCGTTCGGTCAGCGCGGCAGCACCGGTTGGCGCGCTGTCGGCCTGCCGTGGCGTCAGGCATAAGGAGAAAAGCATGATCACCGGTGGTTCGTTCGACAAGCCACTGCCCGAAGGCGTCGGTCCCGGCACGCTCGGCGTGCGCGGCGGTCTGCGCCGTTCCGGCTTCGACGAGACCTCCGAGGCGCTGTACCTGACCTCCGGTTTCGTCTACGAGAACGCCGAAGCCGCCGAGGCCGCGTTCACCGGCGACGTCGAGCACTTCGTCTACTCGCGTTTCGGCAACCCGACCGTGGCCATGTTCGAGGAGCGCATCCGCCTGCTCGACGGCGCCGAGGCGGCCTTCGCGACCGCGTCCGGCATGTCGGCGGTGTTCACCGCGCTCGGCGCCCTGCTGAAGGCGGGCGACCGTCTCGTCGCCGCCCGCAGCCTGTTCGGGTCCTGTTTCGTGGTCTGTAACGAGATCCTGCCGCGCTGGGGTATCGAAACCGTGTTCGTCGACGGTGACGACCTCGACCAGTGGGAGCAGGCCCTCTCCGTCCCCACCCAGGCCGTGTTCTTCGAGACCCCGGCCAACCCGATGCAGACCCTCGTCGATGTCCGCAAGGTCACCGAGCTCGCCCACGCCGCGGGCGCGAAGGTGGTGCTGGACAACGTCTTCGCCACCCCCCTGCTCCAGCGCGGTTTCGAACTCGGCGCCGACGTGGTGGTCTACTCCGGCACCAAACACATCGACGGCCAGGGCCGCGTCCTCGGCGGCGCCATCCTCGGTGCCCAGGACTACATCGACGGCCCCGTCAAAACCCTGATGCGCCACACCGGCCCCGCCCTGAGCCCCTTCAACGCCTGGACCTTGCTCAAGGGCCTGGAAACCATGCCGTTGCGCGTGCGCCACTCCACCGAGTCGGCCCTGCGGGTAGCCGAGTTCCTGGAGACCAAGGATTCGGTCGACTGGGTGAAATACCCCTTCCTGGAATCACATCCGCAACACGCGCTGGCCAAAGAGCAGATGACCGGCGGCGGCACCGTAGTCACCTTCGCCCTCAACGGCGAAGACGGCAAGAAGCGAGCCTTCGAGGTCCTCAACCGCCTCCGCATCATCGACATCTCGAACAACCTCGGCGACGCCAAAACCATGATCACCCACCCCGCCACCACCACCCACCGAGCCATGGGCCCGGAGGGGCGCGCGTCAATCGGCTTGTCCGACGGGGTAGTTCGCATCTCGGTCGGTCTGGAAGACCTCGAAGATCTCCTCGGCGACCTCGACAACGCCCTGAGCTAGTTCGTCCGAACGTCCCGAGTCGGCCTGTCGCAACGGGCAGGTCGACGTCGGACTCGTGGATCGCCTACCGGACCGGGTCGTAGACCGCGAACCCCAGGTGGCCCGCGACGGTGGCCATGTTCTTGTCGTGGGTCACCACCGTGAGATCGTCCAAGCCGCTGCGCAATGCCGAGGCGAGATGAATGGCGTCGAGTGTCCGGATGTGCGAGATGATCGCTTCGGCTTCGTTCAGCACAGCGTGATCGATCGGAATGATGTCGATGTGGTCGATGATCTGACCTCGGTCGAGCACGGGCAGGCCTTCCCGGCGAAGGACGCGAGTGATCTCGGTGCGCAACAGTCGCGAAGAGACGATCCGGCACTCTTTGTCCGCGGTCGTCTCATCGAACCACCGTGCGGCTTCGATGGAATGTCCCAGCATGATCCGCATTGCCACCGAGGTGTCGAGGTAATAGGCCCTCACCACTCGCCCTTCTCGGACTCGAGGAGCTCGTCGATCGACGCAGCGCTGCGGAGTTCATGCCGGGCGATGGCACTCGTGTGTGCCCCGCCGTCGACCGCGCGCCGGATGATCTGGGTCGACGAGACCGCGGGGACGATGTAGCCGACCCGATGGTTGTGGCGCGTCAACTCGTAGACCTCGCCGGACTCGACGTCGGCGACCATCGCGGACGGATTCTGGCGGAGTTCGCCGACACTGATCGACTTCATGAAATCATTCTAGCCGAAAATTGTCTACTATTGTCTACAGGCTTCAGGGCAGCTTCTCGGTGGCCTCGACCATGCCCTGAGCGGATTCACTGTCTTGCGGCGTCCAGAATCGCGATCGCCTCGTCGATCGGATCGATGACGAAAAGTTCGGTTCCGGCGTCGGTGTCGACGCGCAGACGAGTGCGCAGGCCGCCGCTGAACAGGCCGCCATCCGGGCTTTGCTGCCCGACGGCGCGCAGCTGGGTCAGGCGCGCTTCCCAGCGCTTGCCGCCGGTGACCGCGTCGAGGTGATTGGGTACGAAGAGCAGTCGGGTTTCGGTCAGGTGGAGGCGTCCGCCGACGGCCCTGCTCCCTTGCGTTCGATTGGCGAGTTTCTGCCAGACGACCTTCTCGGTGGCGTTCAGCGCGGGGCTACCGATCCACAATCCCATGGTTCATTTCCTTGTGTCGTTCCGGTGTTCGTGACCATGGATCGATATCTGACCGGGCGCCGTTAATGGGCGCCCGGTCAGGGATCTGAGCAGACCGCCTTGTACGGAGTGAGAACTCCATTGACGCCCTGGTAACCCTTGTCGTCCAGCATTTTCCAGCACTTAGTGACCATCGTGGTCACGATCTGTCGATCCAGGCAGCCTTGCTGCCGTGAACACTGCCTGGGTAAAAATTGTCAAGAGCCCGACGATCTCACCCTCAGGCGAGGCGCGGACTGCACATTCATCCCGTGGAGACGATGTTTGCCCGAGTAGGACGGTCGATCGGGATGACCGCCCCGTAGAGGATCAGATGGCCGTGACAACCAGCGTGCGCGGCATGCAACGCCGACTTCAGCCTCGGTGCCTGCACCGACAATAAACGTGGCCGTTTCGTCAACAACGTAGCGCCGCTCGGTACTGGTGGAGACGTCGAACCCGGCCGCCAGATTGGTGAGTGGTTCGCACTTGCGTGGACAGACCAGCACAAGCATCCTTTCGTGGCCTGGATCGAGCGGCCGAGATCGGGATCTGATCTTGTGGTATCGCCGCCGGATTGCTGCGGCAACGAAGTGCTTCGAAGATGACATCGTCAGAGCGGCGCGGTAGAACAACAACAAGAGAAGCCTCTGATGGACAACCAGATTTGAAAATCAGCCCTCTCACCAGGGGATTCGCCAGTTAGGCACTGACCCTGACATCAATCACCATGCAGGGGACCAGAGTTCAGTAGCACGATGAAAACGGCTCAGTGATGATGGCTCTGATTGACGAATCTGCTTGGGCGGCTTATTCTTCCCGTGTTGCGCACGGGAGGGGACGCATGAATTGCCTGTTCAGGCTCGGATATCGTGATAGGTGCCGCCCCGACTGTGGTGGCGGTCGCTTCGCTCGGACGCGGCGAGGCTGTGGACGAAAGCTCGACGTCGACAACCATCATTTCGGTCAACGGACTTGAAATCGCCGAAGACCTCGAATTTGTCAGACTTGCAAAGACTAGATCATTTAATCCGGTGCGTAAGAACTGTGTACTGAAGCATCTATTTTACTAATGTTGATCTATTAGTCGATAGGCAGACTTCGAGCTATCAGCTCATTGGGAATCGGAGGAGTTATGGCGACTCAAGGGTACTACAACCATTACGATGAGCCGGAAGATGAGTATTGGGAGGATGGTCCGAGGGGCATCGAAATCGGTCACGGCAGTCAGATTCATGCGGCAGTTCAGTTCGAAGCTGGCGAGATGGTTTCAGCGGAACGTAAGTCAGCGCAATCGCACTCCCGTGTGAGTGTCACGATCGGAGCCGACCGTCTTCCCTCGGCTATATCAATTCATAAGCAATGGCTAGACTACACGGACCCCACTGAGTATGGAAGGTCCGTGGTCGACGCCTATGAAAATACGCTGTATTCAGCGGATATCTTGGCTTTAGAGAATGGTCAAAGGCCGAGTGTAATGCCGAAATTGCGTGATATTACCCCAAGGTTGCTGCAAGCTCGCACTTACGATGAGTATATTCAGATCTACAACGGATTCCTAGGAGGGCACAAGTATACTGCGGCAGGGCCCGGTCAAACGGAATTTGGCGAACCGTCGATCATTGTTACGGCGTCTGCATCTCGATTGCTGGATGTGCGGATCGATCCAGGGTGGGCATCGCGACTTGGTGTATACGCTGTGGCTGAAGATATTGTCGTATGCTGCAACAAAATCAGAGACCAAAGTCCTAAATTTGTTTATGACGAGTATTTGAGCCAAGAAACCGAGGACGAAGTAATTTCAAGAATGATCAGACACTCCCAATATTTGCTTAGGAATGAACTATGAGTAGAGTTTCGGCAAAAGTTGACGTACTTAACAAGGCCTCGATGTCGTGGCGCTACGATGTTACAGGTGAGCTGAGATTTGCCGCCGAACACATAGAATCTCTGAAGTACTCGATGCTTCAGTTCGGGCTTTTTGCAGGCGCTTGGAAGTCCTATTCTACGGCCGCCGCGTATATCCAGACACGGTTGTTGGAAGGTAAGGGTGAGGCGACTGCGATGGGTGAGGCTTTGCGCCAGGTAGCCGAAGAATTCGGCGCACAAGACGAAGATACTGCAAAGAAGCTGGATACGATTTCACAAGGATTGGACCTTCCGCCGCAATGAGTCCCCCTATAACTAACAAAGATGAGTTGGCTGGTATTACGAACGAGTTCAAAAAGCAGGTGGCAAAGTGGGTGAAAGCTCCCGCTGAGGTCAACGATGCGGTAGATGGGCTTTTCTGGTCCAACCCTGTGATATACGCGAAAATCACTGGAATTCGTGACGATATTCAGGACCACCTTGTGACTCTTTTGGAAAAGTTGAACGAGGCTGGTGAGGGAATTGAAGCACCATTCTTGTTCATACAGTACGCGGATTCCTGGGTTACGGCTGGGAATATTGTGGGTAAGGCTGTCAACTACACAACTGACCCGATAATTTCGCTCGAAGGCCAGTGGGAGGGCGGTGCGTATGATGCCTTCAAGGCGTCGCGTGACAGTCAGCAGAAGGCCATGGCAAGTACGCAAACAATGGCCCAGAGGGTTCACACTGAACTTCTAACGCTAGCCGCCGAAGGGCGTATTTTCTATAAGTCTATTGTCGATGGAACGACCCCCCTGCTTACCGAATATGCAGAGGGCCTAGGCGAGACAGCTACCGGGATTGGCGCCATATGGGGTATTGATAAGATAAATGATGCTGTCGTAAATACTGTTGGACTAGTAACTCGGACGATCACTGGGTTGATTGAACTTCAATCCAAAGTTGTTATAGCGTCAAATGAACTCGATGGATTGATAAGGCACCCGGCTGGGTTCGTAACAGTGCAAGGTCAGGATCGCTGGCCGAGCGCCGTAAGTGGAAATTATGATCAAAAGATTGACGGCTGGGAGGTAAAACTATGAGTCTCCGTTTGTGCCTTAAGTCTATGATGTTTGTGGCCAGTCTATCTGCTATACAGCTGCTGGTTGCGGGGTGCTCGGATAACGGCGACTCGGATGGTCGCTCATGTAAAATATCGAGTGCAAAATATGAAACAAAAGAAGAGGAAGTAGTCAGGGCGGCGATTGACGAAGCGAATTCACTGCCGGATGGTCACTGTCTATATGGAGTAAGCGTCAAGCGTATGAGCGCGGAAAATTCTGTCGGCGTGAACATCTACCTTTCGGTTGCTGATTCAAAAGGCAGACTTGACGATCTACGCCCTGCGGCTACCGAAATTGCCTACATCGTAAAGCGCGCTAAATTCGATAGCCTGATTGAAGATTTGTATGTTTCCAATTTGACTCCCGAGAACAGCGTTGACAATTATGTAGGACTTCTCTCGAAAAACTTTCATAATACTGCATGGGATGGTAGCCCTTCTCGTGAGGCCGAGTTGGCATCGTGGGTCGTTTGGATGCCGCTGGAGAAGTAGTCAGTAGCGTGCAGGTAAGAAACCCGTGCAGGTAGCAACACTTGTCGCGGTTCGGTATCTCGGCATCAGTCGAGCGCAAGGCGATGCCCCGGGCGGCTTGCCGAAGCAGAGGCGGACCCGGGGCATAAATGGTCAGGCTGTTTGCGGGGTCAGCCCAGTGCGCGCAAACGCGGGGCCAGGTCTCGCTTGAAGAGGTCGAGGAAGCGGAGCTGGTCTTGGCCGGGGGCGTGGAAGACCAGGTGGTTGAGGCCCGCGTCGAGGTAGGGCTTGATCTTGGCGACGGCTTCGTCGGGGTCGCTGGCGACGATCCAGCGCTTGGCGACCTGTTCGATCGGGAGGGCGTCGGCGGCCTTCTCCATTTCGATGGGGTCGGTGATGTCGTGCTTCTGTTCGGGGGTGAGGGAGAGGGGGGCCCAGAATCGCGTGTTCTGGAGTGCCAGTTCGGGATCGGTGTCGTAGGAGATCTTGATCTCGATCATCTTGTCGATCTCGGCGACATCGCGGTCGACCTTCTCGGCGCCCTCGGCGACGGCGGGCAGCAGCTTTTCGGTGTAGAGGTCCATGCCCTTGCCCGAGGTGCAGATGAAGCCGTCGCCCGCGCGACCCGCGTACCTGGCGACCACCGGGCCGCCCGCGGCGATGTAGACGGGGATGCCGCCCTTGGGAACGTCGTAGATGGAGGCGCCGACGGTGTGGTAGTACTCGCCGTCGAAATCGACGCGATCGCCGGTCCACAGCTCGCGCATCATCTTCACCGCTTCGCGCAAGCGGGCGAAGCGCTCCTTGAAGTCGGGCCATTCGCCCTTGTAACCGGTGGCGATCTCGTTGAGGGCCTCACCGGTGCCCACGCCGAGCATCACCCGGTTCGGGTACAGGCAACCCAGGGTGGCGAAGGCCTGCGCGATCACCGCCGGGTTGTAGCGGAAGGTCGGGGTGAGCACCGAGGTGCCGAGCTGGATACGTTCGGTGCGCTCGCCGACGGCCGCCAGCCAGGCCAGTGAGAACGGCGCGTGGCCGCCGTCGTGGCGCCACGGCTGGAAGTGGTCGCTCACGGTCGCGCTGTCGAGACCGTGCTGCTCGGCGGCGACGCCGAGTTCGACCAGCTCTCGTGGCCCGAACTGCTCTGCCGATGCCTTGTACCCGAGCTTGAGCTCAACCATTCCAGCCACTCCTGTCGTCCGTTGACCCCTGCCAACACGACACTAGCGCGCAGCCCGTCATCCGCGCCCATGCCGTTTCGTCACCCACCACGCCGAGTTTTAGCGGACAATTAACTGGTGGCCACCAAGGATGAGCAGATCTTGTCGTACCTCACCGACATGGACGGCGTGCTGGTGCACGAGGATCAACTGATCCCCGGCGCCGACGAGTTCCTCGCCGAACTGCGGGCCAACGAGATCCCGTTCCTCGTGCTGACCAATAACTCGATCCGCACGCCACGCGACCTCCAGGCCCGCCTGCGTCACACCGGCCTCGACATCCCCGAGGAGTCGATCTGGACCTCGGCGCTGGCCACGGCGACCTTCCTCGACGACCAGCGCCCCAATGGCACCGCCTACGTGGTCGGCGAATCCGGTCTCACCACCGCGCTGCACGAGATCGGCTACGTGCTCACCGACAGCGACCCCGATTACGTGGTCCTCGGCGAAACCCGGACGTACTCCTTCGAGGCGATCACCACCGCGATCCGGCTGGTGGACAGGGGCGCGAAGTTCATCGCCACCAATCCTGATGCCACCGGACCCTCGCGCGACGGCGTGTTGCCCGCCACCGGTTCGGTCGCCGCGCTGATCACCCGTGCCACCGGTAAGGAGCCGTACTACGTCGGCAAGCCCAATCCGCTGATGATGCGCTCGGCGCTGCGTCAGATCGGCGCGCATTCCCAATCGACGGTGATGATCGGCGACCGGATGGACACCGACGTGATCGCCGGCTTGGAGGCGGGTCTGCGCACGGTGCTGGTGACCTCCGGCATCTCGACGAAGTCCTCGGTGGAGGCCTATCCGTTCCGGCCGACCATGGTGGTGGGCTCGGTGGCCGACTTGATCGGCCGAACGCGCCGGCCGTTCGCCGAGTAGCCATGTGATCTGCGTCTCATCGGAATAGGTGCCCGCCTGCCGTGGTTATAGTTGCCATGGCAACCAAAGGAGGGCCCGTGCAGTTCGGAATCTTCAGCGTCGGCGATGTGACCACCGATCCCACCACCGGCCGCACCCCCACCGAGGCCGAGCGGATCAAGGCGATGGTCGCGATCGCGCAGAAGGCCGAGGAAGTGGGTCTCGACGTGTTCGCGATGGGCGAGCACCACAATCGGCCCTTCGTGCCGTCGTCACCGACGACGATGCTCGGCTACATCGCCGGCCGCACCGACAACATCACGCTGTCCACCTCGACCACGCTCATCACCACGAACGACCCGGTCAAGATCGCCGAGGACTTCGCGATGCTGCAGCACCTGGCCGACGGCCGCGTCGACCTGATGCTCGGCCGCGGCAACACCGGCCCGGTCTATCCGTGGTTCGGCAAGGACATCCGCGACGGCATCCCCCTGGCCATCGAGAACTACGCTCTGCTGCACCGGCTGTGGCGTGAAGACGTCGTGAACTGGGAAGGCAAGTTCCGTACGCCGCTACAGTCGTTCACCTCGACCCCGCGTCCGCTCGACGACGTGCCGCCGTTCGTCTGGCACGGGTCGATCCGGAGCCCGGAGATCGCCGAACAGGCCGCGTACTACGGTGACGGCTTCTTCGCCAACCACATCTTCTGGCCCACCGACCATTTCAAGCGGCTGATCGACCTGTACCGCAGGCGCTACGAGCACTACGGCCACGGCAGCGCCGACCAGGCGATCGTGGGGCTCGGCGGACAAGTGTTCCTGCGCAAGAACTCTCAGGACGCGGTCCGTGAATTCCGGCCTTACTTCGACAACGCGCCCGTCTACGGACACGGCCCGTCGCTGGAGGATTTCACCGAGCAGACCCCGCTCACCGTGGGCAGCCCGGAGCAGGTCATCGAGAAGACACTCACCTTCCGTGAGCACTTCGGCGACTATCAGCGCCAGCTGTTCCTGGTCGACCACGCCGGACTCCCGTTGAAGACGGTGCTCGAGCAGCTGGACCTGCTCGGCGAGGAGGTGATCCCGGTGTTGCGCAAGGAGTTCGCGGCTCGACGCCCGGCCCACGTCCCGGACGCGCCGACACACGACTCGCTGCTCGCCGCCAAGACCACGGCGGAGGTCGGCGCGTGACATCCGCGCCGCGCCGCGCACTCGGCGGCCCGCACATCACGGAGGTGATCGCATGACAACCCGTATCGCCGTGGTGTCGGCAGGGCTTTCACAGCCTTCGTCGACACGTTTGCTGGCCGATCGACTGGCCGCCGCGGCAGCACGCGAGCTGCGCGCGACAGGCGCCGAGGTCGAAGTGGACTTCGTCGACCTGCGCGATCACGCGCGCGATCTGGCCGACAACCTGCTCACCGGCTTCCCGGCCCCCGCACTGCGCGCGGCGATCGACAAGGTCGTCACCGCCGATGGCCTGATCGCTGTGACGCCGATCTTCAGCGCCTCCTACAGCGGCCTGTTCAAGACATTCTTCGATGTGCTGGAACCGGATTCGCTCGCCGGGATGCCGGTGCTGACCGGCGCGACCGGCGGCACCGAGCGTCATTCCCTGGCGCTGGAGCACGCGGTGCGCCCGCTGTTCGCGTACCTGCGCTCGATCGTCGTCCCCACCGCGGTATACGCGGCGTCGACCGACTGGGGCGCGAACGGCGGCGACAAGGCGCTCAACAATCGAATCGAGCGCGCCGCAGCCGAATTCGGCGCGCTGCTGCTCGGCAAGTCCGCCACTCGGCCCACCGATCCCTACACCGATACGACCCCGTTCGAAGACCTTCTCGCAGCAAATCACTGATGCACACCAACCCCCAAGGAGCACACTCATGACCACCGCCATCGCCAAGGGACTCACCGCGGGCACCTGGGCCATCGACCCCACCCACTCCACCGTCGGCTTCTCCGTACGCCACCTGATGGTGAGCAAGGTCCGTGGCCGCTTCACCGACTTCGACGGCGCCCTCGTGATCGCCGAGGACGGCACCGCCACCGCGCACGCCGAGATCCGCGTCGACTCCCTCACCACCGACAACGCTCAACGCGACGGCCACCTGCGCACCGCCGACTTCTTCCACGCCGAGGAATTCCCGCTGATGACCTTCAGGTCCACCGGGTTCCGCGGCGAGGGCAGCGATTTCGTCGTCGACGGCGAGTTCACCGTGCGCGGCAACACCAAGCCGGTCACCCTCGAGGTCGAGTTCGTCGGCGTGAGCCCGGGCATGGGTAACGGCCAGGTCGCCGGCTTCGAAGCCAAGACTGTGGTCTCGCGCCGCGACTTCGGCCTCGACATCGACATGCCGCTGCCCGACGGCGGCGCCGTGATCGGCGACAAGATCACTCTCACCCTCGAGATCGAGGCCGTCCTCCAGGGCTGACCCGGCACCGACGTGACGCCCCCATCGCCTGTGTGGTGATGGGGGCGTCGGCCGCTGTGCGCGGTGGCTAGTCCTCGTCGGCGATGATCGTGTCGAGTGTCGCCGCGAGACGGGTGAGGGTCGCGACCGTCGCGGCGAACTCGGCCGGACCGAGCGCCTCGGCCAGCCGGTGCGCCATGGCCGCGTGCTGCGGATCGATGCGACGGATGGCGGCCGTGCCCTCCTCGGTCATCGCGACCAGCTTGGCCCGCTTGTGCGCGGGGTTGGGCCGGTACTCACACATGCCTTTGCCGACCAGCAGGTCCGCGATCCGCTGAACGCTCTGCCGGGTGATGCCCATCGCGCGGGCGATCCCGGCCACCGGCTGCGGCTGGTCCTGCACGGCGGCCATCACCTGCCACCAGGCCACCGAGATTCCGGCAGGCGCGGACAAGCCGTCGCCGATGGTCAGGAATTGACCGTTGAGCCGGAAGACGGTGAGGGCGGCGCCGTCGAGCAGGTCCTGTTCGGAGTTCAAGCCGCGTGGCTCCCTTCGTATTCGGCGAGCGTGGCGTACCCGGCCGGGTCCTTGCGCGCATACAGCTTGTACCAGGCATCGAGTACCCGCGGTTCGTACAGGTCGAGCCGCGCGAAGATCTCTCTGGCGAATTCGAACGGCGACATGCCGTCCGCGGTGATCACGTCACGGTCGGTGACCGCGGGGGCCTCGACGTAGTGCTGCGCACCCGAATATCCGCTGTAGACAAGGAATTCCGCCGCATTGCTGGTGTGCGCGCGATCATCGAGCAGGCCCGCCGTGGCCAGTCCGAAGGTCGCGCCGCAGATCGCGGCCACCGGGACCCCGGCGTCGGCGAACTCTTTCGCCTTGTGCGCGAACGTGATCAGGTCCTCGCCCAGCCACAGGTCCGCGCCGGGCAGGATCAGCATCGCGCTGTCGGCCGGGTCGAGATCGGCGACGGCGAGGTCGGGCGTCACGCGCAGACGCCCCATGGTGGTGATCGGTTCGGTGGTGAGGCCGACCGTCGCGACCTCGAACGTTCCGGGCTCCCGGTGCCAGTTGCCGTTGGCGATGTGCGCCGTCGCGGCCCCCACTTCCCAGTCGGCGAGGGTGTCGTAGACGGCTACGTGAACTGTTTTCTTCGGCATGACAGCATCCTGTCATGTTTGACAGGATGCTGTCAATAAGAATTTTGCTACCGGCTTATAGCCGACCCTCCGTACGCTGACGGCATCCGGTGCGAGACAGGGAGGTTCACCCGCGATGACCGACTCCGTGCACGGCATGACGGGCACCATCACGTCACCGATTCGGGAGGCGGGCGCACTGGGTGAGGTACTGATCTCGATTCGCGGGGGCACCGAGCTCTATCTCGCCCGAGCCGACGAACCGATCGCCGCCTGGACCACCGTGTTGATCGTCGCGGTCCACCCGGGTCGCCTGGTCGACGTGGTCACCTGGATTCCGCTTCCCTCTGAATGAAAGGGGCCCGCGATGCTGGGCTATCACGTTCCCGATCCCGACGAAGCCATGCTGGTCAGTGGCGCCAAGACCAAGGATGACACCCCGTTCAAGGTGGTCATCGGGCGCGGCACCTGGGTGGTGCCGCTGTTCCGCAAGGTCCGATACCTGTCACTGGCCATGTTCGAGTCCGAGATCCGCGAGCGCTGTGTCACCAAGCAGGCCATCCAGCTCGATGTGCGTGCGGTGATCGCGTTCAAGGTCGCCAACGACACCCAGTCGATCGTCAATGCGGCACAACGCTTCCTGTCCGAACAGGAGCAGGAGATGTCGGTGCTGACAGGGCGGATCTTCTCCGGCCATCTGCGCTCGATCGTGGGCTCGATGACCGTCGAGGAGATCATCCGCGAACGTCAGAAGCTGGCCGACGAGGTGCTCATCGCCTCCAAGGTGGAGATGAGCAATATCGGCCTGTGGGTCGACTCGTTCCAGATCCAGTCCATCGACGACGGCAACCTCGGCTACATCAATGCCCTTGCGGCACCGCACAATGCGGCCGTCCAGCGCGATGCCCAGATCGCTCAGGCCCAGGCCGCGCAGCGCTCCGCCGAAGCCGAGCAGGAGTCGTTGCGCCGTCGCGCCGAATACGAACGCGAAACCTCGATCCTCAAGGCCGAGTATCAGCGCGACATCGACAAGGCCAACGCCGAAGCGGCACAGGCGGGCCCGCTCGCCGACGCCATCGCCAGGCAGGCGGTGCTGCACG
Organism: Nocardia sp. NPDC055165; assembly: GCF_053606985.1. Classification (NCBI taxonomy): domain Bacteria; kingdom Bacillati; phylum Actinomycetota; class Actinomycetes; order Mycobacteriales; family Nocardiaceae; genus Nocardia; species Nocardia sp. NPDC055165. Next base: position 83,885 of record NZ_JBSGSS010000010.1, read on the forward strand.
CCCAGGCCGAGCAGGCCCGCAAGAACGCCGAACTGCGCGAACAGCAACTCCAGGCGGAAGTGGTGAAACCCGCTGAGGCGGAGGCGGAACGAGTCCGCATCCTCGCGGTGGCCGAGGCCGACCGCACCCGTATTCAGGCCGAGGCGGCGGCGTCCAACAACCGCATCGCGCTGGACCAGATGCTCATCGAGCAACTCCCGGAAATCGTCAAGCAGGCCTCGCACGGCCTGGCGGGCGCCAACCTCACCGTCCTCAACGGCCCCGACGGCGTCGGCGAGTTGCTCAACGGCATGGTCGGCCAGGGTCTGACAGTCTTCAACTCCCTGCAGAAGGCCCTGTCGAACGGCGAGGTCGACAAGGTCTGATCGCCGTCACGGCGCGGCCCGAGCACTCGAACCGGCAGGGCTGACCGGATACCAGGTCAGTCCTGTTGGTTCACGAGTGCGGTCACCCGGATCTCGACGCGCATGCCGGGAGCGCCGAGGGCGGCGACGCCGATTTGGGTCCAGATCGGCGCGCGCTCGCCCATGCGCTTGCGGAACTGCTCGACCATGACGCGGTTGTGCGCGTCGCCGATCGTGTCCTCGACCGCCGGGATGTGGAAGCTGTCCACGGCTATGACATCGGTCCAGGTCGCCCCGACCGTCGCGAGCGTGCGCTCCACGTTCTCGAAGGCCTGGACGATTTCTTCCTCGAGTGATTCGGGGAAGGTGATGTCGTCGTCCCAGCCACCCTGGCCCGAGATGTCGACGCGGTCGCCGACGCGGACCGCCTGTCGGTAGTGAAGCAGGTCGAAGAGGGTCCGGCCGTATCCCGGGGTGCTGGCGAAGGTGGCGGTGCTCATCGCGACAAACCTTTCATTTGACTTCAACTATGAAGTCAAACTAGCACGGAATGACTTCACGTGTGAACTCAATTGTCCTCGCTATGATTACCCGATGACTGCGGTGACCCCAGGATCCGACGGCGCGGACGCCGAGGCGCCGGCGTGGCTGAACGCGGAGGAGAAGGAAGCCTGGACCGGCCTGGTCTCACTGATCCTGCTGCTGCCGGGCCGTTTGGAGGCGCCGCTGCAGGCAGAAGCAGGGCTGACGCTCTTCGAGTACCTCGTGCTGAGCCATCTGTCCGAGGCTCCCGAGCACCGGATCAGGATGAGCGAGCTGGCCTTCCTGGCGAACGGATCGCTGTCGCGGCTCTCGAACGTCGTCAAGCGATTCGAGCAGCGGGGCTGGGTAACCCGAGCGCCCGACCCCGACGACGGTCGGTACACGGTCGCTTCGCTCACCGACTCCGGGTACGCGACGGTCGTGGCGGCGGCGCCGACGCATGTGCGCGCGGTTCGCGAGCGCTTCCTCGATCAGGTGAGCGCCGCCGACGGACGAGCGCTGGCCCGGATCGCCGCCAAGCTGCGCGTGCGCCCCGCCGATCTGGCCTGAAAACCAGCGATTACGCCCGGCGCAGGGCGAACATGCGCAGGTCGCGGGTGGTGCGGTCGCGGTAGGCGGCGTAGGCGCCGGTGATGTCGATGAAGCGGGCGAAGATCGCGTCCTTGTCCGCGTCGGTGACCGGGGTGGCGGTCACCGGGATGCGTTCGCCGGCGATGGCGACGGTGGCGGTCGGATCGGCGAGCAGGTTGCCGGTCCAGGCCGGGTGGTGGGCCTGGCCGAAGTTGGAACCGACCACGTACAGGGTGTCGCCGTCGTGGACGTAGAGCAGCGGCTGGGTGCGCGCGACGCCGGACTTGCGGCCGGTGGTCGTGAGCAGGATCACCGGGGCGCCGATCGGGCCGAGCACGGTGTACTTGGCGTCGGTGCGCTCGAGCAAGGCGCGGTCGAGCGGGGTGATGGTGCGGATCAGCCAGGAACCCGGCTTGGTCGCGGCGAATCGGTTGGCGGCGCGGGACAGCGGATTGGCGCGGGAGCCCCACTGGCGATCCGGGAACTGCGATGTCATGGGCCGGACTATAACGCGACCGATCGGACCCCACCGAACCCCTGAATCGCCGACGATTCACTAAGCTCGCGAGCATGGTCGAACAAGCGCCGTCCACCGTGTACATCGCCTCGCCCGAGGGCGACACCGGAAAATCTACGGTGGCACTGGGTGTCCTCGGCATGCTGTGCGCGACCACCGCACGCGTCGGCGTGTTCCGTCCGATCACCCGCTCCACCGACGAACCCGACTACATCCTCGAACTGCTGCTCGAGCACAGCACCGCCGATATCAGCTACGAACAGGCCATCGGCGTCACCTACGAGGACGTGCACCGCGACCCCACCGCCGCGATCAGCGACATCGTGATGCGTTTCCACGACGTCGCCAAGGCCTGTGACGCGGTGGTGATCGTCGGCAGCGACTACACCGACGTCGCCAGCCCGAGCGAGCTGCGCTTCAACGCCCGGATCGCGGTGAACCTGGGCGCGCCCGTCCTGCTGGTCGTTCGCGGCGCGGAACGGACGCCCGGCGAGGTCAAGCAACTGGTCGAACTGTGTACCGCCGAGCTCACCACCGAGCACGCCCACCTGGTCGCGATCGTCGCCAATCGCTGCGCACCCGACGAACTCGACGACATCGCGACCGCACTGGCCGGTTTCGACGTGCCGTCCTGGACGCTGCCCGAGGTGCCGCTGCTGATGGCGCCGACCATGGGCGAGCTGTGCGAGGCGATCGACGGCGAAATCTACAGTGGCGACCCGGAATTGCTGCAGCGTGAGGCGCTGCGCATCATGGTCGGCGGCATGACCGCCGAACACATCCTGGAGCGACTGTCCGACGGTGTGGTGGTGATCGCTCCTGGCGACCGCTCCGACGTGCTGCTGAGCCTGGTGAATGCCCATGAGGCAGAGGGGTTCCCGTCGCTGGCGGGCGTGATCATGAACGGCGGCCTTCGCCCGCATCCGGCCATCGCCCGGCTGATGGAGGGCCTGCACCCCAGGCTGCCGATCCTGGCCACCGAGCTGGGGACCTACGACACCGCCAGTGCCGTGCACGGCACTCGCGGCCGGATGTGGGCGGGTAGCCCGCGCAAGGTCGACACCGCGCTCGCGCTGATGGAACAGCGGGTGGACGCGCCGGAATTGTTGCGGCGCATCCAGGTTCCGTCCTCGACCGTCGTGACGCCGCAGATGTTCGAGTACCGGCTGATCGAACGCGCCCGCGCCGACCGCAAACGCATCGTGCTGCCGGAAGGCGACGACGACCGCATCCTCCGCGCCGCCGGCCGGGTGCTGCAGCGCAAGATCGCCGACCTCACCATCCTCGGTGACGAGACGTCGGTACGGGCCCGCGCCGCCGAGTTGGGTGTGGATATCGCCGACGCGCAGGTGATGGCGCCGCGCACCTCGGGCTACCTCGACGAATTCGCCGCCGAATACACCGAATTGCGCAAGCACAAGGGCATGACGCTCGAGCGCGCGCGCGAAACCATGTCCGACATCTCGTATTTCGGCACCATGATGGTCTACAAGGGGATCGCCGACGGCATGGTCTCCGGTGCCGCGCACACCACCGCGCACACGATCCGGCCCTCGTTCGAGATCATCAAGACGGTGCCGGGCGTCTCCACGGTGTCGAGCGTGTTCCTGATGTGCTTGGCCGATCGTGTACTCGCCTATGGCGATTGCGCGGTGGTCCCCGATCCGACCTCGGAGCAGCTGGCCGATATCGCGGTGTCCTCGGCGGGCACGGCGGCCCGTTTCGGGATCGACCCCCGGGTGGCGATGCTGTCCTACTCGACCGGCGCGTCCGGCACCGGCGCCGACGTCGACAAGGTGCGCACGGCCACCGAACTCGTGCGTGAGCGTGCGCCGGAACTGCCGGTGGAAGGCCCCATCCAGTACGACGCGGCGATCGAGCCCGCCGTCGCCAGCGCCAAGCTGCCCGATTCCGAAGTGGCGGGCAAGGCCACGGTGTTCGTCTTCCCCGACCTCAATACCGGCAACAACACCTACAAGGCGGTGCAGCGCAGCGCCGGCGCGGTCGCGATCGGGCCGGTGCTGCAGGGTCTGCGCAAGCCGGTGAACGATCTTTCACGCGGCGCGTTGGTCGCCGACATCGTCAACACGGTGGCGATCACCGCCATTCAGGCTCAGGGGGATGGCAAGTGAGTGACCTGGTTCTGGTACTGAACAGCGGCTCCTCGTCGATCAAATATCAACTGCTGCACGCTGTCTCGGCCCACGTGCTGGCATCGGGCCTCGTGGAGAAGATCGGCGAGTCGCACGGCGGCAGGATCGTGCACGAGGCGGGGCCCGCGAAACTCGACTACGACGGGGCGATACCCGACCACAGAGCCGGTCTGCTGCGGGCGTTCGAGATGTTCCGCGAGACCGGCCTCGACCTGACCACGATCGGCATCGGCGCGGTCGGGCACCGGGTGGTACACGGCGGCGAGGTGTTCTGGGAACCGACCCTGATCACCGACGATGTGCTGCACGCGATCGACGAACTGTCGGTGCTCGCGCCGCTGCACAATCCCGCCAATGTGGTCGGCATCGAGTCGACGCGGGAGCTGCTGCCCGGCATTCCCGAGGTCGCGGTCTTCGACACGGCGTTCTTCCACACCTTGCCCGACGCCGCCAAGACCTACGCGATCGACGCGAAACTCGCCGCTGCCCACGGTATTCGCAAGTACGGCTTCCACGGGACCTCGCACCAGTACGTGTCGGAGAAGGCCGCGCAGTACCTGGGGAAACCGGCCGAAGAGCTGAACCAGATCGTTTTTCACCTGGGCAACGGGGCGTCCGCTTCGTCGATCCGCGGGGGCATCGCGATCGACACCACCATGGGGATGACCCCACTCGAAGGTCTGGTGATGGGAACCAGGCCGGGCGATCTGGATCCCGGTGTCACGCCGTATCTCATGCGGGCGGCCGATCTGGACGTGAGTCAGGTGGAGCAACTGCTCAACCGCAGTTCCGGCCTCAAAGGCATGAGCGGGGTCAACGACTTCCGCGAATTGCAGCAGCTCATCGACAGCGGCGACACCCAGGCGAAGCTCGCCTACGACGTCTACATCCACCGCCTGCGCCGCTATCTCGGCGCCTACCTGGTGGAACTCGGCACCGTCGACACCATCATCTTCACCGCCGGTGTGGGGGAGAACAGCTCGGCGGTGCGCGCCGACGCACTGGCGGGTCTACAGGCGCTCGGTATCGAAATCGACCCGACCCGCAATGAGAAGAGAGCACCGGGCATCCGCCGCATTTCGCCGGAGTTCGCCCCGGTGACCGTGCTGGTGGTCCCTACCAACGAAGAACTGGCCATTGCCCGCGCGGCCCACGAGCTGGTCGGCGGGCACTGAGCTGGTCGGCGGGCACTGAGCTCAGAACCAGGATTTCGGTCGTAGCGAGTTCGCCAGATCGACGAGGGCGTAGCGGTGCGTCCGGTCCGGGGCGTTGCGGGCGAGCGAGCGCAGGCCGGATTCGGTGCCGTCGCGCAGTTCGCGTTCGGTGAAGGCGCGGCCGAACAGCTTGGCGTCCTTACGTTTCGGTGTGTTCCCGGCCTGTAGCCAGGCCAATGCCGAGCCCTGGACCAGCGTGCGCATGAGGGTGGCGCGGTGCTCGCCCGCTGGGATGGACTGGGCGCGCGAGGCTGCCAGCCGCAGGATCTGCTCGTCGAGTTCGGCGACGGGAGAGCTGGTGAGCAGCAACAGGATCGCCGTGGTCTGAGCGGTGGTGAAGTGGCGGGACGCGGCGGGCACATCGTCGAGGGCGTGGACCGCTTCGCCGACTCGCCCCGCCACCGCCAGTTGCCTGGCCAGGCCGAATGCCGCGCTCACCACGGCCCTGTCGGTGCGCCAGACGGTGTCGTAATAACGTTCGGCGAAACTTCGCCACTGTTCGGGGGCGTCGGAATCCCAGTGTTGCAGAATGAGTTCCGCGGTGGCGGCCAGCGCGAGCTTCGGCGCGATCTCGCCCGGCAGCACTCGCAATACCGCCTCGAACGACGCGAAGGCGGCCTCGAAGTCGAGTTCGAGCAGATGGGCCTGACCGGTGAACCAGTCGGTGCGCCAATCGGATTCGCTGGGCACCCGATCGAGCATGTGCAACACCGCCGCCGACTCGCCCAGTTCCAGCCGCGCTCGCGCCTCGGCGAAGAGCAATTCGCCCGCCAGGGTGTCGGGTGCGTTGTCCGGATCGGCCTCGGCCCGCTCGCGGGAGTCGTGCAGTGCCTCGAGCACCCGCTCCGGCTCTGGATTGGCGGTGGCGGCCAGCAGCGGCGCCGACGGATCGGCGGGGTCGATCAGCGGAATCGGCAGTGCGGCCACCACATCGCGGGAATCCAGCAGCGGCGAGCGACCCACACCGTCGAGATAGGCGTCGGTCTGGCTGATCAGTTCCTCGGTCCCGAAGCTGGTGCGCTGTGGACTGAACACTGTGGACAGCTGTGGATGTTCCGTGCCGGTGTCGTAGGCGAGGATCTCGCGCAACACCCCGGCCAGCTGCGCCGACATCGCCCGCGCCGACGGAAAACGCTGTGCCGGATCGGGATCGGTGGCGGTGAGCAGGAATCGATGGAAGAACTCGTAGCGGGCCAGCAGTGGTTCGTCGGCGGGGTCGGGGATGCCGTCGAGGTAGCGGCCGTGTTCGCTGGGCAGCGCCAGCGTGAGCGCGGCGATCGTCCGGCCCACGGTGTAGACATCGGAGGCGGGCGTCGGCCCGGTGCGGGCGATCTCGGGCGCCTGGAAACCCTTGGTGCCGTACAGGTTGCCGTAGGCGTCGATGGTGGCGACAGCGCCGAGGTCGATGAGCTTCACCTGATCCTCGGTGACCATCACGTTGTCGGGCTTGAGGTCGTTGTAGGTGAGGCCGATCGAATGCAAATGTTCCAGCGCGGGCAGGATCTCCAGCACATAGGCGATGGCCTCGGCCAGCGGCATCTGCTCGCCACGTGGCCTGGCATCGAGAATGTCGCGCAGCGAATGCCCGCCCACGTACTCCATCACGATGTAGCCGATGGACCCGTCACCCGCGGTGTGCTCGACGAAGTTGTGGATCTTGACGATGCTCGGGTGCGCCACCTCGGCCAGGAACTGGCGCTCGGCCACCGCGACGGCCTGCGCCTCGGCGTCACCCGCGTGCAGCAGGCCCTTGAGTACCACCCACCGATCGCTCACATTGCGGTCGATGGCCAGATAGATCCAGCCGAGACCGCCGTGCGCGATGCACCCCTGGATCTCGTACTGCCCGGCGACCATATCGCCCTCGTGCAGCGACGGCCGGAAATCGTAGGCGGCCCCGCAGGTTTCGCACTCACCGCTGGTCGAGGCGGCTCGCGCCGGCGTCGACCGCCCGACCGGATTGCCGCAGCGCCAACAGAACCGACGGCCTTCCGAGACCATCGGATCGGCCAGCACGGCGTCCCGAGGGTCGGCCGGGGTGACTGTCGGAATCGGCACCAGCCCGGCGCCGAGCCGCCGCGTGGGCCGCGACCGCGCGGTCCGCACACTGCGCCCCGACCGCGCGGTACTCACCCCGGTCTGTGGCGCGGACGGCCAGGAATCGGACGTCGCTCGTGCGCCGGGCGCATCGTCGCGCTGGGCTGCCTCGGTCGCCGCGTGCGGTGCGTTCACCGGAACCCGCTGTGCCGCTTCGGTCGCCGCGTAGGGCGCGGTTTCGGCGGGGCGATGTGCCATTTCGGTCGCCGCGTAGGACGCGGTCTCGCGGGTGCGCTCGGCCGCCGCGTTCGGGGCCTCAGGGGCGCGTTGCGTCGCTTCGGTGGGGACATGCGCGGCGGATTCTTGTGCGGTCGGCGCGGGGCGGCTCGCCCGCTGCGTAGCGAGATGGTCCCGCTCGTGTTGCGAGGCTTCGACGTCGGCCGGGGGAACGTCGCCCTGTTGGACGGCCCCGGACGCTTCGGCGCGCCGGGTGGCATCGGTCGCGGGGGTCTGGTCGCGGCTGCTCGCCTGCTTCCTGGCGAACTCCGAGGCGGCCTCGGCGGTGAGTTTGGGCAGTGGCCGCGTCTCGTCGTCGCCGGGCAGCGTCCACCCACCGGGCAGCGTGCCAGGACGGTGGCGCTGGGTCAGCTGGGTCGGCTCGCGCCGTTCCTGGTCGTCCGGTGCCGCGGCGTGGGGTGTCGATTCGGCGGGTGCCGGGTCGTGGTCGGCGTCGTGCCGGGCTCGGGGGTGCACCGGTGATTCGGCGGGCGCCTGGTCCTCCGGGGCCGGATCGCCACGCCTTGGCTCTTCGCTGGTCGGGTTCGTGCTCATGGCCGTCAGTCCTGGTACTTCGGTGCGGGCGGGCTCGGTGTCTCGCCGAGCGTCGCGAGCCAGCGGCGGTGGATGCGGGTCCAGGTGCCGTCGTTGCGGATGCGGTCCAGGGTGGAGTTGACGAAACGCACCAGGTCGTCGTTGCCCTTGGGAATCCCGATGCCGTACGGCTCGGCGCTGATGCTCCCGCCCACCACTTCGGTGTAGGGGTCCTGGGCGGCCAGGCCCGCCAGGATCGAGTCGTCGGTGCTCACGGCATCGACCTGGCGTTGTTGGAGCACCACCAGGCAGTCGGCCCAGGTGGGCACCGTCAGGATCGTGGCGGCAGGCTGGTCGCGGCGGATGTGGTCGAGCGAGGTGGTGCCGCGCACCACGCACACCCGCTTGCCCGCCAGATCGGCCAGGCCGTCGATGCCCGAACCCTTCACCGCGAGCACCCGCTGGTCGGCCCGCAGGTACACCGTCGAGAACGCCACCCGCTGACGTCGCTCGCAGGTGATCGTCATCGTCTTCGCGATCAGGTCGACCGTGTGATCCTGCAGTGCCCGCTCGCGCTCTTCCGAAGCGAGACTGCGGTATTCGATCAGATCAGGATTGCCGAGCAGGTCGCGGGCGATCTCGCGGGCGATGTCGGCGTCGAACCCGACGATGCGACCGGTGAGTGGATCGCGGAAGCTGAACAGGTTGCTGCCCGCGTCCAGGCCCACGACGAGCCTGCCGCGCGCGCGAATGGCATCGATCGTCGGGCCGGTGGCGGTGCTCGGTCGCAGACTCGCGGTCGGATCGCCGCACTGTTCGCCGCCGGTGGGCGGCACCGGGGTGTCGGTGCCGATCGGAATGGCCTTGGCGGGCAACGGGGGTTCGGAATAGACACCCCGCTCAGCGGGCGCGGGGGCGCCCTCGGAGCAGCCTGCGAGCAGTCCGGCCAGCATCAGTGCCGCGATAACTCGGCCGCGCCTCATCGGTACTCCCGCAGTCGCGGCCACAAACCGAGCGCGACGCATGCCGCCGCCGCGATCCCGAGCACGAACGCGCCGGGGGCGAGGAACGACAGCACATCGATCGCCTGCGACACCCTGGCGCGCAAGGTGTCTCGCGTCACCGCGCCCGCCTTGTCCAGTGCCCGATCGAGTGCGTCGACCTGGGCGGCGGAATCGGCGGCGCTCGGACCGGTCGCGACGGTGGCCGCGCCCACGAAATCGCCCCGCTGGAGGGTGTCGTTCATCCGCTGATGGGCCGACTGCCAGCGGGTGAGCGCGGCGCGCGCGTGCGCCACCTCGTCGCGGGCAGGCGCGTCCGCGGGGTAACCGGCGAGCAGCTCGTTGAGCCGGGTGGCGTTCGTATCGAAGGTGCGGTCGTAGTCACCGGTCGCATCGCGGCGGACCAGCTTCACCATTTCCGCTGATCTGGCTTGCTGCACGAGGATTCGGCTCTCGGCCAATCGTGCCGATGGCACCGCGCCCTCGTCCCGGCAGCGAATCATCGCCACCGCGGAGAGCGAACCGGCCGCCACCGTCCAGATCAGGGTCAGCGCCAGCGCGCCGGTGCCGACCAGCAAGCCCATGTTGAAGAATCGGCGCGAGCGCCGCGCCAGCTCGACCTGCACCCAGATCAGCGCGCCGAGTGCTACCACGAGCAGCACGATCGCCGTCCACGGTGGTTGCACGTGCCGGTACTGCGCGGCGGTGACCGCGTCGAAGCGGTGGTCCTCCAGCTCCTCGGCCATCGGCAGCAGTCCGGTCTGCATCTGATGTGATGCCTCGCTCAGATAGGCCGCGCCGACGGGATAGCCGTTGCGATTGTTCACCCGCGCGGTCTCGATCAGCCCGCTGTAGACGGGCAGCCCGGTCGCGATGCCGGTGCGCAGGCGGCGGTCGGTGCCCGACGGATCGGCCGCCTCTTCGTCGGAGACGTGCCCGGCCTGGGTCACCAGTTCGGCGGCGGCCTCACCGATGGCCTGGGTATAGCGGTCGCGCACCGCTTGGGGTTCGAGTCCGCCCGCGATGAACGCGGTGCCCGCGGCGGCGTCGGCGATGGAGAGTGAGGTGTAGAGGTGATTGGCCGAATGCGCGTCGGGTTCGGTGTCGTCGAGCAGGACGCCGAGAGCTTGCTGACGCTCGCTCACGGTCGTCGAAGTCACCGCGCCCGCGGTGACGCACAGCACCATCAGGACCAGTCCGGCGGCAACGAGCCGACCCGGCGAGGACTGCGCGAAGCTGCGCAACCGGGCGGGTTGGAACTGCGCGCGCAACGCTCTGACGTCGGGCGCGGGCGGCCGGTCGACCGGCGCGGCCGGTCGGCGCAGCGGCGCCCAGCGCGGTGTCACCGGCGCCGCGCCGGCCGTCTCGGAGTGCTTCGCACCCGTCGTGGCCTGCGGTGACGGGCGAACACGGACGGCCGCCACCTCCGTCGAGGCATTGCGATTCCCCGGTTCGACCATCGTTCACCTCCCGGCGCTGTCCGTGCACACCTACCTGTGCGGAGTTTATTGTGGGCCTACGGGTAGCGCAGCCCCTCACACACCCCCGCAGCGGTTGCTGTACGGCTGCTCGGAGGAAAGAGTATGGGATGCGCGGCGACGGAGACGGCTGGTTCAAGGGCCCCGATGGGGCCAAGCACTGGGGAAAATACGGTGCGGCGGGTCTGCTGCTGCGCGCACCGCTGCCCGGTGGCGGGTCCGCGGTGCTGCTGCAGCACCGGGCGCCGTGGAGTCATCAGGGCGGCACCTGGGCGCTGCCCGGTGGGGCGCGTGACTCGCACGAGTCGCCCGAGCACGCGGCGGTCAGGGAGGCCGAGGAGGAAGCGGGCATCGCCGCCGCCGACCTCCGGGTCAGGGCCGAGCGCCTGACCATGACCGCCCCCAGCGGCTGGACCTACATCACCGTCGTCGCCGACGCCGACAAGCCGCTGCCCACGGTCGCCAACAAGGAGAGCGCCGAACTGGCCTGGGTCCCCGAGGACGAGGTCGCCGATCTGCCGTTGCATCCCGGCTTCGCCGTCGCCTGGATCGAACTGCGCGCGGTGCCGTTGCGCGTGCGCCTGGACGCCGACGCCGAGCTCGCGGAAGCGCTACCCCGCACAGTCGAACTGCCCGACCAGGGCTTCTTCTGGCTGCACGCGCGGGCCGACGGCCCCGGCGTCGAAGTCGTTCTCGACGGTGAGCCCACCGAAGGCCCGGTCCTCACCCGGGCAGACGTTCTCGCCTGAGTCCGTACCTCCTCGACCCGACTGCGCGCACATCGCAGCCACGCCGGTCGTGGCACTCAGTCAGCGGCGAGGAGGGCTTGCTTCAGTTCGCGAGCCGCGGCTTCCGGATCGGCGGCTTCGGTGATCGCACGGACGACGACCACGCGGCGGGCACCGGCGGCCAGCACCTCGGGGAGTCGTTGCGCGTCGACGCCGCCGATGGCGAACCAGGGGAGGGTGGGATGGGACTCGGCGGTCGAGCGGACGAAGTCGACGCCCGCGGCCTGGCGGCCGGGCTTGGTCGGCGTGGTCCAGATCGGGCCGGTGCAGAAGTAGTCGAGGTGGCCGTCGATCGCGGCCAGACTCGCCTGGTTGCGGTTGTGGGTGGAGCGGCCGATCACCACATCGGGGCCGAGGACGCGTCGCGCGTAGGACGGCGGCAGGTCTCCTTGGCCGAGGTGCAGCACATCGGCGCCCGCGGCGAGTGCGATATCGGCGCGATCGTTCACCGCGAGCAAGGCGCCGTGGCGACGGGTCGCGGCCTTGATCTCGGCGAGCGCACCGAGCTCGGCCTTCGCCTCGAGCGGCCCGAATTCGGCCTCGCCCGGCGATCCCTTGTCCCTGAGCTGCACGATGTCGACTCCGCCTGCCAGCGCCGCGTCGACGAAGCGGGACAGATCGCCTTTTTCCCGCCGCGCATCGGTGCACAGATACAGCAGTGCACTCGACAGGCGCTCCCTTGGCGGGACGGAACGGTTCGGATGGGAGGGCTGCACGTGCTCGACGGTAGTCGCGCTACCGTTGGAGTGCGAACGCCGTGGCGGGCGGTAGGCGAAAAAGACAGGTGGAACGGGATGCGAACTCTGGCGGTCGTTGGCGGCGGCGCCGTCGGACTTGCCGTCGCATGGCGGGCCGCCGAGGCGGGCTGGACGGTCACCGTCTACGACCCCGAACCCGCGCGCGGCGCCTCCTTCGTGGCCGGTGGAATGCTGGCGCCGCTGTCGGAAGGCTGGCCGGGGGAGGACCGGGTGCTCGCCTTCGGCGCGGCCGCGCTGGCGCAGTGGCCCGCTTTCGCCGAACGGCTCCGAGCGGTCTCGGGTGAATCGATGTTCGTGGCCGAGGAGACGCTCACCGTCGCCCTCGACAGCGCCGATGTCACGGACCTGCGCACCGTCTCGGACTGGCTGGCCGGCTTCGGTCACGATCTGCGGGTGCTCGATCGTGCGGGAGTCCGCGCGCTGGAACCCGCGCTCGCGCGCACCGTCCGCGCCGGCCTGCACGCGAAAACCGAACCCGCCGTCGACAATCGGCGCGTACTGCGTGCGCTCCGATCCGCCTGCGCCGGAGCCGGTGTCGAGATCCGTGCCGAAGCCGTTGCCGCGCTGGATGAGCTACCGCACGACCGGATAGTCCTCGCGGCGGGCGCCCGCTCCGCCGAGCTCTGGCCCGGCCTGCCGGTGCGCCCGGTGAAGGGTGAAATCCTCCGGTTGCGTCGCAGGCCCGGCGTCAGCCCGCCACCGACCAGGGTGATCCGCGCCCGGGTCCACGGCAGGCAGGTCTACCTGGTCCCCCGCGAAGACGGAATCGTTGTCGGTGCAACACAATACGAGGCGGGCTTCGACACCACCGTCACCGTCGGCGGTGTCCGTGACCTGATCGCCGACGCGGAAACCATCCTGCCCGGCATCGCCGAATACGAACTGGCCGAAGCGAACGCGGGCTCGCGGCCGGGAACCCCCGACAACCTGCCGCTGCTCGGCCACCTCGACGACCGGGTCGTCGCCGCCACCGGTCACGGCCGCAACGGCATGCTCACCCTCGCGCTCACCGCGGCGGTCGTGCCCGCGCTGCTCGACGGCGAGACCCCCGGGGTCGTCGAAGCCGCAGCACCTCAACGTTTTCCGGCATCGCAGATGCCATCTCTGTCGCAAGGAGGAGTTCGATGACCTCGACCATTCCGATCGGCGTCACCGTCAACGGTGTCGACCACGAGTTCCCCGAGCCGCTCAGCGTCCGTGAACTGCTGACCAAGCTCGAATTGCCCTGCCAAGGTGTGGCATTGGCGGTCGACGGCGCGGTCTTCTCGAAGTCGCGCTGGGACGAGCCGGTCGGGCGCGGCTGGACCATCGAGGTGCTCACGGCGGTGCAGGGTGGCTGAGTCGCCGTTGCGGATCGCCGACAAGGAGTTCGGCTCCCGCCTGATCATGGGCACCGGGGGCGCCGAAAACCTCGCCGTCCTCGAACAGGCGCTGATCGCCTCGGGCACCGAGCTCACCACCGTCGCCATGCGCCGGGTCGACGCCGCGGGCGGCACCGGCGTGCTCGACCTGCTCAAGCGCCTCGACATCACCCTGCTGCCCAACACCGCGGGCTGTCGCACCGCCGCCGAAGCCGTACTCACCGCCCAGCTGGCCCGTGAGGCGCTCGACACCAACTGGGTCAAGCTCGAGGTGGTCGCCGACGACCGCACCCTGCTGCCGGACCCGTTCGAGCTCCTCGACGCCGCCGAGAAGCTCGTCGACGACGGTTTCGTCGTCCTGCCGTACACCAACGACGACCCGATCCTCGCCCGCCGCCTCGAAGAAGCGGGCTGTGCCGCGGTGATGCCGCTCGGCTCCCCGATCGGCACGGGCTTGGGCATCGGCAACCCCCACAACATCGAGATGATCGTCGCCGCCGCCGGGGTCCCCGTGATCCTCGACGCGGGCATCGGCACCGCCAGCGACGCCGCTCTCGCCATGGAACTCGGCTGCTCGGCAGTCCTGCTCGCTACCGCCGTGACCAGGGCGAAAGAGCCCGAACTCATGGCGTCGGCCATGTCGGCCGCCGTGCGTGCGGGCTATCTGGCCAGGCAGGCGGGCCGTATCCCCCAGCGTTTCTGGGCTCAGGCTTCTTCCCCAGCCGTCTAGGGGTCGAGGGTCATCCTCGAGGATGACCCGACTCGCTACTTCTCGGCGACGCGCGGCACGGCGATCGTGAGGCAAGCTGGGGCGCATGATCGAGCTGAAGGGCCTGACGAAGCAATTCGGCCAGACCGTCGCGGTGCAGGACCTCACGTTCACCGTCCGACCAGGACTGGTGACCGGGTTCCTCGGACCCAACGGTGCCGGTAAATCGACGACCATGCGGATGATCCTCGGATTGGACAAGCCGACGGCGGGCAGTGCGCTCATCGACGGCAAGCAGTACCAGCAGCTGGAACGCCCGCTCACGCAGGTCGGCGCGCTGCTGGATGCCAAGTGGGTGCATCCGAACCGCTCGGCGCGCGCCCATCTGGAGTGGCTGGCCGCCTCCAACGACATCCCGAAGTCGCGGGTCGAAGAGGTCCTGCGACTGGTCGGCCTGTCCGAGGTGGCGAACAAGAACGCGGGCGGATTCTCGCTCGGTATGTCCCAGCGTCTCGGACTGGCGGGCGCGCTGCTCGGCGACCCGAAGGTGCTGCTGTTCGACGAGCCGGTCAACGGCCTCGACCCGGAGGGCATCCTGTGGATCCGCCGGTTCATGCAGCGCCTGGCCGCCGAGGGACGCACGGTGCTCGTGTCGAGCCACCTGCTCTCGGAGATGTCGCAGACCGCCGAGCAGCTCATCGTCATCGGTCGTGGTCAGCTGATGTTCGACGGCACCACCCAGGAGTTCATCGACCGTGCCTCCGAGCAGTCGGTGCGCGTGCGCAGCCCGCAGCTGGATCAGTTGCGCAGCCTGCTCACCTCGCACGGCATGACCGTGAAGGAAGACGGCGACGCCGCGCTGATCGTCGCGGGCGTCACTTCCGACGAGGTCGGCAAGGTGGCGGGCACGAACAACGTCACGCTCTACGAGCTGGCACCGCAGCAGGCCTCGCTCGAGGAAGCGTTCATGCGGATGACCGGCGGCGCCGTGGAGTACCACGGTGAAAGCTTCGATCAACAGGCGATGGGAGGTGCGCTCTGATGGGCGTGCTCGCAGCGGAACGAATCAAACTCACCTCCACCCGCTCGCCCTGGTGGTGCTCGGCGGTCGTGGTGGTGCTCGGCATCGGCCTCGCCGTGCTGATCGCCTTGGTCACCAACGCCGACTCCACCGGGGATTCCGGCGAGGGCCCGCCGTTGCTCACCCCGAGCGTGGCGGTGTCGGGTGTCGCCGGCTTCGGCGTCATGGTCCTGATGATCATGGCCGCGTTGACGGTGACCAGCGAATATCGCTTCGGCGTCATCCGCTCCAGCTTCCTCGCGGTCCCGAACCGATCCAAGGTCGTGCTGTCGAAGACCGCGCTGGTCGGTTTCTACTCGGCCGTGCTCACCGGTGTGCTCGCGCTCATCGCGTTCATCGTGGCCAAGCTGATCACCGGTGACGACGCTCCCGGTCTCGTGCTCGACGGCAACTGGCGGGCCATCTACAGCGTGCCGATCTACGCGTTCCTGTGCGTCATGCTCGCCATCGGTGTCGGTGTGCTGGTGCGCCAGTCCGCCGCGGCGATCTCGCTGATCGTGCTGTGGTCGCTGCTGCTGGAGAACCTGCTCGGCGCGTTCGGCAGCTTCGGCCGCACCGTCAAGCCGTTCCTGCCCTTCCAGAACGCGAACCGTTTCCTGAGCGTCGAGGAGTACGCGGGCGACTGGCACTGGGGCGTGTGGGGAAGCCTGATCTACTTCGCCGTGTTCGTGGCGATCGTGTTCGCCGGCGCACTCGTGCTGGTCAACCGCCGCGACGCCTGACAATCCTGCCCGGGCCGCCCTCGCAATGGCCCGGGTCGCGAGGGCCGCGACCTTGTCGGGAGGTCGCCCCTGCACGAGCCCCCGGCGTCCGCTGCCCGGACGCCGGGGGCTCGCGCATATCCAGTGAGTACCTGGGTAACTCGCCGGGCACGGGCGAACGCGCCCACGCACGGAACCGCCGGACGCGTCACCTCGTCCCCACTCACCTGAGTCTGGCTGGAAGTCTCGGGGAGGCGGATCGGCTAACCTTTGAGCGTGAGTGAAACGCCTTCTGGCGGGGTGAATCCGCGGCGGCGCGACGCCGCGGACGTGTCCATCCCGTTGGAGCCGATCGTGAGTGAATCCGCCGAGTCCGACACCGATGCGCGCGCGAGCCGCAAGCGCGCCCAGATCTCGTCGAAGCTGCAAGCGGCCAACCGCCGGGCGGACCTGATCGGCGCCTTACGCAAGGCACGCCACCAGCTGCCGGGCGACCCGTCCTTCGGCGACCCGCTGTCGGTGACAGGACCCGGCGGTGCGCGCGCGGTGGCCCGGGCGGCGGACAAGATCGCGGGCGGCGCCCCGACCGCGGCCAGGGAAATCGGTTTCGGTGCCCTACAGGTGTGGCAGGCGGGGCTGGAGCGGATCGGCCGTGGGCGCGGCTCCGAGGAGGTGACCATCGTGTTCACCGACCTGGTCGGGTTCTCGAGCTGGTCGCTGTCGGTGGGCGACGAGCGCACCCTGGAACTGCTGCGCAAGGTCGCCAAGGCCATCGAGCCGCCGATCGTCGAGCGTGGCGGTCAGGTGGTCAAGCGGATGGGCGATGGCCTGATGGCGGTGTTCTCCTCACCCGATCGTGCCGTGCGCGCCGCGCTGGCGGCCCGGCGCAATCTCGCCGGGGTCGAGATCAACGGCTACACCCCGCGTATGCGGGTGGGCCTGCACACCGGCTCGCCCCGGGAGATCGGCGGCGACTGGCTCGGCGTCGACGTCAACATCGCCGCCCGGATGATGGAGGCTGGCGGCAACGGCAACACGATGATTTCCAGCGTCACGCTGGCCGCGCTGCGCCCGGAAACCCTCGAGGAGCTGGGCGTCGTCGCCAAACCCTACAAGCGCAACTTCTGGGCGGCGCCGCTGAGCGGCGTCCCGGAGGACGTCAGGATCTTCCGGCTACACACGACGAGCTGAGCGCTTTTCCAGCCGATCCTGTTCCTTCCAGTACTCGCGGAAGGCCTTCTGGGTCGGGGTGGGCTTGTCGGTCAGCGCCTGCCAGTTCCTCGAACGCACGAAGTCGATGATGAGCAGCACCGGCAGGATGAACGCGTGGAAGAAGATCAGGTAGTCGCCACCGTCGAACACGAACCACAGGTATCCCGCGTATCCGAGGAACGCGATGCCGAACACCGCGTTGAGTGCGCGCGAGAGCTGGCTGCGGCCGTTGTCGACGTTGGCCATGATGATCATCGCGAGGCCGCTGAGCGCGAGCAGGCCGACATACCAAGTGAACATGTGGGCAAGCCAACAGCCCTCGCCTTGCCCTGATCTTGCGAAAGTCTTGCTACTCCAGCCAGAGCGCGGCGCCGAGGCCCGCGAGGACAGCGGCGACGATCAAACCGATCGCCACCGGGCGGTTGTTCTTCCAGGTCGTGTACGCGCCGCCGAGCAGGAATCCGGCGAGGGCGAAGAGGAGGACGGACAGCATGGGTTCCATCTTGCCTGGTGGATTGCACGGAATTAACAAGCACGCATGCTTGCTTTTTTTCTGAACCGCTGCGATCCTGGGTGCCATGAGTGCTCTCTCCGCTGACCCGGACCTGATCCGGATCGGGAATTGTTCCGGGTTCTACGGTGACCGGCTCAGCGCCATGCGCGAGATGCTGGAAGGCGGTCAGCTCGACGTGCTGACCGGCGACTACCTCGCCGAACTCACCATGCTGATCCTGGGCCGCGACCGGATGAAGGATCCGAGCCTCGGCTACGCCAAGACCTTCGTCAAGCAGATCAAGGACTGCCTCGCGCTCGCGCTCGAGAAGAACGTCCAGATCGTCACCAATGCCGGCGGGCTGAATCCGGCGGGGCTGGCCGAGCAGTTGCGCAAGGTCGCCGCCGAGCTCGGGCTCGACGCCGAGATCGCGCACGTCGAAGGCGACGACCTGGTCTCGCGGGCCGCCGAGCTCGATCTGGGTCAGCCGCTCACCGCCAACGCCTATCTCGGCGCGTGGGGGATCGTCGAGTGCCTGAACTCCGGCGCCGACATCGTCGTCACCGGTCGCGTCACCGACGCCTCCGTGATCGTGGGTCCGGCGGCGGCCCACTTCGGGTGGGCCCGTACCGATTACGACGCGCTCGCCGGTGCGGTGGTCGCCGGCCACGTGATCGAGTGCAGCACTCAGGCCACCGGCGGTAACTTCGCCTTCTTCACCGAACTCGGTGACATCGGCCGCCCCGGCTTCCCGATCGCCGAGATCCGCCGCGACGGGTCCTGCGTGATCACCAAGCACGACGGCACCGGCGGCGCGGTCACTGTCGACACCGTCGAAGCCCAGCTCATGTACGAGATCCAGAGCGCGCGCTACGCCGGACCCGACGTCACCACCCGCCTGGACAGCATCGTGCTGAGCCAGGAGGGCAAGGACCGGGTATTGATCAGCGGCGTCACCGGTGAGGCACCGCCGCCACAGCTCAAGGTCTCGCTGAACACCCTCGGCGGCTTCCGCAACGAGATGTCGTTCATCCTCACCGGACTCGATATCGAGGCCAAAGCCGCACTGGCACAACGACAGCTGGAATCCTGGCTGCCGGACAAACCCGCCGAGCTCACCTGGACCCTGGCTCGCCTCGATCGCCCCGACGCCGAGACCGAAGAGCAGGCCAGCGCGATCCTGCGCTGCGTGGTGCGCGATGCCGACCCGAACAAGGTCGGTCGCGGGTTCTCCAGTGTCGCTGTGGAATTGGCGCTCGCGAGCTACCCGGGCGCCAGCTTCACCGCGCTGCCCGGAAACGGTTCGCCCTACGGTGTCTTCACCCCGGGTTTCGTCGACGCGCACGAGGTGCCGCATATCGCCGTGCTGGCGAACGGTACCCGTGTCGACATCGCCCCCGCTACGGAAACCGTTGTTCTCGAACCTGTTTCCGAACCCGAACTGCCCGCACCGCTGCCGCCCGCCGAAACCCGTCGAGTTCCGCTCGGCACGATCGCGCTCGCGCGCAGCGGCGACAAGGGCGGCGACGCCAATATCGGCGTGTGGGTGCGCACCGACGACCAGTGGCGCTGGCTCGTGCACACCCTCACCGTCGAGAAGCTGCGAGAACTTCTTCCCGAGACGGCCGACCTGACCGTCACCCGCCACGTGCTGCCCAATCTGCGCGCGGTCAACTTCATCATTTCCGGGCTGCTGGGCAAGGGCGTCGCCTACCAGGCACGTTTCGACCCGCAGGCCAAGGGGCTCGGCGAATGGCTGCGCTCCCGCCACATCGATATGCCGACGGAGCTGTTCGCATGACCTCAGTTTGGGAAACGCCGGAGCGAAAAGAGCTGCGCGCCACTGTGCGCGGGTTCGTCGAACGGGAGATCCTGCCCGACCTCGATGCCTGGGAGCGGGCCGGTGAACTACCGCGCGAGCTGCACAAGAAGGCAGGCGAACTCGGCCTGCTCGGCATCGAGTACCCGGAATCGGCGGGCGGCGAGGGCGGCAACGCCATCGACTCGGTGATCGTGGGCGAGGAGATCCATGTCGCCGGTGCGTCCGGCGGCCTGTGGGCCTCGCTGCTGACCTGTGGAATCGCGCTGCCGCACATGATCGCCTCGGGCAACCAGGCCCAGATCGACCAGTGGGCCAAGCCGACGCTGGCCGGTGACCTGATCGGTTCGCTGGCCATCACCGAACCCGGCGGGGGTTCCGATGTCGGCCACCTCACCACCACCGCCGTGCGCGACGGTGAGGACTTCATCATCAACGGCGCCAAGACCTTCATCACCTCGGGCTGTCGTGCCGACTTCGTCGTCACCGCGGTGCGCACGGGCGGCCCTGGCGCGGCCGGTGTTTCGCTGATCCTGGTGCCGAAGGACACGCCGGGCTTCACCGTCAGCCGCAAGCTGGAGAAGATGGGCTGGCTGGCCTCGGATACCGCCGAGCTGTCGTACGTGGACGTGCGGGTGCCCGCCTCGAACCTGGTCGGCGCCGAGAACAGCGGCTTCGCGCAGATCGCCGCCGCGTTCGTCAGTGAGCGGGTGGGCCTCGCGGTGCAGGCGTATTCGCTGGCCCAGCGCGCGCTCGACCTCACCGTGCAGTGGTGCCGCGATCGCGAGACCTTCGGCCGCCCGCTGATCAGCCGCCAGAAGGTACAGATGACGCTCACCGATATGGCGCAGCGCGTGGATATCTCGCGCACGTACACCCGGGCGCTGGTCGAGCGCTACGTCGCCGGCGACGAGAACCTGATCGCTCAGGTGTGCTTCGCCAAGAACAACGCCGTCGAGACCGCCGAATGGGTGGCCAACCAGGCCGTGCAGTTGCACGGCGGGATGGGCTACATGCGTGAGGCCGAGGTCGAGCGCATCTACCGCGATGTGCGCATCATCGGCATCGGCGGCGGCACCAACGAGATCCTGACCATGCTGGCGTCGAAAGTATTGGGGTACCAGTCGTGACGACCTTCCGTTCCCTCATCGACACCGCCTCGCCCGAGTACACCGCGGCCGCCGAGGCGATGTCCACCAAGCTCACCGAGGTCGAGGCGGAGTTCGCCAAGGCCATCGCCGGTGGTGGCCCCGACAAGGTGGCCCGGCACCACAAGCGCGGCAAGCTGACCGCACGTGAGCGCATCGAACTGCTGCTCGACGAGGACTCGCCGTTCCTCGAGCTGTGCCCACTCGCCGCGTGGGGCAGCGACTTCCACGTCGGCGCGTCGACGATCGCCGGCATCGGCCTCGTCGAGGGCGTCGAGTGCATGATCGTCGCGCCCGACCCGACGGTGCGCGGCGGTACGTCGAACCCGTGGACGCTGCGTAAGACACTGCGCATCAACGACATCGTCCGGGAGAACCGGCTGCCGGTGATCTCGCTGGTCGAGTCCGGCGGCGCGGACCTGCCGACGCAGAAGGAAGTGTTCATCCCGGGTGGCGCGATGTTCCGCGACCTCACCCAGGCCTCGGCGGCCGGAATCCCCACCATCTCCCTGGTCTTCGGCAACTCCACCGCCGGTGGCGCCTATATCCCCGGCATGTCCGACTATGTGGTGATGGTCAAGGAAGCCGCGAAGGTCTTCCTCGCGGGCCCGCCGCTGGTGAAGATGGCCACCGGTGAGGACTCCGACGACGAGACCCTCGGCGGCGCCGAGATGCACGCCCGCACATCGGGTCTGGCCGACTACATGGCCGCCGACGAGCAGGACGCGATCCGCCTCGGCCGCAATATCGTTCGTCGCCTGAACTGGAAGAAACAGGGACCGGAGCCGCGTGCGGAGGTGATCTCGCCGATCTACGATCCCGAGGAACTGCTCGGCATCGTGCCCTCGGACCTGAAGATCCCGTTCGATCCCCGCGAGGTCATCGCCCGCGTGGTCGACGGTTCCGACTTCGACGAGTTCAAGCCGCTCTACGGCTCGAGCCTGGTCACCGGCTGGGCCGAGATCAACGGCTACCCGATCGGCATCCTCGCCAACGCGCGCGGCGTGCTGTTCTCCGAGGAATCGCAGAAGGCCACCCAGTTCATCCAGCTGGCCAACAAGAAGAACACGCCACTGTTGTTCCTGCACAACACCACCGGCTACATGGTCGGCAAGGAGTACGAGCACGGCGGCATCATCAAGCACGGCGCGATGATGATCAACGCGGTCGCCAACTCCACGGTCCCGCACATCTCACTGCTGATCGGCGCCTCCTACGGCGCCGGGCACTACGGCATGTGCGGGCGCGCGTTCAACCCGCGCTTCCTGTTCGCCTGGCCGAGTGCGAAATCCGCCGTCATGGGTGGGGCGCAGCTGGGCGGCGTGCTCACCATCGTGCAGCGCGGCGCGGCCGAGTCCAAGGGCCTGCCGTTCGACGAGGAGGCCGCCGCCGGTCTGGCCGCGATGGTCGAGGCGCAGATCGAGGCCGAGGCCATGCCGATGTTCCTGTCGGGCAGGCTGTTCGACGACGGCATCATCGACCCCCGCGACACCCGCACCGTGCTGGGAATGGCTCTGTCGGCCGTTCACACAGCCCCGATCAAGGGCGCCGAGGGCTTCGGCGTCTTCCGAATGTGAGATGCGCTGTGGCCATTACGAATGTCCTCGTTGCCAATCGTGGTGAGATCGCTCGCCGCGTCTTCGCCACCTGCCGTCGGATGGGCATCGGCACCACCGCGGTCTACTCCGATGCTGATGCCGCGTCGCCGCACGTGTCCGAGGCCGACGCGGCGATCCGGCTGCCCGGAAACACCCCGGCCGAGACCTATCTGCGCGGTGAGTTGATCATCGAGGCCGCTTTGTCGGCCGGTGCCGATGCGATCCATCCCGGCTACGGATTCCTCTCCGAGAACGCCGAATTCGCGCGGTCCGTGCTCGACGCGGGTCTGGTGTGGATCGGCCCGCCGGTCGCGGCGATCGAGCAGATGGGCTCCAAAGTCGAGTCCAAGAAGATGATGGACGCCGCCGGTGTTCCCGTCCTCGCCGAGCTCGATCCGGCCGAGGTCACCGACGCGCACCTGCCCGTGCTGATCAAGGCGTCCGCCGGTGGTGGCGGACGCGGTATGCGCGTGGTGCGCGAGCTGGGCGAACTGCAGGATCAGATCGCGGGCGCTCGGCGCGAGGCCGAGTCGGCCTTCGGTGATCCGACCGTGTTCTGCGAGCGCTACCTCGAGACCGGCCGTCATATCGAAGTTCAGGTCATGTCGGACACTTTCGGCAAGACCTGGGCCGTCGGCGAGCGTGAGTGCTCGATCCAGCGTCGTCATCAGAAGGTCGTCGAGGAAGCGCCGTCGCCGCTCGTCGAGAAGATCGACGGCATGCGTGATCGCCTGTTCGAGGCGGCGCGTCTGGCCGCCGAGGCGATCGGGTACGAAGGCGCGGGCACCGTCGAGTTCCTGGCCGACGAGAAGGGTGACTTCTTCTTCCTGGAGATGAACACCCGTCTCCAGGTGGAACATCCGGTCACCGAGCAGACCACCGGGCTCGACCTGGTCCGCCTGCAGTTGCAGGTGGCGTCCGGCCTGCCGCTGCCCGCGACCCAGCCCGCCCAGCGTGGTCACTCGATCGAGGTTCGCCTCTACGCCGAAGACCCCGCGCACGACTGGCAGCCGCAGAGCGGTCCGGTGCACAAGATCGAGATCCCGTTCACCGCCGGTGAATTCACTGTTCTCGACCAGCCGGGCGTGCGCCTGGACACCGGTGTCGTCGACGACTCGGTGGTCGGCGTCCACTACGATCCGATGCTCGCCAAGGTGATCTCCTACGCCGAAACCCGCGCGGAGGCAGCACATCTGCTCGCCACCGCGCTCCAGCGCGCCAAGATCCACGGCCTGGTCACCAACCGCGACCTGCTCGTGCGCGTGCTGCGGCACCCGGCGTTCCTCGCCGGTGACACCGACACCGCCTTCTTCGCCACCCACGACCTGGCCGTGCTCGCGGCGCCGCTGGTATCGGAGGCCGATGAGGCATTGTCGATTGTCGCTGCGGCACTTGCCGATTCGGCTGCCAATCGCCGCACCTCTCGCCTGGCCGGACTCACCCCGAGTGGCTGGCGCAACCTGTCTTCGCTGCCGCAGACCAAGTCTTACGAAAGCCGGACCTCCGGCACCCACGAGGTGCGCTACCGCTTCACCCGCACGGGTGTGGCGGTCGAGGGCCACGACGGTCTCGAGCTGATCTCGGTCGCGCCCGATCGGGTAGTCCTCGGTGTGCCGAATGAACGTGGTTCGGTGCGCAGGCAATTCGAGATCGCCCGCTACGGCGATCACGTCGCGGTCGACTCCCCGCTCGGCCCGGTGGCGGTGCGCAGGCTGCCCCGCTTCACCGATCCGTCGGAGCAGGTGGCCGCCGGTTCGCTGCTCGCGCCGATGCCGGGCAGCGTGATCCGCCTCGGTGCCGCCGAAGGCGACCACGTCAAGCAGGGGCAGCCCATTCTGTGGCTGGAGGCGATGAAGATGGAACACACCATCGCGGCCCCGGCGACCGGCATTCTCAGTGCACTCAACGTGACCGTCGGCCAGCAGGTCGAGGTCGGAACCGTCCTCGCCGTCGTCGAGGAAGAAGAGCAGGAGCAGGCATGAGTTTCATCGAGACCGAAGAGCAGACGGCGCTGCGCGCGGCGGTCGCCTCGCTGGCGAGCAAGTACAACTACCGCGACTACGTGCTGCCGCTCTCGCGCAAGAACGAGCCCCTCACCGAGCTGTGGGACGAGGCGGGCAAGCTCGGCTTCCTCGGCGTGAACCTGCCCGAGGAGTACGGCGGCGGTGGCGCGGGCATGTACGAGCTGGCGCTGGTGCAGGAGGAGCTGGCGGCGCAGGGCGCCGGGCTGCTGCTGATGGTCGTCTCGCCTGCCATCTGCGGCACCATCATCACCAAGTACGGTACCGAGGCGCAGAAGCAGAACTGGCTGACCAAGTTGGCCGACGGCTCGTCGAAGATGGTCTTCGCGATCACCGAACCCGACGCGGGCTCCAACTCGCACCAGATCACCACCACCGCCCGCCGTGACGGCGGCGACTGGATCCTCAACGGCCGCAAGATCTTCATCTCCGGTGTCGATCAGGCCGACGCCATCCTGGTGGTCTCGCGCACCGAGGACCACAAGACCGGCAAGCTCAAGCCCGCGCTGTTCATCGTGCCGGTGGACGCGCCCGGCCTGGTGAAGAACGTCCAGGAGATGGACGTGATCGAGCCGGACAACCAGTTCACGCTGTTCTTCGACGACGTGCGCCTGCCCGCCGACGCCCTCGTCGGTTCCGAGGACGCGGCCATCGCCCAGCTGTTCGCCGGATTGAATCCCGAGCGCATCATGGGCGCGGCCATGGCGGTCGGCCTCGGTCGCTACGCCATCGACCGGGCTGTGGAGTATGCCAAGGAGCGCACGGTCTGGAAGACGGCGATCGGTGCGCACCAGGGTATTTCGCATCCGCTGGCCCAGGTGAAGATCGAGCTGGAACTGGCCAAGCTGATGATGCAGAAGGCCGCGACGCTCTACGACACCGGCGACGAGTTCGGCGCCGCCGAGGCCGCCAACATGGCCAAGTACGCGGCCGCGGAAGCCAGCATCAAAGCGTTGGACCAGTCGATTCAGACCCACGGCGGTTCTGGCCTGACGCGTGAGGTGGGGCTGGCGGCGATGCTGCAGGCCGCGCGCATCTCGCGCATCGCACCGGTCAGCCGCGAGATGATCCTGAACTTCGTCGCCCAGCACTCGTTGGGTTTGCCGCGCTCGTACTAGGCACAACGGTGGTCGCCCCGGAGATGGGGCGACCACCCCTACCGGATGAACAGGAGTCCCGATGAGTGACGCGACGGAAGCACCGTTCGTCCGCTACAAGGTCGTCGACGGGTTCGCCAGGCTGACCTTCGACTCGCCGCACAACCGCAATGCGCTCTCGTCCAGGCTGGTTCGCGAGCTGCTCGCCGGATTCGACGCGGCGGCCACCGATCCCGCCGTGCGCGGCATCGTGCTGGCCCACACCGGTGACACCTTCTGCGCGGGCGCTGACCTCAAGGAGGCGAGCAACGCCGATCCCGCGGTGGCCGCCGATGAGCGCACCCGCGTGATGATCGACGTGCTGCGCGGCATCCTCGCCTCGCCCAAACCGGTGATCGCGCAGATCGACGGCAATGTCCGGGCCGGTGGCATGGGCATCATCGGGGCCTGCGATCTGGTCGTCGCGGGGCCGGGCAGTAGTTTCGCGCTCACCGAGGTGCGCATCGGGATGGCGCCGTTCATGATCTCGCTCACGCTGGTGCCGCGGCTGGACCAGCGGGCCGCGAGCCGCTACTTCCTGACCGGCGAGAAATTCGATGCCGCGACCGCGCAGGAGATCGGCCTGGTCACCGTGGCCGCGCAGGACGCCGCCGCCGAGGTGAAACGCCTGAGTGGCGAGCTGCGCAAGGGGTCGCCGCAGGGACTGGCCGAGTCCAAGAAACTGGTTAACGCGGCAGTGCTGGCTACGTTCGACGCCGAGGCCGAAGCACTGGCCAAGCGGTCGGCGAGCTTCTTCGGCACCCCCGAGGTGATCGAGGGCATGACGGCCTTCTTCCAGAAGCGTCCGCCCAGCTGGGCACAATAGTCCGATGGCGACACCCCACGAACCCAAGCAGGACCGCAGCCGGGCCACCCGGCAGCGGCTGCTGGAGGCGACCATCGACTGCCTGGCCGAAACCGGCTGGGCAGCCGCCACCGTGTCGGTGGTCGCCGAGCGGGCCGGGGTGTCGCGCGGTGCCGCCCAGCACCATTTCCCCACCCGCGAGGATCTGATCACGGCCGCGCTCGAGTTCATGTTCGAGTTCCGGATGGACCAGGCCAAGGCCGAGGCCGAAACGGTGAACGCGGTCGCCCAGGGTGCGGGCCGCACGCGCGCCGTCGTCTCCGCGCTCGTCGAGTCCTACACCACCCCGTTCTTCAAAGCCGCGCTCCAGGTCTGGACCCACGCCGCCGCCGACCCGGCCCTGCGCGAACGCATCCTGCCCCTCGAGGCCCGGTTCGGCCGTATCTCCCACCGCCGCGCCATCGAGGCCCTCGGCGTCGACGACTCCGACCCGGTCACCCACCACCTCGTCCAGGCCACCCTCGACCTGGCCCGCGGCCTCGGCCTCGCCGACGTCCTCACCGACGACTCCGCTCGCCGCAAACTGATCGTCGACCAGTGGGCCGCCACCCTGCACACCGCCCTGAACCTGTCCCACTGAACCCTTGTGACCTGGTCGTTTCGAGGTATATAGTTCGGGCATGGGGGAATATATATCGAGGGACTGTGCGATGACCAAACGCCTGATCGAGATCGACGACGAGCTACTCGAGTCCGCGCAGGACGCGCTCGGGACCGCAGGTGTCTCCGATACCGTTCGTGCCGCGCTGAACTCGGCCGTGGTGGCGCATGCGCGCGCCAGCGAAGTCGAATGGTTGGTCAACGGCGGCATGGCCGAAATGGCGGACAAGGATCGGCGCGACGACGTATGGCGATAACGGCGCGCTATCTCATCGACACCAGCGCGGCCGCTCGAATGCGTCATCCGGACGTGGGGGCCGCACTCGGGCCGCTGCTCGAGGCCGGGTTGATAGCCACGTGTGCACCGCTCGATTCCGAGGCGCTCTACAGCGCCCGAAGCCCGGCTGAATACGAACAGATTCGGTTTCGGCGCCGCGCAGCCTATGAGTACCTGCCCACCAATGACGAACACTGGCAAAGCGCCTTCACGATTCAGCGCGAACTCGCGCGGTCGGGCCGCCACCGCGCGGTCGGCATCCATGACCTGCTCGCTTCGGTGTTGGCGATAGAACACCGCCTTGTCCTGTTCCACTACGACTCCGATTTCGAAACGGTCGCATCGGTAGTGGACCTCGATCACCGCTGGGTCGCGCCTCGGGGGAGTCTCGAGACATCGTGACCAGGTGATGTCACACTCCGGTCGCCTACGTCGTCGTCTTTGTGAACCCGCAAGAAGCGATGAAGGAGTGGATCATGGTGGAGCAGAAGAAGATCGCGGTGGCGGGGGCAACCGGGCGGCTGGGTCGGCACGTGGTGGATGTGCTGGTCGAGCGTGGGTATGACGTTGTCGCTTTCTCGCGCGCCGACGGTGTCGACATCGAGACCGGTGCGGGTCTCGACGAGGCGTTGACCGGGGTCGACATCGTTATCGACGCGTCGAGTACGCCGTCGGCCGATCAGCAGGTGGCGACCGAGTTCTTCACCGCTTCCGCGCGGAATCTGCATGCGGCGGGGGAGCGGGCCGGGGTCGAGCGGCTGGTGGTGGTGTCCATCATCGGGATCGACGGTTCGCTCGCCGGGTACAACGCCGCCAAGCTGGCCCATGAGCAGGAACTGCTCAAAGGTGCACTGCCGGTGCAGATTCTGCGTGCGGCGCAGTTCCACGAACTCGTCGAGGTGATGGTCGGGTGGGGCACGCAAGGCTCCGTCGCCTACGTTGCGGGTATGCGTACCCAGCTGGTCGCCGCTCGAACAGTCGCCGAGGCGCTGGTCGATCTCGCCGCGAATCCGATTGCCGCCGAAGATATTCCGTTTCCCGAGATCGCAGGCCCGCAGCCGGAGACCATGGCCGGTGCGGCCGCCGTTCTGGTCGAGACCCGCGGGGACGCGCTACAGATCATCGAAACCTCCGACTCGGCCAACCCCGACCGCGAGCAATTCGAAAACGGCACCCTCCTGCCGTCCCCGCACGCCACCCTGGCCGGTCCCTCCTTCGCCGAGTGGGTCGCCGCTGCGCTCTAACGCTGCTCGGCGCTCCGGTGCTGCTCGGCACATCAACGACGCTCGCCTGTCCGATGTCGCTTCCCCGGGGAGCTCGTGCAAAGGCTGCTGCTCCCGTTCTCCGACGTCGGGCCGAATTGTGATTGCGTGGTGGACGAAATCTGGGCGGCAACGCAGGGTGCCGGCGGCGCGATGGGGTGAGGCGACACGAAGGCTGGGCCCGGCGGATCGGGGTGATCCGCCGGGCCTAGCCTGTCGTCGAGACGGCTACGACTTCGGTTGGGTGAGGTCGTAGAGCGTTACCCCGTCGACCGTCGTCGCCGAGTAGTTCGCCGTCACCCATGCGGTGATCGCCGAGCTGGTCGATGCGCTGTTCCCGCCGGGACCACCGCGCCCACCGGCGACGAAGTAGTGGATCTTTCCGTCGGCTACGTACTGCTGGAACTGTTCGAGGGTGGGCGACGGGTCGCTGCCGTTGAACCCGCCGACCGGCATCACCGGCAGTTCGGTGGCCAACTGATACCCGGCGGCGCTGTTGGAACCGACGGCCGCCGCGACCCAGGTGTAGTCGGTGCCGTTCGACTCGAGCAGGGTGACGATCTGATCGCTCGGCCGTGATCCGCCCAGCAATCCGCCGGCGCCACCCATTCGCTGGTCGCCGTTCGTTCCCTGCGCGGCACCGTCCGGCGTCGCCGCGCCGTCCTGCCCCAGCGCGGCACCGTCCGGCGCACCCGTGGCTGCACCGTCCGGGGCCGTCCCGCCAGGTGCGGCACCGCCCCTGGCGGATCCGTCGGCGCCGGGCCTGCCACCGTCGCCACCGGGACGCATGCCGGGTCCCCCCATGCCGTGCATCCCGCCGGAACTCGGTCCGGCGGAAGGGATCGCACCGGAATGCGCGGACGCGAGGGTGTCGATCGAGTAGGCGATCGGTCCGGCGAGGCCGAGGAAGGCAGCGGCGAGCGCCACGATCACCGACTGCTTGCGAGCCAGTGGGAACACGAACGCGACGGTGGCGACGACACCGACGACAAGGATCGTCCAGCGCAACCACGGCTGGAAGGAAGCGCTGCGTGACAACAACATCCACGCGGTCGCCGTGGTGAGCGCAATGGCCACCGCGCCCGCGCACCGCGCCCACAGCCGATCACGCGAACCCCAGATCTGCACGGCGCCGGTCCCGACCAGCGCCGCCACGGCGGGCGCGAGCGCCACCGTGTAGTACTGGTGGAAGATCCCCGCCATGAAGCTGAACACCAGCCCGGTGACGAGAAGCCAACCGCCCCAGAGGATCAGCGCGGCCCGTCGAGCATCGGTGCGCGGCGCTCGTCCGCGCAAGGCGAGCCCGACCACGAGCGCGAGCAACGCCGCCGGAATCAGCCACGCGATCTGACCGCCCTGCGCGGGTTCGAACATCCGGGTGATCCCGGTGCTTCCCCACATCCCGTTGCCGCCGGCGGGCAGTTCCCCGCCGGGTCCGACACTGCCGGTCTCGTTGCCGTTCAACCGGCCGAGACCGTTGTATCCGAGAGTGAGCTCGATGATCGAATTGTTCTGCGACCCACCGATCCACGGCCGCGAATCCGACGGCCACAGCTCCACCGCCACTATCCACCACCCCGCGCCTGCCACCATCGCCGCTCCGGCGGCGAACAATTGCGCGACCCGCTTTCCCAGCCTCGGGGGTCCGGCGATCAGATACATCAGGGCCAACGGTGGCACCACCAACAGCACCTGCAACTGCTTGGCCAGGAATCCGAATCCGATGAACGCGCCGGTGAGCAGCAACCATCGCCACCGTCCGTCCGCGACCGCTCGTGTCATCGCCCACGCGGCGGCGATCATCAGCAAGACGAGCAGCGCGTCGGGATTGTTGAACCGGAACATCAGCACCGCGACGGGAGTCACCGCGAGCACCGTGCCCGCGATCAACCCCGCCGCGGGTCCGAACGGCCTGCGCACCGTCGCCCACAACAGTGCGACGCTCGCGACGCCGAGCAGCACCTGCGGCACCAGCATGCTCCAGCTGTTGAGCCCGAACAGCCGGACCGACAGTTCCATCACCCACAGCGAAGCGGGCGGTTTGTCGACGGTGATCGAGTTCGCGGCGTCGGACGAGCCGAAGAAGAACGCCTCCCACGATTGCGAACCTGCCTGTACCGCAGCGGCATAGAAGTCATTGGCCCAGCCGTTGGCGCTCAGATTGATGAGATAGGCGATCAGTGTGCCGAGCAGCAACGCCGCCAATGCGGGTCGCTCCCAACGCTTTCGGGTCGGCGTGGACTGCGCGATGCCGGCGGGTGGGGTGGGTGCGATGGTCGTGGTCATCGACGGACCTCCACCGCGTGCGTGCGCGCTGCCGACTCCGCGCTCTCGGTGGCTGCGAACACCGGCGAGACGCTCGTTGTCCGGTCGGCGCCCGCGTGGCGGAACACCCAGCGCAGGCCGACGAAACGAGCGAGTGTCGCCACGAGATTGGCGGTGATCAGGACGGTGAGTTCCACCGCCACGGGTGCGTCGGGTGCCCAGCGGTGCAGGGCGAACAGGGACCCGCTGGTGACCGCCAGCCCGAACGCGAAGATGGCCAAGCCCTGGAACTGGTGCGAGATCGCGTTGCCGCGTCCGCGCACGCCGAAGGTGAATGCCCGGTTGGCGGCCGTATTGCCCACCGCGGTGACCAGCAGCGATATCAGATTGGCGCCCTGACTGCCGAGCAGCGGCTGCAACAGCAGATACAGGACGATGTAGGCGAGGGTCGAGCTCACCCCGACGATCGCGAACCGCACCAGCTGCCCGACCATGCCGAGGGGTACTCCGGCGACCAGCGGTTCCCGCCCGACAGCGGCCCGCAGCTCGTCCAGCGGGAGGGCGCCGGTGGTCAGCGCCCTGGTCAACCGCCAGATTCCGCGCAGGTCCTTGCGTGCGGTATCGATGATGTCGACCCGGCTGTCGGGATCGTCGATCCAGTCGACGGGCACCTCGTGAATCCGCAGACCCGCCCGCTCGGCCAGCACCAGCAGCTCGGTATCGAAGAACCACTCGCCATCCCGAACCAGCGGCAGCAGTTCGCGCGCGACCTCGGTGCGCACGGCTTTGAATCCGCACTGCGCATCCGAAAAGCCCGCCCGCAGAGTGGTTTTCAGCAGCAGGTTGTAGCAGCGGGAGATGATCTCACGCTTGGGTCCGCGCACCACGCGAGCCGACGCGTCGAGCCTGGTGCCGATCGCGAGATCGGAATGCCCGGACACCAGCGGCGCGATCAGCGGCAGCAGCGCGTCCAGGTCGGTCGACAGGTCGACATCCATGTACGCGACCACCGCCGCGTCCGAGGCTTCCCACGCGGCCCGCAGGGCCCGCCCACGCCCTTTGGCGTCCAGGTGCAGCACCTCGACGCCGTCGAGTTCGGCGGCCAGCAACTCCGCCACCGCGAGGGTGGCGTCGGTGCTGGCATTGTCGGCGATGGTGATGCGGGCTGTGAACGGGAATCCGGCGCGCAGATAGGCATGTAACCTCCGCACGCACAGGCCGAGATCGACCTCTTCGTTGTACACGGGTATCACTACGTCGAGCACCGGCGCGCGGCTGCTCTGCATGGCCTTCTGCTCGGCCTCGGTCTGAGTCATGACACCCAGACTCGATGGCCGCGCTGCCACCGAGCTGGGACCGAGCTGGGAGGTTGCTGGGGATCGTGGTCAGCCGCGACGCAGGCGCAGCACGCTGTCGGCGCGCTCGCCGACCACACCGTCGGGGCTGGTCGAGGGGGTGTGGACCAGCTCGGCGGTCTCGACCTGCCACTCGGGCCCGAGCTCGAGCTGCTCGAGCACCTGCTCGATGGTCGGGAACACATGAGCGTGCATCTGGCTGGAGGCCCAGCTCGGCGCGGCCGCGTGCGCGCCGACCACCAGTACGCCACCCGGCGCGACGGCGGCCGCCGCGCTGCGCAGAATCCCGGCCCGCTCGTCCGGCAGTTCCACCGGGGAGTGCAGGAACTGCGCCGACACCAGGTCGAAGGTGCCTGCCGGGAAGCTCGCCTGGAGGTCGTGGCGCTCCCACACGATCGTCACGCCTACCTCGGCGGCCCGGCGCGCGCCACGCTCCATCGCGGTCGCGGAGATGTCGGCGGCGGTGACCTGCCAGCCGCCCTCCGCCAGCCAGATCGCGTCGGCACCCTCGCCGCAGCCCAGGTCGAGGGCGGTCCCGGGGGTCAGCTCGGAGACCTCGCGCACCAGGAGGGGGTTCGGGTTACCGGTCCAGATCTGCGCACGTTCGCGGTAGAAGTCTTCCCAGAACTCTTCGGCGTTCGCCACGGTCTCGGTCATCGATGCTCCTGGTCAGTCAGGGTGAAAGGATCATCCGATAGTGCATCGGCGGCTCCGACGGGCGCCAGAAATCTTGCTGTTTCAGCAAATGTGTTCCCGCTCTCGGTGGGGTGCGTAACCCGCGGTACGGCCCGCCCTAGTATTACTACCGTGACGCGCGGTTACCCCAAGACGGACGAGGCGCCGCGGCGTCGTGTCGACGCGCGGACCGAACGCTGGCGTGAGCATCGCGTGCAGGTGCGGATCGAATTCGTCGACGCCGCGTTCCGGGCGCTCGATCAGGTCGGGCCCGATGTGAGCATGGGCGATATCGCCAAGGAAGCCGGTGCGGCCAAGCCGAAGCTGTATCGCCATTTCGAGGACAAGACCGACCTCTACAACGCGATCGTCGACCGGGTACGTGACATGCTTTGGGAGCGCGTGCTCACCAGCGTGAATCTCACCGACGATTCGATCAGCGAACTCGTCCATACCGCGGCCACCGAATACGTGGCGGTCGTGTCGGCGCATCCGAACGTCTTCCGGTTCATGCTGCACAGCCATTTCAGCCAGCAGGCCAAGGAAACCGAACGCGCTCTGGTCGCGGCCCGCCAATCGGCGCGGCGGGCGGCGGAATTCTTCGCGGGCCTGCTGCCGACCGAATCGATCGACGTGACCGGGATCGAATTGGTGAACTATTCGATTTTCGGCGCGGTCGCCTCGGCCACGGACTGGTGGCTCGGCGCGAACCAGCGCGAAGTATCGGCGATGCCGGTCGAGCGCTTCGTCGACTATCTGGCCGAGAGCATCTCGGCGCTGGCGCAGGCGCACGCTCGCTTCAACGGGGTCAAGATCGACCCGTCGGAACCGCTGCGCTCGGCTTTCGGTCTCGACTGAGATCTCGCGCCCGACACGAACTCCGTTGTTCTCGTCGATCACGTCGTTGGGGTCGACGGGGGTGCGATGGGTTCAGTATGAACCTGGGTACCGACATGTTCGGGACGCCACGCTAGGCATACCTCGGCCGTGCGCGGCCGCGCCGATCATGCGTCGACGTGAAGTCTCCAGAGCGGTGATACGGGGCCGTGGCCTGCGCCGAGATCGTAGGAGGCGGCGAGGCATCGGTAGGTCCACTCCTTGGCGAACTCCACCGCGTCGGGAACCGGGTAGCCGTTGGCGAGCGCGCTGGCGATCGCCGCGGCCAGGGTGTCGCCGCCGCCGTGATCGTTGCCGGTGGCGATGCGCGGTGCGCTGAACTCGCGGAAGGTGTCGCCGTCGTAGAGCAGGTCGGTGCTGAATTCCGAGGCGCGCAGGTGGCCGCCCTTCACGATCGCCCACTGCGCGCCCAGCGCGTGCAATGCCTCGGCGGCCTTGCGCGCGGTGGCGTCGTCGACCACCTCGATGCCGGTGATCAGACGCACCTCGTCGAGGTTGGGGGTAACGACGGTCGCCAGCGGAATCAGCGTGTTGCGCACTGCCTCCAGGGCCTCCGCGTGCAGCAGTGGATCCCCGTGCATGGAAGCCGCGACGGGGTCGACCACCAGGGGGATGGTGCCCTCGCGCCCGATTCCGAGCTCGCGGCACACCCCGGCGACGGCCTCGATGATCGCGGTGGAGGCGAGCATGCCGGTCTTGGCCGCGCCGATGCCGATATCGCGCACGACCGCCCGTACCTGATCGGCCACGACCTGCGGCGGAATCTCGTGAAACCCGCTGACGCCCACCGTGTTCTGCACGGTCACGGCGGCCACCGCCACGCACGCGTGCACGCCGCACAGCGCCATGGTGCGCGAATCGGCCTGGATGCCCGCGCCGCCACCGGAGTCGGTGCCCGCGATGGTGAGCGCGCGAACGGGGGTCTGGCCATCGGGGGTCAGCGGCAACATCTTCACGCCCCAACCCTACGACCGCACTCGCCGTCGCGAGACCCCACCTGGGCACTGCAAATGAAAACCATTATCATTAACTCGTGACCAACACCCTGACACCTCTGCCCGTCACCGTCCTGTCCGGCTTCCTCGGCGCAGGCAAGACCACACTGCTCGATCACATCCTCGCCAACCGCGACGGCCGCCGGGTCGCGGTGATCGTCAACGACATGAGCGAGGTCAATATCGA
The DNA here is from genome assembly GCF_053606985.1 of Nocardia sp. NPDC055165. NCBI lineage: Bacteria > Bacillati > Actinomycetota > Actinomycetes > Mycobacteriales > Nocardiaceae > Nocardia > Nocardia sp. NPDC055165. The sequence continues at coordinate 118,755 of NZ_JBSGSS010000010.1, forward strand.
CGCCGCGCTGATCGCGGGTCAGGGGCACCTCGACCGCACCCAGGAGAAGCTGGTCGAACTCACCAACGGCTGCATCTGCTGCACCCTGCGCGAGGACCTGATCGAAGCCGTCGCGCGTCTGGCACGCGAGGGCCGCTTCGACCAGCTGGTGATCGAGTCCACCGGCATCTCCGAACCCATGCCGGTGGCCGCCACCTTCGACTGGGAGTTCGACGACGGGTTCCGCCTCGGCGACATCGCCCGCCTCGACACCATGGTCACCGTCGTCGACGCCTCGACCTTCCTGGCCGAACTCGTCCGCGGACAGGCGCTCACGGAACGCGACCTCGAAGCCGGCGAGGGTGATGCCCGCTCGATCGCCGATCTGCTGGTCGATCAGGTGGAGTTCGCCGACGTGCTGTTGATCAACAAGACCGACCTGGTCAGCGTGAACGCCGCGGCCACGGTGGAGGCGACCGTACGAAGGCTCAACCCGCGAGCGCACGTGCTGCGAACCGAAAAGGGCGTCGTGGATCTGCGCGAAGTGCTTGCCACGGGACGCTACAACCCGGTGGTCGCGGCCGAATCCGAAGGCTGGGCAGAGGAATTGGCGGGGGGACACGCTCCCGAGACCGAGGAATACGGAATCAGCAGCATCACCTTTCTCGCCGACCGGCCCTTCCATCCGCAACGCCTCGCCGCCGTGCTGGAGCGATTGCGGGGGATGTTGCGCAGCAAGGGATTCTGCTGGATCGCGAGCCGTCCCGAGCTGGCGGCGATCTGGTCGCAGGCGGGCCCGAATCTGACCTTCGAACCCGGCGCGTGGTGGTCGGAACTGGAAGTGCCTGCCGGACAGGAGCTCGTGTTCATCGGAGTGCGCCTCGACGCCCCCGCCGTGCGGCGCGAACTCGACGCCGCGCTGCTCACCGACGCGGAGTTCGCGGCGGGCCCGAGCGCGTGGACCGGCTACGCCGATCCGTTTCCGGCCTGGGCCGACCTGCACGAGCATCACTGATTGGCATCTTTGCTGCGCGTATCACACTGCGCTGGTGCATGATTCGAATGGGTCGCGACCCACGCACCGATGAGGGGAGCGTGGGCCGCGGCACCTGGACGAATCAGGCCAGCCCGGCGAAGAACTCGCGAATGTCGCCGACCAGCACCGCGGGCGCCTCGTGCGCGGCATAGTGCCCGGCCGCGTCGTTCGCGCCGCCCGTACCCGCGCTGGTGTCGTAGGAATTCCAGCTGACGATCTTGCTGTGGTCGCGCTCGGCGAACCGGCGGATCGACTGGAAATCGCCGGCGAACATGGCCAGCCCGGTCGGGACTGTGGTCGGCTCGGTCGGCTGCTCGGTGGCGTGCGCGTCCTCGTAGTAGAAGCGCAGCGACGAACCCGCTGTCCCGGTGAGCCAGTACAGCGCCACATTCGCGATCACGAACTGCGCGTCGAGCGACTCGCCGAACAGCTGCGCGTTCCAGCCGAGCAGACCCACCGGGGAATCGGCGAGCGCGTAGGCCAGCGTCTGCGGCTGCTGGCTGTGCAGGGTATTGAAGGCCATCTTGTTCTCGTGGAACCACTGGAGATGCTGCAGCGCGGCCATATCCGCCTCGGACAGGCCCTCGAACTCGGCCGGGTCGCCGGACGGGAACGAGAACAGCTGGGTGACGTGCACGCCGATCACCGTGTCGGGCGCGATCCGGCCGATCTCCGGGGAGACCATCGAGCCGCCGTCGTTGCCGATGGCGCCGTAGCGCTGGTAGCCCAGGCGCGCCATCAGCTCGGCCCAGGCGCGGGCGGTGCGGTAGCGGTTCCAGCCGGTGCTGCGGGTGGGGCCGGAGAAGCCGAAACCGGGCAGCGAGGGGATGACGAGGTGGAAGGCGGGCGCGTCGGCCGATTCCGGCTCGGTGAGGGGCGCGATCACGTCGAGGTATTCGAGGATCGAACCGGGCCAGCCATGGGTGAGGATCACCGGCGTCGCATCGGCGCGCGAGGAGCGGATGTGCAGGAAGTGGATGTCCTCGCCCTCGATCTCGGTGGTGAACTGCGGGTAGGCGTTGAGCTCGGATTCCAGTGCGCGCCAATCGAACTCCTCGAGCCAGTACTCGGCGAGAGTGCGGACGCGACCGGCCGGGACGCCGTAGGCGTCGCCGACGCCGGGCAGTTCGTCGGGGTACAGGGCGCCGCGCAGCCGGTTGGCGAGGTCGTCGAGGCGGGCCTGCGGAACGTCGATTCGGAACGGGGTGATGGTGGCCATGTCGACTCCTCAAATTGAAACGGAATGTTTCGTTCTGTTCCAACCATAACAGAACGGAGCGTTCCGTTTCAAGTGGTAGGCTGATATTCATGGCGAACCAGACCGAAACCGCAGATCAGCCCCGCTTGCCCGGTCGCAAGGCGCAGGCCGCGCGCAACGACGGACTGATCCTCGACGCCGCCCGCGCGGTGTTCCTCGACGATCCGAACGCACCGATCGCCGCCGTGGCCGAACGGGCGGGCGTCGGGATCAGCGCGCTCTACCGGCGGTATCCGAGCAAGGAGGTGCTGCTGCGCACCCTCTGTCACGAAGGGCTACGGCGATTCAACGCGGAAGCCGATGCGGCGCTAATGGATTCGGATGGCTGGCGCGGGTTCGTCGGATTCTTGGAACGGGTCGTCGAGGCCGACGTGCACTCGCTCACCGTGCGTCTGGCGGGCACCTTCACGCCCGACGAGTCGATGCTGCCCGACGTCGTGCACTCGGGGGAGGCCGGCGAGGAGCTGGTCCGCCGCGCCCACGCCAGCGGTCGCCTTCGGCCCGATGTCGACGCCCTCGACCTCGGCTTGATCCTCGAGGCCTGCTCGGCCATCACCATGCCCGACCCGGCGCGCACCACCGAACTGCGCCAACGTGTCCTCGCGCTGATGGTGGACGGGCTCACCGCCGAGGGTGAGCTACCGGGCCCACCCCCTGCGACCGGCGAGTTCGCCTGGCGATGGGAACGCAAGCCCTGACCGCCGCCGATACGGCTCTGCTCCCGAGCGCGCAGCTGGCAGACTTGGCGCATCACCCGGACTGCAACGCGGAGGCGCGTAGTGAACTGGACCCTGGAAGTTGTGATCGTCCCGGTTTCCGATATCGATCGGGCCAAAGATTTCTACGCGCGTCAGCTCGGGTTCGCCGTCGACCACGACACGGTGATCTCCGACGACGTGCGCATCGTGCAACTCACCCCGCCTGGCTCGGGCTGCTCGATCGTCATCGGCAAAGGGGCGGTGCCGCAGATGCCGCCGGGCTCGCTGAAGGGCCTGCAACTCGTGGTTCCCGATATCGAGCAGGCGCACGCGGAGCTGGTGGCGCGGGGAGTCGAGGTCAGCGAGGTGCGCGAGCTCGGCAAGAATCCGCGGCCCGTCCCGCACCCGCTCGACAATGTCGGTTTCGTCTTCTTCAGCGATCCCGACGGGAATAGCTGGGCGGTGCAGCAGATCTCCGGCCGAGCCGACAAATCCTCGAGCTGATTCGAACCCTGTCGGTATACCGGTTCGGGCGGGCACCATGCTCGCATGCTGTTGGAGAGGCCCACCGAAACCGGCGAGCGACGGATCCCGCTGTACCGTCGCCCCGGGTTCCTGCGCGCGCTCTCGCCGCTCGCGGTGTTGGTCATCTGGCAGCTCGCCAGCGCCAGCGGCTCGATCCCGGCCAAGAAACTGCCCGCGCCGTCCGCGGTGCTGGACGCGGGTCTGGAAACCTACCGATCCGGCCAGCTCACCGAGGCACTGCTGGTTTCCGGCCAGCGCGCGCTGTACGGCTTCGCCCTCGGCGCGGTTCTCGCGCTGGTACTCGGCGTGCTCGCCGGCCTGAGCAAGATCGGTGAGTACGCGGTCGACCCGCCGCTGCAGATGATCCGCACCATCCCGCTGTTCGGCCTGATCCCGCTGTTCATCATCTGGTTCGGCATCGGCGAGGAGCCCAAGGTCTACCTGATCGCCCTCGGTGTGTTCTTCCCGCTGTACCTCAATACCTTCTCGGGCATCCGCCAGCTCGACCCGAAACTGCTCGAACTCGGCAGTGCCCTGCACCTCGGACTCGCCGAACGCCTGCGCCTGCTCGTGCTCCCCGGCGCCCTGCCGCAGATCCTGGTCGGCGCCCGGCAGAGTCTCGGCATCGCCTGGCTCTCGCTCATCGTGGCCGAACAGATCAATGCCAGTGCCGGACTCGGCTTCGTCGTCAACAATGCCCGCGAATTCCTGCGAACCGACATCGTGGTGTTCGGACTGGTGGTCTACAGCCTGCTCGGCCTGCTCACCGACTCGATCGTGCGGCTGCTCGAACGCCGCGCACTGCGCTGGCGCCCGGCGGTGCACCGCTGATGTCCGCTTCTTCCGCCGGCTCGAGGACCCACCCCGTCCCGAGAGCAGGCAGGCCCGCTACCCGCCGCCGTTCGATCGCGAGGTTCACCCCATGACCGCTGCCGCCGCCACGACCGTCACCCCCATCTCGTCGCGATCGGCTCGCGTGCCCGCCGCCCGGATCGCCGCTCTCAGCAAGCGATTCGGTGACCGCACCGTGCTCGACGGGATCGATCTCGAGATCGGCGCGGGCGAGATCGTCGCGCTGGTCGGGCGCAGTGGATCGGGCAAGTCCACGCTGTTGCGGATCATCGGCGGCCTCGATACCGCCACTCGCGGTGCGGCTTCCGTCGAAGGCAGGCCGACGATCGTCTTCCAGGAACCCCGCCTGATCCCGTGGCAGCCGGTGGTGCGCAATGTGGCCCTCGGCAGGCCGAAGCCGCGCAATCGACGTGCCGACGAGCAAGCCGCCCGCGACCTGCTCGCCGAGGTCGGCCTCGCCGGTCGCGCCGACGCGTGGCCGCTCACTCTGTCCGGTGGTGAGGCCCAACGTGCCGCGCTGGCACGGGCATTGGTGGCCGAGCCGACGCTGTTGCTGCTCGACGAGCCCTTCGGCGCGCTCGACGCGCTGACCCGGCTGACGATGCACGAGCTGCTCCTCGGCCTGCACGCTCAGCGCGAGTTCGGCGTCCTGCTGGTGACCCACGACGTGCTGGAGGCGATCACCCTGGCCGACCGCGTTCTCGTTCTCGACGACGGCCGCATCGCCGCCGACGTGCCCATCGAGCTACCACGCCCCCGCACCGCCGCCGCGCCGGAAGTCGCCGAGTACGCGACGCACCTGCTCGCGCTGCTCGGCGTGCACTGAACCCTCCGCACCATCGCACGAAAGTTGTTCCCGTGAAACGCACCCCGATGTCCCGTCTGGCAGGCCTTGCCCTCGCCGTCGTCGCAACGCTCGCACTGAGCGCGTGCGGCGACGACACGGCGACCGACGCCGCACCCTCGGGCCCGGTCGACCTGAGCACCGTCACGCTGAAAGTCGGTGACCAGAAGGCGATTTCGATCGAGGTGTTGCTGAAGGCATCGGGTCAGCTGGAGAACCTGCCCTACAAGATCGAATTCTCCACCTTCACCGCCGGTCTGCCGCTGGTCGAGGCGGCGAGTGCGGGCGGCATCGACATCGCCCAAACCGGCAATACCCCGGTGATCTTCGGCGCGGCCGCCGACGCCGACATCAAGATCGTCGGGGCGCTCTCGGCCACCGGCAAGGGTGACGCGATCCTGGTCGGCAAGGACTCCACGATCGGTTCGGTTGCGGCCCTCAAAGGCAAGAAGGTCGCCGTCTACAAGGGCAGTTCGGCCAACGCGAACCTGCTCCTGCAACTGCAGAAGGCGGGCCTGTCGCTGAGCGATGTCGAGCCGGTCTACCTTGCTCCCGGCGACGGCTACACCGCGCTCACCCGCGGTGACGTCGACGCCTGGGCCACCTGGGACCCCTACACTGCCATCGCGGAGAAGGATATCGGCGCCAAGTCGATCGCCACCGCCGACCAGGCCGCCAACGGCTACAACTTCTGGGTGGCAGGCAACAAGACCGTCGCCGACGCGGGCAAGTCCGCCGCTCTCGCCGACTTCTTCCAGCGCTACGCCGCCGCCACCAAGTGGTCCTCGGACAATCTCGACACCTGGTCGACCAAATACGCCGAGCTGACCCAGATCAGCGTCGACGCCTCCCGCACCACCTGGACCCGCTCGATCAAGGAGCCGATCAAACTCACCGACCAGGTCATCGCCTCCGAACAGGAAATCGCGGATGCCTTCACCAAGGCCAAGGCCATCCCCGGCAAGGTCGATTTCAAGTCGTTCGTCGACACCCGCTTCGACAAGGCGTAAGTCGCGCTGAGCCGTCACGGCGCCGTCGATCCCACCGGATCGGCGGCGCCGCTACGCTTTTCCGAACGCGAGCGCGACATTGTGGCCGCCGAATCCGAACGAGTTACTGAGGGCGTAGTCGATCTTGTGCGGTCGTGGGGCCCCGGCGACGATATCGAGATCGATCGCCGGGTCCGCGTTGTCGAAATTCAGTGTGGGCGGGACGATCTGCTCACGCAGGCTCAGGATCGTGAGCACCGCTTCGAGAGCGCCCACCGCGCCGATCGAATGACCGAGTGCTGACTTCGGGGCGTACACCGAGGCATCGGGAGCGACCGCGGTGATCGCCGCCGCTTCGGAAGCATCGCCGATCGATGTCGACGTCGCGTGCGCGTTCACGTGATCGATGTCGCGAACCCGCAGCCCCGCAGTGTGAACGGCCTTGCGCATCGCCCGCGCCGCACCGGTGCCCGCCGGGTCGGAGGCCACGATGTGAAAGGCGTCGGAGGTGATGCCCGCACCGAGCACTCGCGCGTGGATGCGCGCACCACGCGCCTTCGCGTGCCGTTCGGATTCGAGGACGAGCAGCGCGCCGGCCTCGCCGAAGACGAAGCCGTCGCGGTCGCGGTCGAACGGCCGGGAGGCGCGTTCGGGCTCGTCGTTGCGGGTACTCATCGCCCGCATCATCGCGAAGCCCGCGATGGGGACCGGGTCGATATGCCCTTCGACGCCACCGGTGACCACCACATCGGCCTCGCCGGTGCTGATCAGCCGCCATGCGTGCGCGATCGCCTCCGACCCCGACGAGCAGGCCGACACCGGCGCGAAAACCCCACCCTGCGCGCCGATTTCGAGTCCGACGGTGGCGGCGGGTCCATTGGGCATCACCATCGGCACGGCCAGCGGTGAGACCTTGCGGTAGCCGCCCGCCCGCATCGCGTCGACGGCATCGATCAGTGCGTCGCCGCCCCCGAGGCCGGTGCCGATGGCCACGGCGAGCCGCTCACGGTCGACTTCCGGCGCGCCCGCGGCCTGCCAGACCTGTCTGCCGAGGACCAGGGCCATGCGTTCGACGTAGGAATGCCTGCGCTGCTCGATCCGCGTCAGCTCGGCATCGGGCGAGGTGACCAGTGGTCCGCCGATCCGCACCGGCAGATCGTGCTCGGCGAGGAACCGCGTGGGTAGCGCACGGATTCCGCTCTCGCCGCGCAGCAGGCGCGACCAGGTCTCGTCCATGGTGTCGGCCAGTGCGGTGGTCGCCGCGTACGCGGTCACCACCACGCCGCCCCGAGTTTCTGAAGCGATCGGTACAGTCACGATGACATGAATACCTGTAGCACTCGCTACAGTCAACCCATGGCCCGTCCCCTCGACCACCGCAAGCGCGCCGAGATGCTGGCCGGTGTCGTCACCTACATCGCCTCGCACGGCTTGGCCGAACTCTCGCTGCGACCGCTGGCCGCGGCACTCGGGACCAGCTCGCGCATGCTGATCTACTACTTCGGAACCAAGGAAGAACTGCTGGTCCAGGCGTTGGCGACGCAGCGACCCGACCTCGCCGCGGTCTTCGCCGATATCGCCGAGCCCGCGCAGCTACCCGCGCGGCTGATCGGGTTCTTCGACGTGAATTCCGAGGGTGCCGAGGCCGACAGCGTGCGAGTGCTGCTGCAGGTGCTGGGTGCCGCGTGTGCCCCCGGCTCGCCGTACCAGGACTACGCCGAGGCCGCGATCGCCACCTTCGTCGCCGAACTCGCCGCCGCGCTGCGCCGGACCGGGCTGGCCGAAGATCCCGAGGTGGTGTCCACGCTGCTGGTCTCCGGATTGCGCGGCATCATCCAGGACCGCGTGATCACGGGCGACCGGGAACGTACGGGCCGCGCCGCGCGCACCCTCATCGCGGCGGTCCTGCCGGGCTGAGCGCCCGTCGATGATCGGGTCTCATCCGGCCCGGATCGGCCTTCGCGTGCCCGGATCGCGGCTGGACCTGCCGCGAGCATTGCCGGGCGGGCGTCACTGTTGTGGGTAGCTTGTCGTCAACGGACGTCGAGGGCCGAGCGGCCGGTGAGGTGGCCAGGGTGAGCGAAGCGCGGGACGAGTCCTACGGGTCGGTGCGCTGGGTGATGCTCGGGGTGCTGTGCGCCAGTCTGTTGCTGGTGGCGATGGATGCCACGATTCTCAATGTGGCGCTGCCGTCGCTGATCGAGGATTTGCAGGTCGGGCCGATGGAACAGTTGTGGATCATCGATATCTACGGGCTCGTGCTCGGCGGCTTGCTGATCACCACCGGTGCGCTCGGTGATCGGGTGGGGCGAAAGTTGTTGTTCATCAGCGGGTTCGTGCTGTTCGGCATCGCGTCGGTGGTCGCGGCTACCGCCGGGAGCGCGGCGCAGTTGATCGGCGGGCGGGTATTGCTCGGGATCGGCGGTGCGATGGTGATGCCGTCGACGCTGTCGCTGATCCGCAACATCTTCACCGATGTGCGCGAACGCACCATGGCCATCGGGATCTGGGCGGCGGTCGCCGGGGTCGGCGCCACGGTGGGGCCCATCGTCGGTGGGTTCCTCGTCGAGCACTTCGGGTGGTCGTCGGCGTTCTGGCTCAATGTGCCGGTGGTGGTCGTGACGGTGGTGGTGGGGCTGTGGGTGTTGCCGGAATATCGTGCGCCGCAGGCGGGGAGCCTGGACTGGTTCGCCGCCGCGCTGTCGGTGGCAGGCATCGTCTGTCTGGCGTGGGGCGTCAAGCATCTCGCGAAAGGTGAAGCGAGCGAGGTGGACTGGGCGATCCTGCTGATCGGCATCGCCGCGCTGGCCTGGTTCACCCGACGTCAGCTCACTGCCGCCGACCCGCTGCTGGATGTGCGGCTGTTCCGCAACGGCGCGTTCACCGCGGCGGCCGTCGCGACGCTGCTGGCCATGATGGCGATCGGCGCGGCCATGTTCCTGATCTCACTGTGGCTGCAATACGTCCACGGCTACAGCCCGTCGCAGGCGGGCATCCGGATGTTGCCCGCCGCGCTCACGCTGCTCACCGCCTCCCTGCTCACGCCGTTTCTGATGGAGAGGTTCGGTGTCCGCGCGGTGCTCGGTTTCGGCCTCGGTGCGGTCGCCCTCGGGTTCCTGCTGCTGGCGGTGAGTCCGGAACCCACCACCTATCCGGTGGTCGCGCTGGTGCTGGTGTCGTTCGGTCTCGGCGACGGTATGGCCGTGACCGCGGCGGCCGCAGTCCTGGTCGGCGCCGTGCCCGCGGACCGGGCGGGCCAGGCGGGTGCGGTGGAGGAGACCAACTACGAGGTCGGCGTCGGTTTCGGCGTCGCCCTGCTCGGCAGCCTGCACGCCAGGATCTTCAGTCAGCACATGACGGGCCTGTCCGTCCCCGCCGACAAGCTCGATCAGGCGAGCGGTTCGATCGGCGGCGCGGCCGAGGTGGCCACCGACCTACCCGAACCCGCCCGCGACGAACTGGCCCATGCCGCCGGTCATGCCTTCGACGTCGCCCTCACCACCACGTCCTACATCTCGGCCGCCGTCGTCGCGGTGGTTGCTGTCGGCACGGTTTGGCTGGTCCCGAAAGGGTTCCGCGTCACCGGCGGCCACGGATGACCACACCCTTGACGCAACCCAACGGTTGCAATACTCTGAATTGCAACCAGTCGGTTGCAATATATGAGGAGGCATCATGGGATTTCCTGATCAGATCGTCCGGACCGTCGAGCTCGCGCATCCGCCCGCCAAGGTATGGGCGGCCCTCACCACCGCGGAAGGGCTGGGGAGCTGGTTCGGCAATACCGCCGAGATCGACCTGCGACCGGGCGGGGACATGCGAATGACCTGGAAGGAAGGGTTCGCCGCCGACATGCGGGTGGAGCGGGTCGAGGAGCCCTCGGTGTTCGGCTACACCTGGCCGATCAACGGGCTGCCCGACGACGACCCGCGACGCACCTATGTCGAATTCAGCCTCGAGCCGGTCGGCAACGGCACCCGGCTGACGGTCACCGAGACCGGCTTCGCCCAGCTGCCCGAGGAGGCGCACAAGGCGGCGTTCGAGGGCAATGTCGGCGGCTGGAAGAGCGAGCTGGGCGAGCTCGTCGAGTACCTCGATGCGGCCTGAGCAGGAGGCCACCGCCGAACGGGTCTTCGTCGCGCTGGCCGATCCGAGCAGGCGGTCGGTACTCGCCGCACTCGCCGCGCACGGTCCGGCCACCGCGACCGACCTCGCCGATCGGCTGCCCATCACCCGGCAGGCGATCGCCAAACACCTTGCCCTGCTAGCGGATGCGGGCCTGGTGATCGCGGAACCGGGGGAGCGGCGGCGCGTGCGCTACCGCCTCGATTCCGCTCCGATGCACGTGGCACAACAATTTCTGGCCGCCCTGTCCCGTGACTGGGACGGCCCACTCGACGCGCTCCGCCGGCATCTCGACGGCTGAGCCGGAAGGAAACGCAATGAGCGACAACGATTTCACCGCCACCATCACCGTCGACAAGACACCCGACGAGGCCTTCGCGGCCATCAACAACGTGTGGGCCTGGTGGTCGGAGACCATCGAGGGCAGCACCGGCACGGTCGGTGACAGCTACCTCTTCGAGGTTCCCGGCCTGCACCGCTGCACCATGACGACCACCACGTCGATTCCGGGCGAGCGCCTGGTCTGGCACGTCACCGACTCGCACCTGTCCTTCATCGCCGACACCACCGAATGGGAGGGCACCGACGTCGTCTTCGACATCACCGAGAACGCCGACGGCACCGAAATCCGTTTCACCCATGTGGGTTTGGTGCCCGCCGGGGAATGCTACGAGGTGTGCTCCAACGCCTGGGGCGCCTACATCACCACCAGCTTGCGTGGTCTGCTCACCACCGGTGAAGGCGACCCGTTCCGGCACACGAGCACCGGCGAGTCGGAACTGCTCAAGCACGGCAACGCCGACTTGGTGAAGCCGCGTCCCTGATCAGCCCCGGGGCGCGATGAGCAGCGTCTGGGTGCTGCGCCCGATCGGCCCGGTCTCGTCGAACAGCGCGGATTCGGCGAGGCCGATGCCGTGCGGCTGGGGATGGGTGACCGCGTCCAGGCACACCCACTCGCCGACCGGCTGACGATGCAGGGTCACGGTGAGGTCGGTGTTGATGAACAGGTACTTCGACCAGTCGAGGACCGCGCTGACCCCGTTGCCCGAATCGGCGGCGGCCAGCGTGCGCTCCAGCGGGCTCGGGGTGGTCCCCGCGACGATCGGGTACTTCAACCGGATCCAGCAGATCGCGGGCCCCGGCGCGGCGAATGAGCCTGCGGAGAAACGGTATTCGATGCCGGTGTGGAAACCGATCTCCTGATCGGAGGGAAACTGCTCCGGCTCCGTCGCCGCGGGCAGTGGCCTGGTACCGGTCGGCAGGAACTGGGCGGGCAGATCGAGGGCGGGCTCGGCGAGCTTGAGCCGCCACGCGTTGGCCTGCATCACGGGGCCGCGCTCCGACGACAAAGTCGCCTCGATCAGTTCGACACTGCGCCCCGACCGCACCACCTTCGCCTGCGCGGTGAGCGGAGCCAGCGGCACCGGCCCGAGAATCTCGACGGCGACTCGTCCGACCTGGAATCCCGGCCGGGGCTCGCAGCGCTCGATCACATGCCCGAGCAGAGCGGACGGCGGTCCGGCGTGCTGGGCGTCCGGCGACCACGGGCCCCGGGTCAGCTCGGTCGAGAGGTACCGGTTCGGGTCCGCGGGGTCTCGGCGGTAGAAGGCATCGGCCACCCGGCCGACGTTACCCCGCGCGCCCTGTGGCCTAGGCGCTGCCCGTCAGGAGGGCGGTGAACAGGTCGAACAGTGGGCGTAGGGCGCACGGGCTGGTGTCGGAGGTGCAGCCGATGGACGACGAGCCGGAGTCGGCGACCGGGAGGGACGCGGCCTGGGCGGTGCCGAGCGGGGCGGCGACGGACAGGGCGGCGGCCGCGAGGGCCCCGGCGACGATGCGTTTCATTGATTCACTCCAGTGCTCGGCGTGCCGGTAGGTCGACACGATTGCCAATCGTTACCGATCGCCAGGGTGAGCGAAAGCCCCGAAATTCAGGGTGCACGTGCTGCGACGCCCGCCCGATCGCGAAGATCGGACGGGCGTCGGCGAGGGTGGAGCGGGGTCAGGAGACGACCGGGAGGTACACCTTGCTGCCGTGGTCGGCGAACTCGGCGGACTTCTCGGCCATGCCCGCCTCGATGGCGGCCACATCGGTGAGCCCCTGCTTCTCCGCGTATTCGCGTACGTCGGCGGAGATGCGCATCGAGCAGAACTTCGGACCGCACATCGAGCAGAAGTGGGCGGTCTTGGCGGGCTCGGCGGGCATGGTCTCGTCGTGGTACTCGCGGGCGGTGTCGGGATCCAGCGAGAGCGCGAACTGGTCGTGCCAGCGGAATTCGAAACGGGCCTTGGACAATTCGTTGTCCCGGTCCTGGGCGTGCGGGTGACCCTTGGCGAGGTCGGCGGCGTGGGCGGCGATCTTGTAGGTGATCACGCCGACCTTGACGTCGTCGCGGTTGGGCAGACCGAGGTGCTCCTTGGGCGTGACGTAGCAGAGCATCGCGGTGCCCGCCTGGGCGATGATCGCGGCGCCGATGGCCGAGGTGATGTGGTCGTAGGCGGGTGCGATATCGGTGGCCAGCGGGCCGAGGGTGTAGAACGGCGCCTCTTCGCAGAGCTCTTCCTCGAGCCGCACGTTCTCGACGATCTTGTGCATCGGCACGTGGCCTGGGCCTTCGATCATCACCTGCACGCCATAGGATTTCGCGATCTTGGTGAGCTCCCCGAGAGTCCGGAGTTCGGCGAACTGGGCCTCGTCGTTGGCGTCGGCGATGGAGCCGGGACGCAGGCCGTCGCCGAGGGAGAAGGTCACGTCGTAGCGCGCCAGGATCTCGCACAGCTCACGGAAGTGCGTGTACAGGAACGATTCCTGGTGATGCGCCAAACACCAAGCGGCCATGATGGAGCCACCGCGCGAGACGATGCCGGTGACGCGCTTGGCGGTGAGCGGGATGTAGCGCAGCAGCACGCCCGCGTGCACGGTCATGTAGTCGACGCCCTGCTCGCACTGCTCGATCACGGTGTCGCGGTACATCTCCCAGGTGAGCTTGGTGGGATCACCGTTCACCTTCTCCAGCGCCTGATAGATCGGGACGGTGCCGATCGGGACGGGGGAGTTGCGCAGAATCCACTCGCGGGTCTCGTGGATGTTCTTGCCGGTGGACAAGTCCATGATGGTGTCGGCGCCCCAGCGCGCGGCCCACACCATCTTCTCCACCTCTTCGGCGATCGACGACGACACCGCCGAATTGCCGATATTGGCATTGATCTTGACCAGGAACTTCTTGCCGATGATGGTCGGCTCCAGCTCCGGGTGGTTGTGGTTGGCCGGAATCACCGCGCGACCGAGCGCGACCTCGTCGCGCACCAGTTCGGGCGAGACCCCCTCGCGGGCGGCGATGAACCGCATCTCGGGGGTGATGATGCCCTGACGAGCCCAGGCGAGCTGGGTCGGCGGACCGTCGACGGTCGGGGAGTCCCATTCGTCGCGCAGTTTCGGCAGCCCGGCCTCGAGGTCGATCACCGCGTTGTCGTCGGTGTACGGCCCCGAGGTGTCGAAGACATCGAAGTGGTCGCCGTTGGTGAGGTTGATCCGGCGCACCGGGATGCGCAGTCCGTCTACCTCCTGGTAGTGCTTGACGCTGCCCTGGATCGGACCGGTGGTGACGGTGTCGACCGTCCTGTCAGAAGACGTGTTCGAGCCCACGATATTTCCTCCCTACGCCGGCATTACCCGGTCAGGTTCATACGGTCGACGGCCCTGAACGCCCGAGATGGGCTAGCCGTCCTCTCAGCCCGCTGGTGCGAGCCCCCGTGCTTCTTTGAGCGCTGGCGCGCTCGAGTTCGCGGCCCCTGGTGTCCCGCCGATGGGAGGCCGTTGCTTGCTCCTTCGTCGCCTACGCAACGGCCTCCCATCGGCGGGACGGCCGCGAACCGCCGCTTCGCGGCGAGCCCCTCCTCGAGGTCGGGGCATGCGTGACTGGTGTGCAGTCTAGGCGGCGGTCTGATCGTTCGCTATCGGGTGCCGGATTCGGTCAGCTGGCGCTCGACCGAGGCCGGCATGTCGTCGGCTTCTTGCAGCCCGAACTTGTTGTGCAGTGCCACCAGCGGCTTCGGCGCCCACCAGTTCCAGGTGCCCATCATCCGCATGAGCGCGGGGGCGAGCAGGCCGCGGATCACGGTCGCGTCGCTGATCACTGCGAGTGCGCAGCCGAGGCCGAACAGCTTCATCATCGACACGCCGGAGCTGGCGACGCCGAGGAACACGATGCTCATCAGCAGCGCGGCTGCGGTGAAGATGCGTCCCGTGCGGGCCACGCCCATCGCGACCGCCTCGGTATTGCCCTCGGTGGTCTTCGGCCCGGCCAGCCATTCCTCGCGGATCCGCGACAGCAGGAAGACCTCGTAGTCCATGGACGCGCCGAACGCCAGGCTGAACATGAGGATGGGCATGGCCAGGTTGAGGGTGCCGGTCGCGGTGAAGCCGAGCAGCCCCGACAGGTGGCCTTCCTGGAAGATCCACACCATCGCGCCGAACGTCGCCGCCAGCGACAGGATGTTGAGGATCAGTGCCTTCACCGGCAGCACCACGCTGCCGGTGAACAGGAACAGCAGCACCAGCGTGGTGAGCGCGATCAGCGCGCCCGCCAGCGGCAGTTTGCCGGTGATCGCGTTGACCGAGTCCTGGTTCAGCGCGGCCGGGCCGGTGATCAGGGCTTTCGACGGCGCGGGAACGGCGCGCAGGGTGTCGAGTTGGTCGCCACCCGCGTCGGAGTAGGGGTCGACCGTGGTGGCGACCGACAGGTAGGCGCCGTGCTGCGGGTCCGTCATCTCGGGCACGCCAGGGGCCACCCGCAGCCCGTTGCGGTACACCGCCGCGCTGCTGAGCACGGCCGGTACGTCGGGCACCTTGGACAGGTCGCGGGCGTAGGTGTCGAGTTCGGCTGTGCTGCCCCGGAATTCGGGTAGCACGATGGTCGCGCTCGAGGCCAGGTCGGCATCGAATTCGGTACGCAGGATGTCGCCCACTTCGCGACTGGCGACATCGGTGGGCAGCGACCGGTCGTCGGGGTAGCCGAACTGGACACCCAGGAACGGCGAGCCGAGCAGCAGCAGGAACGCGGTGGTGGCCAGGGCGATCGGCAACGGACGCTTCATCACCGCGTTGACCAGGCGATACCAGAAGGTCTGGCGCGGTTCCTTTTCCGTCCTCGGGGCCAGCCGGAACAGCCGGCGCATCGGTGCGCGCAGGTCGCCCGAATCGATGCGGTGACCTACCAGAACGAGCAGGGCGGGCAGCACGATCACCGCGGCGGCCGCCGCGGCGGCGACCACGGCGATACCCGCGTAAGCGAACGACTTGAAGAAGTACTGCGGGAACACCAGCAGCGCCGACAGCGAGAGCGCGACGACCAGCGCCGAGTACACGACCGTACGACCGGCGGTTTGGATCGCACGGGTCACCGCCGCGGTCGGGGTAAGGCCCGCCGCCAGCTCTTCGCGATATCGACTGACGATGAACAGGCTGTAGTCGATCGCCAACGCCAGTCCGAGTGCCGTGGTCATGTTCAGCGCGAAGATCGACACATCGGCGAGCGCGGTCAGCACCCGAAGAATGCCCAGCGACGCCGCGATGGCGAACAGCCCGATCGCGACCGGCAGCGCGGCGGCCATGAGGCTGCCGAACACCAGCGCCAGCAGCAGGCCGGTGATCGGGATCGCGATCGCCTCGGCGATGATCAGGTCTTTGCTGATCTGGGTGTTGATATCGGCGAAGGAGGCGGCGAGCCCACCGGCCTTGACCGTCACCGGACCGCTCTCGACCTGTAGTTCTTCGCTCAGCTGGGCCGCCCGGACGGGCAGTTCGGCGTCGTCGCCCTCGATGCTGGCCAGGATGAGCGCGTGGGTGCGGTCCTTGCTGAGCATCGCCTGTTTGAGATCGGGGCGCGCGGTCCAGTACGACTGGACACCGCTGACGATCTCGGGATGTGCGCCGAGGACGGCGAGCGCGCGGTCGGCGGCGGCGCGTGCGGCGGCGGAGTCGGCCACACCCTCGGCGGTGATCGTCAGGACGTAGTTGGGCTCGCTGCCGGGGAAGTGTTCGCTCAGGTATTGACTGGCCTGGACCGAATCGAGATCGGAGGTGACGAATCCGCCCGATTTCATGTGCGAGTGCACGGTGGCGCCGATCGCGCCGCACAACACCATCAGCACCAGCGCAACCGCGACCACCCATCGTGGTCGGGCAACGGCGGTGCGGGCGATTCTCGTCAACATCGTCGGGTGCCCTCTGCTCGGAAACGTTCGAACCGTCACCGTATCCCGCGTCGAATTATATCCGATACCGCCTCGGGGTGGAGGTCGGCCGAGTACCATCTCCGCCCCTGGGTGGACGCGGAGGACGGCCCACAACCGCTAGCGGTGTCTCAGGTATCGCGTGCCCGCAGGATTCGGCCGCCGACCGCGCCGAGGCCGATCCGCCTGCCCTCGGTGCCCGGCGCGGTGGCGGTGATCGTCACCTCGTCGCCGTCGGCCAGAAATGTGCGGGTCTGATCCTTCACTGTGATGGGTTGTGTTCCACCCCAGGACAATTCGATGAAAGACCCGCGCTGGGACGGCTCCGGCCCGGAGATGGTGCCGGAGGCGTAGAGGTCGCCGGGCCGGATCGAGGCGCCGTTCGCGGTGAGGTGGGCAAGCATCTGCGCGGGTGACCAGTACATGCGTGAGTAGGGCGGATGCGCGACGACCTCGCCGTTCCAGGCGACGGTCAGATCGATGTCGAGGCCGAAGTCGCCGGTACCGCGCAGGTAGGGGAGAGGTTCTGGGTGCTGTGCGGGTAGCGGCACCCGCGCCTGAGTCAGCGCGGCCAGCGGGGTGATCCAGGCCGAGAGCGACGTGGTGAACGACTTGCCGAGGAAGGGGCCGAGCGGCTGGTACTCCCAGGCCTGGATATCGCGGGCCGACCAGTCGTTGACCAGGGCGACGCCGAACACGTGCTCGGTGAACTCGTCGACGGTGACCGGCGCGCCGAGCGTGGATCCGGAGCCGACGACGAAGCCCAGTTCGGCCTCGATGTCCAGCCGCTGCGACGGTCCGAAATCAGGTGTGCCCGCGGCGGTCCGGCGTTGTCCCCGCGGCCTGATGACCGGGGTATCCGAGACGACGACGGTGCCCGCCCGGCCGTGGTACCCCACCGGCAGGTGCCGCCAATTCGGCAGCAGCGGTGCACTGTCCGGACGGAAGAGCCTGCCGAGGTTGGTGGCGTGGTCGATGCTGGCGTAGAAATCGACATAGTCGCCGATCCGTACCGGCAGTGCCATCCGCACAGCGGACAAGGGATACACGGCATCGATCGGCAGCGCCGTGTCCGCGAGCGCGCGCAACCTCGCGCGGACCTCACGCCAGCGGCCGGAACCCTGCGCCAGGAACGCGTTCATCTCGGGGCGAGCGAACACCGGATCATCCAGCAGCACAGCCAGATCGAGCACCATATCGCCCAAGCGGCAACCGACCCGGAGGGCACCGCCGGGGGGTGCGAATACGCCGTAGGGCATATTCTCCGGCCCGAACAGCGAGTCTTCCGGTACCTCCACGCGCAACACCTGCGCGCCCGTCATCGGCCGCCGTCCACGCCGCTGCGCTCACTCATGCGAGCCCCGGCCCGCGACCGGACCAGGTCCACGCGTACGCGGGATCTTCGCAGGCCAGCGCCCCTTCGCCGAGTTGCAGCGGGCGGAACGTATCCACCATCACCGCCAGCTCGTCGAAGAACTCCGCCCCGATACTGCGTTCATAGGCACCTGGCTGTGGGCCGTGCGCGTAACCACCGGGATGCACCGACACCGAACCCTGGGCGATACCGGAACCCTTGCGCGCCTCATAGCTCCCGCCGCAATAGAACATGATCTCGTCGGAATCCACATTCGAGTGGTAGTACGGCACCGGAATCGACAGGGGGTGATAGTCGACCTTGCGCGGCACGAAATTGCAGATGACGAAATTGGTGGCCTCGAAGGCCTGATGCACCGGCGGCGGCTGATGTATGCGGCCGGTCAGTGGCTCGAAATCGGCGATGTTGAACGTGTACGGGTACAGGCAGCCGTCCCAGCCGACCACATCGAACGGATGCGTCGCGTAGGTCATCCTGGTGCCGATCACCTCGGTGCCCGCCCGATGCTTGACCAGCACCTCCACCTCGGTGTCCTCGACGAGCAGCAATTCGAGTGGCCCGTGCAGATCCCGCTCGCAATACGGCGAATTCTCCAGTAGCTGACCGAACTTCGAGAGATAGCGCTTGGGTGGGGTGATGTGGCTCGATGCCTCGATCACATATGCGCGCAACGGTTCCTCACCCATCGGCAGCCAGCGGTGGGTCGTGGCGCGCGGCATGAGCACCTGATCACCCTGGCGAACCGGCACGATCCCGAACACGCTCTCCACCACGGCCGCACCGGATTCCACGTACACCAGCTCGTCGCCGATGGCATTGCGGTACAGCGGGGACGCGCCCTTGGCGACCACATACGAGATCCGCACATCGGCATTGGCCAGCAGCAACCTGCGCCCGGTCACCGGGTCGGTCGTCGTTGCCGTATCGCCGGGAAACAGCAGCGGCAGCCGCAGATGCCGGTGGTGCAGTGGATGATTCGGCGTCAATGTCTGGTCGGGCAGCTCCCAGACCGTAGCGTCGACGATCGCGGGCGGCAGCGCGCGGTGATACAGCAGCGAGGAGTCCCCGGAGAACCCCTCCTCGCCCATCAACTCTTCGTAGTAGAGGTTGCCGCGCGCATCCCGATGCTGCGTATGCCGCTTCGGCGGCACCGTTCCGACCCTGCGATAAAACGACATGAGGCGCGCCTCCCGCTACGTTGCAGGCTGAAACTTCCACCTCCAACGTAACCGAGAACGCGTGGCGGATCCGTCAGAATTCGGCGATCACCGGTGCGTGGTCGCTGGCGCCCTTGCCCTTGCGTTCCTCGCGATCCACCGAAGCGTCGTTGATCTGGTCGGCGAGGGCGGGGGAGGCGAGGATGAAGTCGATGCGCATGCCCTCTTTGCGGGGGAAACGCAGCTGGGTGTAGTCCCAATAGGTGTAGACGCCGGGGCCGGGGGCGAACGGGCGCATCACGTCGCGGAAGCCGATGTCGAGCATGGACTGGAACGCCTCGCGTTCGGGCGCGGACGTGTGGGTCTTGCCGACGAACAGTTCCGGCGCCCAGACATCGTCGTCGGTGGGGGCGATGTTCCAGTCGCCGACCAGCGCGATCTTCGCCTGCGGGTCGTCGGCCAGCCAGCCTGCCGCCTGCGCGCGCAGGGTCGAGAGCCAGTTCAGTTTGTAGGTGTAGTGCGGGTCGGCGAGCGTGCGCCCGTTGGGGACGTAGAGGCTCCACACCCGCACCCCGCCGCAGGTCGCACCGATCGCGCGCGACTCCACCACCGGCGATTCGATCAGCGAATCGCCGGCGTTCTTGTCGAAGCCGGGCTGATCGGGGAACGCGAGCTCGACATCGGTGAGCCCGACCCGCGACACGATCGCGACACCGTTCCACTGATTGATCCCCACGTGCGCTACCTCGTACCCCGCCGCCTCGAACTGCTCGAACGGGAACTGATCGTCACGGCACTTGGTCTCCTGCAACGCCAGCACATCGATGTCGTGACGGTCCAGAAAAGCGATCGCCCGATCGACGCGGGAGCGGATCGAGTTGACGTTCCAGGTGGCGAGACGCACGGTTGTGACGGTCCTTTCGAGGCTAATGGCTCTGCGGGGCGGCGTAGCGATAGGCGTGGTGTTCCATGAAGCCGAGTTCGCGGTAGAGGGCGAGGGCGCCGGAATTGCCCACCTCCACCTGGACGTAGGCGTGGCTCGCGCCCAGCTCGGCACCCCACCGGATCAGTTCGGCGCACAGCAGCGCGCCGAGTCCGTTGCGGCGGTGCGCGGTCGCCACGGCCACACAGGTGAGCCCGACCCAGCGCCGGCCGTCGGGGGCGGTGGTCACCGCGCCGCGGCCGATGGACAGGGGTTCGGGCAGGCCGAGGGACGCGAAACCGAGAGTGCCGTCCAGGACCGAGGTGAGCACGGCACGGTCCGGTTCGCGCACGGAGGGGTCGAGGGGAATCTCGCCGCGGTAGCGGTGCGTCCGCAACCAACCGTCCTCTGGCTCGTCGGTGATGCGCACCATCGACGGTCCCTGCGGCAGCACGAAATTCGCGATGTCGAGACCGAGGACCACGGTCTCGCTCCAGGTGTTCCAGGTCGGCGGGACGGGAGCGAGCCGGTCGGGCAGTTGCAGCAGCAGCGGCAACCCCCGACTCGTGTACCAGTCCGCGATCTTGCGCATGGTGTCGATCGACAACACCGCGGGCACACCCGACTCGCCCAGCGGCACCGCCGAATTCGCGCGCCCGGTGTAGCCGTTGCCCGCTCGTACCAGCCAGCCGTCGATCCACAGGTGCGCGCTGCCCGGCCAGGCCATGGCCGCCGCGGTCTCCAGCGACCGGATCTCCTTGGTCCGAATGGGCCTGGGCCCCAGCGCCTTCAACGCCACAACGCGATCGGCGGACACCGAGACCAGCTCACCCTCGGCGGTCCGCACCGACGGCGGCGTGAGCGACACCAGTTCGCCGATCACGTCGGTGAGTGGCTGGGGATAACCCGCGGGCAGCTGGTACCGCATCACCACCCGGCGGCCGAGGGGGATATCAGTCGTCATGACCGAACGGATCAGGAACCGTTCCCGGGATCCAGCTCAGACCCGGTGTGCCCCAGCCGTTTCGCTTGATCGCCTTCTTGGCGGCGCGGGCATTGCGGCCGATCAGCACGTCGACGTAGAGGAAACCGTCGAGGTGGCCGACCTCGTGCTGGAGCATGCGCGCGAAGAAGCCGGTGCCCTCGAGTTCCACGGGCTCGCCGTTCGCGTCGGTCCCGGTGACCTTCGCCCAGTCCGCGCGACCGGTCGGGAACTGCTCGCCGGGCACCGACAGGCAGCCTTCCTCGTCGTCATCGGGGTCGGGCATGGTCTCGGGGATCGCCGAGGTCTCCAGCACCGGGTTCACCACCACGCCCTTGCGGCGGAGGGGATTGCCGGTGGCGTCGAAGTCGGGGCAGTCGTAGACGAACAGGCGCTTGCCGACGCCGACCTGATTGGCCGCCAGGCCGACACCCTTGGACTCTTCGAGAGTGTCGTACATATCCGCGATGAGCTCGGCCAGCTCCGCGGGGGTCTCCGTCACCTTCGCGGTGGGGTTGTGGAGAACGGGGTCACCGACGATCACGATCGGGAGAATTGCCATGGTCGCCATTATCGCCGCTGGCGCGGGCGGACGATCGGCGGACCCCTGTGGGCCGCGCCACCCCTACTGGCCTTCAGTCAACACGCCGTGACATGGGTCGAAGGATCGGGGGAACCCGTGGTTGAATGACGACGGTATCTACCCATCTCGTGATACTCGGCGAGGGAGCAAGATGGACGGCGCAGCAGCTCGGCACATCGCGCAGGGCCACACTGCGGGCGAACAGGATTCGGCCGCCGACGAGAGCACCGGTCTGAGTCGTCGTGAACTCGACATCCTGGACTTCGAGCGCAAATGGTGGAAATACGCGGGCGCCAAGGAAGACGCGATCCGCGAGCTGTTCGCCATGTCGGCCACCCGGTACTACCAGGTCCTCAACGCTGTCGTCGACTCCGACGCGGCGCTGGCCGCCGACCCGATGCTGGTCAAGCGGCTGCGCAGGCTGCGAGCGAGCAGGCAGAAATCGCGTGCGGCCCGCAAACTCGGTTTCCAGGTCTGACATGACGGCCACACACCCTTCGTTGCGACTAGGGTTGGGCGGGTGAGCAACCCGAACCCCACCCCCGGCGGCCCGCCGTTGCGCGCGCTGGCGATGGTGTTGATCGCGCTGGCCATTGTCTTCGCCGGTCTGGGTGCGATGTCACTGTCGAACTCCGATGCCGTGGCATCGGATACCGAGCAGACCGAGACCACCACCTCCAGCGCGGTCGCGCAGGCGCCTGCCACTACGCCCGCGCCGAAGACCACCAGCGCGGCCGCCGCCCCGACCACCACCACGACTTCCGTCGCACCGACGACCACCACCACGGCACCCGCGACGGGCGGCACGGATCAGACGGTATCGGTGCGGGTGCTGAACAACAGCCTGGTCGCCGGCCTGGCCGCGCGCACCGCGAGCGAACTGACCACCGCGGGCTGGACCAACGTGAGCACCGGCAACTACAGCGGTGAGAACCTGACCACCACCACCGTGTATTACGGCGGCGGCGCGCGCGACAAGGCCGCGGCCACCGAGATCGCCGAGCAGGTCGGCGGGACGGTCGCGCCCAAGTCGGGGGACACCTCGCCGGGTGTCGTCGTCGTACTGACCGGTCGCTGAACCAGGCGCGGCACGCGGTGCCGTAGGCCGTGTCGCCGCTGTGGCATCATCTTGAGCGGTATAGCCCCAGTCCGATAAGGAGTCCCCTGATGGCCACGTCGACAACTCGTCGCCCGTCCTGGCGCATTGTGACCCCGGTGCTCGCGGTCGCCGCGTTCGGGCTCGCAGCCTGCACCAACAGCCAGGAGTCGAGTGACGTCAAGGGCACCACGCCGCCGGTGTGGACCAGCTCGGCGGCACCCGCGGGCGAAAGCGGCGGTCACGGTGGCGGTCACGCCGCACCGTCGGAGACCGCGGCTCCCGGCCACGGCGACGACCACGGTGGCGTGGCGGGCGGCCTGAAGACCTCGCTCAAAAACGGTGCGGGCGCCGAGGTCGGCACCGCGACCATCGTCCAGGAGGGTGGCCACCTGGTCGTCACCGTCGAGGCGCGCGGTCTGACGCCCGGCTTCCACGGCCTGCACTTCCACCAGAACGGCACCTGTGAGGGCGACTTCGCCTCGGCCGGTGGGCATCTGCAGGTCGGCGGTGCCACCGCGCACCCGGCCAGCGGTGACCTCACCTCGCTGCAGGTCGGCGCCGACGGCTCCGCGAAGCTGGTCACCCGGACCGACTCGGTCACCCTCGACAACGTCAAGGGCAAGGCGCTGATCATCCACGGCGGCGCCGACAACTTCGGCAACATCCCGCCGCGCTACACCCGCGAGGGTGGCACCGGGCCGGACGAAACCACGCTGACCACCGGTGATGCGGGCGCCCGGGTGGCGTGCGGCGTCGTCGGTTAGCGAGACACTCCCATGGCCGGGGCATTCGAGTCGGTTTCGTTTCGCGGTTCGCCCCGGCCGACCATCGGCATCGAATGGGAGATCGCGCTCGTCGACAAGGTGACGCGGGATCTGTCCAACACCGCCTCGGCGGTCTTCGACGCGGTCGGTGACCTGCGCGCCCACGACGGCACCCAGCAGGTCACCAAGGAACTGCTGCGCAACACGGTCGAATTGGTGACCGGCGTGCACGACACGGTCGGCGGCGCGGTCGAAGACCTGCACGGCACCATGAACGCGGTGCGGCGCGCGGCCGATCCGCTCGGTGTCGACCTGTTCTGCGCGGGCACCCACCCGTTCGCGGCGTGGTCGGCCCAACAGCTCACGCGCTCACCGCATTACGACGAACTGATCGAACGCACCCAGTGGTGGGGCCGCCAGATGCTCATCTGGGGCGTCCACGTGCATGTGGGAGTGTCGCACCGGGACAAGGTCTTTCCGATCCTGAACTCGCTGCTGCTGTCGTATCCGCATCTGCTCGCGCTGTCGGCGTCGTCGCCGATGTGGTCCGGCGACGACACCGGCTACGCCAGCAACCGGGCGCTGATGTTCCAGCAGTTGCCGACCGCCGGGCTGCCGTTCCAGTTCGAGAACTGGCGCCAGTTCGAAGGTTTCGTGCACGACCAGATGAAAACCGGTGTGTTCGAACAGCTCGGTGGGATGCACTGGGATATCCGGCCCGCGCCCAAGTGGGGCACCATCGAGGTGCGCGTGTGCGACGGGCTGTCCAGCCGCACCGAACTGGCCTCGGTGGCCGCGCTGATCCACTGCCTGATCGTCGACCTGGACCAGCGCCTCGAGAACGGCGAGCAACTGCCGACGCTGCCGCCATGGCATGTGCAGGAGAACAAATGGCGCGCCGCGCGCTACGGGCTCGACGCGATCGTGATCGTCGACGACGCCAGCAATGAGCGTTTGGTCACCGACGATCTGATGGATCTGCTCACCCGGCTGGAGCCGACCGCGAAGCGTCTCGGCTGCGCCGCCGAGCTGGCCGCGGTGGCTGACATTCCCCGTCACGGTGCCTCCTACCAGCGGCAACGCCGGGTCGCCGCGCAGACACAGGGCGACATGGTCGCGGTCGTCGACGCGCTGGTGCGCGAGCTGGACCAGTAGCGTTCAGCTGCCCGGGGAGATCGCGTTCACCCGCCGTTTACGATGGTCGGATGCTTGTCGAACATCCGCGCGACGTTGCGGGGGGTGCCGCCCTCGGTTCGCGTCTGCGTGAACCACGCACACTCGCCGTCGTCGGGGTGGCCGCAGTGCTCGCGCTGCTGGTCGGATTGCAGATCGTCGCGTGGATCATGGGTTTCGACGGACCGCTGGCCAGCCTGGCTCGCGACTTCGTCGGTACGCCCAAGTCGATGTCGGTGCCGTGGGCGGGACTGGTGCTCGCGCTCGTCGGGATCTCCACGCGCCGCCGGGTGTTCGCGCTGGCCGCCGCGATCGGGATCGACGCGGTGTGGGTCGCGCTGCGACTCATCGACGGCAAGCCGTTCACCGTCGGCAACGGGCCGACGATCGTGCTGGCCGCGCTGGCTGTCGTCGCGGCAGTGCGATGGCGGGGTCGTGAACGCCGCGACGCGTTGACGGCCGTCGCGCTCGGTGCGCTGCTGGTGCTGGCCACCAAGGTCGGCGATGTGTGGCTGCACCTGACTTCGGCGGTGCGGCCCACCGTGCTCGACGAATACGTGCTGCTCGCCGATCACGCGCTCGGTGATCCGTCGTGGGTCGTCGGGCGCGTGCTGGATGTGCTCGGGCCCGAGGTGTACGCGGTGCTGCACTGGGTCTACATCGAATTGCCGGTGGCCGCGATCGCGGTGGCCGTGTGGCAGTTGCGCACCGTGGTCACGTCCGGGCAGTGGCCGACCCACTACCTGGTGCGCACCTTCCTGGTGCTCGGTCTGGTCGGGCCGCTGTTCTACGTGCTGTTCCCGGTGGTCGGGCCGATGTTCGCGTTCGGTGCCGACGGGCACGGCTTCCAGGTGGGCAATTTCTGGCCCGCCGCGATGCCGCCGCTCGATTCGAACCCGGCCGCGCTCACCTTCGACGAGTTCACCCCGCGCAACTGCATGCCCTCCATGCACACCGCGTGGGCACTGTCGCTGTTCATCCACACCCGGCGCGATGTCGACGGGTCGCGAGCCCCGGTCTGGATGCGCTGGGGCGGGGCGTTCTGGCTGGCTGCCACGGTCACCGCCACACTGGGTTTCGGGTATCACTACGGCGTCGACCTCGTGGCGGGCGCGGTGCTGTGCCTGACCGTCGAGTCGGCGCTGCGCGCGCCCGAGCGGGGTTGGGGCGGCTTCCGGATCCGGCTGGTCGGCTTCGGGGCGGCGGTGTTCGCGGGGCTGCTGCTGTCCTACCGGTACCTGGCGGTGCCGATGGCGGAGTATCCGGTGGCGGCGGGCGCGATCGTCATCGGGTTGCTGGCCGCGGTCGCGATCGCCTTCCACAACACCTGGTTCGCCACCGCGCCCGCACCGGCCCTCGAGCGAATCGCGACGCCCGCCACCTAGAACAACCCGTCGCGGTGGCGCTGTTCGCGGTAGGCGGTGCGGCCGATGAGATGGGCGATGACCGGCGCGGTGATGATCGTGAACAGGCCGGTGAGCACGAGCATCCAGACATTGACGTCGTCGCGGATGTCGATGCCGGTGCCGACGAGAACCAGCATGAGGCCGACCACCTGTGGTTTGGTGGCCGCGTGCATCCGAGTGAGGGTGTCGGGGAAGCGGACGATGCCGATCGACGCCGTGAACGCGAGTGCGCAGCCGGTGAGGATCAGCACCGCCGACACCCATTCCCAGACGCTCATCGGTCGTCCCTGACCCGGAATCGGGTGACCGCGGCCGAGCCGAGGAAACCGACCAGCGCGAGCGCCACGATCGCCGGGATCACCGTGGTGTCGCCGCTGTAGGCGGCCCACACCGCGAGCCCGGACGCGGCGATGGCCATCAGTGAATCGATACCGACGACGCGATCGAGGGTGCTCGGCCCCGCGAGGACGCGGTAGCTGGTGATCACCGCGGCGGCCGTGAGCAGGACGGCGGCGATGACGGCGACGACAGTCATGGTTGCACCTCCGGTGGTGTTTCGACGCGGCGGCGTTCGCTCGGTCGTTCGAAGGCATTGATCATCAGGTGTTCCAGGCGCCGGGTGGTGCGGTAGAACTTCACCACCGCCTCGTCGCTGCCCACATCGAGCACGTGGACATAGACCACGCAGCGCGCGCGGTCGAGTTCGAGGACCATGGTGCCGGGGATCAGGTTGAGCAGATCGGTGCACATCACCAGCACCAGATCGGACTGGATGCCCAGATGCACGCGCAGCACGCCGGAGACCGGCGGGCCGCTGGGCCGAATCGCGAACCAGGCCACCTGCAAGCTCGATTCGAGCGCGTAATAGGTACCGACAGCGATCAATTCGAGAAACGACAGCGGATGGAAACGCCCGGACACCGGGACCAACGGGAGGGGAAGGGCGAAGACCACGATCAGTGCGACAACGGCCCCGGCGAGGGTGTTGGCCAGACTCAGATCGCCCCACAGCGCGACCCAGACGGCGGTGAGCCAGATCAGCACGGCGACGCGAAGGATATTGTCGCGATTCTCGAATCGGCTCATCGCAGCACCGGGCCGAGGACCGAGTCGATGTAGACCGACGGGTCGTTCAGGTCGCCGGCGGCGCGCTCGGCGATGCCGAGGACCGGCCCGGCGAACACCGTGAGCGCGAGGCCCGCGGAGACGAGCCCGATGGTGGCCAGCACCATCAGGACCGGCATCCGGCCGGGATCGGTGCGATCCTCGTAGTACACATCGGTCGAATCCTCCACCAGTGTCGGTAGATTCGCCGCGGTGAGATGGCCTTCCGGCGCCTCTTCACGTGGTCGCCAGAACGCTTTGCTCCAGACCCGCGCCACCGCGTACAGCGTGAGCAGGCTCGTGATCACCGAACCCGCGACCAGCACCCACGCCAGGACGCTGCCCTCGGCGGCACCGGCTTCCAGGAGTGTGACCTTGCCGATGAATCCCGAGAAGGGCGGGATACCACCGAGATTCAGGGCGGGGACAAGGAACAGCACGCCCAGCAGTGGACTGGCGGTGGCCAGTCCGCCGATCCGGCGCAACGACACCGAACCGGCCTGGCGTTCGATCAGTCCGACAGCGAGGAACAGCGCGGTCTGCACCAGGATGTGGTGGGCCACGTAGAACACCGCGCCGGTGAGGCCGGCGGTGGTGGCGAGACCGATACCGAACACCATGTAGCCGATATGGCTGACCAGTGTGAACGAGAGCAGTCGCCGGATATCGGTCTGCGCGATGGCGCCGAGGATACCGACGATCATCGTCGCCAGTCCGCACACCAGCAGGATGTCGTCGAACGCGCCGTCGGGGAACCAGAGCGTGTGCGTGCGGATGATCGCGTACACACCGACTTTGGTGAGCAGGCCCGCGAACACCGCGGTGACCGGGGCGGGTGCGGTGGGGTAGGAGTCGGGTAGCCAGCTCGACAGCGGGAACACCGCCGCCTTGATCCCGAACGCGACCAGCAGCACCGCGTAGCAGGCGGTGCGCACGCCACTGGGCGTCGCTTCCAGGCGCACGGCCAGTTGCGCGAGATTCAGGGTGCCCGTCGCCGCGTAGGTGAGGCCGATGCCGATCAGGAAGATCAGCGACGACACCATCGACACCATCACATAGGCGATGCCGGTGCGGATCCGTTCCTCGGTGGCGCCCACGGTGAGCAGCACGAACGAGGCGACGAGCAGGACCTCGAACCCGACGAACAGGTTGAACAGGTCACCGGCCAGGAACGCGGTCGACACGCCCGCGGTCAGGACCAGATAGGTGGGCCGGTAGATCGAGGTCGGCTGATGTTCGCCACCATCGGAGATGTTCTGTCCCGCACCGTAGATCGACACCACGAGCAGCACGAAGGCCGAGACCAGCAGCATCGCGGCGCTGAGCCGATCCACCACCAGCGTGATGCCGATCGGGGTCGGCCAGCCACCCACCTGCACCGCGGTGGTGCCGTCGCGGTCGGCGAGATACAGCAGCAGGGCGCTGATCAGCAGCACCACCGACAGTGCCGTCAGCGTGATCATCGCCTGGAGCCGTGGGCGGCGGCCGAACACCAGCGTCGCCGCGGCGGCGAGCAGCGGAACCAGTACGGGCAGTGGGGCGATGGCGGGCAACAGTTCCGGGGACAGGGTCACTGTTCGGGATCCTCCCGTTCGCGGCGGGCGGCGACCTGGGCGTCCTCGGGGTCGTTGGTCACGTCTTCGGTGGTGGTCAGCATGTAGGAGCGATAGGCCAGCGCGAGCACGAAAGCCGCCAGGCCCATGGTGATCACGATCGCGGTGAGCACCATCGCCTGCGCGAGGGGATCGGCCATGCCGTCGGGGGAGGTGTCGGCGCTGCCGAGGATCGGTGGCTTCCCGTCCGGGCCGCCCATCGTGAGGATCAGCAGGTTCACCGCGTTGCCGAGCAGGATCATCCCCAGCAGCATCTTCGACACCACCCGCTCGAGCAGCAGGTAGACACCGCACGCGGTGAGCACGCCGATGGTGATCAGGAGAACGAGGTCGGCACTCATCGGATTTCCTTGTCCAGGCGGGCGCCGAGGCTGCGCAGGACGTCCAGCACCAGCCCGACGATCACCAGGTAGACGCCGAGGTCGAAGAACATGGCGGTGACCAGTTTGAGGTGACCGAGCAGCGGCAGCGTCACCTCGATGATCGCCGAGGACAGCGGCGGTGCGCCGAGCAGCAGCGACGCGGTCGCGGTGCCCGCCGCGAGGGTGAGGCCGGCGCCGAGCAGGTGCCCGGCGTCGACCGGGAGCGCTTCGCCCAGTTCGTATCGGCCACCCGCCAGGTAGCGCAGGGTCAGGGCCAATCCGGCGACCAGGCCACCCGCGAAGCCGCCGCCGGGCGCGTTGTGGCCGGCGAAGAAGAAGTACACCGACAGCACCATGATGGTGGGGAAGACCAGGCGGGTGGTGATCTGCAGGACCATCGAGCGATCGCGGCGATCGAGGAGGCGGGCGGCGGGCAGCCAGCTCACCGCGTCGGGATCGTAGTTCGGGGAATCGGCGGCGCGGGGTGCGCTGCCGAAGCGGCGGCTGCGGAAGACCAGCGACGCGACGCCGGTCGCGGCGACGACGAGCACCGAGATCTCGCCGAGGGTGTCCCAGGCGCGGATGTCGACCAGCAAGACGTTGACCGCGTTCTTGCCGCCGCCGATCCGATAGGCGGCATCGGGGATGGCGTCCCAGATCGGGTTCCCGTGCTTGGCGGCGATGGCGAACGCGGCGAGTACGGGGACGGTGATGCCGACGCCGACGGCCAGCAGTGCCCGGCGGAACTTGAACGCCGTGCCCTGGCTTTCGGCGATCTCCGCCGGGAAGGCGCGCAACACGAGCACGAAGACGACCAAAGTCAGTGTCTCGACCAGGAATTGGGTCAGTGCGAGATCGGGGGCGCCGTGCAGCGCGAAGATCACGCCGCAGCCGTAGCCCGTCACCCCGACGACGAGCACGCTGGCCAACCTGTTGCGCAAGACGGTGGCGGCCAGCGCCATCGCGATCATGATCGCGCCGATCGCCGCCTGCAACGGTGAATCCCACAGTCGCAGTTGCACTCCGGTCCGCGTGCCGATCGCGAGCATGACCGTCGGCAACACGATGAGCGTGCCGAGGATGGTGGCCTGGCTGGCGGGCAGTGAACCGGACTGCACGGTTCCGGTGATACGCAACGACAGTCGGTCCATCGCGCGCAGGGCCGCGTCGTAGTTGCGATCGGCGTTGCCGAGACGCGGGTGCGCGGGTTCGCCGATCCGGCCGCGGATCAGGAACAGGGCGATACCGGCCGCGACGATGACCACCGTCAGCGCGAGCGGTCCGGTGAAGCTGTGCCAGAGGGCGAGATGGGTGTCGAGCACGCCCGGCAGCGACTCGGCGTAGGGGCTCAACCATCGATCGACCGCCTGGGTGTCGAGACCGCCGGCCAGCCCGGCCACGGCGAGCACCGCGGGTGGACCGAGCAGCAATGGGCCGGGCGCGTGCCAGGTGACCGCGCGTTCGGGATTCGCGGTGACTCCGAAAGCGCCCCAGACGAATCGGATGCTGTAGGCCACGGTGAACGCCGACCCGACGGTGACCCCGGCCAGCAGGGCGAACCGCACCGGCGGACTCAGTATCTCGGCCGACCACAGCGCGCCGAGCGCCGACTCCTTGCCGACGAAACCGAGCAGCGGCGGCAGCCCGGCCATGCTGAGCGTGGCGAGTACCGCGATCGCGCACAGCACCGGCGCACGCCGGCCGAGCCCGGACAGTCTGCGCAGATCCCTGGTCCCCGCGCCGTGATCGATGATGCCGACCACCATGAACAGGCACGCCTTGAACAGTCCGTGCGCCACCAGGAGAGCGAGCCCGGCCAGCGCCGCGTCGGGCGTGCCGATGCCCATCATCATGATCATCAGCCCCAGCTGGCTGACGGTGCCGAACGCCAGTACCAGCTTGAGATCGTGTACCTGGATCGCCCGCCACCCGGCCAGCAGCATGGTGACGATGCCGAGCGGCAGCAGCATCAGATGCCAGGGCGGGGTCTGCGCGAGCGCGGGCGCCAGCCGGGCCACCAGGTAGATACCGGCTTTCACCATCGCGGCGGCGTGTAGATACGCGCTCACCGGTGTCGGCGCCGCCATCGCGCCGGGCAACCAGAAGTGCAGCGGCACGATCGCCGATTTGCTGATCGCCCCGATCAGCACCAAACCGATCGCGACCGGCACCGCGCTCCCGGCCGGGACCGAGCTCGCCGCGAGCAGGTCCGAGAGCAGGAAACTGTCGTAGCGCAGCCCGAGGACGACGATGCCGACCAGCATCGCCAGCCCGCCCGCGCCGGTCACCAGCAGCGCCTGGATCGCGGCTCTTCGACTGACCGCGCGTTCGGCGTAGTGGCCGACGAGCAGGAACGACAGCACCGTCGTGATTTCCCAGAACACGTACAGCAGCAGCATGTTATCGCTGGTGACGAGCCCGAACATGGCACCGGCGAACCCGGTGAGCTCGGCCGCGAACACCCCGAGCCTGGCCTCGTCACGCTCGAAGTACCGCCCGCAGTACGCCAGGATCAGCGCGCCGACGCCGAGCACCAGCGTGCACATCACCGCGGACAGGGCATCGAAGCGCAGATCGATGTCCATCGAGATCTGCGGCGCCCATTGCACATGCGTGCGCACGGTGGTTCCCCAGTGCGCGATCACCCAGCCGAGGCTGCCCAGCGGTACCAGGGCGAGCAGGTAGAAAGCGTTGCGGCCGAGCACTCGTACACACAGCGGGGCCAGGAGGGCGGCCAGTGCGTGAACGAGCAGTACGGCTAGCAACTCCCCCTCCGTCGGGTAGGTAGCGGTCGAGTAGCGCGTCCCGATCCTACGGGCGCGGACGGGATGTTCGGCGGCACCGAGGTTGTCGCGTCGGCCATGTCGCGAGCGGTCCGGCTATGGCTGCGCCGCCCGTGGCTGCGCGGGTGGCCGGATCTGATACAGCACCGCGAGTCCGGCCGCGGCGCCGACGGTGATGGCCAGTGCCACCTGCCCCGGCACTCGATCGGCGACGGCGGTGCTGCCCGTCGGCCAGTGCCGCTGCCCGGTGGGAATCGACCACAGGATCGACGGCAGGTACAGCGCACCGAGCGCCAGCATCGCGCTCGGCAGGTAGCTGACCCGGATCGAGCCGATCGCGAAACCGGTGACACAGGTCAGCAGCACCACCCCGGCCGTCCACACGAATGCCCACGGAAGACGCTCGGCCACAATGGCGAAACCGCAGATCACGGTGACGCCGAGCAACACGCCCCACGGTGTCGCCCACCGCAGGCCCGCCAGGATGGCGACCACACCGACCACCAGGACGAGGACGAGATGCCAGCCGAGGCGGGGTGCGTCACTGAGTGAATCGGCCGCGGCGGCGACGCTCACGGCGATCAGCACACCGGTGCCGTCGCGGCCCGGCAGGAGCGCGGCGGCCACGAACGCCGCCACGAGGGTGACGATCACGGCGAGCGCGACCTGCCAGGAGTTTCCGCGGCGGCCGTCGAACTCGCGGCCCAGCCACTCGGTGGCGATCAGCAGCGACAGCGACAGCACGGTGGTGGCGATGATCGGGGCGATCGGCAGATCCGCCGCCATCCGCGGCACCGCGGGCAGCATGATGCCGTGCCGATGGCGCGCGGTGTTCACCGCCAGCAGCACGACGGCGGAGCCGATCAGCCAGAACGGGGTGTGCACGGCCTTGTCCGCCGTCGCCGCGGCGTTCGAGGTGAACACCGCCACGACTTCGCCGTAGACGAACACCACCAGGACCCCGAGCCCGAAACCGACCGCGGACCAGCGCATCCGCCACGCGCAGATGCACAGCGCCCCGAACAGCACACCGCCGCACAGCGAGTCGATGTAGTTCTGGGTGGTGAGTACGTCGGCGGAGGTCATCGCCTCGCCGATGAAGTAGTTGATCGCCAGCGCCGCCGCCCCGCCCGTCGCGGTGAGCCAGATCAGCCCCGGCCGGGTGATCGGCCTGGCCAGCACGGCGACGACGACAGCGACGATGAGACCGAGTGCGGCCGCGCGGGGAACGCTGTTGATCAGACTGGTGACGCGGTACGGCGAATCGATCGACGAATCGTCACCGAAGCTGAACGGGAGGAACAGCGACATCCCCGCGGCCGCGGCGCCGGCGAACGCCGTGACCACGTCCAGACCATCACCGATCTTGGGCACCGTGCCGACGTTACCGGCGACACACGCCCGCACCGGGGATGTCGCGGCCGGATCAGGGTGGCGAGTTCGGCCTCAAACCCTGCTCTCGGCATAGCGACGCAGCGATTCGACCTGCGCGGGGTCGAGGGACGGCCGCACGCTCGCGCGGGCGGTGGCCACGTCCTCGGCAGTGACGTCGGCGGCGGCCATATCGCGGCGCAGTGCCGAGAGCGCGGCCTCGCGCAGCAGGGCGGCGCAGTCGGCGGCCGAGTAGCCGTCGAGATCCTCTGCCAGCGCGGCCAGGTCGACATCCCGGGCCAGCGGCACCGAGCGTCCCGCCGTGCGCAGGATCTCGAGCCGGGCCGGGCCGTCCGGTGGCGGGACGAAGACGAGGCGGTCGAGCCGACCCGGCCGCAGCAGTGCGGGGTCGATCAGTTCGGGGCGGTTGGTCGCGCCGACCACCACCACATCACGCAGGGGTTCGACGCCGTCGAGTTCGGTGAGCAGCGCGGCGACCACCCGGTCCGACACCCCGGAGTCGCTGCTCTGGCCGCGTCGGGGGGCGAGCGCGTCCACCTCGTCGAGGAAGATCAGCGAGGGTGCCGAGTCGCGGGCCCGCTGGAACAACTCGCGCACCGCGCGTTCGGAGGAGCCGACCCACTTGTCCATCAGCTCAGCGCCTTTCACCGCGTGCACGCTGAGCTGGCCGGTCCCTGCCAGCGCCCGCACCAGGAACGTCTTGCCGCAGCCGGGTGGTCCGTAGAGCAGGACCCCGCGCGGCGGTTCGATGCCGAGGCGGGCGAAGGAGTCGGGGTGGCGCAGCGGCCACAGCACCGATTCGGTGAGTGCCTGTTTGGTTTCGATCATGTCGCCGACGTCGTCGAGGTCGAGCGAGCCGATCGCCAATTCCTCTGTGCCCGAACGGGACAGCGGGCGAATCACGTCGAGCGCGCCGATCAGATCGTCTTGGACGAGTTCGGGTTCGGTGTGCTCCCTGCTGGCCCGGCCTGCCGCGCGCACGGCCGCTTCCCGGCACAGCGCGGTCAGGTCGGCCACCACGAAACCCGGTGTGCGTGCGGCGATCACATCGAGGTCCAGTTTTCCCGCCGGCACCTTGCGCAGCAGCTGTTCCAGCAGTGCCCGCCGGATCGCCGCGGTGGGCAGCGGCAACGCCAGTTCGCGATCACACAGATCCGGAGCGCGCAGACGCGAATCCACCTGTGTCGGATGGGCGGTGGTGGCCAGCAGGGCAACGCACGGTGCGCGCACCGCGGCCCGCAGCTGGTCGAGAACGAGGGTGGCGACGGGTTCGGCCTCGGCGGGCAGCAGCGCGTCGATATCGGTGATCAGCAGCACGCCGCCCTGCCCGGTGGCGACATCGGCCACCGCCTCGGCGACCTCACGCAGCCGGGTGCCGCTCTCGGTCGCGCCGACGCTCGGGCCGTCGAGCTCGACGATACGACGCGGTGCGACAACAGCTTTGGCGAAGGTGGCCTTGCCGACTCCGGCGGGTCCGGTGATGAGGACACCGAGATGCGCCGGTGCGCCGAGCGTCTTCAGCAACTCCGGCTCATCGAGAGCCAGGCTCAGCCATTCGGCCAGCTTGGCCGCCTGGCTCTGCACACCCGCCAGATCCTCGATCTGGACCGGCGTGCTCCCCGAACTCACCTTCACGGCGCCGGATCCCGGCTGATCCGGCTCCGAAAACCACTGCTGGCCGGGCTTGCTCGAAGACTGGCGCACATCGCCGTCACGTTCCACCGTGTGCTGGATCGCTGCCGCACCCGCACCCCAGCCGACGGCCGAATTCGGTTGCACGCTCACCGGTCCCGGCATGGGCTCGATCGCCGTCACGGTGAGCAGTTCGGTGGTCCAGGCGATCCCGAAGGCACGCGAGAGCGCCTGGGTGGCCGCCGAGGAACTGATATCGGGTCCGAGATCGCGCGGCAGCAGCGACACCGTGTCACCGACGGTCACCACCTTGCCGAGCAGCGCCTGCCGCAGGGTGGCCGCCGGGATGCTGGCCACAGCGTGCGCCGAGCCGCTCAGCGAGATCTGTCTGGCGCCGAAGACTGTCACCGGGGCGACCGTCACCGCCGCGTTCTCCCGCAGTCCCACATTCGACAGCGTCACGTCATCGAGCAGCGCCACCCCCGGCGGACTGTCCGCGGGCGCCTTCGCCACCACCGCCGCGGTCCGGCGCGCGCCGATCAGCGCGATGCCGTCCCATTCGCGCAGGCCGAGCGCGGTGAGCGTCTCGGGGTGCAGGCGCACCACCCCGCGACGAGCGTCGGCTGCGGAGGGATTGAGCCGGGCGGTGAGCGAAAGTTCAGCCACCGCCCCATTCTGCCCTTCTCGCCGCGATCAGGAATCGATAGGCCGACGGCAAGGTCAGACGGCCATTCTGGCTGACATGACGAACTATCGCCGCCAGTCGGTACGCTGCACCGGACGCGCCGGAGGTGCCGGCGCCGCGATCTACCGGGGAAAGCAGCAGATGAACCGAATCTCCCTCGCCGTTCTGGCCGCCGGGGCACTGACCCTGACCTTGGTCGGGTGCGGGTCCGACGACTCCGCTGATGCGAGCGGGCTGCGCAAGGGCACGCCGAGCTCCAGCGCGTCCGCCACCGCCACCAAGGCGCCCACGTCGAGTGCGGCGCCGAGCTCGGCCGCGGCGGGCACCGACATCACCTGCACACAGTTCAAGACGCTCGACCCGGACGGCGAGAAGAAGGCCATCGATCAGATCCTCGCGGCACACCCCGGCGGTCCGTTCGAGGGCAGCCCCAACGTGGCGCTCAGCACTGTGAAGCTGGTCTGCCTCGTCCCGGCCAATGCCGACAAGCCGGTTGCCGACGCCGCCGGGATGAAGCCCTAGCCATCGCTCAGCCCAGCAGCGATTGCCAGTTCGCGGGGACCCGCGCGGCCGGTCCGGGGACCGACTGATCGGTGGGATGGCTGGTCGGCGCGGCGAGCTCGGGACCATCGCTGTACATCTCGCCGCTGGCGAAGTTGTAGAACCAGTCCTCGCCCGGTTCGTAGCTCTGCATGAACGGGTGCGCGGTGGCCTCGAAATGCTTCGTCGCGTGCTTGCTGGGAGAGCTGTCGCAGCAGCCGACATGCCCGCACTCGGCACAGCGGCGCAGATGCACCCACCAGCCGCCGCTCGCGTCGCATTCGACGCACCCGGCGCCACTGGGCGGCACGCTCGGATCGATCCCCGCTTCAGCCATCTAGACCTCCTGTAGTAGGTGTGCTGACATCCTCCGCCGCCGGGTGCAACGGCAGGCGGACGATGAAGCGCGTGTTGCCCGGTTCCGATTCCACCCGGATGTCACCGTTGTGCTTGTTCGCCACGATCCGGAACGAGATGTCGAGACCGAGACCGGTACCGTCGCCGACCGGTTTGGTGGTGAAGAACGGCTCGAAGATCCGGCCCCGCGCCTCGGGGGGAATGCCCGGCCCGGTGTCCCCGATTTCGATGGCGGCGCAGTCGTTCTCCTTGAACGTGCGGATCGTCAGGGTGCCCTCGCCGCCCATCGCGTAGACGGCGTTGTCGATCAGGTTGGTCCACACCTGGTTGAGTTCGGCGGCGAAGCAGGGGATCGGCGGCAGCGCGCGGTCGTAGTCCTTCACCACGCGGATGCCGTCACCGAGTTTGCGGTTGAGCATCACCAGGGTGGAATCGAGCAGTTCGTGCAGGTCGACGACCTGATAGGGCGCGCGATCCATCTGCGAATACTGTTTGGCCGCCCCGACGAGAGTGGAGATGCGGGTGGTCGAGTCGAAGATCTCGTTCATCAGCAACTCGGTCTCGATGGTGTAGTTCAGCCAGCGCACGGCGCCCTCGAACACCGGCGCCTGGCAGGCTTCCAAGGTCGCGTGCACACCCTCCAGCCAGTCGGTGTCCAGGCCCGCCTGCACGAAGGTGGGCGCCAGATTCCAGCCGTCGGCGATGCCGCGCTCTTCGAACCAGTCGGCCAGCGCGTCCTCGCGATCGGCCGCTTCCAGTGGGCTGAGGTCGGGTGCCTTGGCGACCTGGTCGGCGGCCTGCTCCTGCATCTCGACGAGCTTGACCAGCGCGTCGGCCGGGAACTTGCCCTCGGCCATCATCTTCAGTTTGTGCCGCATCCCGGCGACGCGTTCGCGCAGGCCGGAGGTGGCGCGCACCGCGGCGGCGGCGGGATTGTTGAGTTCGTGGGTGAGCCCGGCCGACAGCGATCCCAGCGCGAGCAGCCGTTCGCGTTCGGCGATCCGCTGGTTCGACTTCTGCCCGCCGAAGAACGCGCCCTCGAGCAGGTGCACGGCCATCGGGAACCACTCGTGCATGATCCGGGAGAAATCGGCCGCGTCCATGACCAGGAACCGGGAGCGGCGCAGCACGTACATCGAGCCGTTGTAGTCCTGGTTCGCCCGATCGCCCAGGTAGGCCATCCAGGCGCCCGCGTACACCCCGCGATGGTCGGTGCGGTTGATCTCGATCTCCACCCCGCCGGACAGTTTGGTGAGCCGGACCTCGCCGTCGATCAGCACGTAGAAGCAGGTGGCGGGTTCACCCTCGCGAAACACCGGGCCCGGTTCGACGTACTCGATGCGCCCGATGGCGCACAGTTCGGCGAGCTGGGAGTCGTCGAGCTTCTCGAACAGGAACAGGGTGCGCAGTTCTTCC
This sequence comes from Nocardia sp. NPDC055165, assembly GCF_053606985.1. Lineage (NCBI taxonomy): Bacteria > Bacillati > Actinomycetota > Actinomycetes > Mycobacteriales > Nocardiaceae > Nocardia > Nocardia sp. NPDC055165. Next base: position 156,640 of record NZ_JBSGSS010000010.1, read on the forward strand.
GGATCGCAGATCATAGAGTCCTCACTCACGCTGTCTCAATGGGCATGATCGGGCGGCCTGCGTGGTTACGCTCCGCTACCGCCTCCGGCCGCTGACCTCTCATGCCAGGTACCGGTGGACGAGCATGACCGCCATCGCGCCCTCGCCGACCGCCGAGGCGACCCGCTTGGCGGATTCGGCGTGCACATCGCCCGCCACGAACACGCCGGGGACGCTGGTCTCGAGGTGTTGCGGCGGGCGCGGCAGTTCCCAGCCGGGTGGTCGCGCGCCGTCGACCATCAGGTCGGGCCCGGCCAGCACGTATCCGGCGGCGTCGCGGGTGACGACGCCGTCGAGCCAGCCGGTCTGTGGCGCGGCGCCGATGAACAGGAACAGCCGTTGCGCGTCGACCTTGTCTTCGGTGCCGGTGCTGTTGTCGCGCAGAACGATGCGTTCCAGGTGTGTGTCACCGTCGACGCCGACGACCTCGGTCTCGGTGTGTACGACGATGTTGGGGATGGCCGCGATCTGCCGGACGAGATAGTGCGACATCGACTTGTCCAGCGAGTCGCCCCGGACAACCAGGTGCACGCGACGGGCGTTGCGGGACAGGAACACCGCGGCCTGTCCGGCCGAGTTGGCCCCGCCGACGATGTAGACCTCCTGTTCGGCGCACTCGGCCGCCTCGGTCATCGCCGAACCGTAATACACACCGCGCCCGGTGAATTCGTCCACACCCGGTGCCGGATGGCGTCGATAGTCCACGCCCGTGGCGATCAGAACCGTATGCGCGCACAGCTTTCCACCGTCGGCGAATCGCACGGTGCGCGCCGACCCGTTGATCTCGAGCGCGACCACATCGCGAGTGGTGATGATCTCCGCGCCGAATTTCGCCGCCTGTCGCCGCGCCCGATCCGCCAGCTGTGACCCCGAGACCCCGTCGGGAAATCCGAGATAGTTCTCGATCCGCGAGCTCTGCCCCGCCTGTCCGCCGGTGGCCGTGCGCTCGACCAGCACCGTGCGCAAGCCCTCCGACGCACCGTAGACCGCCGCACCGAGTCCGGCGGGTCCGCCGCCGACCACGATCAGGTCGTAGAAGTCCCCGCTGGGTTCGACAGTGAGCCCGACGTTTTCGGCGAGCTCGCTGTCGGTCGGCTGGATCAGGGCGGTGCCCGCGGCCGTGATCACCACCGGACAGGTCAGCGGATCGGCGCCCGCCGCCTCCAGCAACCGGGTGCCCTCCGGCTCGTCGACCGGATACCACCGATACGGCAACTGATTGCGCGCCAAGAACTCTCGCACCTGCGAAGACCGCGGCGACCAGCGATCACCGACGACCTTGGTCTCGTACACCGGCCGCTGCTCGGCGCTGCGCCACACCTCGAGCAACCCGTCGATCACCGGGTAGAGCTTCTCCTCCGGCGGGTCCCACGGCTTGAGCAGATAGTGGTCGAGATCGATGACATTGATCGCGTCGATCGCGGCGTCGGTGTCTGCATAGGCGGTGAGCAGCACCCGGCGTGCGTAGGGGTGCAGGTCCATCGCCTGTTCGAGGAATTCGATGCCGTCCATGCCGGGCATCCGGTAGTCGGCGATCAGCACCGCCACGGGCTGCCCGCGCAGTTTCATCTCGCGCAGCGCCTCGAGTGCCTGCGGTCCCGATTCGGCCCGCAGAATCCGGTAGTCGGCGCCGTAGCGGCGGCGCAGGTCCCGCACCACGGCGCGCGATACGCCGGGATCGTCGTCAACGCTCAGAATGGCCGGTTTGGTTACCGAGGGAGTGCTCACCCGATCGAGTATCCCCCTGCTGTGAGGTAGCCGTCAGAGCTGGTGGTGGAGGACGAGGTCTAGCTCGGTGGGGGTGAGCAATCGTTCGAGGCGTTCCTCGCGTTTGAGACGGGTGCCGCGGGGCACGAACGCGCTGGGGAGCGCGAAGGCGTCGTCCGGTCCGATGCTCGGCAGGAGCGGGACCTCGTTGATGTGCCTGCGTGGCAGGAGTGAGCGCAGTTTCACGGCCGATCACCTCGGGTTGACGACGGGAACGCTGGAGGCTGAGCTTCGTCGATCAGCAAACGTCGGTAGCGAAAAGTTTGCCAGCATGTCCGAGTTGGTGCAAGCGGGACAAGGTGGACACGGCGAGCCAACCGGTCGGTGGCCTGCTTCGACGCAGGCCACCCCGGTTTTGTGAGAATTTGCTGATCGGTTATTTCCAGGCGGGCATGGTGACAACCTGTGCCGCATAGGACAGCCCGGCGCCGAAGGCGATCAGCAGCGCGGTGTCGCCCGGCTTCGATTCGCCCTTGCGCAACAGCGCCTCCATCGCGAGGGGGACCGATGCTGCCGAGGTGTTGCCGGAATCCTCGATGTCGTTGGCGAGCGCGCAGTGCTCCGGTAGCTCGAGCACCCTGGCCATGATCTCGATGATCCGGCCGTTGGCCTGGTGCGGAATCATCGCGTCGAGGTCGCCGGTGGTCAGGCCCGCGCGGTCGATCGCGTCGCGGCACACCTTCTCCAGCGAGTGCGCGGCCCAGCGGAACACCGCGGTGCCCTCCATCGTGAGATAGGGGCGCACCGCGTCGGTGCCCTTCTCCTCGATCTCGTCGAAGAACTCCACCCAGTCCTTGGTCTGGCGGATGGCGTGGTGCTGAGTGCCGTCCGAACCCCACACGGTCGGGCCGATGCCCTGTTCGGTGGACGGGCCGACGACGACCGCGCCCGCGCCGTCGGCGAACAGGAAGGCCGTCGCGCGGTCGGTGAAGTCGACGGTGGGGGTGAGTTTTTCGACGCCGAGCACCAGCACGTGATTCGAGGTGCCTGCCCGGACCAGGTCCGATGCCATGCCCACCGCGTGACAGAACCCGGCGCAGCCCGCCGAGATGTCGAAGGCGGCCGCGCCGGTCATGCCCAGCTCGGTGGCGATGCGTGGGCCGATGGCCGGGGTGAGCATGAGATGGGTCGACGTCGCCACGATGACGCAGTCGATCTGGTCGACCTGCACCCCGGCGGCGGCGATCGCGTCGCGCGCGGCGGCGACGCTCATGGACTGGATGGTTTCCTCGTCCGAGGCGAAGCGCCTGGTATGGATGCCGGACCGGGTGCGGATCCACTCGTCGCTGGAGTCGATCGGCCCCGCTACCTCGTCGTTGGTGACCACCCGAGCCGGGCGGTAGACGCCCAATCCGAGGATGGCGGTGTGCTCAGTACCCGTCGTCTGGGCGATTCGAGCCATTGTGCGTCTCCTATGTACCTGTCAACCTGCGGCAGTACCGCTGGGTGTACCCGAAGCATCGAAATCTGTCCCTCATCGCCCGTGACCCGTACGTGGACACCATGTGAACGCTCAGACATGAGGCTTCCTCATATTAGCGTCTCATGATCAGAGTGTCGATTGTCACAGTGGAGCCGGGGGTATCTTGGTGACAAGGCGATTGCTCGCCGACCCTTCGAGGGATCGAGGACAGCATGCTCGGACTCGGCATCATCAGTTGGATCATCATCGGCGGTCTGGCCGGTTGGATCGCGAGCAAGTTCATGAAGACCGACGCACAGCAGGGCATCCTGCTCAATATCGTGGTCGGGATCATCGGCGGGCTACTCGGCGGCTTCGTGCTGAGTCTGTTCGGCGTCGATGTGGAAGGCGCGGGCTGGATCTTCAGCTTCATCACCTGTCTGGTGGGCGCCTGCGTGTTGTTGTACCTGGTGAAGCTGTTCACCGGGCGTAAATCGGTCCACTGACCACAGGTGCTTGCCCCGGGCTTCCCGTAAGGTGTGATCGCTTGTAGTCATCACACGAAAGAGGGAGCCCGTGGCACGCCGCCCCACCCCGCCCGGCACGCCCGATACCACCGGCGTCGGACATGTCGTCGACTTGGTGCGGGCCGCTGTACCCCCACTACATCCCGCCGGACTGCCGTTCGTGGCGGTGCCGTTGGCAGTGGCGGTCATCGGCGGACGTAATAAATGGGTGCGGAGGGCCGGTCTGGCCTCGGCCGCCGCCTGCGCCGCTTTCTTCCGGCACCCGCATCGCGTGCCGCCGAACCGGGCGGGCATCGTGGTCGCACCCGCCGACGGTGAAGTGGCGCTGGTCGACACCGCGGTGCCGCCCGTCGAGCTCGGACTCGGCGATCAGCCGTTGCCGCGCGTCAGCATCTTCCTGTCGGTGCTCGATGTGCACGTGCAGCGCGTTCCGGTGTCCGGAACCGTGCGCGAGGTGCTGCATCAGCCGGGCAAGTTCCTCTCGGCCGATCTGCCGGAGGCCTCCGACGCCAACGAGCGCAACAGCATGGTCATCGACACTGCCGACGGTAAGCAGGTCGTCGTGGTGCAGATCGCCGGACTGCTGGCCCGTCGCATCGTCTGCGATGCCCGCGTCGGTGACCTGCTCACCATCGGTGACACCTACGGCCTGATCCGGTTCGGGTCTCGCGTCGACACGTACTTCCCGATCGGCACCGAACTGCTGGTGGCCCCCGGGCAGCGCACGATCGGGGCCGAAACAGTCCTGGCTGTGCTGGGATGATCGAACAGGCTCGCACAGCACCTCGCAAACGACCCCGCTCGGTGCGATTGCTGCCGAGCGTCGTCACCATTCTCGCGCTGTGCGCCGGCCTGTCGGCAGTGAAGTTCGGGCTCGACGGTGAGCTCGGGATCGCGCTGGCGATGGTCGGTGCCGCCGCCGTGCTCGACACGCTCGACGGGCGGCTCGCGCGCATGCTCGACGCCACCAGCAAGATGGGCGCCGAACTCGATTCGCTCTCGGACGCGATCTCGTTCGGCGTCGCGCCCGCGCTGGTCATCTACGTGACCCTGCTCGACGGCAACAGCGCGGGCTGGATCGTCGCGCTGTTGTTCGCGGTGAGCCTGGTCTTGCGCCTTGCCCGCTTCAACACCCTGCTCGACGACGATTCCCGGCCCAACTGGGCGCGTGAGTACTTCGTCGGTGTCCCCGCGCCCGCCGGAGCGCTGATCGCGCTGGTGCCGATCGCGCTGAAGGTGCAGTTCGGCGACGGCTGGTGGGACGGTTTCGCCTTCGTCGCCGCCTGGACGGTCTTCGCCGCGCTGCTGTGCGTGAGCACCATCCCGACCCTGGCGATGAAGTCGGTGTCGGTCGCCCCGCAGGCTGCGGCCGGGCTGCTGGTGCTCACCGCGCTGGCCGCCGCGCTGCTGGTCACGTACCCGATCGTGCTGCTGCTGATCTTGGTTGCGCTCTACCTCGCGCACATCCCGTTCGCCTGGCGGTCGGCCCGCTGGGTGGCCGCGCGGCCGGAGACCTGGCAGCACAAGCCAGCTGAGCGGCGGGCCCAACGGCGGGCGCAGCGACGGATGCCCGCGATCCGCCGACCGGCGATCCGTGGTTCGGCGCGCCTGCGCCTGCGCCGCCCGCGCAACGACGACTGACCAGGCATACGACCCTCGCGACTGGACGTTTCGACATGGAGCAATCAACGCCACCTCCGCCACCCGAGGACCCCACGGCGCCGGCCACCGATATCACTGAGTTTCTGGAGCATCGGCCGCGGCTGTTCTCGCTTGCGTACCGGATGTTCGGTGCGGCGAGTGAGGCCGAGGACGTCGTGCAGGAGGTATACCTGCGGTGGGCGCTGGCCGACCACGCCGAGATCGCCAATACCGAAGCGTGGTTGACGACCGTCACCGTGAATCTGTGTCGTACCCAGCTCGTTTCGGCTCGCGCCCGGCGTGAGACCTATGTCGGGCAGTGGCTGCCGGAGCCGGTACCGACCGGCGGCGGCGCGCTCGGTCCGCTGGGCACCGTCGAGGAACGCGAATCGGTGTCCCTGGCGGTGCTCACCGCGATGGAACGGCTCAGCCCGATCGAACGCGCCGTGTTCGTGCTGCGCGAGGCGTTCGGCTACTCCCATGCCGAGATCGCGGAGATGCTCGACCTCACCGTGGCCAACACCCAGCAGATATTCCATCGGGCCGGTCAGCGGGTGCGCACCGGTAAGCAGCGCTTCGTGGTGTCGGCCGAGCACGCGCGCACGATGATCGAGAAGTTCTTGCAAGCGGCCTCGACCGGCGATGTGGCCGGTCTGCGCGAACTGCTCGCCGACGACGTGGTGTCGGTGGCCGATGGTGGTGGCCGGGTTGTCGCGGCCAAGCGCCCGGTGGTCGGGGCCGACATCGTCGCGCGCTACCTGTCCAACCTGCGGCGCTTCCTCAGCCCCACCGCACGGTTCGAATTCACCGAGATCAACGGTGACGTGGCGCTGGTCCTGTTCCAGGACGAAGCCACGGTGGGTGTGCTCGTCTTCGACTTCGACGAGGCAGGCGCGATCGCGGCGGTCCGCACGGTGGTGAACCCGGTGAAGTTGACTGCGGTCGTGGCCTGATTCGTAGTGTGATGCAGGTCACTGCAAAGACCTGTCAGGAACTCGGGGGCTGATCGGTCTGGTGTGTGTAGGCATTTCGAGAGAAGGAGCCACACCATGACCGGTCAGCATCGGATCGTCGTCCTCGGCGCCGGGTACGCGGGACTCACCGCGGCCCGTGCCCTCGCGAAGAAGACTCGCGACTCCCAGATCACCGTCGTGGACGGCCGCGCCGAATTCGTGCAGCGGGTGCGTCTGCACCAGGCCGCCGCCGGTCAGCCGGTCAAGCGGCTCGACCTGCGGAAGTCGCTGGGACGTAAGGGCATCGAATTCCTCCAGGCGCGGGTCACCGACCTGGACCCGGATCGCAAGATCGTTGCCCTGGACGGCGAGTGGACGTTGCACTACGACACCCTCGTCTACGCGCTCGGCAGCCAGGCCGACCGCGACGCCGTGCCCGGAGCGGCCGAGCACGCGAAGTTCGTCGCCACCGCCGAGGACCTGACGGAACTGTCGGGTCAGATCGTCATCGTCGGCTCGGGCCCGACCGGCATCGAACTGGCCACCGAACTCGCTGAGTCGCAGCCGGATTCGCGGATCAGCCTGCTCGGTAACGAGGACCCGGGCGCTTGGCTCTCGCCGCGCGCGCACCAGTTGATCCGGGACGCGCTCACGCGGGCCGGCGTCGAAATCCGTTCCGGTGTCAAGGTTGTCGAGGTGCTCTCCGATGCGGTTCGGCTCGCCGACGGCACCCTGGTGCCCGCCGATACCACCGTCTGGACCACTGGTTTCACCGTCCCCGATCTGGCTCGTCGCGCGGGTCTGGAGGTCGCCGACGACGGCCGTATCCGCACCGACGACACGCTGCGCTCGGTGTCGCACCCCGACATCTACGCCGTCGGCGACGCCGCGCTGATGGTCGGCGTGGACGGCCGCCCGCTGCGGATGGCTTGCGCGACAGCGATTCCCGCCGGCCAGTACGTTGTCGGGGCCATCACGGCGCGGGCGCGTGGCCGCGAACCCGAGCCGATGAAGGGCCGCTACGTCGCGCAGTGCATCAGCCTGGGCCGCCGTGACGCGGTGTTCCAGGTGGTCAAGGCCGATGACACCCCGACGAGCACGGTGCTCACGGGCCGTGTCGGGGCGCTGATCAAGGAACTGATCGTGCGCGGCACGGCCTTCACGGTCGGCCTGCGATAGTCCGACCGGACTGGCGTAATCGCCCTTTTCGCGGCCGTTGGGTCAGATCTGACCGGGGGCCGCGAAGTGGGGCGATCGCGCCGGGGTCGTCCGGTGTGGTCAGGTGGCGGTGTCTCGTCTGCGGCGCGGCCACCGGCGTCGAGCGTGTCGGGTCAGCGGCCGTGCCCAGGGCGCGATCGCGATCGCGAGGAGCACGCTGAGCCATGGAAGCCGCCACCACCAGCGCACATCTCGTTCGAACGCCGTCGTCGGCTCGGTCAGCAGACGTGCCGTAGACGACCACACCACGAACGCGTCCCCGATGGGCATCAGGCCGAAGGCATACCGCTTGGAGCCGGGCAGGCCGACCGGCAGTCCGAGCAGCTCACCTGCGGAGCCGATCGCGGCCGCCAAGTCGCTGTCGCCGTTCACGCGGGCGGCGCCCTGGGCGACGACAGTGGCGGAAAGGCTGACTCCGGCGACCAACGGTCCCGAATCGACGTCACCGCTCCCGTCGACACCTTTCGGATATTCGCGAATGGCGGGCCCGAAACCGCCTGGATAGGTCAGATATCGGTCTCGGTACCGCGCGTAGTGGCTCCTCGCGAATGCTGGGTCGATCTCGGGCAGGAATCGAAGTATCACTGTCTGCGAGGTTGCCCGGGCGCCGGTCAGCATCGATCCGTCGGTCGGTGAAACCTGATGCGGCAGTAGGCCGGTCGCGGGGTCGAGGCGGGTCTCGGCCTGCGCGAGCCAGCGATCTATCACCGCCGTGTACTGCGCCCCGAACAGCTTGTCGTGCAGGCGAAGGGAAGCCACCGCGACGGTCGAATCGACCGGCCACGCCTGACCTCGATAGGCCTGGAGAAACGGTGTGCCGGCCGCGGAGAACGCCTGTGCGATCTCGGCGCTGTGCGTGGAGAACTGGTGCACCGCAGTGGTATCGGAGCGATCGAGCGACAGGATCGCGCCCCGCAGCCAGTTGGTCCACCCGGCCCAGAACACTCCGTACGCGGGCTGCAACCCGGGGCTGAAAACCGCACGGCCCTCGTCGGATTCGGTTCTGGCCAGCGCCCAGCGTGCTTCGCGGAGCGCGTTGTCACGCAGTCCTGGATCGGTGTGCGCGGCCTGTACCCAGGCGAGACCGTAGAGCACGTTCGAGAAGACGTACCCCTCCGGAAACAGTTGCTGCGCAGCGGTATCCGAGCCGTCGTCGAGCGCGTCACGCACGAAGGCCAGCTGGCGCGCGGTCGACCCGGGCTGCCCGTCCAGGCCCGGTTGCGGCCACAGCAGTCGCCCGGCTCCGATCAGGCACGCCGCCGTCACGATGATCCCCACCACGCGCGGCGCCCAGCGCCGAATTCTCCCCATGGCGACACTCTGCCAGGAATTTGCCGTCAACCAATCGTTGACGATCCGACATCGTCAACCTATGGTTGACGCATGAGCACTCCGAACTTTCGCCTCGACGACCTCATCGACGGCATCAAGAAGGCCCGCCCCGACAACGTCCTCGACCAACTCTCCGACGCGGTGGTCGCCGCCAATCACCTCGGCGAGACCGCCGACCACCTGATCGGCCACTTCGTCGACCAGGCTCGCCGTTCCGGCGCCTCCTGGACCGATATCGGCGCCAGCATGGGCGTCAGTAAGCAGGCCGTGCAGAAACGATTCGTGCCCAAGGGTCCGAGCGACGCGGCCGCCATGGATCCGCAGGCGGGCTTCGCCAAGTTCACCGACCGGGCCCGGCAGGTGGTCGTCGGCTCGCAGGAGGCGGCCCGCGCCTCGGGGAGCAGCCAGATCGCGCTCGGGCATCTGATCCTCGGCCTGATCGGCCAGTCAGAAGGTCTGGCAGCCAAGGAGATCATCGCCAGGGGTGTCGCACTGGACGCCGTGCGCGCTGCCGCGACCGCCTCGCTGCCCGCCGCCGACGGTGACGTGCCCGCGCTCATCCCCTTCGACGGCGACACGAAGAAGGTCCTCGAGCTCACCTTTCGCGAGGCGCTGCGGCTCGGTCACAACTACATCGGCACCGAGCACATCCTGCTGGCTCTGCTGGAACAGGAGAACGGCGCGGGCGTACTCAGCGGTCTGGGCCTTGACAAGGCCGTCGTAGAGGCCGAGCTCGTCGAGCTGCTGAATCAGTTCCTGGCTTCGGTGCAGGACGAGACCTGAGAACGCGGGGGCGCGCCCGGTGTGTCCTGCGCGCTGGGCGCGACCTTGCACTCTCACCACCTGAGTGCTAAAAATGGCTTGGCACTCGTGACTGTTGAGTGCCAGGTCGGGACGGTGAGATCGGGTTCCATCGACACCCTCGGTCGTCCGTCGCGGGCACCTCCTGGCCAGCGTACTTTGGGGCGATCCAACCTGTGGTCGTCTCGTGTGTCAGCCATAGACATGTGGAGGATCTCAACGCAATGGCCAAGACAATTGCGTACGACGAAGAGGCCCGTCGCGGTCTCGAGCGGGGTCTGAACGCCCTCGCCGACGCTGTCAAGGTGACGCTGGGCCCGAAGGGTCGCAACGTCGTACTCGAGAAGAAGTGGGGCGCCCCCACGATCACCAACGATGGTGTGTCCATCGCCAAGGAGATCGACCTCGAGGACCCGTACGAGAAGATCGGCGCCGAGCTGGTCAAGGAAGTCGCCAAGAAGACGGACGACGTCGCCGGCGACGGTACGACCACCGCCACCGTGCTCGCCCAGGCGCTCGTGCGTGAAGGTCTGCGCAACGTCGCGGCCGGCGCGAACCCGCTCGGCCTGAAGCGTGGCATCGAGAAGGCCGTCGAGGCCGTCACCGCCAAGCTGCTCGACACCGCCAAGGAGATCGACACCAAGGAGCAGATCGCTGCTACCGCTGGTATCTCCGCGGGCGACCCGGCCATCGGCCAGCTCATCGCCGAGGCGATGGACAAGGTCGGCAAGGAAGGTGTCATCACCGTCGAGGAGAGCAACACCTTCGGGCTCCAGCTGGAGCTCACCGAGGGCATGCGCTTCGACAAGGGCTACATCTCCGGTTACTTCGTGACCGACCCCGAGCGTCAGGAAGCGGTCCTCGAGGATCCGTACATCCTGCTCGTCTCGTCCAAGATCTCGACGGTCAAGGACCTGCTGCCGCTGCTGGAGAAGGTCATCCAGGCCGGTAAGCCGCTGCTGATCATCGCCGAGGACGTCGAGGGCGAAGCCCTGTCGACCCTGGTCGTGAACAAGATCCGTGGCACCTTCAAGTCTGTCGCCGTCAAGGCGCCGGGCTTCGGTGACCGTCGCAAGGCCCAGCTGGCCGATATCGCCATCCTCACCGGTGGCGAGGTCATCAGCGAAGAGGTCGGCCTCTCCCTGGAGACCGCAGGCATCGAGCTGCTCGGCACCGCGCGCAAGGTCGTCATCACCAAGGACGAGACCACCATCGTCGAGGGTGCGGGCGACGCGGAGGCCATCAAGGGCCGCGTGGCGCAGATCCGCGCCGAGATCGAGTCCTCGGATTCGGACTACGACCGTGAGAAGCTGCAGGAGCGTCTGGCCAAGCTGGCCGGCGGTGTCGCGGTGATCAAGGCCGGTGCCGCCACCGAGGTCGAGCTCAAGGAGCGCAAGCACCGCATCGAAGATGCCGTGCGCAACGCCAAGGCCGCCGTCGAAGAGGGCATCGTTGCCGGTGGTGGCGTCGCGCTGCTGCAGGCCGCCCCCGCGCTCGACGGCTTCAGCGGCCTGACCGCTGACGAGGCGACCGGTGTCAACATCGTGCGCGTCGCGCTGTCGGCTCCGCTCAAGCAGATCGCCTTCAACGCGGGCCTCGAGCCCGGCGTCGTGGCCGAGAAGGTCTCCAACCTCCCCGAGGGCGAAGGCCTGAACGCCGACACCGGTGTCTACGAGAACCTGCTGGCCGCCGGCGTTGCCGACCCGGTCAAGGTCACCCGCTCGGCCCTGCAGAACGCGGCCTCCATCGCCGCGCTCTTCCTCACCACCGAGGCCGTAGTCGCCGACAAGCCGGAGAAGTCCGCCCCCGCGGGCGACCCCACCGGCGGCATGGGCGGCATGGACTTCTGATCCGCTGATCAGCTAGCCCAACGCAAATCACGTAGACCGGTCCACCACTCGGTGGGCCGGTCTTCGGCATGAAATAGGGGAGTGAACATGGCGATCGTCCACACGGTCCGCAAGTACTGGTTGTTCTGTGTACTGATGGGGATAATTTGCGGCTGGGCGATCCTGTCGGGTTTGCTCGACCTGGTCGACGGCACGGTCACATGTCACGACTGGAGCCCCCTCGTCCTGGATTTCACCAGCTACGACATGGCCCCAGACGATAACTCGTGTGCGATGTCGAAGTCCGGCGCCAACTACGCGGACGTGAAGATGATCAACAATGTCCTGGACTCGGTGCGGGTCATCATCGGTGCGGCGATGTTGTGGATAGGTTGTTCGAGCCTGAACGACCTGGCGAAGAAGGATCTCGCACCGCCGTCGGACGGGTAGTCGGGTGAGTCACGTCTCGTGGTCGAATGCGATGACCAGTTGTGGGCGGATGGGGAGCGGGCCAGGGCTGGTGTTGTGGAGCGCTGCTAGGTGCAGGCAACCGTCCGAGGATTCCCACGAGGCTGTTTCGACGTAGAGCATGCCGAGACCGGAGCCGTCGCGTGCGATGCCCGTACGGATTGCAGCACCGACATCGTCGTGTTCGAGCATGCTGGTTCGGTCGAGATCGGTTATGTACAGCGGCATGTGCGGCGCGACTGCCCCCAGTAGGCCTTGGGTACGCCAACTCCGCGCTGCGTCGTACTCGTCCAGGGTGAGGCCGACGACCTGAAGGAACTGGAATCGGCCGTTCGGCGAGTCGACGGGACCGAGTTCGGGATCGGCGGTGAAAGCGAATGCGCGGATCAGCGAATCCTGGCGGTCGAGGAAGATCGGGCCGTTGGCATCGACATGGTCACCAGCTTCGAACCAGTTGCCCGAGGAGTAGACGTAGCGAGCCAGATTCTGAAGGAAGCCGACCAGCCACACCGGCGCCTCGTGTTCTTCGGGCCGACGGGTGAGGCGGAACGTGAATTCGAAGCCCCAACCGGACTCGTCGGGATTCTGGGATTCCTTCTCGTCCAGCTCGGTCATTCCGAAACTTATGTAGTGCAGCCGTGAGGCCGGATAGATCATCCACGCGCCGATCTCAATGAAAGTGATCGGTATGCAGCTGATCAAGCAGGCAAGGTTCGTGCGAGCTCAGCCGACCGGTGTGAGGCGGAGGCGTTCGGCGAGTTCGTTGAAGATGTAGAAGTTGGGGATGGTGCTGACGGGGGCCAGCGACATCCACACGCCGGAGAGTTTGATGCGGATGTGGCCGCTGCGGGCGTCGATGAGCTGGATGTCTTCCCAGGACAGGGCTTCGCTGCGGAAGGTGAGGGCGTCGAGGGAGAGGGAGAGGTCGCCGAAGGGGACGGTTTCGCCGTTGTCGATGGCGGCCACCGCGGCGGGGAGTTGGGTTGCGGTGACGGCGGATTGGATGGCGCGGGCCCATTCGCGGGCGCGGGCGAAACCCTCTTCGTCGATGGTCGCTTCGACACCGCCGGGGCCCGACAGCTCCAGCAGATAGGTGACGGGGGTGGTGTCGTGGAACGGGATCGCGTGCTGACGCACTTCGGTGCTGTCCCACCGGAATCCGGCCACGCGCTGACCCGAGCGGTAGACGGTGACGCCCTGGTCGAACAGGTCGATGCGGGCGGCGCGGTTCTGCCGGTTGATCACCCCGCGGCGCAGTGCGAGCAGGACGGGCGCGCCGGCGATCACGAGCAGTGCCACACCGCCCTGCCAGCCGCCGACGGCCGCGACGATGATGCCGATGGTGGCGATACAGCCCGCGACGATGCCACAGCCGCGCACGAAGGTGTCGTCGGCGGGGGTGGCGAGAAAGGTGTCACGGTGCGCGCCGAGCTGCTGATACTCCGCCATCAGGTGTATCAGTTGGGTCAACGGCACCGCGTGCCGAGCATCGGCTACGTCCTCCGGCCTGTTCGGAGTGATCACTCGTCCCTCCAAGAGGCGTTTTCATCCGCGGCGAAGCGTATGCGAACCGGCGGAATATTGCCACCGGTACGGAGATGAAATTCTGGCCGCGACCGGGCGGAATGGCTCAGCCGATGGCGAAAGCGACGAAGAATCCTGCCGCGGTTGCCATTCCGACCCACCAGCCGCCTTCGCGATAGGCCTCGGGGACGAGCGAGTCGGCCAGCACCGCGATCGTGGCGCCGCCCGCGAACGCTTGGACCGCGCTGATCGCGGTCGTCGAAACCGAGTCGGCGTAAGCGTTTCCCAGCACGGTCACCGCGACGAGCACCGCGGCGGTCACCGCCCAGAGCGCGAAGGTCCGGCCCGCCTCGAACCCGTGCTGCTCGCGCATGAGTACCGCCCCGCTGACCGCTTCGGGCACATTGCCCGCCGCGATCGCGACCACCAACACCAATCCGCCTCCACCACTGAGGGATACACCCAGTGCGAGGTTCTCCGGCACGCCGTCGAGCACCGTCCCGAGCAGCAACGCCCAGCCGATAGCGGCGGGCCCCAGTTTGTTCTCGATGAGATGGTTGGCGACCACGTACACCCCCGCACCGGCGAACAGCGCGCTGCCGGCGAGCAGCGCGCCGTCGCGGTGGAAGGCGGGCGCGAAGAGCTCCTCCGATATCGCCGCGATCATCGTGCCCGCGCCGAACGCCATCATCGCGGCGAGCACGGCTTTCGGCAGCGTCCACCGCAGCCCCACCGCCACCCCGATCAGCAGCGGGACCGCGGTACCGAGGCCGTACAGCAGGGCGGTAGACATGCCAAGAGCCTATTCGGCTGTGCGCGACTAGGGTGGTTGACGTGTTGGTTGTGGACGAAGGCGAACCCACGGCACCGGCGATCGTGTTCCTGCACGGCATCCCCGGCTCGGTCGACTGGTTCGCCGCGGTCGCCGAGCGGATGGTCGCGACCTTCCGGGTGATCCGCGTGGACATGCACGACTTGGGCGCCGACGGCGACTTCAGCGCCGCGGCCCGCACCGCTCCGCTCGTCTCCCTCATGAACGACCTCGACCTCACCGACGTGACGGTGGTCGGCCACTCGTTCGGCGCCGAGATCGCGCTGGAACTCGCCGCCGCGTCGCGTCGGGTGGCTCGCGTCGTGGTCGTCGGCCAGGCCCCGGACTACCGGGCCGCGAGCATCCCGACCGCCGCGAGATGGGTGGTCCGTCCGTGGTCGGTGCGCTTGGCGCAACGGTGGACACCCGGACCGGTGATCCGCCTGGCGAACCGTTCGGTCTTCGCGCCCCGATTCCGTTACGACTCGGCGCCCGGCCTGGCCGAAGCGCTGGTCCGCGATTTCCGCACTGCCCTTCCCGGCGGCCTCGCCTACGCGGTGGGCGGCCGTGCCGCCGACTTCGCTGCCGCCCCGCTCGACATCCGCGCGCAAGCCCTCGACCAGCCCGTCCTCTCCGTCCACGGTCGTCACGACAACCTCTACGACAGCACCGAGACCCTCGCCCGCTTCGCCGCGGCGGGCGCCGACACCCACCTCGTCGAGCACGCGGGCCATTCGCCCCAGGTCGAGCAACCGGACGAGTTCGTCTCCGTGCTGGGCGAATTCATCAGATCCCACTGACGGCGGAGACCACGAACGTCCCCGGCGTGCCCTGCGCCCCCAGCGGTCCGCCCTTGTCGAACTGTGAGGAGACGATCAGCGCCTGCTCGCCCGAATGCACCATCGTGGTAGGAACATTCAGCGCGGGATCGTGGAATTCGCCGGTGCGGGTGGCGGTGGCGCCGTTGTCGCCGAGGGTCCAGCGGCTGATGGTGTTGTCGAGGTTGTGAACGATCCACAGGGTGTCCCCGCGCAGGTCCAAGCCGTCGCCGTGGCGCGCATCGCCACCGGTCAGCGCCACCTTGCGAATCGTTTCCTGGCCGCCGGTGAGGTCGATGCGGTACAGCTCGGCCGCTGACATGGCGACGACGATCAGATACGTCCCGGCCGGGTCGGCGACAATTCCGTTGAGCTCGAACACCTTCGGCTCACGCGGTCCGAGGGTGGCGGTCAGGTCGTAGGCCACGGTCAATTCGTCACGGCCGGAGCCGACGACCGCTCGGTAGACGACATTGCGCACGCTGTCGGTCAGGTAGGCGGACCCGTCCGCTCCGAAATCCAGATCATTGACGAAACGTGGTGCGTCACCGGGTACTGCGAACTTCGCGAGCAGTGCGCGTGACCCGGTGTCGTACACACTCACGCCCACACCGGAATCGATCACCCACAGCCGACCGCTCCGATCGACCTTCACGCCGTTCGCTGTCTTCCTGCCGTCGGCGCCCGCGGGCAGGAACACCTCCGCGCGCGCGGCGTCGGCCGTCGCCCGGTAGACGGCTCCGTCCGCGAACGACCCGACATAGGTGTCACCGTTGCGCGCGTCCAAGCCGATGCCCTCGGGATATACGGCGCTGCCCGGCAGTTCGTAGGCCGTGCTCAGGGTGGGTGTGGCAGGCGAGGTCCCGCACGCGGTCAGGGCCAGGCATGCGGTGGCGACGGCAATGGTTCGCATCATGATGAAGCCTCTCAGTGATGTAATGCCGAACATAAAGCGATAGGCAGTAATGTAAATTAGAGTCGTTATGATCGTCAAGAGAGTTACGAAGTGATGGGCGGATATCATGCACCCATGACGTCCATGCCCGCCGCCGAGAGGCTCGGCTCGTACATCAAGCGCGCCGAGCAAGCCCTGATCGCGACCAAGGCTGCCGCGCTGAAACCGGCCGGGCTGACCGTCGCGCAGTACAGCGCGCTGTTGCACCTCGCGGAGAACCCCGGCATCTCGGCGGCCGCCCTGGCCCGGCTGGCCGGCGTCACCCCGCCGACGATGAACACCGTCCTGACCAACCTCCAGGAGCGCGGCCTGGTGGATCGGACCCCGCACGAGTGGCACAAGAACGTGCTGGAGACCCGTCTGACCGAGGCGGGGCGGTCGGTGATGGCCGATGCCGACACCCGTGCGATCGCGGTGGAGCGCACACTGGCCGATCGATTCACCGCGGCGGAACTGGCGGCGGTGCAGGAACTGCTCACGCGCAGCGCACAGGCACTCGACGAGATCCG
Source organism: Nocardia sp. NPDC055165 (assembly GCF_053606985.1). Lineage (NCBI taxonomy): Bacteria > Bacillati > Actinomycetota > Actinomycetes > Mycobacteriales > Nocardiaceae > Nocardia > Nocardia sp. NPDC055165. The sequence continues at coordinate 173,234 of NZ_JBSGSS010000010.1, forward strand.
CGACAACCTGCCGTGACGAAAAAGAGCCCGCCGGAAAGTTCCGGCGGGCTCAGGCGTAGCTCGGCGTCAGCGCTCGGCGGCGACTTTCACCTTGCTCAGCGTCTCGTGCATCCCCGAGACCAGGTCGGCCTCGAACTTCTCCTCGCCGCCCATGGCGACCTTGATCGTGCCCCGCAGCCAGCCCGGCAGGCCCTTGGCGTCGACGGTGCGCGTCTCGACGACGCGGGTGCCGGTGGCGGTCGGCTCGAGCTCGTAGGCCCAGACCGTGCGGTTCTCGTTCATCCGGAACGCCAGCGCCTTGTTCGGCTCGAAGCGCACGATCCGCGAGGTGGTCGGGTAGACCTTCCAGCCCACCTTGTTGACGTTGACGGTGAAGGCGCCGTCGCGAACGCCGCCGAGCGCGACCATCTTCACGGTTGTCGGGCTGAGCTCGGACATGCGGCGCAGATCGGCGAGTACCGACCAGACCTTCTCCGGCGGTGCGGCGATGTCGATGCTGGCTTCGAGAGTGTTCGGCAACGGTGCCTCCGGGTATGCGTGACGGGCTGTCACGCTCAGCATAGGCACCCTCATGGGGACCGGCCTCCGCCCGTAGGTGAATTCTTGCAGGCTGATCGCAACCCGGGCGCGGCGGCTGAGGCAGCGCAGAACCAACCGCGGCGCGCGCAACGCGGAGGCGAACCCCGCACGGCGGGACCCGTGCTCGAATTCCGCACCGCGATCACCGCAGGGGTGGACAAGGCCGTCGGACTCCCGGCGATCACCGGGCTCCACCGGTTCCACGACGGGCCGGTGGCCGGACGGCCGGCGTGGTGGGCGAGCCTGAAAGCAGGGATTGTCCAGGTCGCCGCGCCGCGGGCGGTGTCCTGCGCCTCGGTCGGGTCGCCGAGCATCGGCAGCGCCACGTAGAGCTGTCCGGCGACGAGAATCCCTACGGCACAGATTGTCGCGGCTGTTCTGCCTGTCGGCGCTCACCCCCGGTCCGTCGTTTCAGTAGTCGCCGACGGGCTCGAGCCCGGCGCTCAGCGGAGTGGTCATGGGAACAGGAGTACCCCGCCCAGCGCTCGGCGGCAATGATTTGTCGCACCCTGCGCTGATCCGATTGCGCCGTATTCGACTGTCCGGCAGTCACATCGGTTGCCGCCGGATCCGTCTGCTCGTGGGTATCGGCGATCAACGGATGTGAGTACCACGCTTCGGTACACTCACGTTTCACATCGCGGTTGCCCCAGCGCGTCGATGACGTGTCGGCGATGCCGATATTCACGATCCCGTGCTGTCGACGGCTTCGTTCTCATGGGTGAATCGGCTCATGTCGGGCCCGCGCGCGCCCCGAGTTCCTTGGTCTTGTGTCCCATGACAAAAAATTCTAGAAAATTCCTTTAAAACACTCCCACTTCACATTGTCACTGGGTATCGTCCGAGACGGCAAATGGCCAGTGACAACGAAGTCACAAAACATCGACTTGGAGTGACACATGCTTTACAACATCACTGACGACAGCAGCGACGGCAACATCCTGACCCTGCTGCTCGGCCTGCTCACCAGCTCGCTGAGCACCGGTTCGGTGCAGGGCTCGGGCAACTGAGCCGTCTGTAGCCATCTTTCGGCTAACGCGCGGTTGGCCGATTGGGCAGCCGAAGGGCCTGATCCATGACGAGGGGATCAGGCCCTTCGGTATTGTCAGCGACAATGTCACAGGATGCGAATACGGGACGAATGTATGCCGGGCAACCCGTAGAGGACCGGCAACGCCAGCGGCGTGCGCGTTTTCTGGAGTCAGGCCTGACGGTCTTCGCGCGCGACGGGTATGCCAACAGTTCGGTCGGTGCGATCTGTAAGGACGCGGGACTATCGTCTCGGCAGTTCTACGAGGAGTTCACCGGTCGCGAATCTCTGCTGCTGGAGCTGTACGAGCAGATCGACCGACATTCGCGCGAGGCGGTGGCCACCGCACTCGAGGACAAGTCCGAGGCGACCGTACTCGAGCAGATCGATGCGGCCGTGCGGGCCTACGTCGAGTCGATCGGCAACGATCCCCGCAAGGCGCGGGTCGCGTTGGTCGAGGTGGTCGGAGCAGGCCCCAAGGTCGAGAAGTTCCGCCTGGAACTGCGCCGGGTGTGGGGTTCGCTGCTGGCCAGCGCCGCCGAGGACGCGGCCATGCACGGCGAAATCCCGCCCGGCGACTACGAACTGCGCGTGCTCGCCATCATCGGCGCGGTGAACTACGTGGTCGACGGCTGGAGCGGTAGCGACCCACGCCCGCCGCTCGACGAAGTGATCAAGGTGCTGAGCCGGGTGATCCTGGGCGCGGTCGGGGCTTGATGGCGCGGGTCGAGATCGTCCCGATCCAGGTACCCGACGGCAGCACCTTGCCGGTGCGTCTCATTCCGGCCACCGGTGCGCACCGGCATCCGGTCACCCCGGACGCACCACGCGCGGTCGTGGTCATCGTCCCCGGTCTGGCCGTGCCCGGCGAGTTCTACGAGTACTTCGGACACCGGCTGGCCGCGTGCGGATTCGATGTTGCCATCGGCGAATTGCGTGGTCAGGGCGAGAGCACCCGCCGCCCCGATGGCGAGAGTACCTACGGCTACCACGAATTGGTCTCGGTGGACTTTCCGGCGATGCTGGCCGCGGTGCGCAACCGGTTCCCCGCCAGCACGCCGTACCTGCTCGGCCACAGCATGGGCGGGCAACTCGCGGCGATGTACGCGGCCAGGGTGCGCGGCAGGCTCGGCGGCCTGATCCTGATCGCCTCCGGCACACCGTATTTCCGGGGGTATCGCGGGGTGTTCGGTCCGGGCGTGCTGGTGGGCACCGCGGCGGTGGCGGTGGCGTCGAACCTGGCCGGGTTCTGGCCGGGGGACCTGCTCGGCAAGCGCGCCTACGGCAGGCAGTCCAAAGTTCTCATGTCGGACTGGGCCAGGCTGGCGCGTACCGGGCGCTTCGTGCCCGTCGGCGCCGATATCGACTACGACGAGCGGATGTCGCGGCTGAAGTTCCCGGTGCTGTCGATCACCGTCGCCGGTGACGACATGGCCCCGCAGACCTCGGCGGATCACCTGCTGGGCAAGCTGCCCGGCACACAGGTCACCCGGTGGTTCCAGCCGGAGGCCCTCGGGCACAACGGCTGGATCACCAATCCGGACTCCACCGTCGACGCGGTGGAGAAGTGGCTGCGCGACCGCTGACCCTCAGGCCGAGCGGCGCCCCTCGATCAGCATCTGGATGAAGAACTCGTAGACCAGCGCGGACAGGTACGCCGACTGCTTGTTGTCGGCGGCGCCGCCGTGACCACCCTCGATGTTCTCGTAGTACCAGACGGTGCGATTCTGGGACTCCAGGAGCGCGGCCATCTTTCGCGCGTGCCCGGGATGGACCCGGTCGTCGCGGGTGGAGGTGGCCAGCAGGATCGGCGGGTACTGCTTGCCGGTGTCGGTGTTCTGATACGGCGAGTACTCGCTGATGTAGGCCCATTCTTCCGGCTTGTCCGGGTCACCGTATTCGGCGACCCACGACGCGCCCGCCAGCAGCAGGTGGTAGCGCTTCATGTCCAGCAGCGGCACCTGGCAGACGATGGCGCCGAACAGTTCCGGGTACCGGGTGAGCATCACGCCCATCAGCAGGCCGCCGTTGCTGCCGCCGATCGCGCCGAGCCGGTCCGCAGTGGTGATGCCGCGGGTCACGAGGTCGCGCGCGATGGCGGCGAAGTCCTCGTAGGCGCGGTGGCGGTGCTCCTTCAGTGCGGCCGTGTGCCATTCGGGGCCGTACTCGCCGCCGCCGCGGATGTTGGTCATCACGTAGGTGCCGCCGCGTTCGAGCCAGTTCATGCCCGCCGAGCCGAGATAGGCCGGAGTCTTGGAGATTTCGAAGCCGCCGTAGCCGTTCATGATCGTCGGGCCCGGCGTGCCGCGCCGGTCGCGATGACGGATCACGAAGTAGGGCACCGCGGTTCCGTCGTCGGAGGTCGCGAAGAACTGCTCGGTCTCGATGCCGGTGGCGTCGAAGTAGCCGGGGGCTTGCTTCAGCGTCACCGCGGTTTCGCCGATCGCGCTGCTGAGCAACGTGGTCGGCGTGGTGAAACCGGTTGTGGTGAGCATGAACTCGTCGCCTCCCTCGAGTGGGTCGAGGTTGGCCACCGAGGTGGACGACATGGCGGGGGAGTCGGCGAGCTCGCTGCTCGCCCAGCCGTCCGGGCCGGGGGTGAGCACGCGGAATCCGGTCTGTACATCGCGCAGGGTGGTGAGGATCAGGTGGTTCTCGGTCCAGCCCCACGATTCCAGTGAGGTGTGCGGATCCGGGGCGAAGAGAACCTCGAATTCCCGCGCCCCGGAGAGGAATTCGTTCAGATCGGTGACCAGCAGGCTGCCGGGAGCGAAGGTGGTCTCGCCCGGTGTCCACTCGGTCTTCAAGCGCACCAGCAGCCAGTCGCGGTACCAGTCCACGTCCGCGTCGGTGGGGGTCTCGATCAGCCGCCACTCCCCGTCGTCGAGCAGCGATACCTCGCTGTTGAAGAAGTCGGTCGACCGGTGCAGATAGTGCCGTTCGTAGCCGGGGTGGCGGTCGTATCCGGCGCCGATCGAGACGTCGCTCGACTTGCCCTCGAACACCGTTTCGGCAGCGGACAATTCGGTGCCACGTTGCCAGCGCTTGGCGATGCGAGGGTATCCGGAATCGGTGAGTGATCCCGGCCCGAAATCGGTGCCGATGTAGACGGTGTCGGCATCGATCCAGCCGATCCGCGACTTCGCCTCCGCGACGAAGAACCCACCGTCCTCGGGCGCGACGAAGTGCCTGGTGGTCAGGTCGAATTCGCGCTCGACGGTCGCGTCGGCGCCGCCACGGGACAGGTGGATGATGGCGCGCTCCTGCGACGGCCGCAGCACCGCGGCGCCCGCCCACACCCAGTTCTCCCCGTCGGCCTCGGCCAGCGCGTCGACGTCGATCAGCACATCCCACTCGGGGGCGTCGGTGGCGTAGGACTCGAACGTGGTCCGCCGCCACAACCCGCGCTGATGCTCGGCATCACGCCAGAAGTTGTACAGCCACGGCCCCCGTCGGCCGGGATAGGCGATCTTGGTGTCGTCGTCGAGCATCGCCAGTACGCGACGCTCCATCTCGGCGAATCGGTCGGTCGCCGCGAACCGCCGCCCCACCACGTCGTTGCGGGCGCGCGCCCAGTCCAGCGCGCCCTCGTCGGTCACGTCCTCGAGCCAGAGATAGGGATCGGTCACGTTCTCTTCAACGCCGCTCATCCCCACATTGTTGCCGATGTGAGGATTCGCATGTCGGGCGCGCTGCGACCCGCGCCGATGTCAGGCGTGTGCGGTCACCAATTGTGGGCGACGTCGACGACCACGCGGGTCGGGTTGTCGAAGGTGCTCACGCGGAAGGGGAGGCGGGCGCGGACGCCGAGGCCGAAGGTGGTCCGGCCTTCGAAGGAGCCGGCGAACGCGACTTGGCGGAAGGTCGGATAGCCGCTCGTCGAGAGCAGGTCGGTGCGATCCGAGGGGTTGTAGGTGCTGTTGCCCGCGTCGTCGTAGGCGGGGGCGAAGACCGCGATCTGGAGGAACCCGCCGCCACGGAGGGGGACGGTCGCGCCGGAGCCGTCCTGGGTGACGGTGCCGACGTACCCGACGAGGTAACCGGCGACGGGGCCGGACAGGTCGATGACGAGTCGGTCGAAGCACTCGTGGCGGCCCGCGCGCACATCGGCGACGGTGGCGGTGGAGTAGTTCGACGACGTCTTGTCCTGTGAACCCCAGGTGAGTCCGCAGTCGGACGGAGCAGCGGCCGCGGGCAGCGTCGAGAGGCCGACGCAGGCGGTGAGTGTGGCGAACAGGACGAGGAAGCGACGCATGTCGCACCGCCTTTGATCTGGGGCCTTCGGGCTAGCGGAGCAGTACCGATTTATCGAACGGATCAGGCATCGCGTTAGCGTCGGTCCGGTGTCGGGTGCGCGGCGAAACGTAGGATCGCAGGTCACGAGTCAACCGGAGGTGGATGTGTTCCTGTGGGAGCAGCACTGCTGTCTGCCGTTGCGGCACACGGCGCGGGTCGCCGAGCTGGCTCGGTATCCGTTGGGGTCGTATCTTTCGGTGAACGTGGGGTATTCGGCGCAGTCCAGGGACGATTCGCTGGCGCTGCTGCACCGGTTCCGCGACGACGCGGGAGCGGATCCGCGGTTCCGGCTGGTGGATCGGGTCGGCGATATCGGTGCGCCGGAGGTGATCTCGCTGGCGTTCGATCTGGAGGATTCCGGGCCGCTCGACGGCGATCTCGACAATGTGGAGCTGTTCTACGACCTCGGCGTGCGTTCGCTGCTGCCCACCTACAACCATGCGAACGCGGCGGGTTGCGGTTGTCTCGACACCGAGGACACCGGGCTCACCGGGTACGGAAAAGACTTGGTGCGCAAGCTCAACGAGGTAGGGATGTTCGCCGACGGCTCGCACTGCTCGCGCCGCACCGGGCTCGACATCGCCACGCACACCTGCGTCCCGATGATCTACAGTCACTCCAATTTCGCCGCGCTGTGGGAGCATCCGCGCAACATCAGCGATGAGCAGGCGCGCGCGTGTGCCGCCACGGGCGGGGTGATCGGTGTGAACGGCGTCGGCATCTTTCTCGGCCGCAACGAGCCCGCCGCCCGTGCCGAGCGGGTCACGGCGGTCGCCGATCACATCAGGTACGGCGTCGATCTGGTCGGGATCGACCACATCGGGATCGGATCGGACTATTCGTTCGACGGCCAGGAGTTCAACGACGAGATCCGCGACAACCCCGGTGCGTTCTCCGAGTCCTACACGAAATGGGGCCCACTCCAGTGGACTCCACCCGAGGACCTGTTCGGCGAATCCGAGGTGCCGGGCCTGGACGAGCTCCTCGCCGCGCGCGGGTTCACGCCCACCGAGCGTGCGGCGATCTTCGGCGGCAACTTCGCCCGGGCAGCGAGCCACGTCTGGCGGGCGTGACCTGTGCCGAAGCCGGTTGATCGACCCCGCCGGACCGTGTTCGGTGCGCGCCGGGGCGTTCCGGGTCTCGCTCAGGCGAGGCGGACGAGCATCTTGCCGGTGTTGGCGCCGGTGAGGACGCCGAGGAACGCGGCGGGGGCCTGGTCGAGGCCCTCGTAGACGGTTTCGGAGGTGGTGAGGGTGCCGTCGGCGAGCCAGCCCGCGGCCTTGGCGATGTACTCGCCGAAGATCGGGAAGTAGCTGGTCACCAGCATGCCGCGCAGCGTGATCTCCTTCGTCGCCGCGAGGTAGAGGTCCGGGCTCTGCTGGGCGGTGGCGCCGTTGTAGCCGCTGATCGCGCCGACCAGGGCGACCCGGCCGTGCTGGTTGAGCGCCTCGATGGCGACCTTCAGGTGTTCGCCGCCGACGCTGTCGAGGTAGACGTCGACGCCATCAGGTGCGGCGGCGGTGAGCTGACCGCCGAGATCACCGGCGCGGTAGTCGATCGCCGCGTCGAAACCGAACTCCTCGAGCAGCTTTCGGGCCTTGACGGGACCACCGGCCGAACCGATCACCCGCTTCGCGCCGAGCGCCTTGGCGATCTGGCCCGCGACGCTGCCCACCGCGCCCGCCGCGGCCGAGATGAACACGGTGTCGCCGGGTTTCACCTGGGCGACATCGGTGAGTGCGGCGTAGGCGGTCAGCCCCGTGGTGCCGAGCACGCTCAGGAAGTGCTGCGGCGCGGCGAGTTCCGGGTCGATCGGGGTGACGGTCGCGGCGTCGACGACGGCGTGTTCGCGCCAGCCCGCGAAGTGCGAGACCGTCGCGCCGACTGCGATATCGGCCGAGCGGGAGGCGATCACCTCGCCGACGGCTGAACCGTCGAGGGCCGCACCGAGTTCGAACGGCGGGATGTAGGAAGCCTTGTCGTCCATCCGGCCGCGCATGTACGGGTCGACCGACATCCAGGTGTTGCGGACCAGGATCTGGCCTTCGCCCAGCTCCGGCAGTTCCCGTTCGACGAGGGCGAAGTCGCCGGCGACCGGTGCGCCGTTCGGGCGAGCGGCGAGGTGGATCTCGCGGGTGCGGGTGGGCAGTGCGCGGGCGGCCGTATTCGACATGATCGAGCCTTCTTTCGAGGTCAGCCGGTGTTTCTCGCCGGTGCTGACTACGTTATGGCGGCCGAGTTCACCTTCCCAGGTCCGCGCACGCCACCGCCCGGTCCGTTCACGACAGACCGGGCGGTGGTGGTTACTCCTAGTCGGCGACGGGCGTCGGCACCAGCGTCATGAACAGGCCCAAGGCCAGCATCGCGTCGGCGAAGACCAGCAGTACGACATCGGCCGTGTACGGCTCGAGCTGGATCCACTCGGTGAGCCACAGGTTCACGTCGAGCAGCACCGCCAGGACCAGCGCCGGAATCATCGAGAGCAGGTAGCCGGCCTTGAATGCCTTGGGTCTGACCAGGAAGGTCAGGCCCAGCATGATGACCTCGAGGATGAGGTTGTAGTTGCCCTGGCTCAGCGGCGTGAACACCAGCGTCATCGTGCGGGTGAGGCTGCTCTGCGGGAGATGCCGATCCCGGCCCTGATGGCGAGGCTGAGGCCGAGCGTGAGGATATAGATTCCGGCGACGTAGGTGATCCAGCGGCGGACCTTGTTTCCGTTGTCGATGGCTGCCGCGTCGTTGTCGTGTTGCATAGCGGTGGATCCCTTGCTCTGGTAGCCGAGGCTATTTCATGAAGCCGAAGCGGTCGAGCGAGATGAACAGGGTGAGTAGCTTGTTGACGACGGGCTCACCTTCGTTGTGGTTGCCCAGCTTCGCCAGTGCGTCGTCGATCGAGCGGGTCGCTTCGACGAGCTCGGCGAGGTCCATATCGGCCATCACTCCGTAGAAGTCGAGCGGCAGAACGGCTTTCACCTGCGCATCCTCGGTCACGACGCAGCCGCCGACCAGACCGTCCAGGTGCCGGAGGTTCTCGCGCATCTCGGTACTGTCGCTGCCGACGACCACGAAATAGGCCGCCGGAGCCGGCCAGAAGGTCGAGATCGCGCCGCGGTCGAGCGAAACGCCGGTGAACAGCGCGTTGACTATGTGGCGCTGCCCGTCGGCATAGCGCTGCACGACCGAGATCCGGTTGAGGCGAACGCCTTCGAGCTCGGGGACGACGACACCGTCGCGCACCGGGACCCAGACCTCCTGCGCGAACTTGAGATGCCCGCGTCCGTACACGTCGAAAAGCAGTACTTTCGCCCGCGTGCCGTCCTCGGAGATCTCGATCGGGGTGAGCTCGAGCTGCTCGGCGCGCAGGTCGGCGAGGCCGGGCCGGGGCTGCTTGGTCAGGACCGAGTAGTCGATGCCGACCGGTTCGAGCAGGCGGCGGTCCTTGGCGACGAGCTTGCCGCCCTTGAACACATAGCGGGGGTTGATCGTGGAGAGGCTGTCGGTGAGCACGATGTCGGCGAATCGTCCCGGGCTCAGCGAACCGAGGTCGCGGTCCTTGTGGAACGAGCGCGCGGTGTACAGCGTGCCCATCTTGATCGCCTGGATCGGCGGCATGCCCATCTCGACGGCCAGCGAGATGACCCAGTCGATATGGCCTTGCCGCAGCACCCGATCCACCGAGATATTGTCGGCGCACAGCTGGAAGTTCTCGGCGGGCCAACGGCGTTTCACGATGGCGCGCAGCATCGTTCGAATGACCTCGGGACTGCCGACACCGAATTTGATCTGGGTATTGAGCCCGTAGCGGATGCTCTTCTCGATATCGTCTTCGTTCCAGACGTCGTGGTTGTTGTCGACGCCGATGGCGGGCATGTAATTCAGCAGCATGTCCGACAGTGAGGTGACGCCCCAGTGGCAGTTCACGAATCCCGCGTTCGCGCGTCCGAGCGCGGACTTGCGGAAATCGTCGGCGTTGCCGGTCATATAGGACAGGTGGGCCAGTTCGCCGAGGCCGATCACCGGATCCATCGCCAGCATCGCCTCGGTGACCTCGGGTGAGGTCTTCTTCCCCGGTGCGAAGGCATAGAGCCGGTACGGCAGCTTCTCGTGGTGGGCGAACAGCGCGCGGGCGGCATCGATCGCATCGTCGCCTGCGGCACTGGCGAAATCGAGCGTTTCCCCGAAAACGGTGGTCGTTCCGCTCGGCACGATCGCCTCACCGAATGCCGCCGGATGCGCGAGCTGGGATTCGAAGTGCAGGTGCGCGTCGATCAGGCCCGGAATCGCGTAAAGGCCCTCGCCGTCGAAGGATTCGCGGTATCGCACGATCGATTCGTCGGGATTCAGCGCGATGATGCGTTCACCGTGGATCAAGAGCGAACCGGGGTAAACGGATTCGGTGTGCACATCGAGGATATGCAGATTGCGCAGCAGCAGGTCGGCTTCTTGCTCCCCTTCCAAGATGCCGAAGATCATCCGTACGTGGTCGTCGTGGGTGGCGACCTCGGTGGTCGAATTCTGCTGGGCCATGGTGGTCCTCACTTCGAAATTCACTGTTGCTTGCCTGTATTGATTGGACGCGACAAACACCGTTGCCCACAAGCATGCGTTTTCGCACGAGGTGTACTAAATTTTCGTACAGTTCCGAGGAGGAGGTGCGCAATGCTCCATTCGCGTTTGCTGCAGTACATCGACGAGGTGGCGCGTCTGGGGTCCATCCGCGCGGCCGGTGCCCGCCTGCACGTGGCGCCCTCGGCGATCAACCGCCAGATCCTGCTGTTCGAGGCCGAACTCGACCAGCCGCTGTTCGAGCGCCTGCCCCGCGGCATGCGCCTGACCCCGGCGGGTGAGGCGCTGCTCGCGCACATCCGGCAGACGCTGCGGCAATACCGGGAAACCGTGGCCGATATCCGCGATCTGCGTGCCCTCGGCAGCGGTGAGGTCGTGATCGCCACGATGACCGGCCTGGCCAGCAGCGTCGTCGCCACCGCTGCGGCGACGTTTCGTACCCGTCATCCGCAGGTCAGGATATCGATCCGCACCATGTCGACCCTCGATATCGTGCAGGCGGTCGAGAACAGCGAGGCCGACCTCGGTCTCGGTTTCAATATTCCGTCTTCCACGCGGCTCGAGACCTACTGGCGGATCAACACCCGGCTCGGAGTTGTTGTCTCCCCGCGTCATCCGCTGGCGGCCATGGACACGGTCCCGCTCGCGCAGTGCACGCCGTTTCCGCTGATCTTCGCCGATCGCTCGATGGTGATCCACGGCATCGTCGCCGAGGCTTTCGCGAAAGCCGATCTCGATATCCAGCCCGCGTTTCACACCAACTCGATCGAGACCATGAAACGGCTCGCGACGTCCGGTGAGGCCATCGCCTTCCTCAGCGAATTCGACATCGCCGAGGAAATGCGCGACGGTCGTCTGGCCTTCCGGCCGGTCCGCGACGCCTTCAGCGACAACGTCATCTCCCTCGTACGACGGGAGAAACACGGTCACGGCCTGGCCAGTCTGCTGCTCGCGGACGAGATCGTGGGAGCGCTGCGGCCCGGTGAGCGCGACTAGCGGGTCGCGGTGGGCGAGGTGCCGGTCCAGCGGTGGAAGGCCTTGCGCAGTGCTCGGTCGTCGGTGAACGCGAGGCGGCCGGCGACGGTGGCGGTGCTGTGTCCCTGGTCCAGCAGGGTTTTCGCCCGTTCGTGACGGAGCAGGTCGAGTTCGTCGCGCCAGGACGTGCCGTGTTCGGCGAGGTGACGTTGCAGGGTGCGCTGGCTCATGGCGAGGCTTTTCGCGACCCGGGGCAGGGCTGGATCGCCCGCGTCCAGAGCCGCGCCGAGGGCGCTGCGAAAGGCGTCGAGGGGATCGGCGATCGGGCGGGCGGAGGCCAGGACCAGGTCGGCGTGGCTGCGCATCAAGTCGGCCAACATCGGGTCCGCGCGGGTGAGCGGTGCGTTGGCGTCGTCGGCGTGGAAGGTGATCGCGTCCGATTCGGCGTCGAATTCGATGTCGGCGGTACCGAATACGGCGACCAGTCCGGAGTGTTCGGCCGGGGCGGCATGACCGAAGCTCACCCGGGTGGGCACGAGCGGTCGGCCGGTCGCTTCGCGCGCCCGGCGCAAGTAATAGGCGAGCACGTACTCGTTGACCACCGAGGCCACCGCCGGATCGCTGGCCGACGTCCGGTAGCCGATGGTGAGATCCCCGTCGCCGGACAGGTCGAAACCCTCGGTGGCCGCGGTGACCAGGCGGTGGTACGGCTGGGCCGCGCGCAGCGAATCCGCGAGTGTCGCACCGGTTGTCACCAGATAGTCCCAGGTGTTCAGTGCGCCGAGTGGTGCGGCGGCGGCGATCGCGGCCCCTGATCCGGCGCCGGGCCGGGCCTGGGCGATCAATTCCCACAATCGCAGCAGCGAACCCATCGGGATTCGATTGAGCTCGCCGCGCAGAGTCGCCTCGTCGATGCCGGCCACGCGGGCCAGCTGGTCCTCGGCCACCTTCGCCTCCCTGGCCGCCTGAACGAGCAGCCGGACGAGGTGGGTGGACGCGGTGCCATCGAGCCGGCTACCGATGCCCTCCGCCGACGCACCACCGCTCACCGGACCGACAGTACTGGGCGCGGTAGTGAGCGGTGGCGGGCCGACGTTGTGCTCAGGCCGAGGTTTCGATGGTCAGGCCCGCGTCGGACCAGTCCTGGATCCCCTCGCGGTACTTGCGAATGTTGGTGTAGCCCAGTGCTCCCAGCTTCATCGCTACGGCCTCGCTGTTGCCGCACGCCGCGTTCGAGCAGTAGGTCACGATGGCGGCGTCACGGTCGGGGAGCAGCTCGGCGGCGCGGTCGGCGACCTCGTCGGCGGTCAGGTTCAGCGCACCTGGCAGGTGGGCTTTCGCGTAGTACTCGGGGCCGAGGGCATCGAGCACGATCACGCTGTTCGCCGCTATTTCCGCGGCCAGTTCGTCGCGGGTGATGAGTGCGGTCATGGCGTTCACCTCATGTCGTTCGAAAGAATTTATGTGCGTGCACACGCTACTAGTTGTGTGCGCACGCACGCAAGTGGTTAAGGTGAGGTGGTGCCGAACGAACAGTCGTCCCGTCGTCCCGCGGTAGCCGCGTGGGCCGCGCTGCTGCAAGTGCACGCCGCCCTCGTTCCCGAGCTCGACGCCGAACTGCGCAAAGCCGCCGGACTCCCGCTGACCTGGTACGACGTCCTGCTCGAACTGGACGCCGCCGGACCGATGCGGATGAGCGACCTGGGCGAGAAGGTCGTCCTCAGTCGCACCAGGGTGAGTCGCCTTGTCGCGGAACTGGAGTCGAACGGCCTCCTGCGCCGCGAGCACAACCCCGACGACGGCCGTTCCGCGATCGTCGCCATCACCGAGCTCGGCAGGCAGCGGTTCCGTGAGGCCGCACCGCACTACCTCGACGGCATCGAACGCCGGCTCGGCGCCCACGCGGACCCCGGCGAACTCGAGGCCCTCGCCGCCACCTTGCGCAAAGTGCTCGGCGCCACCGATCTGGCCGCGCCGCGTCCGCGTCGACGGTGACCGGCGGCCGGTCGGGGCACATCTCACCTATGTGGGGGACGGGTGGGTGAACTCCTCGAAACAGAGTTAGGCTCGGTGACGTGACTTCCCACTACGATGTCGTCGTTCTCGGCGCTGGTCCCGGCGGATATGTCGCCGCGATCCGTGCCGCTCAACTCGGCCTGCGAACAGCGATTGTCGAGCAGAAATACTGGGGTGGCGTGTGCCTGAACGTGGGCTGCATCCCGTCCAAGGCACTGCTGCGCAACGCCGAGCTGGCCCATATCTTCCAGAAGGAAGCCAAGACCTTCGGCATCTCCGGTGAGGTCAGCTTCGACTTCGGTGCCGCCTTCGATCGCAGCCGCAAGGTGGCCGACGGTCGGGTCAAGGGCGTGCACTTCCTGATGAAGAAGAACAAGATCGACGAGTTCGACGGCCTCGGTACCTTCACCGGCCCGAACTCGATCGACGTAGCCCTCACCAAGGGCGGCGCCGAGACGCTCACGTTCGACAACGTCATCATCGCCACCGGCACCACCACCAAGCTGCTGCCGGGCACCCAGCTCTCCGAGAACGTGGTCACCTACGAGGAGCAGATCCTCACCCGTGACCTACCCGGCTCGATCCTGATCGTCGGAGCGGGCGCGATCGGCATGGAGTTCGCCTACGTCCTCAAGAACTACGGCGTCGACGTGCGGATCGTGGAGTTCCTCGACCGCGCGCTGCCCAACGAGGACGCCGACGTCTCCAAAGAGATCACCAAGCAGTACAAGAAGCTCGGCATCACCATCAGCACCGGTGCGGCCGTGCAGTCGATCGACGACGACGGCTCCAAGGTCACCGTCCAGATCAAGGACAACAAGTCCGGCGCGATCGAGACCGTCACGGTCGACAAGGTGCTGCAGGCCGTCGGCTTCGCGCCGCGGGTGGAGGGCTACGGCCTGGAGACCACCGGCGTCGCGCTCACCGACCGTGGCGCCATCGAGATCGACGACTACATGCGCACCAATGTGGGGCACATCTACGCGATCGGCGACGTCACCGCCAAGCTGCAGCTGGCCCACGTGGCGGAGGCGCAGGGCGTGGTCGCGGCCGAGACCATCGGCGGCGCCGAGACGATGACCCTGGGCGACTACCGGATGATGCCGCGCGCCACCTTCTGCCAGCCGCAGGTCGCCAGCTTCGGTCTCACCGAGCAGCAGGCCCGCGACGAGGGCTACGACGTGAAGGTCGCGAACTTCCCGTTCCAGGCCAACGGCAAGGCCCACGGCCTCGGCGACCCGACCGGCTTCGTGAAGCTGATCGCCGACAGCGCGCACGGCGAGCTCCTCGGCGGCCACCTGATCGGGCCCGACGTGTCCGAGCTGCTGCCGGAACTCACCCTCGCCCAGAAATGGGATCTCACCGTCAACGAGGTGGCCCGCAATGTGCACACCCACCCGACGCTGAGCGAAGCGGTGCAGGAAGCGATCCACGGCCTCGCGGGGCACATGATCAACTTCTGAGATATCAGCTGAAACGGCCGGGTGCGCGATCGCGTGCCCGGCCTTTTGGTTTCTATTCGGTCTTTTTCCGGGCGTTGATTTGGTGAATCGGGGTCTTTACCACGATGATCGACAACACCTCCAGGTATCTGTTCCACGCTCGTGTTCGACATGTTTGCGTTCCATGAGATGGTCCCCTCACCCGGGTTGACTCGCGGTGGCGGGCACGGTTGAGAGGTTACGACTCGATGAGCAAGCGCATTCTCGGTTGGACAGCACGATTCGCGGCGGTCGTCGCGGTCGCTGTGGCCGGACTCGGCACGGTGACACCGGCCGTCGCTGAACCTCTTTTCCCCGGTGGCCCGGACGTTCCCGGTGTTCCCGCCATCGTTCCCACCGCATCGCCGTGCCCGGTCGTCGAAGCCAGGGCATGCATGCGGTTGTCGACGAACGAGGCGTGGCTGGTCGACAACGGCCGGGTGATCTTCGGACCCACGCCGATCTCGCACGGCATGGCCGGGTTCGAAACGCCGCCCGCGGTGACCAAGATTTCCTTCAAGCGGGAATTCCACTGGAGCACGATGCACAATGCGCCGATGCGCTGGGCCACGTTCTTCAACGGCGACATGGCATTCCACGTGGGTCCGGTCGATTCGAAATCACACGGTTGTGTGCGCATGACCGAAGACGGCGCCCACCGTTTCTTCGACTACCTGAACCCCGGCGACATCACCCAGGTCATCGCGTAGGTACCCGGACAACTCACCGGGCTGATCCGGCCCGGTGAGTTACCGTCGGTCCATGCGTCGGTGGTTGGTGGGCGGGGTTGTCGGCATCGTCGTGGTTTCGGCGGTGCTGGCCGGTCTGTATGTGTTGGCGAATTCGCGGACCTATCAGGTGGCGGGGCGGCTGGTCGATCGGGTGGAGACCGACGAGAAGGTCGTCGCGTTGACCTTCGACGACGGACCCACCGCGCGGACGCCGGACGTGTTGCGGACGCTGGGGGAATTACAGGTTCGCGCGACCTTCTACCTGGTCGGCGCGGACCTGGCCGCGCATCCCGAATACGGTGCGGCGATCGTGGGCGCGGGTCACGAGATCGGGAATCACTCCTATTCGCACCGGCGCATGGTGCTGGTTTCCGGCGACACCGTGCGCGAGGAGATCGAGCGGACCGACGCCGAGATCCGTCGTGCCGGGTATCCGGGGCCGATCAGCTTCCGCCCGCCGTACGGCAAGAAACTGTGGACGCTGCCGCACTACCTCGCCGACCACGATCGCACCTCGGTGACCTGGGATGTGGAGCCCGATTCCGCGGGGGGCGCGTCACGGGAGGCCATCGTGGGCGACACCCTCGCCGAGACGCGACCGGGATCGATCATCCTGCTGCATGTCATGTACGGGCCCGAATCTCTTGCCGCGGTGCCGGAGATCGTGCACGGATTGCGCGCGCAGGGCTACCGATTCGTCACGGTCTCGGAGCTGCTCGCGCGCTGAGTCGATCCTTGGTCGATGCCGTCTGCGCGGTGGTAGGTGTCCTGCGCCGCGCGGACGGTGTCCATGTTCGATTCCACGACGACGATCAGCGACTTCAGCTGGTTCGCGACCGCCGTGCCCAGTTCCGTGAGCCTGTATTCGACGCGGGGTGGGATCGCTTCGAGCACCTCGCGATGGACCATGCCGTCGCGTTCCAGTGCCTGCAGGGTTTGCGAGAGCATGCGCTCGCTCACGCCGTCGACCCGGCGGCGCAGGGCGCTGAACCGGACCGGACCGTCGAGCAGCGCGACCAGGGCGAGCACACCCCACCGTCCGGTGATGTTCTGCAGGACGGGGCGGGAATGGCAATTGCGCGCGAAGACGTCGGCTTCCAGCGTGGGGTCGTGGTCCTCGTGGGTCGTCTCGGGCATGCCTCCATCGTACCCACTTGACGCAAGTGCCCACTGAAGGCATAGTGCTTACTAATAGTTAGTACTTGTACCGATGGAGGCAGCAATGACCGTGGCAGTGACAGCAGCAGGCGGAAAGCTCGGCCGGTTGGTCGTGGAGGCTCTGCTCGCCGCAGGGGAGCGACCGGTCGCGATCGTGCGCGATCCGAGCAAGGTGGCCGACCTCGCCGCGCGCGGCGCGCAAGTGCGGCAGGCGTCCTACGACGATCCGGCGGCTCTCGACGCCGCCCTGGCCGGTGTGGACCGGGTGCTGCTGATCTCGGGCAACGAGTTCGGCAAGCGGGTAGCCCAGCACACCACTGTGCTTCGCGCCGCCGAGCGCGCCGGGGTCGAACTGCTGGCCTACACCAGCATTCCGCGCGCCGACCGCAATCCGATGCTGCTGGCCGCCGAGCATCGCGGCACCGAAGAGGTGCTGGCAAGCGCCGCCGTGCCGACGGTGCTGCTGCGCAACAGCTGGTACTGGGAGAACTATGCCGGAGCCGTCGCGAACGCGGCCCAGTCCGGTGTCCTGCACGGCGCGATGGCCCAGGGTCGTGTCTCCGGCGCCGCACGCGCCGACTACGCCGAGGCGGCCGCGCGCGTGCTGACCGGCGAGGGTCACGAGGGCCGCGTCTACGAACTGGGCGGTGACGAGGCGCTGACCGGCGCCGACCTGGCGGCCGCGGCCACCGAGGCGAAGGGCTCCCCGGTCCGGTACGCGGACCTCGCCAAGGACGACTACGCGGCAGCCCTGCGCGCGGCGGGTCTCGAGGAGCAGTACGCCGCCGTCCTCGCCGACGCCGACGCCGGCATCGGCGAGGGGCTGCTGGAGGTGACCACCGGCGATCTGACCAAGCTCCTCGGCCGCCCGGCGACCTCGGCGTCCACGGTCTTCGCGCAGTAGTCGCCGCCCCGATGGCGACGGCACAGGGGTAGCTCACCGGGCGCGGGCCCGGTGGGCGACCACCGCCCTGGTTCGGCCGGAGTACCCGGCGAAGCGGTACCGTCGGGGTTGTGGCTGATCAAAATCCCCGTCGACGTTCGCACTCCTGGCTGAGTGGATTGCTGTTCGTCATGGGCACCCTGCACTTCGTAGCGCCCAAGCCGTTCGACAAGATCGTGCCGCCGCAGCTGCCCGGCAACCCGCGGACCTATACGTACGGGTCCGGGGTTGCCGAGCTGGGCGTGGCGACCGCGCTGGCGGTGCCGCGCACCCGGCGGCTCGGCGGGTGGCTGGCCGCGGCGCTGTTCATCGGCGTCTTCCCGGCCAATATCCAGATGACGGTGGATGTGGTCGGTAATCCGAAGGCGCCCAAGGCTTTCAAGGCAGGCGTGCTGGCGCGGCTGCCGTTGCAGATCCCGATGATCGTGGCCGCGCTGCGCGTCGCCCGCCGCTGATCACACCCACTGCACGAGCTGGATGACGATCCCGTTGGGGTCGGTCATCTGGAAGTACCGCTCGCCCCACTCCTCGGTTTCGATGGGCGTCTCGATCGGGACGCCCTCGGCCCGCAGGCGGTCGTATTCGCGGTCGATGTCGTCGACGACGAACACGACGAGCAGTCCCTCGCCCGCGCTGCCGGCGATACGGGCGGGCTTGAACGAGCCGAGGCCGGTGCGCAGGTAGATCACGTCCATGCCCGCATCGGCCCGCGTCACATTGACGAACCCGTCGGCGGCCATCTTCTGGGTGAAGCCGAGGTGCTCGATCAGGAACTGGGCAGAGGTCTGGGGGTCGGCGACATTGAGCGAGAGAGCGGAAGCGCTGATCTGCATGGGGTCTCCTCGGTAGCGGTGAACTCCGTACGTTGTACGCCTTTACTGTGGGAGACTCCGCGCCGACTCGCTATATGACCTGGGTCACACGGTCAGAACGTGTCACGCTCGATCCGCAAGGTCGTGATGGTCGACGCCAGACCCTCGTACTGATTGACCAGCAGCACGATCTCGATCAGCGTCCGCTCGTCGTAGTGCTCGGCCAGCGCGTTCCACGCCGCGTCGTCCACGTTCCGGGTGTTCACCAGCTGATCGGCGACACTCAGCAGGGCCCGCTGCCGCGGAGTCCAGCCCTCGGCCTCGGGACCTGCGGCAACCCGCTCGATCTCGACTGGCGACAGCCCCGCCTTGCGGCCCAGTCGACGATGATGGTCGGCCTCGTAGTCGCATTCGCGCAGCTGAGCGACGCGCAGGATCACCAGCTCGGCCTCGGCGCGCGCCAACCTGCCACCCGGCATGAGCTTGCCGGAGAAATGCAGCCAGCCGCGAAAGAGCCCGCCGGTGCGACCGAGGGTGCTGAACAGATGCGCGTCCTCGGTGCCCGACGCGCGGGAAAGTACTTGCCAGACAACCCAGTTGATCGGCCCGAGTTCGCCGAACCGTCCCGGCGAAACGCGTGGTAGGGGCGCTGAATCCATCTCTGAACCACCTGTCTTCTCGAACATCGTCGGCCAGGATCGGAGCGTACTCGCCGGTATCCGCTCGAGGGGCCACTCCTGTATTCGTGCCGGTTTTCTTTGGTTTCCAGTGGTTTTCGGAACAGTTGCGCGTCATGATCGGTGGGTACCGCAGCGCGCAGCGGCGGTGTGAGGTCGCAGCACTGGTAGGGGAACATCGCACATGCTGGTTCGGATCAGACCGGGTGCCGAGCTCACCGGCGCCGAGCGTGAGCTCGTGGACTGCCTGCGCGCCTATCCGAGTACGGGGCTCGCACTGGTCGACTGCCGGGTGGGTGACCGGCGGCTCGGCGCGGTGATCGTGACGCCGCGCGGGATCACGGTGCTCGAAGTGAAGGGTTTCCGGCGACGGCAGAGCGGGCTGCTCACCGCCGCCGCCGACGGCACCTGGATGATCAGCGACAGTCCGCTGGATTTAGAAGCCGACACGTCGAACGGTCTCACCGACCGGGTCGAACACGGGGTGCACGCGGTGCGGGTCGCGCTGGAGCAGGCGTTGCAGGACAGCAGACACGTCTCCGGCGCGGTGGTGCTCGTGCCGTATCGGGGCGTGGTGGTGCGGCCGGCGCGCACCGCGCTGCGGCCGGGTCTGGACGTACTGGTCGCGAACAGCGTCGATGCGCATGAGCTGCGGGTGTACCTGGAAGGGTTCTCGGCGGGGCCGCGCGAATGGACGGTCGAGCGCGTGCTCACCACCTGTACGGCGCTCGGTGTGGCCGAGGCGCCATCGCGTGCCGAGCTGGTCGAGGAGGGCTTCGACACCCATCGACCCGCGCCGACTCCGGTGGCGCGGCAGGTGCGCGCATTCAGCGAGCCCGCCCCGCCGCCGGATCCGTCGCGGCGGGGAAAGCTCGTCGGCATCGGACTGTTCGCCGCCGCGGTGCTCGGCATCTTCGTGGTCTTCGTGGTCGTCGGCGTGGCGCTGATCCAGGATTCGCCGCATCCGCGCCCGATGTCGGATACCTCGCAGACCTCGACTACCCGTGCGCCCACGTCGGCGACTCCGCGCAAGACCGAGTGCTGGCCGTTCCAGACGGACTGCTGATCAATCCCGCACGGCGCGACCGAGTTTGGTGAAGGCGATCGCCTGCTCGGCGCGCACCCGGACGTGCGCGCGGGAGGAGTCGATGTGGGCGGTGAGGGTGTGCAGGGCCTGTTCGCCGTCCCCGGCGAGCACCTGCTCGGCGATGGTGATGTGATCGGCTGTCATGGCCGCCACCCGCTCGGCGGTCGGCACATCCATCGTGCGCACCGGGCGAACCCGCAGGTAGACGGCGGCTAACGCCTCGGCGAGGGCGGAATTGCCCGCCGCTCTGAGCAGCTCGGTGTGGAACCGCTCGTCGGCGGCGACCAGGTCGGGCCCGGGTTCCGGTGGGGTGTCGCGATATTCGAGCCAACGGGCCAGCTCGGCGCGCACGGTGGGTAGGTCGTGCTCGGCCGGGATGTGCACCTGGACGGAGCCACCCGCGGCGATACGCTGAAAACCACGGGATTCCAGCACGATTCGCAGTTCGTAGAGCTCGTCGAGTTCGTTCAGGCGTGGCCGGTACAGGTAGAGACCGTCGGGATGTCGCTGCACGAGCCCGTCGGCCTGGAGCCGGGCCAGCGCCTCGCGCACCGGGGTGCGCGAGACGCCGTAGCGCTGGGCCAGCCGTTCGGCGCGCAGCCGTTCGGTCGGCGCCAGTTCCCCGGTGGCGAGGTCGTGGCGGAGTTCGTCGTAGACGCGCGCGGCCAGCGGCACCCGCCGCCCGCCGCCGGCGGGACGCGCGTCCTCGCCCGATCCCCTCCCGGCCATGTGCGCCGCTGCGATCAGATCGCCATCGCCGCGCGGACCGCGGATTCCGCACCTGCCCCGCCTGCCCCGGTCGAGCCGAGATGCCCCGAGTGCAGCACGTAGTACTGTTGCGCGGCTTGCAGTGCGAAGCCGATGTGCTGCTCCACCAGCAGCACGCTCAAACCGCCGCGCTGCGTCAATTCGATGATGGTGCGCTCGATTTCGGCGACCACCGACGGCTGGATGCCCTCGGTGGGTTCGTCGAGGATGAGCAGCTTCGGCTCGGTGATCAGTGCCCGGGCGATGGCCAGCTGCTGACGTTGCCCGCCCGAGAGCAGGCCCGCCTTGCGGGTGAGCAGGTCCTTCAACGCGGGGAACAGATCGAGGGATTCGTCGATCAGCGCCTTGCCGCGTTTGCGCCCGTCCGCGACCACCTGCAGGTTCTCGGCGGTGGTCAGCTGCCCGAAGCTCTGCTGGCCCTGCGGCACATAACCGATGCCGCGCTTGACCCGTTGGGAGGGCGAGAGTTTCGTGATCTTCTCGCCGTCGAAGGTGATGGTGCCCGATTTGGTGGGCAGCAACCCCACCGCCGCGCGCAGCAGCGTGGTCTTGCCCGCGCCGTTGTGGCCCATGATCGCGACGACGCTGTCGTCGGGCACGGTCATGCTGACACCGTGGATGACCTCGGTGCGCCCGTATCCGGAACGGATGTCGTGTAGCTCAAGCATCGGCCGACTCCTTGTCTGTCGTAACCAGAGTCGCGGTGCCCAGATAGACCTCTTGCACCTTCGGATCGGCCTGCACCTGTTCGACGCTGCCCTCGCTGAGGACCTTGCCGCCCGCGAGCACGGTGACCGAGGTGGCGAAGGACCGCATGAAGTCCATGTCGTGCTCGACGACGATCACCACGCGATCACTGCCGATGCGGCGCAACAGGTTTCCGGTCTCCTCGCGCTCCTCGGCGCTCATGCCCGCGACCGGCTCGTCGAGCAGCAGCACCGACGCGTTCTGCACCAGCAGCATGCCGATCTCGAGCCACTGCTTCTGTCCGTGCGCGAGCACCCCGGCGGGCTTGTCCCGCAGCGCGGTGAGACCCGTTGTCTCCAGGGCCTGTTCGATGCCCGGCAGCACCGACTTGCGCATGCGCAGCAGCGACAGGGCCGAACGCCCGGCACCCGCCGCGATATCCAGGTTCTGCAACACGGTGAGTTGCTCGAACACACTGGCCGTCTGGAAGGTGCGCCCGATGCCGAGGCGCGCGATCTGGTGCACCTTCTTGCCGAGGAGTTCGGTGCCCGACTTCTGCGCCGAACCGGTCGCCGGGACGAGGCCGGTGATGGCATCGATCAGCGTGGTCTTGCCCGCGCCGTTCGGTCCGATCAGGAACCGCAGGTCGCCTTGCAACACCGTGAGGTCGACATCGGTGACGGCTTTGAAGCCGTCGAAACTGACAGTGAGACCACGGATTTCGAGGTAGTCGCTGTCCATGCCCGCGTTGCCGCCGGCTTTGGGTTCGAGTGTCATCGCGCTTGCACCTTCTCCTCGGTGACGACGGCGGCGGGTTCTTCCGGTGCGGGCGGCAGCTTCTTGCGGCTGTTGAGCCAGCCCTTGAACATCGGCCACAGCCCGGCCAGACCGGCGGGGATGAACCCGACGACCACGATGAACAGCACGCCCTGCATGTAGGTCCAGCCCGACGGGAACGACTCCGACAGTGAGGTCTGCGCCCAGGCGACGCCGATCGCACCGAGGATCGGTCCGAGCAGGGTGGTGCGGCCACCGATGGCGACACCGATCAGGAAGGCGATCGACGGGATGACGCCGATATCGGCGGGCGAGATGATGCCGACGATCGGAGTGAACAGCGCACCGGCGATACCGGCGAGGAACGCCGCCACCACATAGGCGACGATCTTGATATTGGCCGGGTCGTAGCCGAGGAAACGCACGCGCTCCTCGGCATCGCGCACCGCCACCAGCAGTTCGCCGTAGCGGCTGCGGTTGAGCTGGCGGATCAGCGCCACCACCACCAGCAGCGTGCCCGACGCGATGAAGAACAGCATCTGCCGGTTGGCCGGGTCCGACAGCCGGAACCCGAAGAAGGAACGGAAGTCCGACAGTCCGGTGAAGCCGCCGATGGCCTGCTGACCGGTGAGCAGGATCGCCAGCGCCGCGGCCAGTGCCTGGCTCAGGATGGCGAAGTAGGCGCCGCGCACCCGGCGCTTGAACACGCCGTACCCGAGCACCGCCGCGACCAGCGCGGGCAGCACCAGGATGCCGAGAATCGCCACCGGCGCGGAACTGAACGGCTGCCAGAATCCCGGCAGTTCGCTGATGCCGGAGATCTCCATGAACTCGGGAACGTCGTTGCCCAGGCGCGCGGCGTCGGCGAGCTGCATGTGCATGGCCATGATGTAGGCGCCGATGCCGAAGAACACGCCCTGGCCGAGGGTGAGCATTCCGCCACGGCCCCAAGCCAATCCGATGCCGGCGGCCACGATGGCGAAGCAGAGGAACTTGGCCAGAAGGTTCAGGCGGAAATCGCTCAGAACCGCAGGGGCGACGGCGAACAGCAGGATCGCCGCGACGCCGAAGCCGAGTAGTGGTGTGAGGCGCGGGTATTCGCGCAGACGTTCGGTGAGTGCGGTCATGCCAGGCTCCTCGTCCGCACGGTGAACAGGCCCTGCGGGCGGACCTGCAGGAAGATGACGATCAGCACGAACACGATCACCTTCGCGATGGACGCGGTGGTGGAGTATTCGATGAACGAGTTGAGCAGGCCGAGCGCGAACGCCGCGATCACCGTGCCCTTGATCTGACCGAGGCCGCCGATCACGACCACCAGGAACGCGTCGATCAGATAGCTCTGGCCGATGGTGGGGCTCGTCGAACCGATCAGGGTGAGCGCCACACCGGCGACGCCGGCCAGTCCGGAACCGATGAAGAACGTGCTGATATCGGTGAATCTGCTGGAGATGCCGCTGGTTTCGGCCAGTCCACGGTTCTGCACGACGGCGCGAATCCGCCGACCCATCGGGGTGGTCTTGAGCACGGCGGCCAGGGTGGTCACCGCGACGATCGCCAGCACCAGGATGAAGATGCGGGTCTTCGGCACGACCGCGCCCGCGATAGTGATGCCGCCACTGAGCCATTCGGGCACCAGCACGTTCTTGGCGGGGGCGCCGAAGATGTCACGCGCGGCCTGCTGGAGCACGAGTCCGACACCGAAGGTGACGAGCAGGGTGTCCAGCGGTCGGTCGTACATGTAGCGGATCAGGCCCATCTCCAGGGCGGCACCGAGCAGGCCGCCGATGAGGAAGCCCATCAGCAGGGACACGACCAGCGATACTCCGGCCGACGAGAAGACTTGCTGCACTACATATGTGGTGTAGCAACCGGCCATGATGAATTCGCCGTGCGCCATATTGATGACGCCCATCTGACCGAACGTCAGGGAAAGGCCGAGCGCGGCGAGCAGAAGAATGGATCCCAGACTCAGCCCGGTGAAGAGCTGACTGATCAGCACGTCCATTGCAGTGGACTCCTTGGAGATGGGGCGATGTGGGACGCGCGCACTGCGCGTCCCACATCTGTCGGGCTGTTTACTTGAGGCCCTTGGCCCATTCGTAGGACTTCAGGTACGGGTCCGGGGTGATGGCTTTGCCGGAATCCCAGACGGTGTAGATCAGGCCGTCGGGGCGGATCTCGCCGATCCGGGCGGTCTTGGTGATGTGGTGGTTGGAGCCGTCGATGGTGACGGTGCCCTCCGGGGCGTCGAAGCTCACGCCATCGGCGGCGGCCTGAATGTCGGCCACGGCGAACGACTTCGCCTTCTCGACGGTGTTCTTCCACAGGTACACCGAGGCGTACGCGGCTTCCATCGGGTCCGAGGTGGGCTTGTCGGCGCCGAAGGCGGCCTTGTAGTCGGCGACGAACTTCTTGTTCGCCGGGGAGTCCACGGTCTGGTAGTAGTTCCAGGCGGTGAGCTGGCCCGCGATGTTCTGCGCGCCGATGCCCGCGACCTCTTCCTCGGCGATCGATACCGAAACCACCGGCATCTCAGCGGCTTTGAGGCCCGCGTTGGTGTACTCGCGGAAGAAGGCGACGTTGGAGTCACCGTTGAGGGTGTTGAACACCGCGCCCGCCTTGGCGGCGCGCACCTTGTTGACGATGGTGGAGAAGTCGGTGGAGCCGAGCGGGGTGTAGTCCTCGCCCTTGATCTCGATCCCGTTGGCCGCGGCGTAGGCCTTGATCTCGCGGTTGGCGGTCTGCGGGAAGACGTAGTCGGAGCCGACCAGGTAGAGGGACTTGATGCCCTTCTGCTTCAGGTAGTCCAGCGCGGGAATGATCTGCTGGTTGGTGGTGGCGCCGGTGTAGAAGATGTTCTTGGAATCTTCCAGACCCTCGTACTGCACGGGGTAGTAGAGCAGCGAGTTCAGGCTCTCGAACTTGGGCTTCATGGCCTTGCGGCTCGACGAGGTCCAGCCGCCGAACACCGAAGCGACACAGTCGGAGCTGATCAGCTTCTCCGCCTTCTCGGCGAAGGTCTTGGGGTCGGAGGCGCCGTCTTCGAGGACGATCTCGATCTTCTTGCCGAGGACGCCGCCCGCCGCGTTGATCTGGTCGATCGCCAGCTTGGTCGAATTGGCCACGGTGACTTCGGAAATGGCCATCGTGCCCGACAGCGAGTGCAGCGAGCCCACCTTGATGGTGTCCTTGCTGGTGTCGACGCAGGAGGCTGCGGTCGAGCCGGTCGACGCGTCGTCGCGCGCACCACAGCCGGTGAGCAGCAGGCCGGCGACGGCCACCGCGGCAGGCACGACAAGTGCCTTGACCAAACGGGATTCAGACATGGGGCGGTTCTCCTCATCAGGTGTAACGGCGGCGCCACACGCGCCACAACGAATACCGCCGCTGTCTGCCCCGGAGACTGGATGTACACCGAGTTGTATACAGAAGCTGTATTCGTGATTCGAGACAGTAGATGGAACTTGTTGCACCCGAATGTCTCTCGGTCACGTGCCCGTTTCGTCTGTTTCGTCCGTGTGAATTGTTCGTCGGCGACAGCTGGAGAAGGGTCGCCTTGCCTACGGTTGCGTAGGGGCGCGCAGGTGCGGCACGCTTCGATTTGTACAACGTCGAGCCGCCGAGCCACACGGCAATCGGCCGTGTGCGGTCAGTCGAGGAGGGCCCAATGGGGCACTACAAGGCGAACGTGCGTGACATCGAGTTCAATCTGTTCGAGGTCCTGAACCTGGACAAGGTTCTGGACACGGGCGCCTACGGCGACCTGGACTCCGATACGGTGCGCCAGCTCCTCGACGAGGTGAAACACCTGGCCGAAGGTCCGATCGCGGACTCGTTCGCCGAGGCCGACCGGCACCCGGTGGTCTTCCACCCCGATACCCACGACATCACCGTGCCCGATCCGCTGCGCAAGACGGTGGACGTGGTGCACGAAGCGGGCTGGTACCGCCTGGCCATGCCGGCGGGTATGGACGGCACCGCCGCCCCGAACGCGCTGATGTGGGCGATCAACGAGCTCATCATCTGTGCCAATCCGGCGGCCAGCTTCTTCAACATGGGCCCGATGATGGGCTCGGTGCTCTACGAGATCGGCAACGACGAACAGAAGCGCTGGGCACAGGGCGGGTTCGAGCGCGGGTGGCAGGCGACCATGGTGCTCACCGAGCCGGATGCCGGATCCGATGTCGGCGCCGGTCGCACCAGGGCCGTGCCGCAGCCCGACGGGTCATGGCACATCGACGGGGTGAAACGGTTCATTTCCGGCGGTGACGTGGGGGATACGGCCGAGAACATCTTCCACCTGGTGCTCGCCCGGCCGGAGGGTGCAGGCCCCGGCACCAAGGGACTTTCGCTGTTCTACGTGCCGAAGTTCCTCTTCGATCCGCAGACGCTGGAACCGGGCGACCGCAACGGTGTGTACGTGACCGGGGTCGAGCACAAGATGGGGATCAAGTCCTCGCCGACCTGCGAGGTGACCTTCGGCGGCACCGCGGTGCCCGCCAAGGGCTGGCTGGTCGGCGATGTGCACAACGGCATCGCCCAGATGTTCAAGGTGATCGAGAACGCGCGGATGACGGTCGGTGTGAAGTCGTCCGGGACATTGTCGACCGGGTATCTGAACGCGCTCGAGTACGCCAAGACGCGGGTGCAGGGCGCGGATCTGACGCAGGTCGCCGACAAGGCGGCGCCGCGCGTCACCATCACCCATCACCCCGATGTGCGCCGGTCGCTGGCCATGCAGAAGGCCTACGCGGAGGGGTTGCGAGCGGTGTATCTGTATACCGCCGCGCATCAGAACGCGGATGTGGCGCAGCTGGTGTCCGGTGCCGATCCGGAGACCGCGCACCGCGTGAACGATCTGCTGCTGCCGATCGTCAAGGGCGTGGGTTCCGAGCGCGCGTACCAGCTGCTCGCCGAGTCGCTGCAGACTTTCGGCGGCTCCGGCTATCTGCAGGACTATCCGATCGAGCAGTACATCCGTGACGCCAAGATCGACTCGCTCTACGAGGGCACCACGGCGATCCAGGCCCAGGACTTCTTCTTCCGCAAGATCATTCGCGATCGCGGGGTCGCCCTGGCCCACGTGAACGCGCAGATCGGCGGCTACCTGGACAATGACACCGGCCGTTTCGCCACCGAGCGCGCCCTGCTGCGCACCGCCCAGGCCGACGTCGGCGCGATGGCCGCCACCCTCACCGGCTACGCCATGGCGGGCCGGAGCGAGCCCACCGAGCTCTACAAGGTGGGCCTCGGCTCGGTTCGCTTCCTGATGGCGGTCGGCGATCTCCTCATCGCCTGGCGCCTGCTGGTCCAGGCCGACATCGCCGCCGCCGCCCTGGCCTCCGACGCCGCACCGCGGGACCGCCCCTACTACCAGGGCAAAGTCGCCGCGGCGAGTTTCTTCGCCAAGAATGTCCTCCCCGAACTCACCGCTACCAAGAACATCCTCGCCGCCATCGACAACGACATCATGGCGGTCCCGGAGGAAGCCTTCTGAGCAGCTATTTGATGAGGTAGGGCGAGACCGAGCTGCGGTGTTCGCTGATGTCGAGGGCCTTGCCCAGCGGCGGGAAGGCGCGCTGGGGACAGTTGGAGCGCACGCACACTCGGCAGCCCGCGCCGATGGGGGTGGCGTTGGCTTCGCCCAGGTCGATGCCGTCGGCGTAGACGACGCGGCCCGCGTGGCGCAGCTCGCAGCCGAGGCCGATCGCGAAGGTCTTGCCGGGCTGGCCGTAGCGGGTGGCGCGGCGTTCCACGGTGCGCGCGATCCAGAGGTATTTGCGGCCGTCGGGCATCTGGGCGATCTGGGTCATGATCTTGCCGGGGTAGGCGAAGGTCTCGTAGACGTTCCAGAGCGGGCAGGTACCGCCGCTGGCCGAGAAGTGGAAACCCGTGGCGGACTGGCGCTTCGACATATTGCCCGCGCGGTCGACGCGGACGAAGGAGAACGGGACGCCGCGCAGGGTCGGCCGTTGCAGGGTCGACAGGCGGTGGCAGATGGTTTCGAAACTCTGCGAGAAATGCGCCGACAGGCGTTCGATGTCGTAGCGGAAATTCTCGGCTACTTCGTGAAAGTGCGTGTAGGGCAAGACCATCGCGGCCGCGAAGTAGTTCGCCAGGCCGAGCATCGCGAGTTTGTGCGACGCGTCGGAGGCGAAATTGCCCTCGTCGACCAGTTTTTCGAGGAGCGGGCCGCATTCCAGATAGGCGAGTTCGGCGGCGAGTTTGAAGGTGCGCTGTCCACCGGACAGGTGTGGGGAGATCTCGAGCTGTTTGGTCTCGGGGTCGAAATGGTGCAGCACGCCCTCGCCGAGGTCGATGCGCTCGCTGATCCGCACGCCGTGCGCACGCAGCAGGCGCACGATCTCGGTGCTCACCTCGCCACCGTGGAACCGGATGCGCGCGGTGAGATCCTCTGCGGCGGTATCCAATTCGTGGATGTAGTTCTGGCGCTGATAGAAGTAGTCGCGCACTTCCTCGTGCGGCTTGCTGATCGCGGCGCTGCCGGAACCGTCGGCGAACCGGTCCTCGGTGGCGGCGGCCAGCTGGGCGCTGGTGTTGCGGTAGCGGTTGTGCAGGGCCACCAGGGCGCGCGCCATCGACGGATGGGCGGAGACCATGTCGGCGATCTGCTGGGTGTCGGCCTCGATGCCGAGCTCGGCGTCCATCACCACTTCGGACAGCTCGGCGATGAGCCGGGTGTCGTCCTGGGCGGAGAAGAAGGTGGGGTCGACGCCGAAGACCTCGTTGATGCGCGTGAGCACCGGCACGGTGAGCGGTCGCACGTCGTGTTCGATCTGGTTCAGATAGCTGGCCGAGATCTCCAGTTTCTGCGCGAGCGAGACCTGGCTCAGCCCACGTTCGGTCCGCAGCTGGCGCAGCCGCGCTCCGACATAGGTCTTGGCCATATGTCCAGTTTAGGGGCGGTTTCGCAGGCTTGCCAATGGATTCTTAACAGCGGGGCTCGAGCTCTGTGTCACACCCTCGCGATACTGTCGTTGGGTGCTGTTCAGCGATGTCGTCACGGCCTCCGCGGCCGTGCGGGCGACCCGGTCGCGCAAGGCGAAAACCGCCGCGCTGGCCGAGCTCTTCGGCGCCGCGGACCCGTCCGAGATCGGGACCGTGGTGGCATGGTTGTCCGGCGAGCTGGTGCAGGGCCGGATCGGGGCCGGGTGGCGCACGGTGGCCGGGCTCGAGACCCCGCCGAGCGGCGACGCGAGCCTCACCGTCGGCGCGGTGGACGACATCTTCTCCCAGCTCACCGGCCTGAACGGCAAGGGCTCGACCAACCGGCGCCGCGAATTGCTGACCGCGCTCTTCACCGCCGCGACCGAGGAGGAGCAGTCCTTCCTGGTCCGCCTGCTCACCGGCGAACTCCGGCAGGGCGCGCTCACCGCGATCGTGGTCGAGGCGCTCGCACAGTCCACCGGCATCCCCGTCGACGTGGTGCGCCGAGCCCATATGCTCTCGGGCCGGCTGCCCGTCACCGCGATCGCCGCGCTCGCCGGGGGCGAGCAAGCCCTGGCCGCGTTCCGCCTCGAAGTAGGACGCCCGGTAGCGCCGATGCTCGCCGCACCCGGCGGTTCGCTGGACGAGGCCCTCGCCGAGCTGGGCTCCGACATCAGTGTCGAACACAAGCTCGACGGCGCCCGCATCCAGGTGCACCGCGACGGCGACCAGGTCTGGGTCTTCACCAGAACCCTGCGCGACATCACCGCGGGCGTCCCCGAACTCGTCGAGCTGGTCAAGACCCTCGACTGCGCCACCGTGGTCCTGGACGGCGAAACCCTCGCCCTGACCGACGCGGGCCGCCCGCGCCCGTTCCAGGAGACGATGAGCAGGTTCGCGACCATCGGCGATCCACGCCGGTTGCACCCCTATTTCTTCGACTGCCTGCACCTGGACGGCATCGATCTGATCGACGAACCACTGCGCATCCGGCGCACCGCGCTGGAGCGGGTCGCGGGCGATCACAGCATTCCCGCGCTCATCGCGCCGACCCCAGAGGCCGCCGCCGACTACTACGACGACGCACTGGCGGTCGGCAACGAGGGCGTGATGGTCAAGGCGCTGGATGCCCCGTACGCCGCGGGCAGGCGCGGCAAAGCCTGGCAGAAGATCAAACCCGCGCACACCCTCGACCTGCTGGTGATCGGCGCCGAATGGGGTTACGGCCGCCGCACCGGGTTCCTGTCCAACCTGCATCTGGCGGCCCGCGATCCGGAGACCGGTGAGCCGGTGATGGTCGGCAAGACGTTCAAGGGCCTCACCGACGAACTGCTGCGCTGGCAGACCGAGGAATTCCCGCGCCACGAAACCCACCGCGACGGTCAGGCCGTGTACCTGCGTTCCGAACTCGTCGTCGAGATCGCGCTGGACGGAGTCCAGACCAGTACCCGATATCCGGGCGGAGTCGCGCTGCGCTTCGCCAGGGTGGTGCGGTACCGGCCGGACAAGGAACCGGCGGAGGCAGACACCATCGAGGCGGTGCGCGCGCTCGGCGTGGCCGCCGGCTGAGCTCAGCCGCTGGTCGTGCGACTTACCCGCAACAGTTTGGCAATCCGGCGGCAGCATACGACACACTGTTCCGGTGAGCGCCGAACTAATGGTCCTGTTGATCGTCATCGTCACAGCTCTCGCGTTCGACTTCACCAACGGATTCCACGACACGGCCAACGCCATGGCGACCTCGATCGCCACCGGTGCGCTGAAGCCGAAGACGGCAGTCGCGCTCTCGGGCGTGCTGAACCTGATCGGTGCGTTTCTGTCGGTATCGGTCGCGGCGACGGTAGCGAAGGGGATCGTCCAATTGGACGATGTGGGCGGGCAGGACCTGCTGGTCATCGTCTTCGCCGGCCTGGTCGGCGGCATTCTGTGGAACCTGTTGACCTGGCTGCTCGGCCTGCCGTCGAGTTCCTCGCACGCCCTGTTCGGCGGCCTGATCGGGTCGACGATCGCCGCGCTGGGCTGGAACGGGGTGATCTGGGCATCGGGGTCGGACGGTGTGCTGATCAAGATCGTGCTGCCCGCGCTGCTCGCGCCGGTGATCGCAGCCATCGTGGCGGCCATCGGCACGTTCCTGGTGTACCGGATCACCCACGGCGTCGACCGGGAGAAAACCGAAGAGGGCTTCCGCTGGGGCCAGATCGGTTCGGCCTCCCTGGTCTCGCTGGCGCACGGCACCAACGACGCGCAGAAGACGATGGGCATCATCTTCCTCGCGCTGGTCGCCTACGGCTCGCTGGGCAAAGACGACCACATGCCGCTGTGGGTGATGGCCGCCTGCGCCGTCGCGATCGCCCTCGGCACCTATCTCGGCGGCTGGCGGATCATCAGGACCCTCGGCAAGGGCCTGGTCGAGATCGAGTCGCCGCAGGGCTTGGCCGCCGAGTCGACCTCGGCGGCGATCATTCTCACCTCGGCGCACTTCGGTCTGCCGCTGTCGACCACGCAGACCGCGACCGGTGCGATCCTCGGTACCGGCATCGGCAAGGGCGCCGAGGTGCGCTGGCGGGTGATGGGCCGGATGGCCGTGGCCTGGCTGCTGACCCTGCCGATGGCGGGCATCGTCGGCGCGATCTGCTGGGCGATCGCCAACGTCATCGGTGGACTGCCCGGCGTGCTCGTGGTGTTCGGCCTCCTGATCGCCGGGGCGCTCGGAATCTATCTCCGGTCGCGCCGTGACCCGGTCGGCACTCACAATGTGAACGAATGGCCCGATGGCCATCAGCCACCCACCTCGGCACAGGCGCCGATCGACCAGAACCATGCCGGGTAGAGGGGAGCGATCGTGCACACCGTGATCACCAATCTGAGTTCACTGTGGGAAGTGGTGCTCGCCGCGCTGATCTTCGGCGCGGGTGTCCCCGCGGTCTTCGCCTTCGCGGTGCGGTGGTGGG
The DNA here is from genome assembly GCF_053606985.1 of Nocardia sp. NPDC055165. Lineage (NCBI taxonomy): Bacteria > Bacillati > Actinomycetota > Actinomycetes > Mycobacteriales > Nocardiaceae > Nocardia > Nocardia sp. NPDC055165. The sequence continues at coordinate 205,718 of NZ_JBSGSS010000010.1, forward strand.
GCAATGCCGAGACCGTCGACGCCGAGGGCCGAGTCCGGCGCAACTATCCGGCGCTGGCGGGCGCGGTGACCTGTCTGGTCCTCATCGTCGTCGTGGTGATCACCGGAATCCTGTTCACCGCCAAGGCGTTCATCGCCCACCAGTTCGGCATCCACCTGTTCGGCCAATCATGAGTGAGGAAGCCATGACCGATCCGAACCCCACCCCCGCGACCCCGCCGGTCCGTGGCAACCTGCTCTCGCGGGTGCTCGGGTGGCTGCGCGCGGGCTATCCACAGGGCATTCCCCAGTCCGACTATGTCGCCTTGTTCGCCGTGCTGCACCGCCACCTCACCGACTACGAGGTGACGGTGATCGGGGAGAAACTGGTGGAGGCGAATCCGAATCGGGAATCGATCAGCGAGGCCGAAATCGCGGCCGCCATCGCCGATTTCGCGAAGCAGCAGCCCGCGCCCGACGACGTCTCGCGGGTGGCTTCGCATCTGGCCGCCGGTGGCTGGCCGTTGGCCGAACCGCTCGACGACGGCGAACCCACTACCGAACAGAATTGATCATCGCCAGTTCGACAATTCCGATACGCCAGCGGAATTCGCTCGCGGCGACAATGGCGAATCGCCCGGCTGTCCGGCGATCGCGCGCTAGCATGCATCCGTGGTTCGGCGTGCGGATGTAACCGATAGTGGTCGTAGTTACGGTGGATTGTCGCGCCAGCAGCGAGTCGCGCTACGCCGCAACAGGTTGACCGACGCGGCGCTGGAACTATTCGGTACCCAGGGATATTCGTCGACCTCGATCGAGCGGCTGTGTTCGACCGCGAATGTGTCGACCCGCAGTTTCTACGAAGACATCGGTAGCCGTGAGGCATTACTGATCGCACTCGTCGACCGGTTGAACGCGGTCGCGTTACGGCGCCTCGACGAGGCATTGGAGCACACCAGCGAACAGCCGCTGGTGGTCCGCGTGGTGGAGAGTTTCCGCGCGTTCCTCGCGGTGACCTGCCGTGATCGCCGGGCGGCGCGGGTGTTCTATGTCGAGGTCGTCGGGGTGAGTCCGGTGGTGGAGGAATGGCGGCGCGCGCAGCGGCGGTCGATTTCGGCACTGCTCACCCGGGAAGCGCAGCGCGCCGCCGAACGGGGCGAAGCGGAATCGCGCAGCCTGCACCTGTTCGGCCTCGCGGTAATCGGCGCCGTGAATTCCCTCGCGCAGGAGATGGTGCACGCCACCGTTCCCGGCGACGCGATCTCGGTCGACGAGATCTGCGAGGAGATCGCCTATTTCATCCGCTCCGGGCTCACGGTGCGCACCGCGGTCGCGCCCACCACGTAGCTGCCGGCAACGCAGAAACGGGAGGCATCCGAATCCGGATGCCTCCCGCTTTCAGTGGGAAATCAGATACCCATGCCCTGTGCGAGCAGCGGCCACGACTCGTGCAGCGCCTGCTCCCAGTACGGCCAGTAGTGGGTGCCCATCGGGGTGAACTGGTAGGTCGCCGGGATACCCAGCGAGTCCAGCTTGGTCTTCAGGTTCTGGCTGCAAGCGTTGGTCGCCGCTTCGATGCCGATACCGAGACCGAGGTTGATCACGCCCATCGGGCCGGGCGAACCGTTGAGGTAGTAGGCCACGTCGGCGTTGGTCGGCATGCCGCTACCGCTGGAGATGTAGAGGTTGGTGCCGCGCAGCTTCTCCGCGTTGATGACCGGGTCGTTCTCGACCCACGCGGGATCGTTGTCCGGGCCGTACATGTTCGCGGTCTTGCCACCGGCCCAGGTCTCCACGGAGAACTTGACGGCCTGCTTGCCCATCGGGTCGGCGATCTGCGCGCAGCCACTGTAGGCGGCGACGGACTTGAACAGACCCGGGTTGGCCTCGGCCAGCTGCAGCACCGAGGTGCCGGAGGTGGACAGGCCGGCCAGCGAGTTCAGGCCGGTGGAGTTCAGTGCGCCGTCGAGCAGCGGCGGGAGCTCCTGGGTGAAGAAGGTGCTCCACTTGTTCAGGCCCAGCTTCGGGTCTTCGGCTTTCCAGTCGGTGTAGTAGCTGCCGCGGCCACCGATCGGCTGGATCACATTGACCTGCTTGTCGGCCAGGAAGCTGAGCGCCTGGGTCTGCGCAGCCCAGCTGGCGGTGCCCTCACCGCCGTCGAGGCCGTTGAGCATGTAGAAGTTGGGGGCCGGCTTGGACTCGTCGACGGGACGCTGCACGTCGATCGTGATGTCCTTCTTCATCGCCGCCGAGTACACCTTCAGATGCCACACGCGTCCGTCTTTGACGATGGACGACACGGCTGAGGGCTTCTCGGGTTCGGCGGTCGCGGCGCCACCGGCGACAACGGCCACCGACAATGCGGCGGTCAGAGCCACGGCGGTGGTGCGCAGCGCGGCCACGGTACGTAGTGCAGAGAGCTTCATCGAACAGTCGGTTCCAGTCCACGGGCCCTGTCGGGCACGTCATCGCAGTGCTTCCCCCGGTCGCCGAGAGCATATGCGCTCGACGCCTGCAGGGCTGTCAGATCCTCCGACACTCTATGTCCTCTCACAGGACCGAATCGTTACCGGTTCACTTTTATGGTGACCTCGAGCACGGTTTACGGGGGCGCAATCTGGGCTGTGATTCGGAAATGCCGCCGCAACCAGGCGCTCTTATGGTGACGAGCATGGGTAAGGAAATCCCCGGTAGCGCGACCACCGGGATCGAGATCAGTGGGTTGAGCAAGACCTTCACAGTGGGCCGCAACACTGTCGACGCGCTGGACTCGGTCGATTTGCGGACTTCTCACGGCGCATTCCTGTCATTGCTCGGGCCCTCGGGCTGCGGCAAATCGACGGTGTTGCGGATTCTGGCCGGCCTGGACGAGCCGAGTGCGGGCACCGCGCGGATCAACGGTATGTCCCCGGAACAATTGCGCGGTGGCGCCGAGCTCGGTATCGCGTTCCAGGATTCGGCGTTGCTGCCGTGGCGCAGTGTGGAATCGAACATCCGGCTGCCGTTGCAGGTGGCCGGGCTGCCCGCCGAACCGGACCGGATCGCCGAACTGATCGCGCTGGTCGGGCTGGAGGGGTTCGAGAAGGCCAAGCCCGCGCAGTTGTCCGGCGGTATGCGCCAACGGGTTTCGATCGCGCGAGCGCTGGTCGTGCAGCCGTCGGTGCTGCTGCTCGACGAACCGTTCGGCGCGCTCGACGACATGACCCGGCAGCGCTTGAACCTGGAACTGCTGCGCATCTGGACCGAGAAGCCCGCGACCACACTGATGGTCACCCACGGCATCGGCGAGGCGGTGTTCCTGTCCGACGTGGTGGCGGTGATGAGTCCGCGACCGGGCCGGGTGCTGGAACTGGTCGAAATCGACCTGCCGCGTCCGCGCACACCCGAGATGATGCGCACACCCGAATTCCACAAGCTCTGTGACTACCTGTCGGAGCTACTCTTCGGGCGGGGTGGGGTGGCATGAGTGTGGCGACAGCCCGGCGGATCCCGGCCGACTTGGGCCGGGTGGCCGGGGCACTGGGTGTGGTGGTGCTGATCGTCCTGTGGTGGGCGCTGGCCGCCGCCGGAACCGCGGGCGGGACGATTCCCTCACCGGGGCGGGTCTTTTCGACCATGTGGTCGGACGGGTGGGGCCTCTACGGGCCCAACTTCCAGGTCACCGCGATCGGGGCGTTGCAGGGCTTCCTCTGGGGCAACGTGCTCGCGATCGGGGTCGCGGCGCTGATCATGCTGGCGCCGCGGATCGAACCCCTCGCGACCCAGCTGGCCATCCTGAGCTACTGCACGCCGCTGGTGGCGCTGGGCCCGATCATCCTGGTGGTGTTCGGCGGGCGCACGCCCACGGTGTTCCTGGCCGCGATGTACTGCTTCTTCACCACCATGGTCGGCGCGGTGAGTGGATTGCGCTCGGCCGATCCGGCGAGCCTGGATCTGGTGCGCGCCTACGGCGGTGGCCGCTGGCAGCAGCTGTATCGGGTGCAGGCCATCGCCGCGCTGCCGAATACGTTCGCCGCCTTGAAGATCGCCGCGCCGTCGGCGGTGCTCGGGGCGATCATCGGTGAGTATCTGGGTGGCGTCGACAGCGGTATCGGGGTCGCGCTCACGGCGGCCCAGACCGCCTACAACGTGCCGCGCACCTGGGGCATGGCGATCGCCGCGGCCGCGCTGGCCGGGCTCGGGTACCTGCTGGTGGCAGGCGCGGCCCGCCTGATCACGCCGTGGACGACGGTGGAGGAGGGGCGATGACCACCACCGTCGCGCGCCGGATCGGCCGCTTCCTGCTGCCGCTGGCGACGTCGCTGATTCTGTTGCTCGTCATCTGGACGCTGTTTCTTCGCCTGTTCCCGCAGATCGGGCCGCGAGTGGGCAAGACGCCGTCGGATGTCTGGGCCTATCTGGTCACTTCGGCGGGTGCGCCTGCGGCGCGGCAGGCGATCTTCGACGACCTCGCGATCACTCTCGGTGACGCGGCTTCGGGGTTCGTCGTCGGGATGCTCGGCGCGATCGGCGTCGCCGCGCTGTTCGTGCTGTATTCGGCTGTGCGGCAGACGTTCATGCCGGTCGCGATGTTGTTGCGGTCGGTGCCGCTGGTCGCCCTGAGTCCGATCGTGGTGCTGATCTTCGGCCGAGGCACGGCGGGGGTGACGGTGCTGACGGCGATCGTCGTGTTCTTCCCCGCCCTGGTGATGATCATGACGGGCCTGCGCGAAGCGCCCAGGCAGGCAATGGAATTGGTGACGGCCTACGGCGGCACACGGTGGACGCGACTACGGATGGTCGCGGTGCCCGCCGCGCTGCCGTCGGTGTTCGCCGCGGCCAGGGTCTCGGTGCCCGGCGCGTTGATCGGCGCCTTGCTGGGTGAATGGCTCGGCAGTGGAACAGGATTGGGCGCGAGCCTGGTACGGGCCATCCCGATGTTCCAGTACAACCGGCTGTGGGCGTCGATCGTGGTGGTGACGGTGGTATCGGTGTTGCTGTACGCGATCGTCGGCGTGATCGAGAACGTGGTGCTCGCGCGCTTCGGCCCGAGCGCCGGAAAGTAAGGAATAGCGGCGGAACGTGGCGGCAAAGAGAACGAAACGCATCGAACCTACATTTTGCGTATGAACAGTATCGACCGTCGTTCCTTTCTCCGCTTTTCCGCATTGACCGGCGCGGCGCTCGGCGGCGCCGGACTGCTCGCCGCCTGCGGCGGTAGTTCGGCCACTTCCTCGAACGGCTCGACCGACGACGGCTCGAAATTCGGCAAGGTCGCTGTCCAGTTGTCCTGGATCAAGAACATCGAATTCGCGGGTGAGTATTTCGCCGATTCGAAGGGCTATTTCAAGGATGCGGGATTCGGTGCGGTAGATCTCGTCGCGGGTGGCGCGGCGTCGACTTCGGTGGAAGCCGGTCTCGATACCGGCAAGATCTGGCTCGGCCTCTCCGCGCCGCAGACCACCGCGCCCGCCGTGCTGGAAGGACTACCCGCCAAGATCGTCGGCGCGACCTATCAGAAGAACCCGTTCGCGATCGTGAGTTCGGCGGGCAAGCCGATCACATCACCCGCGCAGATGAAGGGCCGCAAGATCGGTGTGCAGGACACCAATCAGCTCATCTTCAGCGCCCTGCTGGCGGCCAACGGCATCAGTCCCGGCGATGTCACCGTGGTGCCCGCACAGTTCGATCCGACCCCGCTGGCCAACGGTGAGGTCGACGGCTGGGTGAGTTATGTGACCAACGAGCCGATCACCCTGGCTGCCAAGGGCTTCGCCAACGACCACTTCCTGTTCGCCGACTTCGGTCTGCCGCTGGTCGCGGAGACATTGACGGTGAGCCAGCACACCATCGACAACGAGCGCGACAAGCTCAAGGCCTTCCTGACCGCCCAGATCAAGGGCTGGAAGGACGCTGTCGCCAACCCCGCCGAGTCCGCGCGGTTGGCCGTCGAGGTCTACGGCAAGGACCTGAAACTCGACCTCGCCGAGCAGACCAAGGAGGCCATCGCACAGAACGACCTGGTCGTCTCGGCGTCGACCAGGACCGACGGCCTGTTGACGATGTCGGACGCGCTGATCGAGCAGAACATCGCCGCGCTGCGTACCGCCAAGATCGACATCAAGGCCGACCAGCTCTTCGACCTGTCCGTCCTGCGTGAGGTGTACGCCGAGAACCCGGGCCTGAAATAAGAACTCGGTCGGCGCCGCGAAGCCGTGGCGCCGACCGGTACATCAAATGGCCATACCCACAGCGGCTGTCGACCCGTAGTCGCGCTGAGCCGCGAGGCGAAGGCCCGCGCGGGAGGCGAGGAAGTCGGCGGTGATGAAGACGGCGGTCTCGGCGGGAGTGCGCGGGCCCGCTTCCAGGCCCGCGGGTACGTGCACGCGCGACAGGGTCGGCTCGTCGAAGCCGCCCGCGCGCAGGTCGTCGAGGCGACGAGCCTGGTCGGCAGGGGTGCCGAGGGCGGCTAGGTAGCCGAGCTCGGGTAGTCGTAACGCGACGGTGAGCAGCGGGATCTCGAAGCGCGGCTCGTTGGCCAGCACAACGATGGCGGTGCTGTTGTCGACCTCGCCCGCGGCCGAGAGGGTGTTGAGGTAGCGATGCGGCCAGTCGACGACCACTTCGGCGCCCGGGAACGAGGCCGGGTCGGCGAACTCGGGACGCGAGTCACAGATGGTCACCCGATAGCCGATCATCCGCGCCTGCGCGACGAGCGTGGCCGCGTAGGCGTTGGCGCCGAAGATGATCAGGCGCGGCGGCGGGCAGTACGAGGCGACGAACAGATCCGACTCGGGCAGCGCGACGAGTTCGGTCGCGTGCTTGCGATCGGTGACCAGATGCTGGCCGATGACATCGGGATCCTGATTCCACACCACTGTGAACACGGTGACCCGGCGATGGGCTTGGATATCGGCGGCGATAGTGGGGAATTCGGGAAAATCGCGGCAGGAGAACGGTTCTACGAAGATATCGACGAGCGTTCCGTCGTCGGCGCTCGATTCCAGACCGGTGAGCATGCTGTAGCGACGCAGTTGCCGGACGCCGGTGCGACCCGCTTCCAATGCCGCGTCGTAGACGGTCTCTTCCAGCCGTCCGGAGGCGATCGATCCGAAGACGCCACCGTTGGGGGTGACGAGCATCGAAGAGCCGATGGGCAGGGAATTGGTGCCGATGGTACGGACCACGGTGGCGAGGCCGCCCGTACGGCCCGAATGCCACACTCGCAGAAGGTCATCGACGATATCGCGCATATCTCACAACTCCGATCACCGTGCGCCGACTTCCGGGAAATCGCGATCGGTCCCTGTCGCCAAGTCGTCGCACGTGACGCACACCATATCCTGTCGACCGCCCAAATAGGAACCGGCCCCGATATCGCCTGCGGCTACTTCGGAAATGGCTTCCCAGTGCTTGTTCTCGATCACAACGGGGTGTCCAGGTGTGTTGTGAAACACAGCGCGGGCAAGTCCGCTCTTGCTCGCGCGCGCCGCGGCGAGCACTCTGGTGACCACATCGCCCCCGATATCGGGGATGTCGACGGGCAGAAACGCCACGTAACGGGTGTCGGTTTCGGTGGCGGCGCGCAGGCCCTCGCGCACCGTCGCGGAGAGTCCGGTCGCCCAGTCCGCGACCCACCGGCATCGGGTGCCGTCGGGAAGTCCGAGGGCGGCCGGATCGGGTCCGGTCGCGCCGAGCATGACGATCACCGGATCGCAGCCGCCGTCGCGCAGGGCGGTGATCGCCGAACGCAACCAGGCGCCGTCCTCGGCGAGTGCCTTGGGTTTGCCGTATCGCGTGCCCGCACCCGCCGCGAGGACGATGCCCGTGCACGAGGCGTGCGCGGAACGGTCGAGTGGAGGCATGTGAGCGAAGGTAATGACGCAATGTTGCCGGTCGATTACAGCAGGGGAGCGCACCGGCGACGACACGCCGACGTGATGGACTGCACATCGGTGGCGGCGGGCCGGGGATCGCGCGATGCTGGATCGATGACGAGCGAAGGGCTGAGCCTCGCGGGTTTCAACGATCTACCTGCGAAGACTGCCGAAGATGCGCTGCTTGCCTGTTGCTCGGCGCCACGCTGGGCGCGGGCGATCGCGGCCGCGCGTCCCTATGCCACCACCGACGCGCTGTTGGCGGCGGCCGAGGCGGGAACGGCCGCACTCGACGACGCCGAGATCGACGAGGCGCTGGCCGGTCACCCGCGGATCGGCGACCGCCCGACCTCGGCGGCCTCCGCGCGCGAGCAGTCCGGGGTGGCGGGCGAGGACGTGCGCGTGGCGCTGGCCGAGGGCAATCGCGCTTACGAGGCGAAGTTCGGCCATATCTACCTGGTCTGCGCGGCAGGTCGCAGCGGCGAGGAGTTGCTGGCGATCTTGCGCGCGCGGTTGGACAACGATCCGTCTACTGAAAGGCAGGTCATGCGAACAGAACTGACGAAGATCAACCGGCTGCGCCTGGCGGGGCTGGTGACGCCATGACGAGCGTGAGTACCCACGTGCTCGACGCCGTGCGCGGGGTCCCCGCCGCGGGTGTCGCGGTGTTGCTGATGCGCGGGGAGCAGCGGCTCACCGAGGCGCTCACCGACGCCGACGGCCGGGTGAAAGAGCTGGCGGCCGGACTCAATCCGGGCGACTACCGGCTGTTCTTCGATACCGGCAGCTACTTCGCGGCGCAGGGCACCGAGACCTTCTATCCGGAAGTCTGCGTCGCGTTCACGGTGGGTGAGCAGCCGCATCTGCATGTGCCGCTGCTGCTGTCGCCGTTCGCCTATTCCACCTACCGAGGGAGCTGAGATGGCACTGACCGGTCCGATCGTGTTGACCGACAATCGATATGGCAAAGCCGAGAATCGGGTTGTGCGTTTCTACAAAGAGAACGCGCGCCACGAGATTCGCGACGTGAACGTCTCGACCACCCTGCGCGGTGATTTCGAGGCGGCATACACCGATGGTGACCAGCGTCACGTACTGCCCACCGACACCCAGAAGCACATGGCCTTCGTGTATTCGAAGAAGCCCGGTCTCGACACCATCGAGGACTACGCGATCGCGCTGGGCAAGCATTTCGTGGACTCGGTCGATCCGGTGTCGAGTGCGCGTATCGACGTGGACTCCTATGGCTGGCAGCGGGTTTCGGTCGACGGTGCCGAACACGATCACACCTGGGTGCGTCAGGGCCCCGAGGTGCGCACGGCCGCGGTGACCGTGGCGGGCAAGGGCGCGCAGCAGCAGCGGTGGGTGATCGGCGGGATCAAGGACCTGGTGTTGCTCAAGTCGACCGAATCGGAGTTCGCCGACTTCCTCACCGACGAATACACGACACTCGCGCCGACCCACGATCGCGTGCTGGCCAGTTCGCTGGTGGTCCAGTGGCGGTTCGCCGAGACCAGCGGATTCGACTGGGACGAGGTGTACGCCGGGATCCGCGCCACGCTGCTCGAGCTCTTCGCCACCACGTACTCCAAGGCGTTGCAGCAGACGCTGTACGCGATGGGAACGGCCGCGCTGGAACGCTTTCCGGTGCTGGCCGAGATCCGGTTGTCGGCGCCGAACAAACACCACTTCGACTACGACCTCGCGCGGTTCGAGATCGAGAACAAGGGTGAGGTCTTCTGGGCGGCCGACCGGCCCTACGGCTCGATCCACGCCACCCTGGCGCGAGCGGACGCGCCCGATGCGGGGATCGCGTGGCAGCCGTGAGCGCGCCCGATCTGCTGATTCACGGCTGTGCGGTGATCGCCGTCGACGCGACGGGCACCGAATACCGCGACGGCTGGGTCACGGTGCGCGGCAACAAGATCGACGCTGTGGGCGCGGGTGCACCGCCCGAGTTCGGGCCGGAGGTCGCGCGGATCGACGGGCGTGGCTGCGTGCTCACCCCCGGTCTGGTCAACACCCACCACCACCTGTACCAATGGATCACCCGTGGGCTGGCCGCCGACAACACGCTGTTCGAGTGGCTGACCACGCTGTATCCGGTGTGGGCGCGGATCGATGAGAAGTCGGTGCGGACGGCGGCCACCGGCGCGCTGGTCTCGCTGGCGCGCAGTGGGTGCACGACGTCGTCGGATCACCACTACGTGTTCCCGCGCGGCGGCGGTGACCTACTCGCCGCCGAGATCGGCGCGGCGGTCGAGGTGGGGCTGCGCTTCCACCCGGCGCGCGGGTCGATGGATCTCGGGCAGAGCAAGGGCGGGCTGCCGCCGGACTCCGTGGTGGAGTCGATCGACGACATCCTCGCCGCGAGTGCGGCGGCCATCGAAGACTGGCACGACCCGTCCTTCGACGCGATGGTGCGGATAGCGCTGGCACCCTGCTCGCCGTTCTCGGTGACCGCCGATCTCATGCGCGAGTCCGCGGCGCTGGCCCGTTCCGCGGGCGTCCGGCTGCACACGCACCTCGCCGAAACTCTCGACGAGCAGGACTTCTGCCAGGAGAAGTTCGGGTGCACGCCCGCCGAGTACATGGAGCAGCTGGGCTGGCTCGGCGACGATGTCTGGTACGCGCACGCCGTGCACCTCGACAATCCGGCGATCGCGGCGATGGCGCGCACCGGGACCGGGATCGCGCACTGCCCGACCTCCAACGGCCGATTGGGCGCGGGGATCGCACGGACCGCCGACCTGGTGGCGGCCGGTGTGCCCGTCGGCCTCGGGGTCGACGGTGCGGCCAGCAACGAGTCCAGTTCGATGATCGAGGAACCGCGCAACGCGCTGCTGTACGCGCGGGCGGTCGGCGGTCCGCGGGCGATGACGGTACGCACGGCGCTCGAGCTGGCGACGATGGGTGGTGCGCGGGTACTCGGGCGGGCGGACGAGATCGGATCCATCGAGCCGGGCAAGCTGGCGGATCTGGCGCTGTGGCGGCTGGATACGCCCGCTCACGCCGGTATCGAGGACCCGGTCGTCGCGCTGATCCTCGGCTCGGCGCCGCCGCTGGCCGCACTGCTGGTGAACGGGCGTGAAGTCGTTCGCGACGATGTCGTGCTGACGGTGGACGAGGCGTCGGTGGGTGCCGAGGTGGCCCAGGCCCAGGCCACGCTGCTGGCCGGTGCGTGATCACGCTCGGACCCCGGCGCGTGATCACGCGCGGCGGGGGGGGGCGGGCCGTGACGTCATCCGCGCGCCGGCCGGCACGTGAGCTCGGATGTCGGGCCGACAGCCATGCTCGTCGTCGGCGTGCTGATCTGCGGTTTTGCCTGGATCGGCGCACACTGGATGGCGTACACCGGGTTAACCGCGGCGCAATCTGGCGCGGGTTTCGTGCAACATCGTGGCAACTCCCGGCCCCTACTGTGGCCGGTGAGGTTAGCGAGGTGAACGTGGATCTGGACACTGTTTCCGAGATTGTTCTCGCCCGCGAACGCGCCGATCTGGCGCAGGTCGGAGCGGGCAGCGCGGTGCTGGCGGGCGGTACTTTCCTGTTCTCCGAACCGCACGATCATCTCGACACGCTCGTCGACATCACGACCCTGGGCTGGGCGCCGCTGACCGAGTCCGCACCGGGGCTGGAGATCGCCGCGACGTGCACGCTGGCGGAGTTCGCCGGTGCCCGTCCCGGCCGGGAACTCGGCACCTCGACCATGCGACCGGAGTGGCCGGGTACGGCGCTGTTCGCGCAGTCCTGCCGGGCGCTGCTGGCCTCGCACAAGATCTGGCGTACGGCGACGGTCGGCGGGAACGTGTGTCTGTCACTGCCCGCAGGCGCGGTGCTCGGCGCGCTCGTCGCCTTGGACGCGACCGCGGTGATCTGGCCGCGGGGCGGTGGTGAGCGACGAATCTCCCTGCGCGACTTCGTCACCGGACCGGGAGAGAACCTGCTGGGCTCGGGCGCTGTCGTGCGCTCGTTCGTCGTTCCCACCTCGAGCCTGATGGCGCGCACCAGCTTTCGCAAGGCGGCCTTGGCTCCGCTCGGGCGTTCCGGGTCGGTGGTGATGGGCAGGCGTGCGGCCGACGGCCGGTGCGCGATCACCGTCACCGCGGCGACCGTTCGCCCGATCGTTCTCGACTTCGATTCCGTCCCTTCGCCATCCGAGCTGAACAACGCGCTGGCCGAGATCGACCCCGACGTGTGGTTCGACGATCCACACGGTGCGCCGGACTGGCGCGAGCACGTGACCGGGCTGCTGGCCGCAGAGGTGGCCGCCGAACTGCGGGAGGCGTCGTGAGTTCAGCGCGTGGCGTCGTAGGCGGCGCGGGCGGCGAGCACCCGATCCATGTGCTGCTCGGCCCAGCCCTTGATGGTGCGCATCACCGGCAGCAAGTCCTCGCCGAGCGGAGTCAGCCGGTACTCGACGCGAACCGGCACCTCGGGCAGCACGGTGCGGGTGACCAGGCCGTCGCGTTCGAGATTGCGCAGGGTCTGGGTGAGCATCTTCTGGCTCACCCCTGCCAGCCGCTGGTTCAGTTCGCTGTAGCGCAGCGAACCGTCGGCCAGCGCGTTGATCGTCAGACTCACCCACTTGTCGCCGATCCGGTCCAGCAGCTGACGCGCCGGGCATTCGGCCACGTAGGCGTTGTAGGCCGCGCCCGCCTCGGCGCGGCGCTCGGCGGCGGTCCGCGTACTCATCGCTCTCCCTCGCGTGCGGTAGGCACTTCGCAGTGCGTACTTCCCGATAGAGAGTAGCTCTCCCTAGGTTCGGTCAGTACCTACGGAAGAGAGAGATCATCATGCGCGCAGTTGTCGTCCATACCTTCGGCGGACCGGAAGCACTCGAACTCGTCGAGGTGCCGGTGCCCGCGCCGGGGCCAGGTCAGGTGCGGATCCGGGTGTCGGCGGCCGCGGTGAACCCGGTCGACGCGGTGACCAGGGCGGGTGCGCTGGTCGAAGCCGGTCTGATGGCGCCGCGACCGGTGACCGGGATCGGCTGGGACGTGGCGGGCGAGATCGACGAGGTCGGCGCCGGGGTGCCCGGTTTCGCGGTGGGACAGCCCGTGATCGGGCTTCGTGATCTGCTCGACCGGTCGCTGGGCAGTTACGCGGACTACCTCGTGCTCGACGCGTCGGCGGTGGCAGCGGCTCCCGTCGGCAGCTCGGCGGCGGAGGCCGCGACGCTCCCGCTGAACGGGCTCACCGCTTTTCAGGCGCTCGATCTGCTCGATCTCGCCGAAGGCGACAGTGTGCTGGTGACCGGTGCGGCCGGTGCGGTGGGCGGTTTCGCGGTCGAGATCGCCGCGCGGTGGCGTGGACTCAGGGTGATCGCGCAGGTCGGCGCCGAGGACGCCGGCTTCGTGCGCGGACTCGGTGCGGAGTGGGTAGTGCCGCGTGAGACGCCGGACCTGGCCGAGGCGGTCCGTGCGCTGGTGCCCGGTGGTGTCGATGCCGTCCTGGACACAGCGGGCCTGAGCGCCGGAGCGCTTGCCGCAGTGCGCAACCGGGGGTCGTTCGTCACCGTCGTCGGTGGCGCCGACCCGGTTCCGTTGCGCGGCATTCGCGTTCACCACGCCTGGATCAGCGCCGACGGCGCAGCCCTGGCCACGCTCGCCGGCTACGACCTCGCCCTGCGCGTGGCCGGCACCCTGCCGCTCGAGCAAGCCGCCGATGCGCACACCCGGCTGGCCCGAGGCGGCCTGCGCGGCCGCATCGTGCTGACCACGGAACACGGAGGTGGTTCATGAGGCTCGATATCGACGGCCGCGCGGTCGAAGTAACCGCGCGGCCCGGCCAGTGCCTGCGCACGCTGCTCCGCGAACACGGCGAGCTCGCGGTCAAGAAGGGCTGCGACTCCGGCGACTGCGGAGCCTGCTCGGTGCTGCTCGACGGCGAACCCGTCCACTCCTGCCTGATCCCGGCCCACCGCGCCGCCGACCGCGCGGTGACGACCGCCGCGGGCCTCGGCGATGCGGATACCCCGAACCCGGTGCAGCGCGGCTTCGTCGAGAACGCCGCCTTCCAATGCGGTTTCTGCACCGCCGGAATGGTGGTGACAGCATCGGGTCTGGCCGCCGCCCGCCCCGACACAGCTGTGGACAACTTGCCTGCTCAGGCAGTCACCGACGCCGAACGCGCCGAGCTGCTGAAGGGAAACCTGTGCCGCTGCACGGGCTATCGCGCCATCGCCGACGCCTTGGCCGCACCCTGTGCATCACTGTGTACAACTGGCGAGGCCGACTCGTCGCCGCACCGCGCGGAGGAATCCGGCCCACTGTGCACGGGGAAGGGGCATCGTGCGGCGAACGCCTCGACGCGGACCCATGTCGCGGAAGCGACGTCCGGGCTCGGTGAGGCGACTGCTGACCGATTCGACGATAGTTCGTCAGGCACGCGCAGCGTTGCCGAAGAAGTCGCGAAGCGGGCGGGCGCGGAATCATCCCCCGCTGAAGCTTCGCCCGACGCGTACCCGGCCCCCGCGGTGCGTAGCGATGACGGTCGCTCCGCTCATTCGATCGGTGGAGGAGATGTTCGGCCGGGAAGCGATGAGGTGGCGCGATCCGGTGAGTCGTTCGATGCGGCGGGGCCTGCTGTCGAGTCGTATGTGACACACGGTCACCCGGGCCGGTTGGCCGGTGAGGTCACCACGGTGTCGGCGGCGGAGGGGCCGCAGGTCGGGGTGTCTGCCGTGGTGGGGGCGCAGGCGCGGGTCGGTGGGGTGATGCGGCGGAAGTATCGGGCGGGGCAGATCGGAGACGGTGTGGGGGCGCCCGCTGGGGCGCGGATCGTGCGGGGTGCGGAGGCGTTCACGATGGATGTGGTGCCGGGGGCGGGGGAGCGGATGCCGCCGGTGGCCCCGTGGCATCTGGCCGTGCTGACCAGTCCGCACGCGCATGCGCGGATCGTGTCCATCGACGTGGCCGCGGCGCGGGCTGTTGCGGGTGTGCGGGTGGTGTTGACACATGTGGATGGACCGCGAACCGCGTTCTCCACGGCTCGCCACGAACTGCGCGAGGACGATCCGGACGACACCTTCGTGCTCGACAGCACGGTCCGGTTCGTGGGGCAGCGGGTAGCCGCGGTGGTGGGGGAGACCCTGGACGCCGCACGTGCGGGGGTGCGAGCGCTGCACGTGGAGTACGAGGTGCTGCCCGCGGTCTTCGAGCCCGAGGCAGCGTTGGCCGATGGCGCGCCGGTGCTGCATGCCGACAAGCCGGACTCGGCACGGATCGCCGACGCGCAGCGCAATCTGATCGCCGAGATCCACGGTGGTGTCGGTGATTTCGAAGCCGGTATCGAGCAGGCCGCGAAAGTGGTGAGCGGCGTGTGGAATTCGCCGCGCGTGCAGCATGTGCACCTGGAGACCCATGGCGGGATCGGCTGGCTCGACGACACGGGCAGGCTCGTCGTTCGCTCGAGCACCCAGGTGCCGTTCCTGGTCCGCGACGAACTGTGCCACCTGTTCGGGCTGGGTCGAGACCGCGTGCGGGTGTTCGCGACTCGCGTCGGCGGCGGCTTCGGGGCCAAGCAGGAGATGCTGGCCGAGGACCTGATCGCCCTGGCCGTGCTCCGCACCGGGCATCCCGTGCAATACGAGTTCACCCGCACCGACGAATTCACCTCGGCCACGTGCCGTCATCCGATGCGGGTCGCGGTCACCGCGGCCGCCGACGCGGCGGGCATCCTGAGCGCGCTCTCGGTGGACGTACTCGCCGACGCGGGCGCGTACGGCAACCACAGCGCGGGCGTGATGTTCCATTCCGTCGGCGAATCGGTGGCCGTCTACCGCTGCCCGAACAAGCGGGTCGACGCACAAGCGGTGTACACCAACAACGTTCCCTCTGGCGCGTTCCGTGGCTACGGACTCGGCCAGGTGATCTTCGGTGTCGAGTCGGCGATCGACGAACTGGCTCGTGAACTCGGCATCGACCCCTTCGAATTCCGCCGTCGCAATGTGGTGATCCCGGGTGACCGGTTCACCGCCGCCGAAATCGACGAGTCCGACCTGACCTTCGGTAGTTACGGCCTCGACCAGTGCCTCGACACCGCACAGCGGGCGCTCCTGCGCGGCAACGGTGTCGCCGCGCCCGGACCGGATTGGCAGGTGGGGGAGGGCATGGCGGTGGCGATGATCGCGACCGTGCCCCCGCGCGGGCATCATGCCGATGCCACGGCGAGCCTGCTGCCCGACGGCCGCTACGAAATCGGGGTCGGCACCGCGGAATTCGGCAACGGCACCACCACCGTCCACGCCCAGCTCGCGGCAACGGCGCTGGCCACCGCCGCCGAGCGAATCGTGATCCGCCAGTCCGACACCGACGTGGTCGGCCACGATACCGGCGCGTTCGGCTCCACCGGCACCATGGTCGCGGGCAAAGCCTCCTACGCGGCGGCGCTCGAACTGCACGCGATGATGTTGGCGAGGGCGGCGAAGGTGAGCGGTCACCCCGAACGCGACTGTCTGCTCGAAGCGAGCGGCGTGCGCTGCGGCGACGAACTGATCACCGCGGCGCAACTGCTCGCCGACGGCGAGCTCGTCGCCCACGGCAGCCACGCGGGCACCCCGCGCTCGGTGAGCTTCAATGTCCACGCGTTCCGGGTGGCGGTCCAGCCCTCGACCGGCGCGGTGCAGATATTGCAGTCGGTCCAGGTCGCCGACGCGGGCACGGTGCTGAACCCCGTGCAGCTGCGTGGGCAGGTGGAAGGCGGCGTCGCCCAGGCGATCGGGACCGCGCTCTACGAGGACATGCGATCCGAGTCCGGCGTGGTGACCACGCGGACGCTGCGCCACTATCACGTTCCGCATTTCGCCGATCTGCCCCGCACCGAGGTGTATTTCGCCGAAACCAGTGACGAACTGGGCCCGCTGGGTGCCAAATCGATGAGTGAGTCCCCCTACAACCCGGTGGCCCCCGCCCTGGCGAACGCGATCCGCGACGCCGTCGGTGTCCGCCCTTACCGATTACCGATGACCGCCGATCGTGTGTGGCGGGCCGTCAAGGAAGGAACCGCCGGGTGAATACTCGCCTGCCCGAACATATTCGAGCCCGCATCGACTCGGTGCTCGACTCCGTCGACGCCGAACTGCGCGTGCGCTACCCAGGAGCTGGTGACCGGGTCCAACCCGTGCACACCGCCTACGTGCCGGCCGACCGCGCCACCGCGCAGAGCCCCGCCGAGTGGGGCGCCACCGCCTTGGAGCTACTGCATCGCCACGCCGACTTCCTCGTCGGTCTCGATGTCACCGGTTCGCTCCCGGCCGTGCGCCGTCGACTCACGGACCGGCCGGTGCAGGACATGCGTATCGACTTCGAGGACGGTTACGGGTTCCGGGCCGATGACGAGGAGGACGCGGCGGCGAAGGCGGCGGGCGAGGCGCTGGCGGCATGGGCCGACAAGCCCGGCGCACCGGTCTCGTTCGGTGTTCGGACGAAAGGTCTGGCCGCGAACGAACGTCGGCGCGCGTTGCGCACTCTCGAACTCGTCCTCGACGGGGCGGGCGGCGCACTGCCCGGATTCGTGTTCACGGTGCCCAAGATCCGTGCCGCGGAACAGGTGTCGGCGATCGTCGATCTGTGCACCGGACTCGAGCGCGGCCACGGCCTGCCCGAACGGTCGCTACGTTTCGAGCTCCAGATCGAGAGCCCGCAGGCGATTGTCGCCCCCGACGGCACCGCGCCCATCGTCAAGATGATCCACCTGGCCGACGGCCGCTGTAGCGCACTGCATTTCGGTACCTACGACTACACCGCCGCCTGCGGCATCGCGGCCACCGATCAGGCCCTCGACCATCCCGCCGCCGACTACGCCAAGTCGGTGATGCAGGTCGCCGCCGCGCAGACGGGGGTGTGGATCTGTGACGGCTCCACCCAGATCGTCCCCGACGTCGATCCCGAAGTCGCCATGGCCAACCACCACCGCCTGGTCGAGCGGGCCTTGCGCCGCGGCTACTACCAGGGCTGGGACATGCACCCCGGCCACCTGATCACCCGCTGGCTCGCCACCTACGACTTCTTCCGCGGCGCGCGCGAGGTGGCGGTGCCGCGCCTGGTCGCCTACCTGGACCGGCGTGGCGGGGGTGTGATGGACGAGCCCGCGACCGCCGAAGCCTTGGCGAGCACCGTGCTGCGCGGCCTGCGTGCCGGTGCGTTCACCGAGGCCGAACTGCTCGCCGATGCGCCGGGTCTGACCGGCGAGGTTCTGCTCGATCTCGCCGCTCGACGGGTGCGCGCGACGTGATGAGCCCGGCACAAATAGCGGTATACCAGTAATATGGCACCCGACCCCAGGAGGCACCCGTGAGCCGATTCACCGGCAGCGACGATTTCACCCTGCTCCCTGATCTGGCCGTCCGCACCCTCGGCGGTTCCGTGATCTGGGCGAACGACGAATTCTTCGCGGAGAAGGAGAACCTGGTCAGCCCGGGTCCGTCGGAGTACCAGCCGGCGACATTCGGCCACAAGGGCCAGGTCTACGACGGCTGGGAGACCCGCAGGCACCGCGGCAAGCCCGGCGACGATTCGGCCGTCGTGCGCCTCGGCGTGCCCGGCGTGATCCGTGGCGTCGTGGTCGACACCGCCTGGTTCAAGGGCAACTTCCCGCCCGAGGTATCGCTGTCGGCGCTGGCGATCGAGGGCTACCCGCCTGCCGAGCAGATCGCGGCCCGCACCGACTGGGTGACCCTGCTCGACCGCGTGAAGGTCGGTGGTGACAGCCGTAATCCGTTCGCCATCGACAGCGAGAACCGCTGGACCCATGTGAAACTCACCATGCATCCGGACGGCGGCGTCGCCCGCCTGCGCGTGCACGGCGAAGGCCGCCCCGATCCCGCGCTGCTCGGCCTCGGCCCACTCG
This sequence comes from Nocardia sp. NPDC055165, assembly GCF_053606985.1. Taxonomy (NCBI): domain Bacteria; kingdom Bacillati; phylum Actinomycetota; class Actinomycetes; order Mycobacteriales; family Nocardiaceae; genus Nocardia; species Nocardia sp. NPDC055165. The sequence continues at coordinate 224,403 of NZ_JBSGSS010000010.1, forward strand.
ATCTCGCCGCGCTGGAGAACGGCGCCGTCGTGCTCGACTGCTCCAACCGGTTCTACAGCTCGCCCAACCAACTGCTCTACCCCGGCCTGGCCAGGGAAATGGGCGACGGCTGGGAGACGGCACGCCGCCGCGACGACGGAAACGACTGGGTACGAATCCAACTCGCGGGACCGGGGGCGATCCGGCTGGCCGAGATCGACACCTCCTGCTTCCTCGGCAACAGCCCCGGCGCGGCCTCGCTCACCGGATTCACCAGTGACGGAACCGAAGTCGAGCTCTTGCCGCGCACCGACCTGCTGCCCGACACCCGCCACCGGTTCGTGCTACAGCCCGCAGCCGCCTCCGTCGTGGAGGTACGCCTCGACATCTATCCCGACGGCGGCCTCGCACGGCTGCGCCTCTACGGGGAGCTCGGATGAGCGCAGTATCGCGCAGCGATTCCGTGGGGGGTGGCGGCCGGGCGACGGGTGGGCGCGATATTCGCGATTTCGTCGGGTACGGGCCGAATCCGCCCGACCCGCAATGGCCCGACGACGCGCAGATCGCCGTGCAGTTCGTGCTGAATTATGAAGAGGGCGGGGAGAACAACGTCCTCGACGGTTCGCCGCATTCGGAGACCTTCCTCTCCGAGATGACGCCCGCCGATGCCTTCCCGAACCGGCACATGAGCATGGAATCGCTCTACGAATACGGTTCGCGCGCCGGGTTGTGGCGGGTGCTGCGCGCCTTCGAACGGCGTGACCTGCCGCTCACCGTCTTCGCGGTGGCGCGAGCCATGCAGCGCAATCCCGAAGCGGTGGCGGCCTTTTCCGAACTGGGCCACGAAATCGCCTGCCACGGCTTGCAATGGAAGTCCTATCAGCTGATCGATCGCGATATCGAGCGCGCCGATATGGCAGAGGCGATCCGCATCCTCACCGAACTCACCGGCTCCGCCCCGCTCGGCTGGTACACCGGCCGCGACTCCCCGAACACCCGCGAATTGGTCGTCGAACACGGCGGTTTCGTCTACGACTCCGACTCCTACGCCGACGACCTGCCCTACTGGACCGAGGTGCGCGGCCAGAGCCACCTGGTGGTTCCGTACACCCTCGACACCAACGACATGCGCTTCGCCTCCCCGGCGGGCTTCGCCAACGGCGAGGAGTTCTACGCCCACCTGCGCGACGCCTTCGACGTTCTCTACCGCGAAGGGGCCGAGGACACCCCGAAAATGCTCTCCGTGGGCCTGCACTGCCGTATCGCGGGCCGTCCCGCCCGCACCGCCGCCCTGGAACGCTTCCTCGACCACGTCCAATCCCACGACCGGGTGTGGACAACCCGCCGCATCGACATCGCCGAACACTGGCGCAAGGTGCATCCGGCGGGCGTCCGGCTCCTGGGCAACTGACGCGAAACGTCGACCCCGGTAAGGGGCCGACGTCGGCTCGGTGTCTAGGCCAGACCGCAGCGTTCGATATTGCTCAGCGTGATCTGGCGATCGGATTCCTTGGCCTGCGGAACGCGGTTGTAGGCGCCCATGGAATCCATGTAGTTGACGAACGTGTCCGCGATCTCCTCCGGCGTCGCATCCGGTTTCGCGGCGCGAACGTTGTCGACCAGGGTGCGCGTGGTCTCGCACTGCTCTTCCGGAGTGAAGATCGGCGGCGGCGGGTCGGCGTGCGCGAAAGCCGGTGCGAGCAGCAGCACGAAAGCGGCCAGGGCGGCGGATCGAATAATTCTCACTCCGGCGACTCTACGTATCGAAACCGCAACGGCCCCAAGCTACTCGGCGTAGCGCGGGGCCGTTGTCGTGCTCGTCGTCAGTCGAACAACGCGCTGACGAAGGGGAGGGAATCGACCAGGGAGGCGTTCACGGTGCCGTCGTGGTCGGTGGGGTAGGTGCGGAAGGTGACGGGCTGGCCGTTGGCCTGGAGGACCGCGGCGTAGCGGAGAGTTTCAGGGGTGACCACGTCGGTGTCCCGCAGGCCCTGGCCCAGGAAGAGTGGGCGGTCGAAGCCGGATTCGGGCAGGCCCATGTAGCGCGCGAGCAGGCCGTGGACGTCGGGGATCGACGACAGCGGGCGGGCGAACATGCTGCCGACCGAGGGCTTCGCGGCGGCCAGCTCGTCGCCCAGTGGGCCGATGCAGCCGGTTTGGGCGCGGGCGAGCCAGGTCCGGCCGGTGTCGGTGAGCAGGCCGTCGATGTCCAGGTCGGGGTAGGTGGTGCGCAGACCGCTGAGGATGTAGAGGACGTACGCGGTGAGGTGCGAGCTCAGGGCGATCGGGGGCACGCCGGGGCCGATGAGCCCGATGACGTCCTCGATGTAGGCGGGCACGCCGGTGCCGACCGCGCCGCGGTAGTCCAAGTCGGTGCCGCCGAATTCGGTGGCGTAGCGAGCGGTGAACACCGCGGCGCCGGCGCCCTGGGACTGGCCGACCACGGCCCACTTGTTCGACAGGGACGCGTACTGCTCGGTCGCGGCCTTGACCCCGTCGACCACGTTGTGCGCTTCGGCGATGCCGTTCAGATAGGGATGTTCGCCGGGTCCGCCCAGGCCCGCGTAGTCGGCGGCCACGATCGCGTAGCCCTGTTTCAACCAGGTGCCGAGGTAGGCCCGGTCCCGCTCGACCGCGGCGGGCCCGGCCACGCTGTAGGCGCAGTCGTCGCCGAGTCCGACGGTGCCGTGTGCCCACGCGATCACCGGCCAGCCGCCCTGCGGCGCTTCGCCCGCGGGGAAGTACACGGCCGCGCTGGTGGTGGTCGGCTGGTCGCCCGCGGTGGTCGAGCGGTAGAGCAGGCGCTCGGCGCGGGCCGATCCGGGCAGGGTGGCCGCGGGGGACAGTGACTCGACGCCGACGACGGTGCCTGCCGTCTCGGCCGGTTGCGCGCTCGCCACCGGCGCCGGGCTCAGCGCCGCCGCCAACACGGTCAGCGTTGCCGCCGCGATCCTCGGAATCCTCATGGGCCCACTCTTTCGCCTCGGCGGATGAGTGTCCACTTCCGGGGGGCGATGGGATCGATACCCGCGTCGTGACCGAATCGAGTGACGACACGCACATCATTCGTGTCCGGCGTGGTGTGTGAAACGACTCACAGACTGCCAGGCTCGGGAGTGTCGGCGCGTGCCCACCTGATGATCGCTAACAGTACGAGCGTTATGCTAAAACTCCAGGTCAGCGCTACTCGCTGGTAGGCGGAGTCCTTGCAATCAGCCCGCTAATTTCGCAAAGTTAGCAAACACGTCGGCAAAACTAGCTGAGATTCACACAACCAACAGGTAGACGGCTATTTCTGGGTGTGCCATTGTTTGGAAGTACACCCCTTGGGCCCTAGTAAGTCCTAGCAAGCCTGCAAATTGCTCCAGCAGTACGAGATGTGCAACCGAAAGCGTTCAGCCACCGGTTGATTCGCACGCCGACTGCGTGGAGCACCGACCACACGAGGAAGTGGAGTCAAGAGATGTCTCTCCCCGGCACCCCGAAGACCGCAGCGGAAATCCAGCAGGATTGGGACACCAACCCGCGTTGGAAGGGCCTGACCCGCACCTACTCCGCCGAGCAGGTTTCCAAGCTGCAGGGCAACGTCGTCGAGGAGCACACCCTCGCCCGTCGCGGTTCGGAGATCCTGTGGGACCTCGTGAACAACGAGGACTACATCAACTCGCTGGGCGCCCTCACCGGCAACCAGGCCGTGCAGCAGGTTCGCGCCGGCCTGAAGGCCATCTACCTGTCCGGTTGGCAGGTCGCCGGTGACGCCAACCTGTCCGGCCACACCTACCCGGACCAGTCGCTGTACCCGGCGAACTCGGTTCCCGCGGTCGTGCGTCGCATCAACAACGCCCTGTCGCGCGCCGACGAGATCTCCAAGGTCGAGGGCGACGAGTCGGTCAAGAACTGGCTGGCCCCGATCGTGGCCGACGCCGAGGCCGGCTTCGGTGGCGCCCTGAACGCCTACGAGCTGCAGAAGGCCATGATCGTGGCCGGTGCCGCCGGTGTCCACTGGGAAGACCAGCTCGCTTCGGAGAAGAAGTGCGGCCACCTCGGTGGCAAGGTGCTGATCCCCACCCAGCAGCACATCCGCACCCTGACCTCCGCGCGTCTGGCCGCCGACGTCGCCGACGTGCCGTCGGTGATCATCGCCCGCACCGACGCCGAGGCCGCCACCCTCATCACCTCCGATGTGGACGAGCGCGACCGTGAGTTCCTGGACGGCACCCGTACCGCCGAGGGCTTCTTCGGTGTGAAGAACGGCATCGAGCCCTGCATCGCGCGTGCCAAGGCCTACGCCCCCTACGCCGACCTCATCTGGATGGAGACCGGTATCCCGGATCTCGAGGTCGCGCGCAAGTTCGCCGAGTCGGTTCGCAGCGAGTTCCCGGACCAGCTGCTGGCCTACAACTGCTCGCCTTCGTTCAACTGGAAGCAGCACCTGGACGACGCGACCATCGCGAAGTTCCAGCGTGAGCTCGGCGCGATGGGCTTCAAGTTCCAGTTCATCACCCTGGCGGGCTTCCACTCGCTCAACTACGGCATGTTCGACCTGGCGCACGGCTACGCCCGCGAGGGCATGACCGCGTTCGTCGACCTGCAGGAGCGCGAGTTCAAGGCTGCTGCCGAGCGTGGCTTCACCGCCATCAAGCACCAGCGTGAGGTCGGTGCCGGCTACTTCGACACCATCGCCACCACCGTCGACCCCAACACGTCGACCGCCGCCCTGAAGGGCTCCACCGAAGAGGGTCAGTTCCACTGATCCCCCTCGGAGTTGCTTTGACCGGCAACGCCTTTCCTCTACTCCGGTAGGGGTGTACGCCCTCCCTCGCCGATCAGCCCTCGGTGAGGGAGGGCATCCCTATACTTTGGTCGCTATGACCTCCCCAGCCACCCCACAGCCAGACACACAGCAGGAGCGGGACGTGAGCAGCAGCGAGAAGATTCAGCGCGTTGGCATCATCGGCGCCGGACAGATGGGCGCGGGCATCGCGGAGGTGTGCGCACGCGCGCACGTCGACGTCCTCGTCTACGAGACCACGCGTGAACTCGCCGCTGCGGGCCGCGCACGGATCCTGCGTTCGCTGGACCGTGGCGTGAGCAGCGGCAAGATCACCGAGCGCGAGCGTGAGCAGGCCGCATGGCGGCTGCGCTTCACCTCCGATCTCAGCGACTTCGCCGACCGTCAGCTGGTGGTCGAGGCCGTTGTCGAGAACGAAGAGGTCAAGACGGCCATCTTCAGCGAGCTGGACAAGGTCGTCACCGACCCCGACGCCGTGCTCGCCTCCAACACCTCCTCGATCCCGATCATGAAGATCGCCGTCGCCACCGCGAACCCCGAGCGCGTGGTCGGTCTGCACTTCTTCAACCCGGTGCCGGTGCTGCCGCTGGTCGAGCTGGTCACCACGCTCAAGACCAGCGAGCCGGTCGCCAAGCGCGCCGAGCAGTTCGCCGCCGAGATCCTCGGCAAGCAGATCGTGCGCTCGGCGGACCGCTCCGGTTTCGTCGTCAACGCGCTGCTGGTGCCGTACCTGCTCTCGGCCATCCGGATGGTCGAGTCGGGCTTCGCCACCAAGGACGACGTCGACAAGGCGATGGTGCTCGGCTGTGCCCACCCGATGGGCCCGCTGGCGCTGACCGACCTCGTCGGCCTCGACACCGTGAAGTCCATCGCGGACTCGATGTACTCCGAGTTCAAGGAGCCGCTCTACTCGGCTCCGCCGCTGCTGATGCGCATGGTCGAAGCCGGGCTGCTCGGCAAGAAGACCGGAGCCGGGTTCTACCAGTACGGCAAATAGGGGACTCGTCCGAACAGCCCGGATTCGGGCTGTTCGGTAGGGACGCATCAGGTTTACCCGCTCGGGGTCGTTTGGTGGCTGTGTTTATCGGAGCGCTGGCGCGCTCGAGCGGGGCCCTTCGGGCCCCTGATCTTCCCTCCCTACGGGTACTCCTTCGTCGCACCCTTCGGTCAGTCCAGATCAGGGCGGGCCCCTAGAGAGACTTACAAAAGGCGCTCAGGTGCTCGGGGTTTGCGGGGGGAGCGGCGCGGGGGCGTTCTTGCGGCTTAAGCTGCTGTTGCCGGACGTGCTTGCTTGCCCGGTGCTATGTCTCGAGCGCAGCGTGTGATCGAAAGGGAGTATCGGCGGTCATGGTCAACGTCACCGATGGATTCGGGTCGAGCGTTCTCGGATACCCGAGGATCGGTCCGCACCGAGAGCTCAAGCGTGCGCTCGAGTCGTATTGGCGCGGATCGCTCGAACGCGAGGAACTGCTCACGGTAGGACGCGATATCCAGGAGCGTCAGTTCAACGAACTGGCCGCGACCGGACTCACGCAGGTGCCGGGCAACACCTTCTCCTTCTACGATCACATCCTCGACAACGCGCTGCTGTTCGGCGCTGTGCCCTCGCGTTTCAAGGAGTTCGAGGCCGGGCTCGACCCGCTCGACTTCTACTTCCTGATGGCGCGCGGCAACCCGGACACCCCGCCGCTCGAGCTGGTGCGATTCTTCGGCACCAACTACCACTACCGCCAGCCCGAACTCGACGCCGACACCACGTTCTCGCTGCATCCGCAGGCCCTGCTCGACGAGTGGGACCGGGCTGCCGCCCGCGGGATCGAGCTGCGTCCGGTGGTCCTCGGCCCGGTGTCGTTGCTGCTGCTGTCGAAGGCCGGGCATGTGCCGGGCGAGGCCGAGTTCGACACGTTGAGCCTGCTCGATCAGCTGCTGCCGTTCTACGAAGAGCTGTTCGAGATCCTCGCCAAGCGCGGGTCGACCTGCGTGCAGCTCGACGAGCCCTGCTTCACCGGCGAGCGCACTCCCGCCGAGCTCGCCGCGTTCGAGAAGGCCTACAACCAGCTGGCGAAGGCGCCGCTGCGTCCGCGCATCCTGGTCACCGGGCAGTACGGCGACTTCGGCGAGGCGCTGCGGATTCTGGCCGCGAGCAATGTCGAGGCCATCGGACTCGATCTGGCCTCCTACCGGATGCAGCCGGAGGAACTGGCGGCGATCCCGGGGATCCGGCGCAAGCGGATCTACGCGGGTGTCATCAGTGGCCAGAACGTGTGGCGGGCCGACCGTTTCGTCACGCTGAGCTACCTCAACGCGATCGCCGAGGTGTGCCCGGATCTGGTGGTGTCGACCGGCACCACGCTGCTGCACGTGCCCTACGACGTGCTCGCCGAGTACGACATCGAGGGCAATGTCGCCGACCGGCTCGCCTTCGCGAAACAGAAGGTGGGCGAGGTCGTCTCACTCGCCAAGGCACTCACCGAGGGCCCGTCGGAGAACTGGCGCAAGCGGCCGACCGAGGTGCACTTCAAGCAGAAGCACGCGGTGCGCCAGCGGGTGTACGCCGTGACGCCCGAGATGCGCGAACGCGCGCCCTACGACGAGCGCGCGGCCGCGCAGCAGGAGCGGTTGAACCTGCCGTTGGTGCCCGCCACCACGCTCGGTTCGTTCCCGCAGAGCGGCAAGCTGCGCCAGGCCCGCCACGAGGTGGCCTCGGGCCGGCTGTCCGACGACGACTACCGCAAGCAGGTCGAGGCCGAGATCGAGGCCACGATCCGGCTCCAGGAAGACATCGGCCTCGACGTGTTCGTGCACGGTGAGCACGAACGCAACGACATGATCCAGTTCTTCGCCGAGCAGCTCGACGGTTTCGCCACCACCCGCTTCGGCTGGGTGCAGGTGTACGGCTCGCGCTGTGTGCGACCGCCGATCGTCTACGGCGATGTGGCACGGCCGGCACCGATGTCGGTGGAGTGGACCACCTACGCGCAGTCGCTGACCGACAAGCCGGTGAAGGGCATGGTCACTGGGCCGGTCACGATGCTGGCGCGTTCGTTCGTCCGCCAGGATCAGCCGCTCTACGAGACGGCCGACCAGGTGGCGCTCGCCATCCGCGACGAAGTGGTCGACCTGGAGAAGGCCGGGATCGCGATCATCCAGGTCGACGAACCCGCCATCCGCGAGCTGCTCCCCGCCCGCCCGCACGGCCGTGAGGAGTACCTGCGCTGGGCGGTCGGCGCGTTCAAGCTGGCCACCTCCGGCGTGCGTTCCGACACCCAGATCCACACCCACATCGGCTATTCCGGCCGCACCGAGGTGGTCGACGCGATCGATCAGCTCGACGCCGACGTCACCGCCATCGTGGCGACCCGCTCGATCGAATGGGTCATCGAGGCGCTCACCGAGGACCTGTCCTCGGGCCACGGCCTCACCCACGGCGTCGGCCCCGGCGTGTACGAGAGCCGCTCGGCCCGCATCCCCGATATCGACGAGTTCGACGAACTGCTCACCCAGGCCGCGAATGCCGTGACCCCGCAACGGTTGTGGGCCAACCCCGACGGCGGCCTCAAGACGCGCCACTACTGGCAGCTGGAGCCGTCGTTGCGCAACATGGTGGCCGCGGCTCGCCGGGTCCGCCGCCGCGCGTTGGCTGCGCAGGAGGCTGCCGCGACCGAGGAGTAAGCGAACAAAGCAAAAAGGGCGCACCGGGTTTCAGTGCGCCTTTTTTGTTGCCGGATGGCCCCTACGCCCAGCACCGGGTTTTATTACGGTACGTACTGTACCGTTGTGGAATGACTGCGATGACCTGGCCGGATTCCTTACGTGTAGCGCAGGTTCGGATCGCGCGCCCGACGGATCGGCTCGACGAGGTGGTGCGCTTCTATGTCGACGGGCTCGGGCTGCGCGAGCTGTACCGGTTCGAGAACCATGCCGGATACGACGGGGTAATGGTCGGGTTGCCCGGCGCCGATTACCACCTCGAGTTCACCAGTCATGTCGACGGCAGCCCGGGTGCGGCGCCCAGCGCGGAGAACCTGCTGGTGCTCTATTTCGACGGTGCGGCGCCGATGTTCGACGTGGTGGAGCGGCTCGGTGAGTTCGGGGTCGAGCCGGTGCCCGCGGAGAATCCGTACTGGGCGGCCAACGGCGGTATGGCATTTCCCGATCCGGATGGGTGGATCGTCATGCTCGTGCCACGGCCGGTCTTCTGATGCCCGGACGCGCGCGCGAGGACCGGATCGATGTCGCGGTGCTGGCCGCCACCCGGCAGCTGCTCGACGACAACGGCTACGCCGAACTGTCGATCGGTGCGGTGGCGACCAGGTCGGGCATCCATCGCCCGGCGATCTACCGGCGCTGGCCGTCCAAGCGGCATCTGGTCGTCGCGGTGGTCGCCGATCTGCTCGGTGTCCGGCCGACGGACGACACCGGCGATCTGCGCGCGGATCTCACCGCGGCCCTGCGCGGCCTCGTCGCCGCACTGCGCGACACCCCGCTCGATCGGGTGCTGCCCGCGCTGGTGGCAGACCTGACGAACGACCCTGAACTGCGCGCGCACTTCCTGTCCACGGTCTTCGAGCCACGCAGGGAAACCACCGCGAACGCCCTGCGCTCGGCGATGAGGCGCGGCGAGGTCGATCCGGACATAGATCTCGACTTCGTCCTCGACACGGTCGCGGCGACGATCTACTTCCGCGCACTCTTCGGTCATCTGCCGTTGGACGACGCACTCGTCGATGCCTCGGTGAACGCCGTCCTGCGTCTGGTGCGCCCGCTCGATAGCTGAGGGCGCCAGCACCTCGACTGATACTCGAACCGTTCGATGAGGTCGGGCCGCGGGCTGTGCCTGGGGTCAGGTTCTGGTGATCGGGGGGAGGACGTAGGTCTGGTCGAGGACCGGTGGCTGGGGCTCGTACATGCGCAGGCAGGGGCGGAAGTCGCCTTCCGGGGCGGGGAGCCAGTTGGCACGGGCCTTGGGGTCGGTGGGCTCGGCGTGGCTGATGGTGATCGTGAGGGCGCCGTTGTCGTCGTAGACGAGGCCGGGGGTGCGGTCGCCGATCGAGTAGCGGTCGATCGGGTTGGCGCAGAGGTAGAAGTCCGGGGTCGAGTACATGGTGACCGACCAGAACGCGCTCACCGGTGGGGTGGGGTCCAGGCGCAGGGTGTAGGTGTTCGCGCCGGTCAACTGCCCGCCGGTGCTGTCGGTGTAGATCATCGCGTAGGCGGCCTCGTAGGCGTGGTTGCCCCAGAGTCCGGCCTTGGCGGCTACGGCGCGCGCGATGATGCGCTGTTCGGGGTCGGTGATCTTGAAGTTCTCGTCGTCGAGCGTGCCGACCTCGAAGAAGTCGATGTTGTAGTCGAAGAGGTGCAGTGTCGACTGCCAGCCGTTCTCCCCGGCGCTTGCCCCGCCCTTCGTCGCGTTGCTCAGCTCTTCCTGGCCCTCACCCAATCCGGCGCGCAGCGCGGATGCTCGATCAGGGTCGAGGGACGGGTAGGGCGAGTCGCCCGCTGTCGTCAGGCCGATCGGCGCGAACGATTCCTGGAGCGCGAGATCGCGCTTCGCGGAAGGGAAGGCCTGCGACCAGACACGGACCTTCTCGAGGAACATCAGGTCCGGGGCGACCGTCGGATCCGGTGACGGAAGTCCCGTCGGCTGTGCGCCGCGGTCGGCGGGTGTCAAGGTCAGCGCGTCCTGCAGGGCGTGCACGGCGGGGAGGTCGTCCGCGCCGGCGCAGGCCCATCGACCGGCGATCACGCCGACAACGGTGGGGAAATGGATGACCGTCGTGTCGTCAGGGGCGGTACCGGTCCATCCCGGCGGTACGAGGAGGTAGTCACCCGCGCGGTTTCCGGTGGCCCGGGTGCCGACGTAGGCGAAGTTGTCGGTCCAGGCGTCGATGAACTGCATGACGTAGTACCGATCACCCGCATCAGGCACGTGGAAGGTTATCGGACCGACTGAAAGGTCGATCAGGGCGATCGAATACACGGTGTCGTTGTTGACCGAGACGAAGGTCGCCGAGGCGCCGGCGAGGGTGCGGGCATGGGAGAAGTCGTTGAACGGCGTCGCGGGGATGTCGCCGATGCCCTCGCGGAGCAATCGCTCGATCGAATCGAGGTTGAAGACCAGGGGGAATCCGTACAGATAGGCCTGTGCGGTCAATGCGGGGACGTTCTGATCCGGCATGTGCGCTCCTCGTCCTGGCGTCCACGTCGCGCGACCGTCGTCGGACCGCGCGACACCAGCATCCGCTGATGCGCGACCGGCGCACATCGCCCGGACCGGGTGAGATCGTCGCGTGCCGGTTCGGTGGTGGAGGGCGTCAGGCGCGGATCATGGCGCGGGCACCCGCCGTGAGCTCGGCCGCGGAGGGGGCGTTGTCCGGGTCTATCAGCCATTGCAGGAGCAGGCCGCCGATCATCGTCTGCAGGATCGCGCCGACATTGCTGTCGCCTTCGCCGAAGGCATCGGTCAGGCCGCGGCGGGCTCGTCCCTGCGCGTCGGCGAGTTCGGCGCGCAGTTCGGGGGAGTGCAGTGCCTGGTTCAGGCTTTCGGCGTTGGCGTGCCACAGTGGCGCGTTCTCGACGAACGAGGTGATCAGGCTGTGCCAGAACGCTTCGAGGCGGGCGGTGGGATCGGTCGGGTCGTCGGCGGGTAGCGCGTCGAGGATCTGCGTCACCGCGGTCGCGCTGGATTCCAGCATCGCCTGTTGGAGCAGCTTGTCGCGGGTGCCGAAGTGGTAGTTGATGGCCGCGAGGTTGGTGCCGGAGGCTGCGACGATGTCGCGCACGGTGGTGCGGGCATAGCCGCGTTCGGCCAGGCATTGCTTGGCGGCTTCCAGAAGATCTTCGCGCGTTCCCACTCGCGCACGATAGCAAGTCGCGCATACATCTGTTTGTGACATCAGTTTCAAACAAACGTCAGTGACAAGTGTATGAAACAGATGTATGTTCTCGACCATGACCTCTCGGCGACGTATCTCCCCGTTCGAATCCAGCTACTTCGGCACCGGCACGACCATCGGCAGCGTCCCGACCGGCGGGATGCCGCTGTTCCTCGGCACCACCGTGCACGGCGAGCTGGACCCCGCGATCCTGCGCACGGTGCTCGACGAGCTCGCCGCGGCGCATCCGCTGCTGCGCAGCCGGGTGGTGACCGAGGACGGTGTGGGCTATTTCGTCCGCGACGACGCGTTCCGGCCTCGGCTGGACCTTGTCGAAGGTGGGGAGGCCGAATATCTGGCGCTGGTCAACGGCCCGCGGGACTGGAGCGATGGGCTGTTCCGCGCATACCTGCTGCGTGCGGGCTTGCGTCAGCAGATCGTGTTGGTCATCCATCACGGAATCTCCGATGGCAGATCAGGATTCGCGCTGCTCGGACAGCTGTGGCGGCACTACACGGCGCACGTGGCGGATAAGGCTGTGCCGGAAGTGGATTCGGATCAGTCGATGCCCGAGGCCATGGATACCCGCTTGGCCGAGGTGGTTTCGGTCGCGGCGGCTGAAGCGTGGTTGGCCGAGGTCAGGGCGGGCGCGGCGACGATGAACCCCGAGGACGCGCCTCGAACACTGCCCCGCGACGGCACCGACACCGACCGGCTCGGCCGATTCGCGATGCAGCGCATCGAACTGACCGCCGAGGAGACCGCCGAACTGGTGGCAGCGGCGCGCTCCCACGGTCTTTCGGTGAACAGCGTGCTCACCGGTGCGGTGCTGGCGGCCGTCAGAACCCGGTTCCCCGAATCGGGCAGCGTGCCGCTGTTCTGTGGCTACGCGGCCGACGTCCGCGCGGAATTCGACCCGCCGGTGCCCGTCGACACGATCGTCAACTACGCCTCGGGCGGCGGCACGCTGGTCCTGGCGACCGGCGAGACCACTCAGCTCGAACTCGCTCGTTCGGTCGACACCGGCCTGCGCGCCGGCCTGGACCGTCGCGAACCCGCGCTCTTCCCCCTCGCCACCCAGCTCGTGAACGACGACGTCACCGCCGCCCTCCTCACCGCGCCGCCGACCTTCGCGCTCTCCAACATCGGCCGGGTCCGACCCCATGCGATCCCCGACCACATCGCGTTCGTCCGCGACGACATCTACGCCATGGGTCCCGCCATGCCCCCGAAACTCACCGCCTTCACCATCGCGGGCCGCCTCACCCTCCAACTCGAATACGACACCACCCTCTACAGCCGCCCCCAGATGGAAAAGCTGCGCCTCACCCTCATCGAACTGCTGCACACGCTCGAGTGACGTCGTTCTCAGCGGCCACGGGTCAGTTGGGTGTTCCGTAGGCCAGGACTACGTCGACGATTCGGGTGGTGCCGTGGGGGGAGGTCACCTCGAGCCGGATGGAGTCAGCGGGCTTGCGGGTGTTGATGGCCGCGCTCAGTGCCTTGGCGGTGGTGATCGAGGTGCCGTCGACCGCGGTGATCACGTCGCCGATGTTGATCCCGGCTTCGCGAGCGGGTTGGCCGTAGAACGCCCAGCTCACCTGGGCACCTGCCGGTCTGGCATCGATCACCTGCACGCCGAGGGTGGCGGTCGGGCCGATGTGGACGGTGTCGGTGGGCGTGCCCGAACGGATCTGCGCCACGATCCGCAGGGCGGTGTCGATGGGGACCGCGTAGCCGTTGGCCGGTTTGCCCTTGGCTCGGGAATCCTCGCCCGACGCCGCCGTGATCACCCCGACCACCGCCCCGGACGCGTCGGCCAGCGCGCCGCCGGACTGCCCGCCCATCACCGGTGCGGCGACCTCCACCATCCCGTTCAATGCCTTGCGAGTGAGGTCGGCGGAGTTCATGGCGACGATCGTGGCGTCCAGATCGGTGATCGGACCGGCGACCGCCGTCGGCTCGCCGCCGTCGCCACCCGCATCACCGATCGCCAGCACGTCCTGGCTGATCCGCAGATCAGCCGAGGTGCCGAGGCGCGCGGTCGGCAGGTCCGTGGCCCCGCCCAGCGACAGCAGCGCGATATCGGCGCCGGAGTCGTAGCCCAGGACGGTGGCCTCGTAGACGAGACCGTTGGCGATATCGGTGACGGTCAGCGCCTCGGCGCCTTTGATCACGTGATGGCTGGTGAGGATCTGCCCGTCGGGGGTGAGCACGATCCCCGACCCGGCCGCTCCGATCCCCAAACCGGCCGCGTCGACATCGATATTGACCAGCGCCGATCCCACCTGCCCGGCGACCAGCGCGGGATCCAGCGGCACCAGCACGGGCGCCTGTGCCTGCGCCACGAACTCCGGCTCGACCACGGCGATCTCCCCGCGATACCCGAGGAACGCGCACACCCCGAGCAGCGCCGCCATCATCGTCACCAGCACTCGTCCGACACGCTTCACAGCACATGTCCTCTCTCGCGAGCCGACCAGTCCATTGTGACCCGTTTTCGGCGTCCGCTGGTCTCGATACGGACGCGGTGGGTTGGCAAAGACACGCATGCGGCTGTAGGCATGTAGCCATGAGCACCGCTGCCGCCTACGCCAAGCCCTCTCCCGACGGGGCCTTCGAGAAGGTCACGATCGAACGCCGCGAAGTCGGTCCCGACGATGTGCTGATCGATATCAAATACGCCGGTATCTGCCATTCCGATATCCACACCGCGCGTGACGAGTGGGGTGGCGCGCAGTATCCGTGCGTGCCCGGTCACGAGATCGCGGGCATCGTCGCCGCCGTCGGCTCGTCGGTGCACAAGTACCAGGTGGGCGATCGGGTCGGCGTCGGCTGCCTGGTGAACTCGTGCGGCAAGTGCGTGCCGTGCCTGGCGGGTGAGGAGCAGTACTGCACCAACGGCCCCACCTGGACCTACAACTCGAGGGTGCCCGAGTCCGCGCAGCCCGGCGGCTACACGATGGGCGGCTACTCCACTCAGATCGTGGTCGACGAGAGCTTCGTCGTCGCGATTCCCGAGGGCATCGGCCTCGATGTCGCCGCGCCGCTGCTGTGCGCGGGCATCACGCTGTTCTCACCGCTGAAGCACTGGAACGCGGGACCGGGCAAGAAGGTCGCGATCATCGGGATGGGCGGGCTCGGGCACGTCGGCGTGAAGATCGCCGCGGCGCTGGGCGCGGAGGTGACGGTGCTCAGCCAGTCGCTGCGCAAGCGTGACGACGGCCTGCGCATGGGCGCTGACCACTACTACGCCACCAGCGACAAGGAAACCTTCCGTCAGCTGCGCGGCCAGTTCGACCTGATCATCAACACGGTGTCGGCCGACCTGCCCATCGACAGCTACCTGCGCCTGCTCGCCCTCGACGGCACACTGGTCATCCTCGGCCTGCCGGAGCACCCGATGAGTGTCACCGGGCGCAACCTCGCCGGTTTCCGCCGGTCGCTGGCCGGTTCGATGATCGGTGGCGTCGCGCAGACCCAGGAGATGCTGAATTTCTGTGCCTCACACGGCATCGGCGCGGAGATCGAACTGATCTCCGCCGACGAGATCGACTCCGCGTACGACCGCGTGGTCGCCAGCGATGTGCAGTACCGGTTCGTGATCGACACAGCCACCGTGTGAGGCGAGCGCGCCGACAGGCTGTCGGCGCACGTCCTGGGTACCGTGACATTCGTGGTTGCCCAGGACGAATCCGCTGAACCCGCCGCGCAGTCCGTCGACGTGAGCGCCCTGCCCGCCTTCTGGTCGGTGCGTACGCCGCCGCGCTGGCTGCCGCGGGCACTGCTGTACGCCGTGCTCGCGGTCGCCGGGTTGATCGCGGCGTTCTGGGTGCTCGGCAAGATGCAGGGCCTGCTCACGGTGCTGCTGGTGTCGATCTTCCTGGCGTTCGCGATCGAACCCGCGGTGAATTGGCTTGCCGCGCGCGGCGTTCGGCGCGGCGCGGGCACCGGCGCGGTGTTCCTGGTGGTGCTGGTGGTGATCGTCGCGTTCGTGTGGACGCTGGGCGCGCTGCTGGTCAACCAGGTGACCATGCTGGTGACCAACGCCCCGGACTACGTCCAGGATCTGGTCGACTGGGTCAATTCGACCTTCCATCAGGATATTTCGGGCGACGATCTGACCAAGTACGCCTCGGAGTGGAGTTCCACCATCGAGAAGTACCTGGTCGGTCTGGCCGGAAATGTCTGGGGCATCGGCACTGTCGCGATCGGCGCGCTGTTCCAGCTGCTCGGCGTGCTGCTGTTCACGTTCTACTTCGCCGCCGACGGACCGCGATTCCGCACCTGGGTGTGTTCGCTGCTGCCGCCGAAACAGCAGAAGCATGTGCTGCGGGCCTGGGACATCGCGGTCGAGAAGACCGGGGGCTACATCTATTCGCGCGCACTGCTGGCCCTGTGCTCGGCGATCGCGCACTACGTCGCGTTGCGGGTGCTCGATGTGCCGTCGGCCTTCGCCCTGGCATTGTGGGTCGGCGTTGTCTCCCAGTTCATTCCGACCGTCGGCACCTATATGGCCGGCGCGCTACCGGTACTGGTGGCGTTGGTACACGACCCGATCACGGCGCTGTGGATTCTGCTGTTCATCATCGCCTATCAGCAGTTCGAGAACTATGTTCTGCAGCCGCGCATCACCGCGACCACCCTGGACATGCATCCGGCGGTGGCCTTCGGGGCGGTGATCGCGGGCGCCGCGTTACTCGGTCCGACCGGCGCCCTGCTCGCCATCCCCGTCACCGCCACGCTGCAAGGTTTCGCGGGTGCCTACGTGCGGCGCTACGAAGTCACCGAAGAGGCCGACGCGCCACCGGCCAAGAAGAAGAAGCGCAAGAAAGCCGACACCGAAGCCGCATCCACCGACGAATAGGCAGCTCATGGCGATCCTGTTGTCCCTGGTGTCGATGTTGTCGACGCTGCTCGGCGGCTTCGTCGCCATGAGGATCGGCGACCGCAAGCACCTGGTTCTCGGGCTGGCCGCCGGGGTGATGTTCGGTGTGGTCGCGTTCGACCTGATCCCCGAGGCGCTCGAACAGTCCGACGGCATGTTCCGGGGCATTCCGTATGTGTTGATCGCCGCGGTCCTCGGCTTCCTCAGCCTGCACGTGATCGAGCGCGCGGTGGCCGTCCACCGTGGCCACGAGCAGGAATTCGGTACGCACAAGCACGGTTTCGAGTCGGTCGGCCTGCTCGCGGCGGGCGGCTTGATCTTCCACAGCACCCTGGACGGTTTCGGCATCGGCCTCGGCTACCAGGCAGGCGCGGCGGTCGGCATGTCCGTGGCGATCGCCGTCATCTGCCACGACTTCGCCGACGGTTTCAACACTTTCACCATCCCCACCGTCTACGGCAACGCCCGCAAACGCGCCCTCACCCTGCTGGCCCTCGACGCCATCGCGCCCGTCGTGGGCGCCGTCCTGGGCACCCTGATCCACGTCCCCGAGAACTGGATCGGCCTCTACATGGGCTACTTCGCCGGTTTCCTCCTCTACCTCGCCACCGCCGACATCCTTCCCGAGGCCCACGCGGGCCACCCCTCCCGGCTGACCCTGCTGTGCACCCTGTTCGGCGTAGCCGCCATGTTCGCCGTCGCCGCCTTCAGCCACTGAGCAACATGAGCGCGGCCTGATCGGTCGTGGGGTGTGGCGGCGGTAGCGGTGCAGTCCAACACCATCGTGGCCACCGGGCGGGCGTCGCTGTCGGCGCTGGACGGTGACTGGTTCGCGCCGCTGGTCGGGCTCTGCCTGATCACGTTGCTCGGGGTGGTGATCTTCGGCGGGGTGCGCCGGATCAGCCACATCACCGAGGTGCTGGTTCCGGTGATGGCGGTGGTGTATCTGCTGCTCGGCATCGCGGTGGTGGCGCTGAACATCACCGACCTGCCGCAGGTGCTCGCCGATATCGTCGGCGGGGCGTTCGGGCTGCGTGAGGTGGTGGGCGGCGGAATCGGGACCGCGCTCGCGCAGGGCATCCGGCGCGGCATGTTCTCCAACGAGGCCGGACTCGGGTCCTCGCCCAATGCCGCTGCGGCGGCCGATGTCTCGCATCCGGTGAAGCAGGGATTGGTCCAGTCGCTCGGCGTCTACTTCGACACCCTGCTGATCTGCTCGATCACCGCGTTCATCATCCTGACCAGCGACCCTGATCTGTCCGAGCGGCGCAGCGCCGACCTGACCCAGAGCGCACTCCAGGCGTCGCTGGGCACCTGGGCCGGGCACGTGCTCACCGCGGTGGTGTTCCTGCTCGCGTTCAGCTCGATGATCGGCAACTTCTACTACGGTCGCGCCAATATCGAATTCATCACCACCCGTCCCCAGGTGCTCACCGCGTTCCGAATCCTGGTGCTGGTGGCGGTCTTCGGCGGCGCGCTCGGCTCGGTGAGCCTGATCTGGAACCTGGCCGATGTGTTCATGGGCGTGATGGCGCTGGTCAACCTGGCCGCGATCATCCCGCTCGGCGTCGTCGCGTTCCGCCTGCTCGCCGACTACCGCGCTCAGCGCGGTGCGGGTGCGGACCCCGTGTATGTGCACCGTGCCGACATCGCCGACCCGGCGGGCGTGCAGTGCTGGCAGGCAACGATTGCGTCGAGCTTGCCCGGCAAACCCGCCCATTAGTGGTAGGCATGGGAAATGGCGAAACAGTGGACCGAAACGGCCGATATCGCGCTGCGCGCCGACGGTCAGCGCGTCGCTGATCTGGACACCTCGAGCACGCCGGGCTTCAGCGGCGGCAAGCGCCTCGGCAAGGAACTGCTCGCCGAACGGGCGACGGTGCTCTCGGTCTTGCAGGAGAAGCTGTTCGCACACGGTCGCACCGGTGGACAGCGCAGCGTGCTGCTGATCTTGCAGGGCATGGACACCGCGGGTAAGGGCGGCATCGTGCGCCACGTCATCGGGTCGGTCGACCCGCAGGGCGTCGACCACGCGTCGTTCGGCGTGCCCACCGAGCTGGAGAAGCAGCACGATTTCCTGTGGCGCATCCGCAACAAGCTGCCCGCCCACGGCCAGATCGGCGTCTTCGACCGCTCCCACTACGAGGACGTGCTGGTGGTGCGGGTACACGATCTCGTGCCGCAGGCGGAGTGGGAACAGCGCTACGACCAGATCAACGCGTTCGAGAAGGAGATCGCCGACGCGGGCACCACCATCGTGAAGGTCGCGATGTTCGTCTCCCTCGACGAGCAGAAGAGCCGGCTGCGCGAACGGCTGGAACGCCCGGACAAATACTGGAAGTTCAACCCCTCCGACATCACCGAACGCGCCTACTGGCCCGAATATCAGAAGGCGTACCAGGCCGTTCTCGACCGCACCAACACCGATTACGCGCCCTGGCACGTGCTGCCGTCGGACCACAAGTGGTACGCGCGCCTCGCGGTCACCGAATTACTGATCGCCGCGTTGGCGCAGATGGAACTCGACTGGCCGCTCGCCGACTTCGATATCGCCGAGCAGTTGCGTCGACTCGACGAGTCCTGAATACGGGCAAGACGCGCATTGCGGAAACTCTCAGGTTCGGCCCGCATGATGTTCCCGGTGGGGAGCCAACGAGCGAAAGGCGTGTGACGACGGTGAGCACGGGCAAGAGTCCCTCGGGCAGGAATCCGCTGGCGGCGGCCGAGGCGGCCGACAAGAAGCGCAAGATCGCGATCCAGGCCGGCGTCGCCGCCGTCCTGGTCGCGCTGGTCGCGGCCATCGGCATCGGCATCGCGGTGAACAAGTCCGATTCCGACAAGGAATCGTCGACGACCTCGGCGGCGCAGCTGCCCGCGACGGGCGGGGCGGTCACCGAGACCGGCACGGTCGTGATCGGCAATCCCGATGCCAAGGTCAAGGTGCGCGTGGTCGCCGACCTCCAGTGCCCGGCCTGCAAGCAATTCGAGGCCGCCAACGGTGCGACACTCGCCAAGGCCGCCGCCGACGGCACCGCCTCCGTCGAGTACCAGATCATCTCGTTCCTCGACAAGGCCTCGACCAACCAGTACTCCTCGCGTGCGGCCAACGCGTCGTTCTGCGTGGCGAAGTCGGACACCACCAAGTACCAGGCCTGGTTGCAGACGATGTTCGAGAAGCAGCCCGCCGAGGGCGGTGCGGGCCTGAGCAACGACGAGCTCATCAAGATCGCCACCGACGCGGGGTACACCGATCCGGCCGTGGCGACCTGCATCAACGACAAGCCGTACAACGACTACATCCAGCAGGTCACCCAGACCACGCTGCAGAGTGGCGTGAAGTCCACGCCGTCGGTGTACATCAACGGCCAGCTGAACCAGACCGACGCGATCTTCACCGAGAACGGCCTGGCCCCCGTGATCGCTGACGCGGCGAAGTGATCACCGCCCCCGCCCGCTCGGCCTGGCTGCTGCTGATCGCCGGGCTGGCGGGCTGGCTGGCGTCGTTCACGCTCACCGTCGAACGGTTCAAGCTGTTCGTCGACCCGGATTACGTGACCTCGTGCAGCATCAACTCGGTGCTGTCGTGCGGGTCGATCATGAAGACCGACCAGGCCGCGGTCTTCGGTTTCCCCAACCCGCTCATCGGCGTCGTCGGGTTCTCAGTGGTGGTGACCCTCGCCGTGCTGTCGGTGGTCGGCGTGGGCTTCCCGCGCTGGATCTGGGGCGGGCTGTGGCTCGGCACCGTGCTCGGCATCGCCGGACTGTGCTGGCTGATCTTCCAGAGCCTGTACCGGATCAACGCGCTGTGTCCGTACTGCATGGTGGTGTGGGTGGCGGTGCCGGTGCTGTTCGCGGTGACCACGCAGGAACTGTGGGGCCGGTCGCGCGGGGCGATGGGAATCCTCGCCGAATGGCGCTGGACCCTGGTTGTGGTGTTCTACGCGGTGGTGCTGCTGCTGGTGTTCCTGAAGTTCCAGGACTACTGGCTAAGCCTGGTCTGACACCGGCTTGGTGGCGTCCACGTATTGCATGAAACGGTGGACGCGCTGGTCGATTTCGGTCAGGCCCGCGCGGGCGAACAGCTTCGGGAAGGTATCGCGGTCGAACAGGCGAAGGCCGCTCAGGCTCGCGGCCAGGCTGCTCGCCGAGCCGAAGAGGTTGTCCTCGGCATAGCTGGTGCTGATCGCGATACGGCCGCCCGGGGCGAGGACGCGGATCATCTCGCGGGTGGCGACCAGCGGATCGGGGATCAGGTAGAGGGCGCCGAAACAGCAGACGGCGTCGAAGGTCCCGTCGGCGAACGGCAGCATGCGCGCGTCGCCGCGGACATAACCGACGCGCGGGCTGGCGTTGTCGGTGGCGGCCTTGGCCAGCATCGGCGCCGAGTAGTCCAGGCCGGTGACGAAACCGCCCTTCGTCAGATATTCGCTGAGGTAGCCGGTGAAATTGCCTGGGCCGCACGCCACATCGAGCACCTTCATGGGGCCGCTCAGCCGCAGGGCACCGACCGCGTCGTGGCGGTCGGTGCCGGTGGTCCGGCCGCTGGCGAGGTAGAACAGCGTGGGTCGCCACGCGTGCTCGTACACCGCGGCCAGCGCCGGGGCGTTCATCGTCCTGCGCGCGAGATTCACCGGCGCGCGACCTCGATGGTCATCCCGGCCTCGCGCAGCCGCGTGGTGAGCGCCTCGCCCATCGCCGACGCGGGGGTGAGCACACCCGCGCGCCCGGGCAGGGTGTCGAAGGCCAGGCTCAGGCCGCTCTGGCCGAGCAGTACGGCGGTGGCCTGGTAACCGGGGTCGCCCGTGCCGGAGAAGGTGGCCTGATACTTGGCGCCGGAGCTGGTGCGTGCGAAGGTCTTCATGGTGAACCACCCACTGCGGCGGGCCTTTTCGCTGGGGCCGGTGCCGGGCTTGGGCAGAATTCGGTCGAGCAGCTTACGGCCGAGCGAAACTCTCGACAGGACCGCGCCCGAGGCCATCCCCGCCACGATGCCGCCCGCGATACCCGCGGCGACCAGCGGCGCGGCGGCCGAGGTGCCCGCGTTCATCACCTCGCGGTAGCGGAACTGCTTGCCGTAGACCCAGCCGAGCAGGCCGTTGGTGCGGCGCACGACCTTGGTGTTGTGCGAGGCCATCACGAACGTGGTGACCCAGCCGTCCAGGCCGGGGTCGATGCTGTCGGCGCGGGCCAGCGCCAGATCGGACTGGCGGCCGACATCGGGTTCCATGCTGCGATCCGGGCTCAGCGAATACGGGTGGGCCAGGATCTTGCCGCGCGCGGAGTCGGCCGCCACGTCCTCCCACATGGCACGCCCGGAATCGATGGTGCCGCCGCTCGCGCCGCCCTTGAGATAGGCGACCAGGGTGGTGTCCTCGAGCTCGCCGGTGTCGTCGGCGATCGTGGCCCGGTAGATCTCGTACACGCTCAGGTCGGACGGAATCGAGTCGTAGCCACAGGAATTCACGATCTTGGCGCCCGAGTCGACCGCGGTCTGCTCGTACTTCTCGATGGCGTCGTGGATGAACAGCGGCTCACCGGTGAGGTCGGCGTAGTGGGTGCCTGCCGCGGCACACGCGCCCAGCAGGGGCATGCCGTAGCGCAGGTACGGTCCGACAGTGGTGACCACGACCTTGGTGCGCTCGGCCATCGAGGCCAGCGACGCGGGGTCGCTGGAATCGGCGACGACGAGTTCCCATGTCGCGGCGGCGGGCCCGAGCTCGTCGCGAGTGGCGGCGAGCTTGCTCGCCGAACGGCCGGCCAGGGCGATCCTGGCGTCGGCCGGGGCCGCGGTGAGCAGATATTCGGCGGTGAGTTTGCCGACGAAACCTGTTGCGCCGAACAGGATCAGGTCGAACTCACGGTGCTGCGGCATGACGCGCCTTTCGAAAGATGATTCAGGGCTTGGTGGCCGGTGCGCTCGCCTTGCGGGGGGCACGAGTCTTCTTCACCGGTTTCGGTGGATGAGTGGCGAGCCAATCACGATGGGCCAGACCGAGTTCGGTGACCGGCTGATCGCCGTAGAGCCATTCCCTGGCGACCAGATGCCAGTTGTTGGTGCTGTCGAGCTGGCCGAGCATGCCGAAGGTGAGGAAGTCGGCGCGGCGCGAGAACAGGTGTTCGGGCGGCAGATTCTGCTGCTTCATACCGGTGAACTCGCTGGCCCTCGGGTCGACGGCGAGCAAGAACGCGCCACTGGCCAGTTCCGGGGTGATGGTGAGTTCCTCGTCCACCAGACACCATTCCGAGGCGGCGAGCACATATTCGAGGCATTCCTCGGCGCCGATCTCCTCGGGCGAATCGATCACGCCGCGATCGATCATCAGCTGGCGCAGGTCTTCCGCGCGATCCTCGGCGGCCGCGCGCAGGCACTGGATCTCGAATCCGACCAGCTTGGGGTCCATCCGGTTGAACAACCCGAAATCGAGGAAGGCGACCCGGCCGTCCCTGGCGAGCAACACATTGCCCGGGTGCGGGTCGCCACAGAACTCGTTGAAGCTGAACAGCGAGCCGACGTAGAAGCGGTAGATGATCTCGCCGACCCGGTTACGTACCGCGGCGGGCATTTTCCGCACCTCGTCGAAGCCGTCGCCGTCGATGAACTCGCTGACCAGCACGCGGGTGGTCGACAGCTCCGGCACCGAGGACGGCACCACGATGAACGGGTGGTCGCGGTACAGGTGCGCGATCTCGGCCTGCGTGGCGGCTTCGGCCTGGTAGTCGAGCTCGCTCTCCATGTTCAGTTTCAGCTCGTCGAGCACCGCGGGGGTGATCCACGGCATCGCCGAGGCGAGCACCCGGCGGAACATGGTGAGGTTCTTCAGATCCGCGCGCACGGCGGCGTCGACCCCGGGGTACTGGACCTTCACCGCGACAGCACGGCCGTCGTTCAGCGTGGCCCGGTACACCTGGCCGATCGAGGCGGCGGCGATCGGCTCCGGATCGAATTCGGCGAAGATCTCCGCCAGCGGGGCATTGAAATCCTGCTCGATCACCGTGCGCATGGACTCGAACGACACCGTGGGTGCGGCGTTGCGCAGCACGGCCAGGCGCTGCTGGAACCGCTCGCGATGGTTCTCCGGCACCAGATCCAGGTCGAGCACCGACATCATCTGGCCCAGCTTCATGGCGACGCCCTTCATGGTGCCCAGCACCATGACCACCTGTTCGGTGGTGCGGATCATCGACTCCTCGGCCATCCGCGCGCGCACGGCCTCCGAGCGGCCGCGCATCGATAATCTGGTTTTCTTCGAGCGGATGACCGACCCCGCCGCGACTGCCCCCAGCTTCGTCCCGCGGGCAAGCCGGGAAGTCGGCACGTTCTTCGCCATCGAGATACCTCCGTTGGTGCCGACGCGCACGGCGGTGACACAAGCCACAGCGTCCCGCCCGGGTTCAGCGTAGCCAACCGTGCGCCGTTGTCGAGCCCGGCTCCCTCGAACGCGGGAAATCCCAGCTCAGGGCGACTGTTGCGGCATTTCGGGCAGCGGATGCGGCTGCGCGGTGAAGATCTCGGGTGAGCCACCCGCGCGGGCCATGCCCTCGATCGCACTCCAGGCCATCATCGTGAGGTAGTCGATGACGTCCTGACGCGGCATGGCCTTGTCGGTGGTGGTCCACCAGTGGGTGGCCAGCTGGATGCCGCCGACCAGCACGTACGACCACAGCATCGCGCCCTCGGTGCGGATGCCCTTGGCGCCCGCCCGGTCGACCAGCACCGTGGTGACCACATCGGCGAAGAGGCGCTCGAACTCCGCGAGCGAGGACTTGTCGCCCGCGGCATTGCTCATGATGAACCGGTAGACCTCGGGGTCGTCGTCGACGGTGCCGACGTATTCGGTCATCGCGGCGCGCACGAGTTGGTATTCGTCGGCGTCGAGACTGATCGCGCCGTACACCCGGGGTAGCAGCGTGGTTTCGATGAACCGCTGCATGGTGGCGTGGACCAGGTCGTTCTTGTCCGCGAAGTAGCGGTACAGCACGGTCTTGGACACGCCGATCTCGGTGGCGATCTCGTCCATGCCCGCCTGGCTGCCCCGCGCGCGGATGGCGTTGAGCGTGCCGTCGACCAGTTCCTCGCGGCGGTCGATCTTGTGCTGTCGCCACCGACGTTTGCGGCCGTCAGCCTGGCCGCCGCCGCGCACTCCTGCTCGGCTCGACTGCTCGCCGATCTCGACAAGGTCTTCGGTGGACAGAACAGCCCCCTCGTATCGATGTTGGCGTCTTTAGTCAACAGCTTAGGCGCGCCGGTGTGGGGTGGCGCTCCTTTGGCCCACGTTGCGGCATTTACCACACTCGAGTGCTTACGCGCGCGTACGACAAACCGCGCGGTTCGCCGTGTCGTGGGCGACGCCACGCGGGGTTGGCGGCGGCGCACTCGCCGTGCGCACAGCAGAATGGGTGCTATGGAGAAATCTCCCGGCAACACGGCGGTTCTCACGCCGCGCACCGAGCCCGCCGCACAGCCCGCCGGCTTCGCGGTGATGACCGACGAGGCGGGCAAAAAACGTGACCTGTTCAAGATGAAGGCACTGGCGACCAGCTTCCTGCTGGTGGCCAGTGTGATCTACCTGCTGTGCCGCTGGCTCGAATCGCGTGGCGGCGGTGGCGAGTGGGTGGGCTATGTCCGCGCGGCCTCGGAGGCGGGCATGGTCGGCGCACTGGCCGACTGGTTCGCGGTCACCGCGCTGTTCAAGCACCCGCTGGGTCTGCCGATCCCGCACACCGCGATCATCCGCAAGAAGAAGGACCAGCTCGGGGAGAGCCTCGGCGCCTTCGTGGGCACCAACTTCCTCGCCCCCGACGTGGTCTCGGCGCGCCTGGACTCGGCGCAGATCTCGCTGCGCGTGGGCCGGTGGATGGCCGATCCGGCGCACGCGGCGCGGGTGGCGCAGGAGAGCGCGACGATCCTGACCGCGGTGGTCAACACCCTGCGCGACGAGGACGTCGAGCAGATCATCGACAACACCATCGTCAAGCGGATCGCCGAACCGCTGTGGGGGCCGCCGCTGGGCCGGGTGCTCTCGGAGATGATCGCCGACAACCGGCAGCGGCCGCTGATCGACCTGCTGGCCGAGCGCGCGCATCAGTGG
The DNA here is from genome assembly GCF_053606985.1 of Nocardia sp. NPDC055165. Taxonomy (NCBI): domain Bacteria; kingdom Bacillati; phylum Actinomycetota; class Actinomycetes; order Mycobacteriales; family Nocardiaceae; genus Nocardia; species Nocardia sp. NPDC055165. Next base: position 250,026 of record NZ_JBSGSS010000010.1, read on the forward strand.
GCGCTGGGTTCCCAGGACACGATCGACCGGATCGTGGTGCGCGATGCGCCGCAATGGGCGCCGAAATTTGTCAATACATTGCTGTCGGAGCGAATTTATCGGGAACTCGTCGAGTTCACCTGGAAGGTGCGCTCCGATCCTGAACACGAATTGCGGCGGGCCGCCGATCGCTTTCTCCAGGATTTCGCCGAGGACCTGCAACACGACGACGCGATGATCGCCAAGGCGGAGAAGGTCAAGGCCGAGATCATGGGCCGCGAGCAGATCACCGGAATGGCCGAGGCCACCTGGCGGGCGGCGAAGCGGTTGATCTTGGAATCAGCCGAAGACCCGGATTCCACCCTTCGCCGCAAGGTGGCCGAGAATGTGCAGCAGCTCGGCGAGCGCCTCCGCGACGACCCGGAGATGCGTGGCAAAGTGGACGGGTGGATCGATCGCGGTGCTCGCTATCTGGTCGGCAACTACTCCGCGGAGATCACGACATTGGTGACCGATACGGTCGCGCGCTGGGACGCCGACGAGGCGAGCAGGAAGATCGAATTGCAGGTCGGTCGGGATCTGCAATTCATCCGGATCAACGGCACGGTCGTCGGCTCGCTCGCCGGCCTGGCCATCTACACGATCTCGCAGCTGCTGTTCCACTGAACGACCTGGTAACCGGGGCTGCGTACGCGTTAGCCGACCGGGTGCTAACTGTAGTGCTTGCAATAGCTAGCACCCTGTTCTACTATTGGCCTTACAACGCCAGAAGGTGAGCGATGACAGACCAACCCGAGAGTCGTGTAGCGCACGCGGCTCAAGACATCGGAGGTTTCATCAGGGCACAGCGCGAAGGTGCGCAGGTGTCCCTGCGTCAGCTCGCCGCTCTGGCGGGGGTAAGTAATCCGTACCTGAGCCAAATCGAACGCGGATTACGTAATCCCTCCGCCGAAGTACTCGCGCAGATCGCCAAGGCACTGCGGGTTTCCTCGGAGGTGTTGTATGTGCGGGCAGGATTTCTGGAACAGCGTCCGCACAGCCCGGTCCGTGACGCCCTGCTGGCCGACACTTCGGTGTCCGAGCGGCAGAAACAGGTGTTGCTGGAAATCTATGAGTCGTTTCGCCGGGAAAACGGGGAAGAAGCCGGCTCAGGGGGGAACGAACGAGACACTGACGTTTCGTTCACGACAACTGACACTCCGCCACACCAGGAGACTGAAGACTGATGACCGAGAAGACCGCCACTGTGACCAAGCCGCTGTTCGCCACCGTCGGCGCCGGTGACGCCATCTACGCCGCCGTGAACGACGTCGTCGCCGACGTGCGTGGCCGCGTTGCCACCGCCGACCCGAAGGCCCGCGTCGAAGAGGCCCGCGAGCGCATCGCGAACGTGCCCGCCGACGTGCAGGCCCAGTTCGACACCCTGCGTGACCGTATCTCCGGCCTGCCGTCGGAGCTGCCGGAGGACCTCGCCGAGCTGCGCGAGAAGTTCACCCCCGAAGAGCTGCGCAAGCTGGCCGAGCAGTACTACCGCCAGGCGCTCGACATCTACGCCGATCTCGCCGTTCGCGGCGAGGAGACCGTCGACCGGCTGCGTGCCAACCAGGCCGTCGACGAGCAGATCGGCCGCGTCGAGAACCTCTACAAGGATGCCTCCGCTCGCGCCGAGGATGCCCTGACCAAGGTCAACGACCTGCTGGGTCGCACCAAGGCCGAGGCCGAGGCCGTGGCCGACAAGGTCGACGCCGTGGTCGAGGCCGAGGTCGTCGCCGTCACCACCGAGCCGGCTCCGGCCAAGGCTCCCGTCGCCAAGAAGGCTCCGGCCAAGAAGGCCGCTCCGGCCAAGAAGGCCGCCGCGCCCAAGAAGGTCTAGCCTTCGCGCAGCACCGCTGACAGCGGCCCCGTACACCAGGTGTGTGCGGGGCCGCTGTTCGTATGATGGGGGTGTGAACATGGTGAATGGGATGACCTCGCTGATTCTGCTGATCCTGTGGATCGGCGCCTTCGGCGCGACGGTGTTCGCGCTCATTCACGCTGTGCGCCAGCGTTCGGATGCTTTCACTGCCGTCGACAAGATGACCAAGCCGATCTGGCTGGCCATTCTCGGTGGTGCGCTGGTGTTTCTGCTGATCGGCATCGGCGGGCTGGGGATGCTGTCGTTCATCGCGATCATCGCGACCGGGGTGTACCTGGCCGATGTGCGCCCGAAGGTGGACGAGGTGCAGCGCGGACCGCGCTGGTAATTCCCGGCTCGAAGGGCTCGCGGGTGAGTGGTACGCGGTGTTACTGTATCTGGCAGTAACACAAAGGAGTGTGCCGATGCGCGCAAAGTTGCCGACGGCTCTGGTGAACCTGGTCGACCGGGTGTCCACCGTGGTCGAGACCACCCTCGCGGCCCACCGGGCGGACCTGCGGACACGGACGCACGGGATCGCGGCCTTCGATCCGCCGCGGATACCGCACGACGTGATCCCCGTGGTCACCGCCGACGGCGCCCGCCTGCGGGTGCACGCCTACGGCCCCGTCGCCGCGCCCGTCATCGTGTTCGCCCACGGCTGGACGTGTTCGATCGAATACTGGAACGCCCAGATCAACGCCTTCGCCGGCGAGTACCGCGTGGTCGCCTACGACCAGCGCGGCCACGGCGAGAGCACCAACGGCTACGCCCGCCCCAGCACCGATCTGCTCGCCGACGACCTGTGCGACGTACTCGACGCGGTACTGCTGCCGGGTCAGCGCGCGGTACTGGCCGGGCACAGCATGGGCGGGATGACGCTCATCGCCTGGGCGGGCCGGTACCCCGAGCGGGTCGCCGAACAGGCCGCCGCGGTGATCCTCACCAACACCGGCGCGCACTCACTGGTCGAGGTGTCGACCATGGTTCCCGGCCTGAACATCCCGCTGCGGATGCTCGGCGGCCGTTCGATGCCGACGCCGGACTGGCTCGGCAAGCTCATCCTCGGCACCCCGGTGGTGTTCCCGCCGATCAAGCCGGTGCGCTGGATCTTCGCCCGGCAGGTGATGACCCTCGATACCTCGCGCGAGAAGCTGAATTACGCGCTCTCGGTGGTGCGTGGCTGCCCGATGATGACGCGTTCGCGCTACGGCTTCCTGCTCACCGAGCTGCACCTCGGCGATGACGCGAAGAACTTCTCGGTCCCGACCACCGTGCTCGCGGGCGATCGTGACGACATGACCCCCGCGATCCACGCCGAGCGCCTGGCCGCGCTGCTCCAGGAAGCAGGCACGCTCGCCGGGTTCAAGGTGCTGCCGACCGGACACCTCGGCAACGTCGAACGCTACGACCTGTTCAATGCCGAGGTGGCCCGAGTGCTGGCCGCCGTCAGCGAGCCCGTGCGCGCCCTGGCCTGACCGCCTGCGAGAATCGGCGGATGAGCTCTACCGCTGTGACCTCGGACGACCGTCGGTTCGTGCTGACCCTCGGGTGCCCGGACCGGCCGGGCGTCATCGCCCGGATCTCCTCGTTCATCGCCGAATTCGGCGGCTCGATCGTGGAGGCCGGGTATCACTCCGACGGTGACATCGGCTGGTTCTTCACCCGCCAGGCCGTGAAGGCCTCGACGGTGCCGTTCTCCATCGACGAGCTGCGGGTGCGCTTCGCCGAGGTGGCCGCCGAGTTCGGTCCCGAGACCGACTGGCAGCTGCACGATTCCGGTGCGCCGCGGCGCGCGGTGCTGCTGGTCAGCAAGGACGGGCACTGCCTGCACGACCTGCTCGGCCGCGCACAGGCCGGTGAGCTGCCCGCGACCATCGAGGCCGTGATCGGCAACCACCCCGACCTCGCGGGCATGACCGAGGCCCACGGGGTGAAGTTCCACCACGTGCCGTTCCCGAAGGACCCGGCCGAGCGCGGTCCGGCCTTCGAGCAGGTGCGCGACCTCGTCGACTCCCACGATCCGCATGCCGTGGTGCTCGCCCGTTTCATGCAGGTGCTACCCGCCGAGCTGTGCGAGCACTGGGCCGGGCGCGCGCTCAATATCCACCACAGCTTCCTGCCCTCGTTCGTCGGCGCGCGGCCCTATCACCAGGCGTACGCGCGCGGGGTGAAGCTCATCGGGGCGACCTGCCACTACGTCACCGCCGAGCTGGACGCGGGGCCCATCATCGAGCAGGACGTGATCCGCGTCGATCACGCCGACGACGCGCGCGACATGGTCAGACAGGGACGCGACATCGAGCGGGTCGTGCTCGCGCGTGGACTGCGCTGGCACCTGGAGGGCCGGGTGCTCGTGCACGGTCGGCGCACGGTCGTCTTCGAGTGACCTACAGGTCGTAAAACGGTGCCGGATAACGGAATTCGCCGGTGACGGCGGAATCGTAGGCCGTGAGCGGGCGGACCTGGAAATACGGCGCCCATTCGGCTTCGTCGGGCACGACGCCCAGGCGCGCGCCGGGGACGAAGCCGAAGCGGGCGTAGTAGTCGGGATCGCCGACCAGGCCGACAACCGATTCGTCGAGAGCGTCGGCGGCGCCGAGGGCGGCGTGGACCAATGCCGAGCCGACGCCGGACTTCTGATGCTCCGGATCGACGCCGAGCGGACCCAGCGCGAGCACCGGGAACGGGCCGATTCCGGCTCTGGTGAGACAGATGTGCCCCACGACGGTGTCGTATTCGAGGGCGACCAGCGACAGCGTGGGCATCCACGACTCGTCGGTCCGTAGCGTCTCGACGAGGGCGGGTTCGGGTGGTTCGGTGACGGCCGGATCGCCCGCGTAGTGCGGGGCGAAAGCGGCGCGGTGGATCGCGGCGATCGCCGGGGCGTCCGCTGGGGTCTCGCGACGGATCAGCACAGGCTTAAGTCTCCAGGATTTGGGTACGGGAGCGCAATGATGTGCCGTGCCCGATGTTCCGGACTCGGCCGCGCGTGTGCGATGCTCGGGAAATGACTTCCGCGCCGCTGACCCGGGCCGCCGTGGCCGACATGATCGACCACACCCTGCTCGCGCCGGAAGCCACTCCGGCCGAGGTCGACTCGCTGGTCGTCGAGGCGCGCAAGCTGGGGGTGTACGCGATCTGCCTGTCGCCCTCGATGCTGCCGGTGCGTGCGCCGGGGCTGGTGGTGGCCACAGTGGCGGGTTTCCCGTCCGGCAAACACCATTCGCTGGTGAAGGGTGCCGAGGCGCGGCTGGCCGTGGATCAGGGCGCTGCCGAGGTGGACATGGTGATCGACGTGGGCGCCGCGCTGGCCGGTGATTTCAACGCCGTGCTCGCCGACATCATCACCGTGCGCGAGGCGACCAGGGATCGGGCCGTGCTCAAGGTGATCATCGAATCGGCGGCGCTCACCGATGCGGCGATCGTCGGCGCGTGCCGGGCGGCCGAACAGGCGGGCGCCGATTTCGTGAAGACCTCCACCGGTTTCCATCCCGCGGGCGGTGCGAGCGTGCACGCGGTGCGGTTGATGGCCGAGACCGTCGGCGGACGACTCGGGGTGAAGGCCAGCGGCGGCATCCGCACCGCCGCGGATGCCGCCGCGCTGATCGAGGTCGGTGCTACGCGGCTCGGGTTGTCGAAATCGGCTGCGGTCCTCGACGGTTTTCCCGACTAGCCGAGGTTTTCCCGCGTCGTCACCGCCGCGCGCGATCAGCAGGTGAACCCGGACTGCTGAGCGGCCGGGTCGCTCTCGAGTGCGGTCTTGCCACCCGAAAGGTGCACGCTCACACCGTCATCGGTGACCTTGACCTCCTGCGCGCGCAGGCCGAGCGGATAGCTCTGCAAGCTCTGGGTGAAGGTCTCGACGATGTCCTGCACGAGGTCGGTGGGCAGGCCGATGCCGAGTATCTGCGCCGACTTCGTCTCCACCGTGACGTTGCCGTCGCGGACCATCGGCTGCACCTCCAGCTGGGCGAGGCCGCCGAGCACATCGAGAGTGATCACTCCGGTGCTCGCCGAGGAGCTCACGCCGCTGACCATGGTGCCGAGGGTCTCGCGGATGCCGTCGTTGTTCCAGGTCACGTCGGCGGTCGAGCTGTCGATGGTGCCGCCGCCTCGGCCGCGGTCGACGAGTTCGATGTCGTTGAATTTCGCGTGCACCACCATCCCGACAGCGGGGCCGAACTTGTTGTCCTCGCTGTCGACGGTGATCGTGCCGACCTTGCCGTCCACATAGGACAGCAGGATCGGGCGCGGGCCGAAGCCCACGTCGATGCTCGAGCCCATCTGTTGCTCGAACGCGCCGCTGATGCAGCTCGAGATCTTGTGCCTGGCATACGCTTCGGTTCCGCCGATGGCCGCGACGAGTAGGGCTGCGACCACGGCCAACGCGATCACCAGCGAGCGCCGACCGATCCTGGGGCGAGGGGGCTTTTGTGTGGTCATGGCATCGGATTCTTCCCGATCTTTCTGTGTCCGCTCTGAGGACGTAGTGAAAGCCTTCACAGCAAAATGTGACCTGGCGCACGCAACCGGGCGTAATCTGGGTTGCATGACTGGCGAGGGCGCGCGCCGGGTGGCGGGGACAGCGGATCATCGATGGCGGGTGCTGCGGCGCCTCGCCGGGCGGCACGCGGGCTTCTTCACCACGCGTCAGGTGTTGCGTACCGGCTGCGAATCGCAGGTCAGAGCCGCCCTGGGGGACGGGTCGGTGACCAGAGCAGGGGTCGGGATGATGCGGCTGGGCCAGTGGCGGGTGGGGCCGCTCGACGAGTACGCGATGTGGGCGGCGTGGTTCGACGGCGCGGCGGCGGTGTCGTATCAGAGTGCGGCGGAACTGCACGGGATCGGCAGGTTGCAGCCGCGGTTTCTGCACCTGTCGGTGTCGGCGGGTCGCCCACCGGTGACCCCACGGTTGGTGCTGACCCGACGCAAGCTCTGCGCGGCGGATGTCGAGTCGGCCGGGCCGTTTCTGGTGACCACGCCGGTGCGGACGGTCCTGGATCTGGCCGAGACCGAGATCTCGCAGTCGGCGCTGGACGAGGTGGTGGCCGACGCGGTGGCGATCCACCGATGCGATACCGACGAGATCTGGTGGGGTGGGCAGCAATTGGCGCCGCGGGCGTCGGCGCGGGTGCGGCGGGCGTTAAGCCGGGTCTGACGGGGCGACCACGTCCCAGGGCACCGACAGCACGCAGTCGCGCATTCGCCGGTTGTAGGGGTGGACCGGGAAACCGTTGGCGCGCAGCATCTCCGCCGCTGCACGCCAGCGGATGCGGGGGCCGTACGGCGCCATGGCCGCGGTACGCTCCCAGGCCCGGTCGGCGGCGGTGAGCAGCGTGTGGACGCGTTCGCCGGGAATGTTGCGGTGGATCAACGCTTTCGGCAGGCGCTCGGCGATGTCGGAGGGCCGGTCCACGGTGAACGGATCCCAGGCCAGCGTCAGGGAGAGGGGGCGGTGCCGGTCGAGCAGCACCCAGGCGCAGCGGCGGCCGAGTTCATCGCAGGTCCCGTCGACGAGCAGGCCGTCGGGTGCCAGATTCGACTGGATGCGCGACCACGCGTCGGGCACGGCGTCCTCGGGATATTGGCGCAGGACGTTGAACGCGCGGACCAGGGTCGGTCGCAGGCCCGCCAGTTCGAAGCCGCCGCGGGCGAAGCGGACGCCGTCGCGGGGTGCCACGACGCGGGCCGGGTCGATTTCCAGGCCCACCACCTCGAGGTCGGGGCGCACGGTGCGCAGCCGGGCGGCCAGTTCGAAGGTGGTCCACGGTGCGGCGCCGTAGCCGAGGTCGACGACCAGGGGATTCGGCGATTCACGCAGTGTCGCGCTGACGAGTTCGTCGTTGACGAGCCAGCGGTCACTGCGGCGCAAACGGTTGACGCCGGTGGTGCCACGGGTGATGGTGCCGACCGGCGGGAGGGCCTTGCGGCTGGGGGCCACGGGCGTCGAAGTTCTCCGGTGCGTCAGACCGACTTGTCGGCGGTCTGATTGTCCAGGTAGCGCAGGGTTTCTTCCTGCTCGGCGCGGAACAGGTCGACCAGGTTCACCAGCATCAACTGCTCCAGGCGCGGGCCGACCATGGGGATGAAGACCTTGGCGGTGGGGGAGAAGCGCATGGTGGCGCCGGTCTCGGTGGGAAACAGGCGGATGGTGCCGGTCAGGCTGCCGGGGCCGGCCGGAATCGAGGCGGAGAACTTGCCCTCGGTCTCGTCGTGGTCGAACGGGCCCCAGCTCTCCTTGCGGGTGATCACCATGTCTTTGCGCATCACGGTCTGGGCGATCTCGGGGAGCATCTCGCGGGGCAGGGTGTGGTGCAGGACCACGTCGATGCCGTCGTCGGTGACGTCGAGGCTCACCACTTCGTTGTTGGGCGCGTACTTGCGCATTTCGGCGACGCGGGCTTCCCAGTAGTCCCTGCTCTGGAGGGCTGCGTACAGCTCTTCGGTGGTGTGCAGGGGGTAGCGAGCCGAGTAGTCCAGTCTGCGTGCCATGGCAGCACACGTTACGTGGTTGGGGTGCGGGCGGAGGGAAGAGGTGGGTTGTCTGTGCTCGGTCCTATAAATCGATGCCGACGGTTACCGGTTCCGGTTCCAGCGTCACGCCGAACCTTTCCTGGACGCCCGCGCGGACGGTGCGGGCCAGGGCGACGATGTCGGACGCGGTCGCGGTGCCACGGTTGGTCAGGGCCAGGGTGTGCTTGGTCGACAGGCGCGCGGCGGCGCTGTCGCCGGGGAAGCCCTTCGCGAAACCGGCGCGTTCGATGAGCCAGCCCGCCGAGAGTTTGGTGCCGTCGGGTGCGGGATAGGTGGGCACCTTGACGTCGTCGCCGACGTGCGCGGCGATCGCGGCCAGTACCTGTGGCAACTGCTCCTCGGTGACGACCGGGTTGGTGAAGAACGAACCGGCGCTCCAGGTGTCGTGGTCGGCCGGGTCGAGGACCATGCCCTTGCCCGCCCGCAGGCGAAGCACTTCGGCGCGCACCTGCTCGACCGGGCGGGTCTCGCCGTCGCCCGCCCCGAGCACCTTCGCCAGCTCGCCGTAGCGCAGCGGCGCGCTCATCCCGCTCGGATCGAGGGCGAACTCCACCGCGAGGACCACCGCGTCGTCGCTGTGCTTGAGCACGCTGGTCCGGTAACCGAAGCCGAGTTCGGCGGGTTCGGTCCAGCGCACGTCCCCGGTCTTGCGATCGAGCAGGCGTACCCGGCGCAGCAGCGACGCCACCTCCACGCCGTACGCGCCGACGTTCTGCACCGGTGTCGCACCGGCCGAACCCGGAATGCCGGACAGGCACTCCAGCCCACCCAACCCGGCCGCGACGGTCGCCGCGACGACCTCGTCCCAGTTCGCGCCCGCCTCGGCCACCACGCCGTCGGTGCCCAGCTCGACGCCGGTCGTGCCGACCAGCACGACCACGCCGTCGAAGCCCGTGTCGTCGATGAGCAGGTTCGACCCGCCCGCCACCAGGAGCACCGCGATACCGGCCGCGTCCAGGGTCTTCACCGTGGCCACCAGGGCCTCGGTGCTCGCGCATTCGGCGAGCAGCGCGGGCCCGCCGACCCGCAAGGTCGTCAGTTCGGACAAACGCACCGAATCGCGGACCGTCGCGCCGGTATCGGCAAGCAGGTCACGCAGCTGATCGGAGGACACCACCCGTGTTGTACGCACGTCCGCAGACGGTACCGTGTCGAGCATGGCTACACCTCTGGCGTTCACTGCCGGCTACACGCATTCCGTCGATGCGGTGCGCGCCGCGTACTCCGACGAGCAGTACTGGAAGGCCCGGATCGCCGAGGTCGGCGGGCCCGGTGCCCGGCTCGACGCCTTCGCCGTCGACGGCGACCAGGTCCGCGTCCAGATGGTGCAGTCCATCCCCGCCGACCAGCTCCCGCCCGCCATCACCGCGGTGCGCCCCGGCGACCTGATCATTCCGCGCACCGAGACCTACACCGGCACCGGCGGTATCTTCGAGGCCCACGTCGACGGTGCCCCCGCGGTGGTCCGCGGCACGGTGACCATGGCACCCGACGGCGGCACCGGCTCCACCACCGCCATCAACGGCACCATCGAGGTGAAGATCCCGCTGTTCGGCGGCAAGATCGAGGCGGCCATCTCCGAGCGCCTGATCGAACTCCTCGGCAACGAGGCCACCTTCACCGAGGAATGGCTCAACCGGTCGTAGCGGTCTCGGTGAGACCGCGCTCACGGGGTATGGGTCGGTAGCTCGGCGTACATTCGATGCGTGAGCAAACATTCGGTAACCGAACTGTTGCGCGCGCGGGCCACCGCGCGGCGCAATTCGTCGGCGCACAGGCGTGAAGTGGGCGTTCGGGGCGGGCGATCCGTGGTTGCGGTGATGGTGCTGGCGGTGCTCGTCGTGCTCACCGGGTGCACCATCGACCGGCAGGGCGAGGCCGCCGAGGCGGCGCCGGTGGCGCAGGTCACCATCGCGCCCACGCCCGGAGCCACCGAGGTGGATCCGGTCGCGCCCGTGTCGGTGACGGTCGCGCACGGCACGATCGACCAGATCGCCCTCACCAACGCCGGCGGCAAGCAGATCACCGGTCAGCTCAGCCCCGACCGCACCACCTACAAGGTCTCCGAACCGCTCGGCTACGGCGTCGAGTACACCTGGGCCGGTACGGCCATCGGCGCCGACGCGAAACCGATCCCGATCGACGCCACCTTCACCACGATCAGCCCCCAGTCGACCATCCCGGCCACGATCAACATCGGTGACGGCCAGGAGGTCGGGATCGCGGCGCCGATCATCCTGAAGTTCGCGGGGCCGGTCACGAACAAAGCGGCCGTGGAGAAGGCCCTCACCGTCACCACCGACCAGGGCACCGAAGGCTCGTGGGCCTGGCTGCCCGACGACGGCGGCTCGCGAGTGCACTGGCGTCCGAAGGACTATTGGACCCCTGGCACCACCGTGCACGTCGCCGCGAAGCTCTACGGCGTCGACCTCGGCGGCGGCGCCTACGGCGACTCCGATGTCACCTCCGATTTCACCATCGGCCGCAGTCAGATCGTCATCGCGAACGCGCCGAGTCACCGCATGCGGGTGGTGCGCGACGGCGCCACGATCTTCGACTTCGCGGTGTCCTACGGCGAAGGCAACGAGCCGCGCAACGTGACCCGCTCGGGCGTGCACATCGTCACCGAGAAGTACGAGGACTTCATGATGTCGAATCCGCCGTACTACACCAACGTCCGTGAACGCTGGGCCGTCCGTATCTCCAACAACGGCGAATTCATCCACGCCAACCCCGAATCCCTCTCGGCGCAGGGTTCCTCGAACGTCACCAACGGCTGCATCAACCTCTCACCCGCCGACGCCCAGGCCTACTTCCCGACCGCCCTCTACGGCGATCCGGTGGAGGTGACCGGCACCTCGATCGAGTTGTCCCAGGCCGACGGCGACGTCTACGACTGGGCCCTCGATTGGCCGACGTGGAAGTCGATGTCCGCCTTGCCCGCCGAATAGCGCGCACCTGTGCCGTCGTGCCGCGGTGGTTCGACACCACGGCACGACGGCTCGGCCGTCCCTAACGTCGGGGCAGGAACAGCGCCGGGACGAGCGCCAGCGCGATCATGACGGGCGCGATCAGATAGGTGTGCTGGAACGCGTCGGCCAGGGCGGGAGCGAGTTCGGCCCGCTGGTCCGCCGTCATGGCGTGCAGCGCCTGGAGGCCACCCGTCACCGGGAGCAGTGCGCCCAATGTCACCGAGGCCACCGCGGTCCCGATCGCCATCGACGTGGTGCTGATCATGTTCAGCACCGTCGAACCGGCGGGCTGCTGCTCGCGGCTCAGCGGCCGGGTCGCCGTGGTCATCACCGGCATCAGGGTCCCGCCGCCACCCGCGCCCATCAGCACCATCGTCAGGCACAGTGCCCAGTACGGTGCGTCCGCGTCGAGCTGGATCACGAACAGCACGAAACCGGTGAGCGCCACCGTGATCGACGCGGGCAGGTACCGGCCGGGCGGAATCCGGTCGATCAGCCTGCCCGCCACCTGCATGGTCGCACCGGATGCCAGGGCGAACGGAATTCCCAAAGCGCCTGCCACCAGCGCTGACTCGCCGCGCACCACCTGGAAGTACAACGGCAGCAGCAGCATCGAACCGAAGTAGCCGCCGGCGAACACCGCCAGCAGCACCGCGGAGGTGCCGGTGATCCGGTTGCCGAGCACGCGCAGATCCAGCAGTGGCACCGAGGTGGTCAGCGATCGGCGCACGAACGCGGCGATGAGGCCGACCCCCACCAGCAGTGGCACCAGTACCGCGGGCGTGGCGAATCCGGCACTCTCGCCTGCGGCGGTGACGCCATAGATGACCAGCGCCAACCCGGGCGACATCAGCAGCAGCCCACGGATATCGAGCGCCCGCGGCGGTTCCGGGGCATCGTCGGGCACCACCCGCACCGCCAGCAGCAGCACCAGCGCGCCCAGCGGCAGATTGATGAAGAACATCCACCGCCACGACACCTCGTCGATCAGGTATCCGCCGATCACCGGGCCCAGCAGCGGGCCGACCAGAATGGCCAACCCGAGCGTGCTCATCAACTGTCCCAGGCGCTCCGGCCCGGCCGCGCGCAGCAGGATCGTCATGCCGACCGGCATCAGCAGTCCGCCGCTGGCACCCTGAACCAATCGAAAAGCGATGAGTGACTCGATGTTCCACGACAGTCCGGCCAGTACCGAGCCGACCGCGAAGGCCGTGATCGCCGTCAGATACAGCCGCTTGGCGCCGAATCGGCCGACCAGCCAGGCCGAGGTCGGCACCACGGCGCCGAGGGCCAGCGAGTAGCCGGTGGCGACCCACTGGATGGTGCTCAGGCCGGCGTGGAACTCCATCGACAGCTTGTTGATGGCGACGTTCACGATGGTCTGATCGAGCGTCGCCATGATCATGCCGACCACCAGGACCAGGGCGATCCGCATCGGATTGCGACTGGTGGTCGGTTCGACGGTGGTGATCACGGCGGTCACTTCCCGTACGGCTGGGCCAGGCGGGCGGCGCGCAGCGCTTCGCCCCACCAGGTGAGCTGATCGAGCATGGTCGCCGCGGCGGCGTCGGCATCGTTGGGCGCGGACAGCTCGCCCGCGTCGTCGAATCGGCCCCACGGATTCGGGAAGCAGACCGAGTCGCGCACGGTGACGGCGTGGAGTTCGGCGAAGACCGGGCGCAGGTGTTCCACGGCGCGCAGTCCGCCGGAGATGCCGCCGTAGGAGACGAAGCCGACCGGCTTGGCCTGCCATTCGGCGTGGTGGGTGTCGATCAGGTTCTTCAGCGTGCCCGGGTAGCTGTGGTTGTACTCGGGTGTCACCACGACGAACGCGTCGGCGCGCGAGAGCTTTTCGGTGGCTTCGGCGACGGAGGGGTGGTCGGTGGCGGCGCCGAACGCGTGCGGCAGTTCGATACTCGCGGTGTCGACGATGTCGACGGTGACGGTGTCGCGCAGGGCCGCTTGCCGGACGAACCAGCTCGCGATCGTCGGACCGAAGCGCCCCTCCCTGGTACTGCCGATGACGACCGCGAGTCGCAGCGGGCTGATGGCGGTTCGGACGTGGTCAACCGTGGCGCTCATGACGTTCCTCTTCGTCGGTGACGGCCCTCGGCCGCCGCTGCGCTCTACCGTCCTACCTCAACGGTCATTGAGGTCAAGTCGACAAAGATTTGGGTGGTCCGGGAATACTTCTCGGCTTATGCTGCTTATTGCGTTCATACGCAGATAAGCAGTTTTGAAAGGGCAGGCATCATGAGCACCTCACTGTTCGCGCACCGCGACTACCGACTGCTGTTCACCGCCCAGGTCGCGGCCCTGTTCGGGACCGGGCTCACCACCGTCGCCCTCGGTCTGCTCGCCTACGAACTGGCAGGCGGCAACGCGGCCATCGTGCTCAGCACCGCGCTGACGCTGAAGATGGTCGCCTACGTCACCGTCGCGCCGATCGCGGGCGCCTACGCGGGCCGGCTGCCGCGCAGGCAATTCCTGATGGCGCTCAACGGTGTGCGCGGCGCGATCGTGCTCGCCCTGCCCTTCGTCGACCAGATCTGGCAGATCTACGTGCTCATCACGCTGCTGCAGATCGCCTCGGCCGCCTACACCCCCACCTACCAGGCGGTTCTGCCCGACATCCTGCCCGACGAACGCGACTACACGAAGGCGCTGTCGGCCACCCAGCTCGCGGCGACCATGGAAACGCTGCTCAGCCCGATGCTGGCGGCGCTGGCCCTGAGCCTGATCAGCTTCCACTGGCTGTTCGTCGGCACCGGCCTCGGTTTCGCGGTGTCGGTCGCCCTGGTGACGGCCGCGCGCATCCCGAACGCGGCGGTCGGTGACGGCGCGATCACCGAACGGCTCGCCGCCGGGCTGCGGCTGTTCGCTGCGACGCCGCGACTGCGTGGACTGCTCGGATTGAACCTGGTGGTCGCCGCGGCGGGCTCGGTGGTGATGGTCAACACCGTGAACTACGCGCGGGATGTGCTGGGCGGCAACCAGTCCGGCGTCGCGCTGCTGCTCGCGGCGAACGGTCTCGGCACGATGTTCATCGCGCTCACCCTGCCCAAGATCCTGGACCGCCGCGGCGAACGCCCGGTCATGCTCACCGGGGCGGCGGTGCTGCTCACCGGCCTGACCGCGGCGCTCGTTCTCTCCACCCTGCCGACGGGCGAGTGGCACTGGCCCGCCGCCCTCACCACCTGGGCCACCATCGGTGCCGGCACCGCCCTGATCCTCACCCCCACGGGCCGCGTCCTACGCCGCTCCGCCCGACCGGAAGACCGTCCCGCCCTCTTCGCCGGCCAGTTCTCCCTGTCCCACCTCGCCTGGCTGATCACCTACCCGATCACCGGCTGGCTGGCCACCACTGCCGGCTTCACGACTACCTGGGCGACCCTGGCCGTCATCGCCGGCATCGGCACCGTCGCGGCGATCCGGCTGTGGCCCCGCCACGACCCGGCCGAGATCACCCATATCCACGAACTCGGCGCGGTCGACCCGGCGATCCTGGCCGACGCGATCCAGGTCGGCCCCCGGCACTTCCAGCACACCCACCCCTACGTGATCGACTCCGGCCACCCGCGCTGGCCTGCCAAGACCCTGGCTTACGCCTGAACCCGACCCGGAAAGCGAACGACCCCCCGACTCGACGGTCGGGGGGTCGTTCGCGTCGGGTGGGCCGGACGGTCGGAAGTGACTACGCCTCGACGGACTCGCTGGCGCGTTCCTTGCTCAGCGCGACGGCCTGGTCGGTGCTCAGGCCCTGCTGCTTGGCGAGCAGATCGCGGATCTCGATGAGCAGTTCGGTCTCGGTGGGCTCGGCGTCCTTGGTGGTGCCGAACTTGTTCTTCAGCGACTTCATCGGGAGCATCAGCACGAAGTACAGGACCGCGGCGACCATGAAGAAGTCGATGAACGCGGTGATGATCGGGCCGAGCGCGATGAACGTCGCCGGCTTGTCGGCGATCAGCTGGACGCCGAGGCCCAGTTCGTTGGTCGAGCCGAACACCGCGAGCAGCGGATTGATGAGTCCCTTGCTGAACGAGGTGACCACAGCGGTGAACGCGGTACCCATCACGACCGCGACCGCGAGGTCGATGACGTTCCCGCGCATCAGGAAATCTTTGAACCCACTGAAAACAGACTTCATACCGAGCATCGAACTTCTACTCCTAGGGCTGGCTAACGGCAAACGGCGATGTTAATGCCAGTTCGAGTATCGCGGCGAATTCGCAGCAACGATCGAACCGCCCGCTCCCAGTATCAATTCCCACGCCCGCTCTCGCCACTCGAACGGCTGCCGCGCCGGATTCGCCTGTCCCGCGCGCGGATTGACCGCCCGGCTCGTCGCGTCGTGTGATGGGCCGGGCGGCGGACCCGGCGAGGCCAGGTGTCGAGTCTCACGTTTGAGGGGGAGTAAGTGGTGCGGAACTGGGGAAACGCACTCAGGTGCGGCGGGCGAAGGAGCCGGGGCCCGCCTGGTCTCGGGGTTTGACGACGATGGTGTCGAGGTTGACGTGGGGAGGGCGGGTGGCCACGAAGCCGACGATTTCGGCGATGTCCTGGGCGTGCAGGGGATCGATGCCCTCGTAGACCTTGGCGGCGCGGTCGGCGTCGCCGTCGAAGCGGACCAGGGAGAACTCGGTTTCCACGGCGCCGGGGGCGATCTCGGTGAGGCGGACCGGCTTGCCGAGCAGCTCACCGCGCAGGGTGCGGTGGGCGACGGCCTGGGCGTGCTTGGCGGAGGTGTAACCGGAGCCGTTGTCGTAGGTGTGCAGGGCGGCGATGGAGGTGATGGTGACGATCAGGCCGTCGCCGGAGGCGATCAGCTTGGGGAGCAGCGCCTTGGTGACGCGCAGGGTGCCCACGACGTTGGTCTCCCACATCCAGCGCCAGTCGTCGAGGTCGGCGTCGATGACCGCGGCCATGCCTTTCGCGCCGCCCGCGTTGTTGACCAGCACGTCGACGTGGTCGATGGCGTCGGTGAACGCGCGCACCGATTCCTCGGAGGTGACGTCGAGTTCGATGGCGGTGCCGCCGATCTCCTCGGCGAGGCGCTGCACGCGGTCGAACCGGCGGGCACCGACGTAGACGTGATAACCCTGCTTCGCCAGTTCCCGGGCGGTGGCTTCACCGATTCCCGAGCTGGCCCCGGTGACGACAGCGGTGCGAATGCTCATGTTTGCCGATCTTATTCGCCCGCGATTCCCGGCCGCCATGGCTCCGATCACGGTGATGTCAGGCGTTCGCCGCGGCCGTGCGCAGCTGGGGAATCCTTCGTGACTGCGCCGATTAACCTGTCGGTATGG
This sequence comes from Nocardia sp. NPDC055165, assembly GCF_053606985.1. Lineage (NCBI taxonomy): Bacteria > Bacillati > Actinomycetota > Actinomycetes > Mycobacteriales > Nocardiaceae > Nocardia > Nocardia sp. NPDC055165. Next base: position 266,714 of record NZ_JBSGSS010000010.1, read on the forward strand.
CTATTCGCGATGCTGTCAGTGCCGATGGAACGAGGATCGTCTACCGGGTGATCGGTACCGGTAGGCCACTGGTGCTGTTGCACGGGTGGGCCGGGAATCTGCGGTGCTGGGGGGCGGCCGCGGACGAGCTGGCCGAGCGCTATCGAGTGATCGCGGTCGACCTGCGCGGACACGGGTACTCCGACGACCCCGGCGCCGGTTACGACGACCCCAAGGCGTGGGCGGGCGATGTGGCCGCGGTGCTGGCCGCCGAGGGTGTCGACGCCGGTGCGGTGCTGCTGGGCTGGTCCTACGGTGGGATCGTCGCCACCGACTACCTCGCCACCTACGGCACCTCGGCTGTCGCCGGTGTCGTCTACTGCGGGGCGCCCGCCCATATCGGGCGCGATGTGCCCGGCGCGGCACCGGGGCCGTCGATGGAGAAGGCGATTCCGGGCGTGTTCGACGAGGCCGCCGGGCGGGCGGTGCGGGCGTTCTCGGTGTTCGGCAATGCCAATACCGGGCCCGGCGCGGACAAGGGCGTCGACGCGCAGCGGCTGTTCGGCGGCAGTCTCGCGACCCCGCCCTCGGTGCGCAAGGCGTTGTTCTACCGCACGATCGACAACACCGAAACCCTGCGCGCCCTGGATGTTCCGGTTCTGGTGCTGCACGGCACCGATGACCCGGTGGTCCCGGCGGCCAATGGTCAGTACATCCTCGACAATGCCCCTGACGCTCGCGGTTCCTTCTGGGAAGGGGCTCTGCACGGGCTGTTCATCGAGGACCGGCCACGCTTCCTCGCCGAGGTCAGCGCGTTTGTCGACGCGCTGGAGTGAGCTCGGCGGGCCATACCTGCTCTGAATCGGCAATGTTTCAGAAACGTGTCCGGGGCAGGTGAGGCCGACCTACTCTGAGCTCGACGGCCATTTCTGGCGGCCGGGCATGGAGGTGGCGCATGAGCGTCTTGACGCGATGTGTGCTGGCTCTCGTGGCAGTCATGGTGTGCGCCGCCCCGGTCGCCGGAGGCAGTCCGGCCACCGACGCCGCGCGGCTGATTTCCGTCGAGCCCGGTCCCGGCCGCGTCGTCGAGCTCGTGGTGCACTCCGCCGCCATGGCGAAACCGGTGACCGTCGCGGTGCTGCCCGCGGCCGACCGTTCGGCGACTGCGCCCGTCCTGTATCTGCTCAACGGCGTCGACGGCGGCGTCGGCCCGTCCGGTGACTGGCGCGACGGCGGCAACTGGCTCACCCGCACCGACGCCGACACCTTCTTCGCCGACAAACAGGTCACTGTCGTGATGCCGATCGGCGGCGCGGGCAGTTACTACGCCGACTGGCAGGCCGACGACCCCGTTCTCGGCCGTCAGCGCTGGACCACCTTCCTCACCCGCGAGCTGCCCCGCGTCATCGACCGTGAGTTCCACGGCACCGGGGCCAATGCCGTTGCGGGCGTGTCGATGGCGGGCACCGCCGCCTTCCAGCTCGCGCTCGCCGCGCCCGCGCTGTACAAGGCGGTCGGTTCCTACAGCGGCTGCGTCTCCACCAGCGGTCCGCAGGGTCATGCCATCGTCAACACCGTCGTCTCCGGCCAGAACGGTGACCCTGTGAACATGTGGGGACAACCCGGCGACCCGCTCTGGGCCGCCAACGATCCCTTCCTGCACGCCGAGCGCCTGCGCGGCCTGGCGATCTACGTCTCCTCCGGTACCGGTCTTCCCGGTGTACTCGACACCGTCGACGGGCCAGGGCTACACGGTGATTCGATCAAACTCGTCGACCAGCTGATCATCGGCGGCGCGCTCGACGCGGTCACCGCGCTGTGCACCCAGCAGCTCGCCACCCGCTTCCACGACCTGGCCATCCCCGCCACGGTCGACCTGCGCCCCAATGGAACTCACTCCTGGGGCTACTGGCGCGAGGATCTCCGTCACTCCTGGCCGCTGTTCGCCGCGGCCCTGCGCGTCGGCTGAACGTTCCCGCAGGTCGCGCCGACGGCTGGTACCGACGTGACCTGCCTGCGGTTTTCGGTGCGGACTTCACCGCCGATTCCGGTGATGCGAATAAGTTTGCAGACATGTTGCGTCATGTTTCGCAATTCGCGGTATCCGATGAAAAGGTCCGGTCGGTCTATTCGCGGAGACGATATCTGTCGGCGGGTGCGCGGGTCGTGACGAGCCGACCAGGTGTCTGCGCAGGTAGAGTGATCGGTGTGATTGGTCTGCCGCGCTGATGTGATCGGCCTGTGATTGTTCTCGCTAACCAATCGGATCGAACGTCCAGAGTTCAGGAAAATCTTCTGGGAATCGTCACAGACTTCCGGTGAATTCGTGTGTAGCGTTCTGGAATGTCGTTGGATCGTATGTGGAGAAGAGGATTCGGCGTCGAGAACGGAGTTCGATGATGTTTGGTCGGGCAGTGGGCGTACGGGTCGCAGTGGCCGTGCTGGGCTTGTTGGCCGGTGTCGTGGCCGGGGTGCCCGCAGCCGCTGAACCGGGGGCGGCGCACATCGAGGATCAGCGGGTCGAACCGGATCGCACTATCGATGTCGGCGTGTACTCACCGGCGATGGACATCGTCACCCGGGTGCGGGTGTTGCGGGCCGCGGATCCGAAAGCGCCCGCGCCGACGCTGTATCTACTCAACGGGGTCGGCGGAGGTGCCGACGGCAACTGGCTCGATCGCACCGATGTCGTCGAGTTCTTCAAGGACAAACAGGTCAATGTGGTGATCCCGTTCGGCGGGGCCGGAAGCTATTTCGCGGACTGGCGAACCGACGACCCGGTGCTGGGCAAGCAGCGCTGGACCACCTTTCTCACCAGGGAACTACCGCCCGTGATCGACGCGGAGTTCGGCGGCACCGGCGCCAATGCCATCGCGGGACTGTCGATGGCGGGTACCTCGGTGTTCCAGCTCGCGCTCGCCGAGCCGGGCCTGTACCGGGCGATCGGGTCCTACAGCGGGTGCGTGCGCACGAGTGATCCACGCGGACAGGCGATCGTGCGGACGGTGGTGGGCAGCAGGCTCGGCAACGCGGCCAATATGTGGGGCCCACCCACCGATCCCGCGTGGTCGGCCAACGACCCCTACCTGCACGCGGAAGCGTTGCGCGGCACCGACGTCTACATCTCCTCGGGCACCGGAATTCCCGGGCCGTACGACACCATCACCGCCGCCCAGGGCGACCCGGCGCAGCTGACCATGCAGTTGTTGTTCGGCGCCGGGCTCGAAGCCGTCACGAATCTGTGCACCCAGCAGCTGCGCGATCGACTGCAAACACTCGGCATTCCCGCGACCGTGGACATGCGCCCCAACGGCACTCACTCGTGGGGCTACTGGGAGCAGGACATGCACAAATCGTGGCCCGTGTTCGAGGCGGCGCTGCACCGCGCGTGACGGCCGAACGCGAGGGCCGAAATCCGCTCGCGCGCGGACCGCGGATCGGGCAGGCTCGACCACGACGAGGACGTGAACTCACTCACGAACACGCTGTGACAGCCGTCACCGAACCCGGTAGGGGCAACGGTGGCGGCGTCGCGGCGTGCACACTGGAGGGTGTGAGCCAGCGTCGTCCCGATCTTTTGCCCCATCGCATCGCGGTGCTATCGGTGCATACCTCGCCGCTGGCGCAGCCCGGTACGGGGGACGCGGGCGGGATGAATGTCTACGTGCTGCAAACCGCGCTCGAGCTGGCCAAACGGGGCACCGAGGTGGAGATCTTCACCCGGGCGACCTCCTCGGAGCTGCCGCCGGTGGCCGAGGCCGCACCCGGCGTGATCGTGCGCCACGTGGTCGCGGGCCCGTTCGAGGGACTCGACAAGCACGAGCTGCCCACCCAGCTGTGTCCGTTCACCGCCGAGGTGCTGCGCCAGGAAGCGCGGCATCTGCCGGGCCACTACGACCTCGTGCATTCGCACTACTGGCTGTCGGGCCAGGTCGGGTGGCTGGCACGCGACCGCTGGCGGGTGCCGCTGGTGCACACCGCGCACACCCTGGCCGCGGTGAAGAACGCCGCGCTGGCCGAGGGCGATACTCCCGAACCCGAGACCAGGGTGATCGGCGAGAAGCAGGTGATCGCCGAGTCCGACCGGCTGGTGGCCAACACCGGTGACGAAGCCCGTCAGCTCGTCGAGCTCTACGGCGCCTCGCCCGACCGCATCGACGTGGTGCCGCCCGGCGCCGACCTGACCCGTTACCGGCCCGGTGACAAGCTCGCCGCGCGCACCGAGCTCGGGTTGCGCGCCGACGAGCAGATCGTCGCGTTCATCGGCCGGATCCAGCCGCTCAAGGCCCCCGATGTCCTCGTGCGCGCGGCCGCCGAGCTCCTCGGCCGTGATCCGAGCCGCAAGCTGCGCGTGCTGATCGTGGGCGGGCCGTCCGGCACCGGACTGGCCAGACCCGACGCGCTGATCGAACTGGCCGCCGACCTCGGCATCGCCGAACGGGTCACGTTCCTGCCGCCGCAGCCCGCCGACAAGCTCGTGCAGGTGTATCGCGCGGCCGATGTGGTGGCCGTGCCCAGCTACAACGAATCCTTCGGCCTGGTCGCCATCGAGGCGCAGGCCAGCGGTACCCCCGTTCTCGCCGCCGACGTCGGCGGTCTCGGCACCGCGGTCCGCAACCACGAATCCGGCTTGCTCGTGCCGGGGCATCGCACCCCCGACTGGGCCGACGCGCTGGCCGCCCTGCTCGACGATCCCGACCGGCTCACCCGCATGGGCGCCACCGCCGTGGAGCACGCCAGCCGGTTCTCCTGGGCGCACACCGCCGACGGCCTGCTCGACAGCTACGCTGCCGCGATGGCCGGATTCCGCACCGAACGCGGTCCCATCGCTCTGTACGCGGGCGAGACCAGGCAGGCCAGATCGCGGGCGCTGTTGCGGCGCCGGACGGGAGTGCGCAGGTGAGCGCCGTTTCGCAGGTAGTGGACGACACGCTGCGCGATCGCGAGATCGAGTACACCCGCCACGATGACGACACCTTCATCGTGGTGCTGCCCGGCGAGCGCAAGCTGAAGACCACGGTGATGCTGACCGTCGGCAAGCACGGTGTCCGCATCGAATCGTTCGTGTGCCGCAAGCCGGACGAGAACTTCGAAGGCGTCTACAAATACCTGCTGCGCCGCAACCGCCGCCTCTACGGCGTGGCCTACACCCTCGACAATGTCGGCGACATCTACCTGGTGGGCCGGATGTCCGCCGAGTCGGTCACCGCCGACGAACTCGACCGCATCTTCGGTCAGATCCTCGAAGCGGTCGACAACGACTTCAACATCCTGCTCGAGCTCGGGTTCGCCGAATCCATTCGCAAGGAATGGAAGTGGCGGGTCTCGCGCGGTGAGTCACTGAAGAACCTGCGCGCCTTCGAGCACCTCATCGACGACGCCGACAAGGTCTGAGAACACAACGATGCCGGACAGGAAAGTTCCTGTCCGGCATCGTTTTTCAGCTCAGCAGTTCGTCGGGACCGGTTCGTTGCGGAAGCGGGCCTCGACGTAGTTCCACGCGTCCGGGAAACCTGCCACGGCGGCGGTCATGTGCTCGGAGATCTCGACCGTGTTCAGCTGGACCGGGGCACCCTGACCACACCAGCGGGCGATTGTCTCGGCGACCGGAGCGTACGGGGTGAGGATGTCGTACTTGCCCTGCCAGATGTAGGTGGGTGCGGTCGGCGCGCCCTGGAAGTGCACGAGGCTGTTCTCGCGCAGCACGCCACGGGCCACCTGGCTGCCCATCAGCTCCTTGGACGCCGCCATCTGCTCGGCGTTGCGCAGGGCACCGTGGAACAGCAGGAAGCGACGGCACGCGTCCTTGGTGAATTCCCGGAACCACAGGCCGTTCTCGTTGAGCTGGTCCGACACCGGCACCTGCTCGGGGTACTCGCGCTCGATGCCCATCGCGGCGGCGAAGGCGAGGCCGAAGCCGGGGTGCGGTGCGAAACCCAGTGCGTCGGCCATCAATTCGAGGTCGGCGGGGATGCCGCCTGACACCACGGCCGCGAGCTTCAGTTCCGGTGCGTAGGTGGGCTGCAGCGCACCCGCCCACGCGGTGGCCATGCCGCCGCCGGAGTAGCCGGCGATCGCCACCGGCGAGTTGCCGACGCCGAGCTCGGCGACCTTCTGCACCGCGCGCACGCTGTCGAGGGTGACCATGCCGCTGAGCTTGGCCGCACCATAGGCCACCGTCGGGCCGAGGTAATCGGGCACCGAGATCGCCCAGCCGCGCGCCAGCGGCAGCATGGCGCCCGGCGCGTCCTGCAGCTCGCCGTTGAACAGCGACTGCGACGGATTGCAGCGGGTGCCGATGGAGTTGATCAGCGCCTGGTACGACACCAGGGGCGGGTTCTTCACGCCGATCGGCATGAGCACGGTGGTGATGCCCATGATCGCGTTGCCCGCCGAATTGGTGGAGCGGAACGCGACCTGGTGGCCTTCGGTGCCCGGGTACATCCAGGTGTCGATGTGGCGGGTCCGCACAACGTCGCCGGGTGCCAGCGCGGCGATGTCGGCGGGTGCGGTGAAGAACGGATCCGGATCAGGCGTCGGATACAGCGGGTTCGCGCCCGCGGGCGCGGCGAACAAGCCCACAGATAGCAGACTCAACACCAGTACAGCGATTTTCGACACAGCTTTCCTTCATCAACAGTAGTGCTGCCCAACGAGACGACCCGACCCGTGTCGAAGTATCTAACGAAAACCTGTGATTTGTACCGACCAGTAGTCAAAGTGTCGCGTGCCACATGTTGTGATGACTCACATCAGGTGCGGGCGAGGTGTGCGGCGACGCGGCCCGGCGCGGGAGGTAGGAGTGGTGATGGCGGTGCTTGCGCTCGATATCGGGGCAACGAAATTCGCTGCGGGACTTGTGGACCCGCACTACCGGCTGCACGGGGTGCGCCGGGCCCCCGCCGCCTCGGACGATCCGTGGGCGGCGTGTCGAGACCTTCTGGTCGCTGTGGCAGGTGACAACGAGGTGAGCGCGGTCGGGATCGGAGCGGCGGGTCCGGTCGATGTGCCCGCGGGAACGATCAGGCCGTTGAACCTGGCGGCGTGGCGCGGCGGGTTCGCGATCGTCGACCACGTGCGCGCGCTGTTCCCGAACGCGGTGGTGCGGTTGGCCATCGACGGCGCCTGTCTGGTGCTGGCCGAGCATCGGGTGGGCGGGTTGCGCGGGGTGGACAACGGCCTGGCCATGACGGTGTCCTCGGGAGTCGGTGGGGGGATCATCACCGACGGTCGGGTTGTGGTGGGGCGCACGGGAAACGCCGGTCACATCGGGCACATCGTGGTGCCCGGGGATGACACCGCCTGTCCCTGTGGGGGATTCGGGTGCGTCGAAGCGGTGGCGAGCGGGATGTCGTCGGTGCGCTGGGCGCGGGCGCGTGGCTGGGCCGGGGCGAGCGGGATGGAGCTCGCCGAGGCCGCGCATCGTGGCGATCCGATCGCGCTCGCCGCCATGGCGCGTGCGGGAACCGGCCTCGGTGCGGGAATCTCGTCGGCCGCCGCGCTACTGGATGTGGATCGGGTGGTGATCAGCGGCGGGTTCGCGCATTCGGGGGAGCCGCTGTGGGGACCGTTGCGCGCTGCCGTCGCCCGGCATGCGCGGCTCGAGTTCGTCGAGGAACTGTCGGTGGAACTGTCGACGTTGAGCGAAGGCGCCACACTGGTCGGTGCGGGGGTGCTAGCGGTCGAGGCCGCCGCGGATTGAGGCGATGTGAGGACTCTTCGGTCCGGCCGACAGTGTGCTCGGCGCGTTCGTTCGGCCTGGTCACCGGCGGGCGTAGCCTCCATGAGGTGGCTGCCGACTACGTGCCGGGCGATGTCGTCCATATACCGGAGGGTCCGTTCCAAGGAGTGTGCGCCGTAGTGCGCGAAGTCGACTCGGTGGCGTCACGATTACAGGTCGACGCGCTGGTCAAGGGCGGGCCGTACGAGATCGTCATCGGCTTCGACGAGGTGGAGTGGGCCTGACATCACCGCAATGTCAGAATGACCCCTATGACCTACACCCTCGTGCTGCTGCGCCACGGCGAGAGCGAATGGAATGCCCTCAACCTCTTCACCGGTTGGGTGGACGTCCAACTCACCGACAAGGGCATCGCCGAGGGCAAGCGGGCCGGAGAGCTGCTCAAAGAAGCAGGCATCCTGCCCGATGTCGTCTACACCTCGCTGCTGCGCCGCGCGATCAGCACCGCGGACAACGCGCTCGGCACCGCCGACCGGCTGTGGATCCCGGTCGTGCGCGACTGGCGCCTCAACGAGCGCCACTACGGCGATCTGCAGGGCAAGAACAAGGAGCAGGTCCGCGAGCAGTACGGCCAGGAGCAGTTCATGCTGTGGCGCCGCAGCTACGACACCCCGCCGCCGCCGATCCAGCCCGACAACGAGTACAGCCAGGAAGGCGACCCGCGCTACGCGGGCATCGAGGTCCCCGAGACCGAGTGCCTGCTCGATGTCGTCAAGCGGATGGTCCCGTACTGGGAAGACACCATCTCCAAGGAGTTGCTGACCGGCAAGACCGTGCTGGTCGCAGCGCACGGCAACTCGCTGCGCGCGCTGGTCAAGCACCTCGACGGCATCTCCGATGAGGACATCTCCGGCTTGAACATCCCCACCGGCATTCCGCTGGTCTACGAACTGGACGAGAACATGCGCCCGGTGAAGGCCGCCGAATACCTGGACCCGGCCGCTGCCGCAGCCGGTGCCGCCGCTGTCGCCAACCAGGGCGGCAAGTAACTCCCAGCGCTTCGGCCCCACACCGTCCAACGGTGTGGGGCCGTCGTGTTTTCCGGGCGATGTCACACTCGCGGGGGCTGTGTCGTCACCTCGGTAGATACCGCGAAACACGCGGCTGCCGAAGGAGTTACGCCATGTACACCGCCTACGTCATCGTCACTGTCGTCGCCGCACTGTGGGTGGGGTTCTCGGCGTTCTCCCTGCTGCGCAAGGCGCCGTTCGTGGTGGATCCGCTGGTGGAATACGGTGTGCCGCAGACCTGGTGGACACCGCTGGGCATCGCCAAGGCCCTCGGGTCGATCGGGCTGCTGGTCGGCCTGTTCGTGCCGGTGATCGGGGTTCTCGCCGCGATCGGGCTGATCCTGTACTTCGCGGGTGCGGTGGTGACGGTATTGCGGGCGCGGTCGTACAAGACGGTCGCGTTCCCGGTGCTGTACCTGGCGCCGGTCGCCGTGGCGCTGGGTTTGGGGATCGCCGCCTGAACGTCCCGGCACGGCCGAGGCCGGCGTGATCATGTGGATGACGACGCATCCCACGATTGCGCCGGCCCGACCGTGTGTCAGGCGTCGGCGACCGCGAAGGCCGCCGACAGTGGAGGCAGCATCGCGCGGGCATCGCGGCCTGCGAACCAGAGGCCGACGGTGAAGACCGAGGTCGCCTCCAGATATCTGGCGCGGTGCAGACCGCCGGCGGTAAACGGTTGCAGGGCCAGTTCTTCGGCGAGCCGGGCCACCGTCTGTACCGCCGCCGCGTCGTCGCCGCAGATCGGGACGGCCAACCGCACACCGTCGAAGACTCGGTCGGCGCCCGCCCACACCTCGGCGGCGAGGAGGTTGAAGGCCTTGACCACGTGGGCTTTCGGTGCGGCCGCGGCGATACGTTCGGCCACCGCGTCCTCGCTCAGGACGAACCCGGTGACGCCGTCGGGTGCCGATTCGTCGGGCAGGAACGCGTTGGTGCAGTCGATGACGATCTTTCCGGCCAGCTCGGCGCCGTGTGTGGTGAGCAGTTCGGTGAGCGCGCTCACGGGTACCGCGAACAGGACTACCTCGGCGAAGGCGATCGCCGCGCTGATCGTCGCCGGTCGCACGTCGACCGGAGATCTGCTCGCCCGGTCGGCATCCGGTCCGCTGATCGCGTTGATCTCGGACGCGAGTGCCCGCGCCGAATCGGCCGAGCGGGCCCCGATCCGCACCTCGTGGCCCGCCGTGGCCCAGCCGCCACCCAAAGCGGACGCCATCGCGCCCGCGCCGATGATTCCGATACGCATGAGAACTCCCGTGATTCGTGCCGAGCCCGGTGGCATCGGCCACACCGACGCTAGAAAGGCCGAAAGGCACCCGCGGGTGCCTTTCGGCGGTGGCACGCTGGTACCCATGACCGCCGCCGAACCGGTGCAATACCCGCCCTACGGTGACTACGAGGCCGACTGCCCCGCGCGAATGGCGGTGGACCTGTTCGCGAACTCGTGGCTGCCGGTGGTGGTGTACCTGTTGCGCGATGGTCCGCAACGTCACAGCGAACTTCTGACGGGGGCCGGTGGGATCAGTCAGAAGATGTTGACCCAGACGTTGCGGCGGATGGAGCGGATGACGCTCGTACGCAGGCGGCGGTATGCCGAAGCGCCGCCGCGAGTGGAGTACGAACTCACCGAAGCGGGCCGCGATCTGCTGGTTCCGATTTATGCGCTCGGCGCATGGGTCGACCGACACGGGCCCGCGGTGACCACCGCGATGTACGGCGAACCGCCCGGCTGACACGCCCGGCGAAGGTCCAGGTGCCCGCTGGGTGAACGGCAAAAGAACGCCATGCCAAGTGCCTGTGACCTGCGCGAAACTTCGTCGACCCGCCGACGTTATGTCGGTCCGCACTCGTACGATCAATCTTGTGAGTGTTCCGCAGGCCGTGCTGTTGGCAGTCCTCGCGGCTGTCGTCGGGCTGGCAGTCGGTGGCCTGCTGATCCCGTTCGTCAATGCCAGGCAGGCCGCCCGTACCCAGGAAGACACCGGGCTGACGATGTCGCAGGTGCTCGACCTGATCGTGCTCGCCTCCGAGTCCGGCATCGCGGTGGTCGACGAATATCGCGATGTGGTGCTGGTGAATCCGCGCGCCGAGGAACTCGGGCTGGTCCGTAACCGGTTGCTCGACGAACGCGCGTGGGCCGCCGTGGAGAAGGTCCTCGCGACCGGCGAATCCGCCGAATACGACCTCACCGCCAAGAACCCGCTACCCGGCCGCGGCCGGATCGCCGTGCGTGGTGTGGCCCGCAAACTCTCCCGCGAGGAAACCAGCTTCGTCGTGCTGTTCGCCGACGACGATTCCGAGCAGGCCCGCATGGAGGCGACGCGGCGCGATTTCGTCGCCAACGTCAGCCACGAACTCAAGACCCCCGTCGGCGCGATGAGCCTGCTGGCCGAGGCCATGCTGGAATCGGCCGACGACCCCGAGGCCGTGCGCCACTTCGGTTCGCGCGTGCTGGGCGAATCGCGGCGCCTGGGCAAGATGGTGACCGAGCTGATCGCCCTGTCGCGATTGCAGGGCGCCGAGAAACTGCCCGACCTGGCCGTGGTCGACGTCGACACGGTGGTGCAGCAGGCGGTCGACCGCTCGCGCACCGCCGCCGAGGCCGCGGGCATCACCGTCAGCACCGACCGGCCCAGCGGGCTGGAAGTGCTCGGCGACGAAACGTTGCTGGTGACCGCGCTGTCGAATCTGGTGGAGAATGCGATCGCGTATTCACCACAGGGTTCGCATGTGTCGGTGAGCCGGTCGCTGCGCGGCGATCATGTCGCGATGGCGGTCACCGATCGTGGTATCGGGATCGCCAAGGAAGACCAGGAACGGGTGTTCGAGCGGTTCTTCCGCTCCGACAAGGCCCGCTCCCGCTCGACCGGCGGCACCGGGCTCGGCTTGGCCATCGTGAAACACGTGGCGGCCAACCACAACGGCGAAATCACCCTGTGGAGCAAACTGGGCACCGGCTCGACGTTCACGCTGCGCATCCCCGCCCATCTGGAAACCGATGGGGACGAGGACGCGGAACAGACGCCGGAGTCCACCACGAGAGAAACCACCGTCCCGCGCACTCTCGCGGGACGAACGAACGGTGTGGAGGCACGCAGATGACGAGTGTGTTGATCGTCGAAGACGAGGATTCGCTGGCGGAGCCGCTGGCGTTCCTGCTTCGCAAGGAAGGCTTCGACGTCACCGTCGTCGGCGACGGCCCGTCCGCGCTGGCCGAATTCGACCGCTCCGGCGCCGATATCGTGCTACTGGACCTGATGCTGCCCGGCATGAGCGGCACCGACGTGTGCAAGCAGTTGCGCACGCGCAGCGGCGTGCCGGTGATCATGGTGACCGCCCGCGACAGCGAGATCGACAAGGTCGTCGGGCTGGAACTGGGCGCCGACGACTACGTCACCAAGCCGTACTCGGCGCGCGAGCTGATCGCGCGGATCCGGGCCGTGCTGCGCCGCGGCGCCGGTGACGAGCTGGATTCCGGTAGCGAGAACGGCGTCCTCGAGGCCGGACCGGTGCGGATGGATGTGGACCGCCACACCGTGCACGTCAACGGTGGCCAGGTCACCCTGCCGCTCAAGGAGTTCGACCTCCTCGAGTATCTGCTCCGCAACTCCGGCCGCGTGCTGACCCGCGGCCAGCTGATCGACCGCGTCTGGGGCGCCGACTACGTGGGCGACACCAAGACCCTCGACGTGCACGTCAAGCGCCTGCGCTCGAAGATCGAGGCAGACCCGGCCAAGCCGGAACACCTGGTGACTGTGCGAGGACTCGGCTACAAGCTCGAGGCTTGACACCACCCCGAGAACGAAAGGATCCCGTCGGCACACCGACGGGATCCTTTTCGTTCATAGACGGAATGACTGATCTAGCGAGAACATGGGTAACTCACCGGGCACGAGCCAACGAACTAGATGCCTTGCCGCCGGCCGCGTACATAGGTCTCCCCGTACCTAAGATCTGGCCAAGAGTCGCGGAGAGGCGGTCAGAGCACGCTCCAGGCGGTGCCGAGGGGGGTGTCGATCTTCTTCAGGGCGACCACTTCCACGCCGTCGAACTGCTTGCAGTCGTAGATCGGCACGTCGGCGCCGTTGCCGCGGCAGCCGATGGGCGAGGAGGTGCCCTTCGTGCTGATGATGATGTATTTGCCGTTCTTGGCGGCGTCGATCGCGGCCGGGTCGTTGTAGTTCACGAAGTCGGCCGTGAAGTCCGCGTACGCGGCCGGATCACCGTTCGGTTCGGCATTGGCCAGGCCGGTCATGGAGAGGGTCGCGCCGATCGCGAGGGTCGCTGCGTAGATCGCTTTCTTGGACATGAACAGCTATCCAACCCGAGTTCGGTGACGGATGCACGACCTACAGATGAACCGAATGGTTACGAGGCTTTCACTCCGCGTGATTCGATCTGTGAGGTTCGGGGTTCATCCGCTCGGCTTCGACCGTCGCCGGATGCACCGCGACCAGGCCGAGGCCCTCGCGCCGGCGGCAGTGCTTGGCGAGTTCGTCGTAGGCGGGCGCACCGAGCAGCTCACGCAGTTCCGGGCCGTAGGACTGCCAGACCGGCTTCGCGCCGACGTGGGCGTCGGGAGAGCCCGTGCAGTACCAATCCAGATCCAGGCCGCCGGGTCCCCAGCCGCGCCGGTCGTATTCGGTGACCACGGTGCGCAGGATCTGCTCGCCATCCGGGCGTTCCACCCAGTCCTGGGTGCGCCGGATCGGCAGCTGCCAGCACACGTCCGGCTTCACTTCCAGGGGTTCGATGCCCTTGCGCACGGCCATGATGTGCAGCGCGCAGCCGGGGCCCGCCGCGAATCCGGGACGGTTGAGGAAGATGCACGCGCCGTCGAAGCGACGGGTGCGCAGGGCCGGTTCGTCCTCGAGTTCGTCGAGTTCGAGGTAACCCTTCTTGACGACCTTGCCGTTCTCGGTGGCCTCGCCCATCAGCTGCCAGTCGTCGGGTGTGAGCATCTTCACAGCACCGTTGAGGCGCTTGCGGTCGTCCTTGTCGGCCAGGAAAGCGCCGTGTGAGCAGCAGCCGTCGTCGGGGCGTTCGGCGATGATGCCCTGGCAGGCGGGCGTGCCGAACACGCACGTCCAGCGCGACAGCAGCCACGTCAGATCGGCGACGATCTGGTGCTCGTCGTTTGCTGGATCGGTGAACTCGATCCACTCCCGTGGGAAATCGAGCTCGACTTCCGGGGCTGGGTCGATCTTTCGCCCAGGTCGGAGCCCGGTCTCCGCGGTGCCAGATGCGCCTTCGGTCACAACTCGTGACGCTAACAGTTCAGTCGCCTGGCCTGCTGTACCGGATCACCAAGTACCGTATTCGTGTGCGGCTTGGTGTTCTCGATGTCGGAAGCAATACCGTCCACCTGCTCGTGGTGGACGCGCATCGTGGTGGCCACCCGATGCCGATGAGCTCGACGAAGTCGGCGTTGCGCCTGTCCGAGAGCATGGATTCGGTGGGCCGGATCACCGAGGAGGGCGAGGCGCGGCTGATCGCGACCATCCTCGAATTCGCTGATCTGGCACGCAATTCCAAGTGCGTGGAGCTGATGCCGTTCGCCACCTCGGCCCTGCGCGAGGCAACCAATTCCGAGGAAGTACTCGCCCGCGTCCGTGCGATGACCGGAGTCGATCTGCAAGTGCTCTCCGGCGACGACGAGGCCAGGCTGACGTTTCTCGCGGTGCGCCGCTGGTTCGGCTGGAGCGCGGGCCGGATCATCAATCTCGACATCGGCGGCGGCTCGCTGGAGCTGTCCAACGGCGGCGACGAGGAACCCGACGTGGCGCTGTCGCTGCAACTCGGCGCGGGCAGGCTCACCAGGGAGTGGCTGCGCGACGACCCGCCGGGCAAGCGCAAGATCGCGGTCCTGCGCGACTGGCTCGACGCCGAACTGGTCGTCCCGTCCAAGACGATGATCGACGCGGGCAGGCCCGACCTGGCCGTGGGCACCTCGAAGACATTCCGTTCGCTGGCCCGGCTGACCGGCGCGGCACCCTCGGCGGCCGGTCCGCGGGTGCGACGTACACTGACCAGCTCCGGTCTGCGCCAGCTGATCGCGTTCATCTCCCGGATGACCGCGTCGGACCGCGCGGAACTGGAAGGCGTGAGTTCGGATCGGTCCCAGCAATTGGTGGCCGGCGCATTGGTCGCGGAGGCGAGTATGCGGGCGTTGTCGCTCGACAGCATCGAAATCTGCCCATGGGCGCTGCGCGAAGGCCTCATCTTGCGCAAACTGGACTCCGAGCCCAACGGAGGTGGACCGGCCGCGGTGCCGCCGGTCACGCCGGTCGCGGAAGTGGAGTCGGCATGAGTAGCGAGGATTCTAAACAGCTATCGGTGGCTGAGCTGCTGGCGCGCAACGCCGCGCAAGGGGCCGCGCCCGCGACCTCCGGTGGCGGTGGACGACGACGGCGCAGCGGGCGCGGACTCTCGGTCAACGATCTGACCGGTGAGAACGCGGCGGTCAAGCCGAACTCGCACGCCGCGCCCGCGCCGGAACCCCCGCCCGCGTATGTCCCGCCGCCGACCTACGCCCCCGAGCCCGCGCCTAGTTACGAACCGCCCGCGAGTTACCAGCCCGCGCCCTACCCGCCGCCCGGTCCGGCCGAACCGGCCTTCTCGCCGATGTCGGGCCCGATCACCCGATTCGACCCCGATGCGGGGTACTCCGCGCCCGATCCGCGCGACCCACTCGGACTTGCCGAACAGCGACCGTCGTCCGATCCGTTCGGGCCGTTCCGTGCCGAAGCGCGCGATGCCGGTTCTCGTGGGGGAGGACGCGGTCCGGGTCGCCTCGGTGTTCCCGGCGGTCCCACGCAGCCGGTCGATCCCGGTATCGCCGAGATGTTCGGTTCCGGTGCGCTGCCCGCGGTCGGCGGGGGCAGACGGCATCGACCGGATGAGCCCGAGGTCGCCCCGTACGCCGAGCCGCCGAAACCGCCGCCGGTCACCGGTGGCCGGGCCGCGCGCAGGCGAGCCGCCGAAGCCGCGGAAGAGGCCATCGAGGCGAGCCCGGCGCCGGGCCGCCCGTCGTTCGACGCGCCGCTCTACGAGGCGGGCATCGACGCGCCACAGGCCTTCATGGGCAGGCCGGGGCAGTCGCGTGGATTGGACGCGCTCCCCGATATCGGGCCCGGTTTCGACAATCAGGCCGGATCGGGCTTCGACGAGCATCGGGGCACCGGGTCCTTCGACAGCCGGCCAGGGCAGGGCTTCAACGGCCGACCGGGAGAGTCTTTCGACGGCAGGCCCGCGTCGGGCTTCAACGGGCGGCCGGGCGAGTCTTTCGATGGTCAGCCTGGCAACGGGCGGCCGGGCGCCGAGCCCGCGCGAGGTTTCAACGGGGCGGGGCGTAACGGCGCCCCCGGCCTGAACGGGCAGCCCGCGCCGGGTCGTGTCGACGCGGCGCAAGCCTTCAACGGATATCCGCCGCCGGGCGCCGAAGCCACCCAGGCCTACAACCTCGCGCCGGGCACCGACGCCCCGCCTGCCCGCGGCGCGGATCAGCGCCCCTCGCTGGATCGCCGGCGGGGCGAGCCGAAGTCCGGCGGGCTGCCGTCGTGGTCGGCGCGCAGGCATCGTCCGGACAAGAACGCACCCGCGCCGGAGAGCGGTGGTTTCCCGACGGCCGCGTGGTCGCCGGTCAGCCAGGAGCAGCCGCTGGTGTCCGGGCAGTCGGTGGCCGGGGACCTGCTGCGCCAGCGCGCCGAACGCGGCCCCGACGCCGACGCGCACACCGAGGTCGTCTACCGAGTCGGCGCCGACCAGGCCGACGACGAGGACACCGACGACTACGCCGAGTCCGATTACGTCGACCGCGATTACGTCGACAACGACTACTCCGACGCCGACTACGCCGAATCCGAGTACGACGACGCGGCATTCGACGACGATGACGACTACGACGACGACTACGAACCCAAGCCGACCAGGGCGAGCAGGCGTGCCGCGACCAAGGCCGCCGCCGTGACCCTGGCCGACCGGGCGAGGGCGAAGGTGGCGAGCCGGGCCAAGTCGAAGAACGGCAGCGTCGCCCAGTCGCGAGCCGCGAGCAGATTGTCGGGTAACCGAGCGGGCGGGTCGGTGGCCGGCCGTGCCGCGCGCGTATCGAGCATGGCGCGCGGCGACGACGACAACGCCAACCGCCGCCAGTGGATGATCCTGGGCGCGCAGAGCGCGGGCGCGGCGGTCGCCGGAATGTTGCTGTTCAAGGGTTTCGAGACATTGTGGGAGTCGATGGCGTTGGTGGCGCTGGCGCTGGCGACGGTCGTGATCCTCGGTCTGGTGGCGCTGGTTCGCATCCTGCGCCGCACCGACGACATCTACAGCACTGTGATCGCCGTCGTCGTGGGCGTCTTCGTGACGCTGGGACCGCTAGCCTTTCTCCTCAGTACCAGCTGAATACAGGGAGTGGGCTGTGGGGAACGCACGGGCGGACATCGCGATCGGGCTGTCGACGGCCTCGGTGTATCCGGAGAACACGCAGGCGGCGTTCCGCTATGCCGCCGAATTGGGTTACGACGGTGTGGAATTGATGGTCTGGGCCGAGCCGGCCAGCCAGGACATCGCGACGGTGCAGTCCTACGCGAAGCGCTACGGCATCCCGGTGCTGGCGGTGCACGCGCCGTGTCTGCTGATCTCCCAGCGGGTCTGGGGCGCCGACCCGGTGGCCAAGCTGGAACGCAGCGTGCGGACCGCGGAGGCGCTCGGCGCCGACACCGTGGTGGTGCACCCGCCGTTTCGCTGGCAGCGCCGCTACGCGAGAGGTTTCGCCGATCAGGTCGGTGAGCTCGAGGCGCATCACCCGGTCAAGGTGGCCGTGGAGAACATGTTCCCGATGCGGGCCGACACCCTGTTCCGCGACGGCGCGGTGCGCAGGCTGGAACGGCGCGCGGGCCCCGGCCGCGCGGTGAGCGCGTTCAGCCCGTCCTTCGATCCGACCGACACCGGCTTCGATCACTACACCCTCGACCTCTCGCACACCGCGACCGCGGGCGCCGACGCGCTCGAGCTGGCGCGCCGGATGGGCGAGGGCCTGGTCCACCTGCACCTGGCCGACGGTCGCGGCGCCGCGCACGACGAGCACCTGGTGCCCGGCGACGGCACCCAGCCCTGCGCGCAACTGTGTGAACACCTGATACACACCGGTTTTCGCGGCCACGCGGTCGCCGAGATCAACACCCAGAACGCGCGAACCACCGCCGAACGCTCCACCCAGCTGGCGCGCACCCTCGATTTCGCACGCCGCCACCTAACCGGCGCCACCCCCGACCCCCAACCTCGCCACGCCGACCTGCCATAACGGAACGCGAGACGGAGTCAGCCGGATCCATCACCACCAACGACCACCACCACCACCCTGGCCGGGTAGTCCTGATGTGTCTCTACCCCAAGGGGCCCGCCCCGATCTGGACTGACCGGAGGGTGCGACGAAGGAGTACCCGGAGGGAGGGAAGATCGGGGCCTCCAGGGCCCCGCTCGAGCGCGCCAGCGCTCCAAAAACACAGCCCCCAACTATCCCGGACTCGGTAACCCCGATGCGTCACTTGCTCGCATCGCGATGTGTCACCTGCCCGCATCCCGATGCGTCACTTGCTCGCATCGCGATGTGTCACCTGCCCGCATCCCGATACGTCACCTGCTCGCATCGCGATGTGTCACCTGCCCGCATCCCGATACGTCACCCGCCCGCATCCCGATACGTCACCACCTGCTCGAACCTCGATGCGTCACCACCTGCTCGAACCCCACCCCCTGCCCAGCGCGGAATACACCGGCCATCACCAAGCTTGTACGCTGTACGAACTGCTGTGGCCCCCCGACCAGGAGTGACGATGACGCGAGAACTCGCGACCGACGCGCCGTTCAGTCAGGTCCTCGACCTGACCGAGCTCACCACCACCGATGCCGAGACCGGCCGCTACGCCGGCATCATCGCGCCCACCTGGACCATCGGCCCCAAAGTCCACGGCGGCACCATGGTCGCGGCCACCGCCGCCGCGGCGACCCGCTGGCTCACCGAGGCCGACGAATCGCTGGCCCAGATGGCGCCCATCGCGGCCAGCACCGACTTCCTCGGCGCCCCCGACCCCGGTGAGGTCGAATACGCGGTGCACATCCGCAAGAAGGGCCGCCAGATCTGCCTGGCCGACGTGGACCTGATCCAGAACGGCCGCACCCTCGTCCGGACCGCGTTCACCTTCGGCCACCTCGACTCCACCGAGACGCGCTGGAGCGGCCCCGACACCGACATGCCCGCCGATCCGGTCGACGAGGCGTTCCGCTACTCCGCCGATTCGCCCATGGGCAAGATCGTGCACGTCAGCCAGGGCGCCCACATGGTGATCGACCCGACCTGGGGTGAATTCCTGCGCGGTGAGACCGGCCCGCCCCGGCTGCGGCTGTGGATCCGCCCGTTCGACGGCGACGAAGCCGATCCGCGGGCCCGCGCCGCCTTCGCGATGATGGCCGCCGACATCAGCCCGCCGGTGCCGATGAACCTCGGCCACTTCGGTTGGTCGCCGACCGTGCAGATGACCACTTATCTGCGCCGTGTCCCCGCGCCCGGCTGGCTGCGCGTCATCGCGACCGCCCGTGAGGTCGGTGAGCGGATGTTCGACGAGGACCACCTGGTCATCGACTCGACCGGTGCGGTCGTCGCCCAGAGTCGCCAGCTGGCCCTGATCCCGGCGGCACGCTGACGCCACCGGGCCAACTAACCTTGTCCTCATGACGAGAATTGCGGTGGTCGGTGGCGGTCGGATCGGTGAGGCGCTGGTGGCCGGATTGCTGGAATCCGGTCGGGCGACCAAAGATCTGGTCGTGGTCGAGCCGATCGCCGCGCGCGCCGCGCAGCTGGCCGAGCGCTTCAAGGTGCGGGTGAGCGGTTCGGTCGCCGACGCCGTCGAGGGCGCCGACATCGTGGTGATCGCGGTGAAGCCCGGCGTGGTCGACTCGGTGCTCACCGATCTGTCCAAGGCCGACCTCGACAACGGTCGCGATCAGGTGCTCGTCTCGCTGGCCGCCGGTGTCTCCACCGCCCGGCTGGAGTCGAAACTGCCCGCCGGTTTCCCGGTGGTGCGGGTGATGCCGAACACGCCGATGCTGGTCGGGCAGGGTATGAGTGTGCAATCGCCCGGTCGCTACGCCAAGCCGGAGCAGCTCGAGCAGGTCGGCGAGATGCTCGAAGCCGTCGGCAAGGTGGTGACGGTGCCCGAGGCGCAGATGGACGCGGTCACCGCGGTTTCCGGTTCGGGACCGGCGTATTTCTTCCTTGTCGTCGAGGCGATGATCGATGCGGGCGTCGGCCTGGGCCTCACCCGCGAGGTGGCCAGCGAACTGGTCGTGCAGACCATGATCGGTTCGGCGGCGCTGCTGGACGAGACCGGGCAGAGCGCGGCGGAGCTCCGTGCCGCGGTCACCTCGCCCGGTGGTACCACCGCCGCGGCACTGCGCGAACTCGAACGTGGTGCGCTGCGCTCGACGTTCACCGAGGCGCTACACGCGGCCAAGCAGCGGTCCGCCGAACAGGGCGCAACGAACGAGTGACAAACGGGTACCCGGTTTGAAAACCGATTTCTCACACCCGTCGCAGTAATCCCACTGGTCCCGCTAAGCTCGTAGAAGCACGTGCGTGTCTGTTCCGCTGGTGGGGAAGCCGGCGGCGCGGGCGTGCCGGAGGTCAATGGTGCCATGATGTCTGCGAACAGAATGTCAAGTAATCCATCGGCGTCGGGCGGTGGTTCGGGTTCGCCCGCTCCACGGGTCGGCGCCACCCCGCAAACGGTGATCGGCGGTGGCACTCAGTTTCTCACCGTCGCCGAAGTCGCCGATCTCATGCGGGTGTCGAAAATGACGGTGTACCGGCTCGTGCACTCGGGTGAACTGCCCGCGGTGCGTGTCGGACGCTCGTTCCGAGTGCACGCGAAGGCGGTGCACGACTACCTGGAGACGTCGTACTTCGACGCCGGATGACGTAGTTCGGCCAGGTACAAGGGCGGTTTCGTTGCTGCTCGGGTGCCCCGGTAGCATGGACAACTGGTTCGTGTCCGCCTGCCGGTGGCACCGTTCGTGGTGTCCGGTTGCCCCGGCGGCGCGGACGCCAAACGACGCACGTGAACACCGCGTGTGTATGCCGAGTAGAGAGAACGCGAGGAAACCCTATGGGTTCTGTGATCAAGAAGCGCCGCAAGCGTATGTCGAAGAAGAAGCACCGCAAGCTGCTTCGCCGCACGCGTGTTCAGCGGCGCAAACTCGGCAAGTAAGCCTGCGTACCGCGACGAGCCCGTCACCTTCCAGGTGGCGGGCTCGCGCTGTGAAATACGCGGGTTTGTGAAGCTCATCGGTCGAGGACGGGTCGCCGATGTTAAAAGCTTGTAGATCGTGACGGCGAGTGGCGCGAATGCGGCTACTCTGGTACGCGAAACACGATGAGCAGGGGGCTTTGAGTGGGGTCAGGTTCGAGTTCCGATACACGGGAACGACACGCACCGAGAGTTGTGCTGGTCACGGGTGCCAGCCGCTTCTTCGGTGGCAATGTCGCGGCACGTTTGGCTGCCGAACCCGGCGTCGAACGTGTCATCGCGGTGGATACCGTCACTCCCAGCCGTGAGCTCCGGCGAAAAATGGGTAGTGCCGAGTTCGTGCGTGCCGATATCCGGAATCCACTGATTCGCAAAGTCGTCGAGGGCAACGACGTCGATACCGTCGTGCACGCGGCTGTGCTCACCCGTCCGCCCGCCGGTGGCGGTCGCGCGGTGATGAAAGACCTCAATGTCCTGGGCGCGATGCAATTGCTCGCCGTGTGTCAGAAAGCGCCGACGGTGCGCCGCGTGGTGGTGCGATCGTCGTCGGCGGTGTACGGCTGCAGTGCCAAGGATCCGGCGAAATTCACCGAGGAAATGGGCGCGCGCACTCCGCCGGCGGGGTGGTTCGCACGCGACATGATCGATATCGAGGCGCTGGTGCGTGGAATGGCGCGGCGCAGGCCCGATATTTCCGCATCGATTCTGCGTTTCGCGCCGATCGTCGGTCCTCGCCTGGCCGATCGGGGCGTGCAATATCTGCGTTCGCCGATCACCCCGACCGTTCTCGGTCGCGAAGCCCGACTGCAATTGCTGCACGAGGAAGACGCGGTCGCGGTGCTGGTGCACGCGGCGCAGCGTGCACACGGTGGCACGGTCAATATCGCCGGTGACGGCGCGCTGGCCATGTCGCAGGCGATCCGCCGTGCCGGGCGCATCGTCGCGCCGGTTCCCTTTTTCGTCTTCCGCACGGTCGGTCGCTCGCTGATGGGCCCGATCATGCGCGGATTCAGTGGCGAACAACCCGACTATTTCTACTTCGGCTGCGGGCTCGACACCACCCGTATGCGAACCGAACTCGGCTTCACCCCACGCTGGACCACGGTCCAGGCATTCGATGACTTCATCGCGGGCGCAGCGTTGCGGCCCGTCTTCGATCCGGCTTGGATCGACGCCGCGGAACACAAACTGCTCGGCCTCATCGGGGCCGGTACAGGAGCGCGTACATGAACGAGGGAGCGAAAGTCATTCGTCTCGACGTGAATGTCGAGACCCGGCAGCGACCGCAGACCCGGCGATGGCCGGACCAGCCGACGCAGGCGATGCCGGTCACCTCCCTCAGCGAGCGTCGACCGGGAATGCCCGCCCGCCCGCCGAAGTCACTGACCGACATCGTGCGCGATGCCGTCGGCGAGCAGATCGAACGGACCGCCGAGTTCGCGCGCCGCAGGCTCACCGGGGACTACCAGGTCGACGAGTTCGGCTACGACCGGCACCTGCTCGAATCGGTGATCCTGCCCGCGCTCCGGCCGCTGTCGGACTACTGGTTCCGGGTCGAGGTCGCGGGGATCGAGAACATCCCCGCCGTGGGTGGCGCGCTGCTGGTCGCCAATCACGCGGGCACCGTGCCGATCGACGGGCTGATGCTGCAGCTGGCCGTGCACGACAAGCATCCGCATCAGCGGGCGCTGCGGCTGCTGGCCGCCGACCTCATCTTCGAGATGCCGTTGCTCGGCGCGCTGGCACGCAAGGCCGGGCACACGCTGGCCTGCCATCCCGATGCCGAGCGGCTGCTGCGCGCCGGGCACATCGCCGGCGTGTTCCCGGAAGGGTTCAAGGGCGTCGGAAAGAACTACGCCGACCGGTACAAGCTGCAACGGTTCGGGCGCGGCGGATTCGTGTCGGCGGCGGTGCGGGCCGGGGTGCCGATCATTCCGGTCTCGATCGTCGGTTCCGAGGAGATCTACCCCAAACTCGCCGATATCAAGCCGCTGGCACGCCTGCTCGGGCTGCCGTACTTCCCGGTGACGCCGCTGTTCCCGCATCTGGGGCCGCTGGGCGCGGTGCCGATGCCGTCGAAGTGGTACATCGAATTCGGTGAGCCGATCGCGACCACGGCGTTCGAGCCGGAAGAGGCCGACGACCCGATGACGATGTTCGAGGTCACCGACCAGGTCCGCGAGACCATCCAGCAGACGCTCTACAAGCTGCTGGCCAAGCGCCGGAACGTGGTTCTGGGGTAGATCCGTTCGGGATCACTTGTTCGGTAGTCCCAGGCAGGGTTGAGGCTGTGTTTGTTGGAGCGCTGGCGCGCTCGAGTCGCGGCCCTGAGGGGCCGCCGGTTAGCCACCGGGGCTTGCTCCTTCGTCGCCTACGCCCCGGCGG
>NZ_JBSGSS010000011.1:0-245978 GCF_053606985.1 Nocardia sp. NPDC055165
GACCAGTCCGGCTCCGAGAAGCCGGACCTGAACAAGACCGCGAAGCAAACCACCGACTGTGGTGACCCGGTCGACGTCGCGACCGGCGAGTTCCTCCTTCCTGCAACCGATGTCGAACTCCCCGGCGTGTTGGCGTTGGTACTCACCCGTCGCCATCGCTCGTCGTATCGGTTCGGTCGCTGGTTCGGGCCGTCGTGGGCGGCCACGCTTGACATGCGGGTGACCGTCGACCAAGTCGGAGTCCGATTCGTCGGACCCGACGGCGAGGTGTGGCAGTTCCCCCACACCGTTCCCGACGTCCCGGTCCGCCCGGTGCACAACGGAATCCGCGCGACCATAACGCGCACCGAAACTGGCGGCTATCTTGTTCACGACTCGGACCGCGAACTTACTTGGGGTTTCATCCCGGACCCTGCACTGTCGGGGTTCGGCACTGAAGGCGACGGCTACGCGATCACTGAGATTACCGACCGCCACCACAATCACATCCGATTCCACTACAGCCCCGAGGGCACGCCTACCCATATCACCCATTCCGGTGGCTACCGTGTCGAAATCACCACCGAAGGCGCTCGCGTCACTGGTCTAGCCGTCGTAGGAGCAGATCCAGACGGTGCTCCCGCAACAACCCGAGTTCGTGAATTCATCTACACAACAGGCAATCTCACCACGGTCATCAACGGCGTCGGCGCCGCCACGCACTACCGGTATGACAGCGACGCGCGGATGCTGTCATGGCGTGACTCCCGCGGTACGGAATTGCACAACACCTACGACCGGACCGGACGGGTCGTGAAGCAGGTCGGGTCCGACGGAATCCTATCCGCGACCTTCGCATACGAAGTCCTTCCCGAATTCCGGCGGGTCCGCACACACCACACCAACTCGCTTGGCGCCACTACAACCTTTGAGTTCGACGAAGACCTGTGTCTTCGGAACCTGATCGATCCGCGTGGCGCGTCCTCGGTCACCGACTACAACGAGTACCGCCAGCCGGTCCGCTATGTCGACGCTTACGCCAACATCACCACCTATCTCTACAACCTCGATGGCGATCTGGTCCTGCTCCGCCGCCCAGACCGGGAAGTGATTTCGATCAGCTACGCCGCACCGCGCCGTCCGGCCATTGTGAGCGATGTCGACGGCACGACGATTACCCGGACATATGACGACGACGGCAACCTCACCAGCATCTCCGACGCCGACGGTGTGACCACCACGTACACCCACCATCAGTGCGGTGCTCCGGCTTCGATCACGATGTCGACGGGCGCCACAACCCATATCGACATCGACGCCGCTGGCCTGCCGATCCGGATCACCGAACCCGGCAACGCGGTCACGGTTGTCGAGCGCGACATGTTCGGTCAGCCCACCATCATTACCGACCCGATCGGTGGTATCAGCACGCACTGCTATTCCGCCGAGGGAAAGCTGCTCTCCCACACAGACACCGATGGCACGACGCAGTCGTGGACCTATGACGGCGAAGCGAACCTACTTACCCACACCAACCAGATCGGTGCGCTCACCCGCTACGCCTACGGCACCTTTGACCTGGTCAGTACCCGCGAAGCGCCCGACGGCGCTATCACCGCCTACTCCCACGACACCGAAGGCAGACTCACCTCGGTCACCAACCCGCTTGGCGACACCTGGACCTACGAATACGATCTGGCGGGCAACGTCCGCACTGAAACCGACTACAACGGATCGGTCACCCAGACCCAGTTCGACCTGCTCAATCGACCTGCCATCATCACGACACCTGCGGGTGTTCAACGCCGCCTCACCTACGATGTCCTCGGCCGATTCACTGGCGTCAGCACCGACACCAGTGAATGGATTACCAACACCTATACCCCGACCGGCCGGCTCGCGACTGCTCGAAACGGCAACCACAACAGCACCATCCACTCTGTCACTTTCGAACACACCGCGGCAGGGCGCATGCTCGCCCAACGTGTCGACAGCCAAACCATTGCCTATGACTACGATCGTCACGGTCGCCGAATTGGATACACGACTCCCAGTGGCGCGACAACCACGTACGAACACACGCCGACAGGACAAGTCGCCGCCCTAACCTCACGCGGGCACCGATTCGACTTCACCCACGATGCGATGGGGCGTCAGAATAGCTGGCGCAGTGCGGGGATCGGCCAACACAATACCTACAGTCCCGCCGGCTATACCCTCAGCCGCGAACTCGTCCAGCTCGATCCGCGGACCAGCTCACCCACCCAATTGCTCGAGCGCGACGATTACACCTGGCGTCCGGATGGGTGCGTTACGAGCCATACCACTACCACGCCCGCATCGAGCCGACGGCGCGACTACACCCTGGATGTGATCGGTCGCATCACCCGCATTGCGAGCCCGGGCGCCGGGACCTCCGAGGAATACACCTACGACGCCTTGTCGAATCTCACCACTGTCGCGGTTCCGGCATCACCGGTACCACCCGATCCCATCGCCGCCGGTTACCAAATGGACGTGCCTTCCACAGACCAGCGTGCGGAGTACCGCAACAACCTCCTCGTCCGCACCGGACGTGCCCGCTACTTCTACGACACGGCTGGTCGCCTTGTCCGCAAAGAAAAGACCCGGATTTCCCGTAAGCCAGCTATCTGGCACTACCGGTACAACGCCTTCGACCAACTTGTCGAAGCAACCACCCCGGACAACACCACCTGGTACTACACCTACGACGCATTCGGTCGCCGAATCAGCAAGCAACACCACGCCAGCAACACTTATACCAAATTCGCCTGGGACGGGGTCCATCTCACCGAACAATCGACCTCAAACCACGCCGGCGCGCGTACCCACACCTGGACCAACCATCCCACAACCCACATCCCCCTGACTCAATCTGTCGACGACAGATTCTGGGCGATCGTCACCAATCTAGAAGGCAGTCCGAGTCACCTCGCTGATCCAGCAACCGGAGAAGTAGGCTCAACGGCGACCGCAACGCTCTGGGGGCAAACGGTCTGGACCGGCCCCGACACCCCGCATCGCTTCCAGGGTCAACAATACGACCCGGAAACCGGACTCCACTACAACCTCCATCGCTACTATGACCCGGAAACCGGCCGCTACCTCACTCAAGACATTCTGGGTCTTACGCCGTCGCCCAACCCCAACATTTATCCAGATAACCCCACGACATGGGCCGACCCTCTTGGGCTAACGCCCTGCCCTGTCAGGGTCTCATCGATGAGCGCGGACTGGGCGACGAAGGGGGCGCATGTGCACATTGGTGGCAAGGAAGTACGTGTGTTTGCCCATCATGACGGGTCGATCGGTGTAGAAGGCTTGCGAATGTCGAACGGTACGCCGAATGATGCTCAGCTACGCCGCGTCGTATCCGAGATATACTCTAATGCCGATCTTCGAGCGGACCTGATTGATAAATCACGGGCGGCAATGACCGAGATGAACGCGCATAATTGGGGAAACGCAAAGAACAAGGCGGCAGAGATGAACTTCCTCATCAAGGCGCTCGAGCGTATAGAATGATGCATCGGATATTTCTGGATATTCGTCGAGAGTGCGACGTGTGCAAACGAAGAGGAGCGCGAGGTCGATGCTGATAGGGTTTCATGAATTCATTGCAGAAGTAGCGATTTCCGATTCTCTGTTCGGGCTCCGCAATGGGGCGAGTGTAAGAAGTGTCGACCAGATAATGGGCGATTCTGAATTTTATGAGGAAGTCGAAAAAAAACGTGCTTGGATGCGACGCGACTACGGGTTGGTTCAAATAGATTTCAATCCCGATAAGGAAGAGGGGTGGGTATCCTTCGGGATAAAGTTGTCAGTGCACCGCCTAGAGTGGGGGACTTCGATCCCCATTCCGGTTGCGGCATTGGTAGCCGATATGCCAGAGAAAATATACTTCGACGATCTACATTCTGTGATCGCGCCGCGCGGCGGCTTGGTGAGGCGTACGGATCTGAACTTCCGCGATGAAATTCACTACCTGACAGAAGCTGGCGCTGACATTGTGGCAACCGCAAAAGACGAAGGTGGAGAGCTGGTGCCGGACTGTGTGTGGGAAGTTAATCTGAAGTCCCGCATGATTGCAAATCGATAATGCTCGATTGCGAGATTGTTCTGTCGTCAGATTTATTCTTGTGAAGGGTTTTGGAACTGGATTCAGTACTACCGGATTCGCGCGTCAGCCGCTCGGTGGTGTCGCGCCAGCGTTTCTTGCGCTGATCGCGGCGTCGATTGCATTGGCAACTCGTTCGGCGGCTTCCTGCCAGCGCCGCAGTTCCTCGACGGCCGGAGCGAGCTGATAGTCGTTGTGGTGTGCCGTCGTCGACAGCTCTGACCACAGCAGTCGCGCTTCGCCGGCCGCTTCCTCACCGATGTACTTGGGTAGCACGAGAAGTTGCGCTCGCACTGTCACTCGCTCCATCTTCGGTGAAACGGCTCGCCACAATTCCCGAATCGCCTGCTCCATGGCGATTCGCAACATCCAGGCGCTGGCTCGGGGCCACATCCCACCGATATCGGATCCTGCGTCCGTGATGAGGTTGTCTGCGGTCCGAAGACGCGAGTTGACGGAGCTCAACGGTTGAGCCACTTGGCGATCCTTTCCGCGCGGTTGATCAGGTCGCCGAGTTCGTCACGGGTGCTGCCATGGGCACCGCTGTTGCACATCCGGACAACGGTTGAGGCCCAGGGGGCGAGCTCGCGGTCGAGGTGGGCGAGAATGTCGGATTCCCTGGTCCGGTCGTAGAACACGGCCAGTGCCAGTTTCTGCACGGTGCGTTCGGCTTTGTCGAGCTGTTCGGTGATGTCGGATTGCCGGAACCCGTGCTCGCCGAGGACTCTCCTGACCTGGGTGGTGGCGGCGGATTCGATCGCGAGTCGGCAGCAGAGCGCGATCATCTCGTCGGCTTCTTCGCGCGGAAGATTACGGGTGAGGCTCAGAGCGCGGGCGTCGTCGATGTAGCGGCGGACCGGGTCGATTGAAACCCGGACTTCGACTACAGATCGTTCCCGGCGCTGAACGTCGAGGACCGTCGCAGGAATCTGCAAGCGCCGCACTGCTTCTGGAAGCCGCAGGTCGTGGGTGAATACGATCACTTGCCTCGTGCGAGCGACGTCGGCGATCACTCGAGCCAACCCATCGACCTTCGTCGGGTCCATCGACTGGACGGGGTCGTCGATCATCAGGAATCGGAATGGACTCTGTTCAGCTGTGGCTCGGGGGAGAAACAACGAGAGTCCGAGCGAGTGCAGCTCGCCCTGGCTCATGACCCCGAGAGCCGCTCCGGCGACACCGTCGACTGTCACGTCGAGGCTGACCCGTCGAGTTTGTGCCGTGCCTTCCAGTACGACACCGCCGAGCTCGACATTGCTCTGCTGCCGCAGTGTCGTCCAGACCCGCTGCGACAGTTCGGTCAGCGGTCGCATCCGCTCGTCGCGTAGGGCTACAGCCGCGTTCTTGAGCCAAATCTCCGCGGTCTTGACCGTCTTCAGTTCGTCGGCCGCGCCGACGCACGCACTAGCGCTGTCGGCCCAGGTGGCGACCTGTCGGGCAAGGGGTGACCACACGTCGTCGAGCCGAGCCAGTTCGGTGTGAGCACGGGTCTTCAGATCGGCAAATGCCTCGTGAACCCGCCGATGTCGGTCTCGCAGCTGGGCGGGCAGCGCTGCATGTTCGGCGGTAGCGAGCTCGGCCCATTGCCGCCACGCGTTGACGGCGTTACCCGACTCGATCGGGCAGTTCGACAGGATCGCGGGGAGCGGTCTGATCAGCTGGCGAACGGCGGCCGATGCCGTGCTGTGCTGTCGTTCCGCCTCGGCGAGCTCTGTTGTGCGGGTCCGGATCTCGGCGACGGTCTGTCGAGCATTGCCTCGCCACCGTTCGTTGAGTTCACCTTCGCCGCACACCGGGCATCGGCAGTCGGCGCCATCCGTGAATTCCGACGCCAGCGTCAAGAGCTTCAGCAACTTGGCACTCGACTCGGCGTCCGAGGTTGCGGCTCCGAGGAGGCGACTGGTCGCGGTCGTGAGTTGTGCAAGGGCTTCGGAGACGACCTCTTCCGTCGGTAGCTCGACGGCTGTCACCGCCGACAGGGCTGATCCGGTTCCGGACGCCTCGCCGGAACCGACCACCGTCCGGGAAATGGCGTCGACATCGACAATGCGTGCCTGCAGCTGTTTTTCGACCACTCGTGCCCGATCGTCTTCGACGATCGCGAGTTCCGAGATCAGTGAGTCCTTGCCGCGCTTGACGTCCTTGAGTGCCTTGTCCAGGTCGAGGCGCTTGCGCTGCAGCGATGCCAGCGCGGTCGTCAGGTCATCGAGGCCGAGCAAGCTGTGTAGCGCGTCATACATTCCGCTCGGTGTCCCGTCGATGAGGGAACCCAGCTCGCTGTAGGACAGGAAGGGTCGGTACAGCTCGAGCGGCTGGGCGAGTTGCGAACGATCCAGTGGGCCGGCCTCACCCGACTTGCGTTTCGCAGTCCACTCTCCTGCGTCGAGAGCTGTGCTCGCACCCCAGCTTCCAGTGATCGTCAACGGGTTGTCAGGGCACTCGGTCTGCAGTTCGACAGCGATTCGTGGTGTCGTGCCCTCGTGCAGGTTTCGCCAACCGTCCTTCCAGATCTTGGACCTGTTCGCCCACCGCTGGTTGTCGCCAGTGAGCGCGAACTCTGCGGCCTCGGCGAAACTGGACTTGCCGCAACCGTTTCGGCCGACCACGAGCGTCAAACCGAGCGAAGGTTGTACGGGTAGACGGGTCTCACGTCCGATCCCTCGGAACCCGTTGACCGTGATCGAGCGGACGAACATCCCTGCCAACGCCCCACCCGCGTCGGACGTCGTGGGGGTAGCGCTCTCGGGGAAGGCTGCCAGTATCGTCTCGGCAACTGCCGTCGGCAACGTCGTGTCGACGGTCACGGCCGCTGTGACAAGGTCGATGAGCCGACCTGTTGAAACATCGGAAGTAGTGGTGGCGGATGGCGATTGCTGCATGGACGATCCCCTGGTCGAATGAGTGGAGTCCCCACCATCGGTGAGGCTTGGAGCATGCCTATCGCGAGCTGACGAATTTACGGATCTCACCGCAGGTCTACCGGGAGTTGGGCTTCATGCCCTCGGCGAAACCGGTCGGAAATTCTGCGATGGTTCGGCTGCTGAGGTCTGGCGTCATGATCCAAGGTGAGTTGCCGGTCTTCGGCGACACCGTTCGGCGGACACGTTGTTCCTCGGCCGATAGCCATGCCGTCCACATCGCACAGACATAGTTGGCGACCGCCAGCGCACGGAATCGAGGTTCGTCGGCCTCGGGTGCGGCGAGTGCTGCGACCGGCGCAAATTGCGGACACATCAGTTTCGTCTTTTCTCGCCGTGAATAGTTCGTGATCGCCTCGAGGATGCGGCCTTGATGAGCAGTGATTCGGTCGAGGAAGTCGTCGAGGAAGTCGATGTGCTGTGCGTGCACCAGCTTGGGTGGGAGTTCGGAGCCCTGAGTGATGACTACGCACCGATTCGCTGTGAGCGACTGGACCTTCGTGTTGTATTCAGGGTCGTTGTGCTCGATGACCACCGCATTAGTGTGGCGAACGAGGTTTTCGGTGCGGGTGGTCTGCCAGATGGCGGTGACGTCGGCGACCGGTTGCCTATCGACGATTGCGAAGCCGTGCACGGTTTCTCCCTGTGGTTCGGATTGATGGGGGCGCGGCAGTCGTCAGTCGCCGTCTGGTTCCAGCCACCGGACGATCCGTGCAGGAACGGTCCCCGCGGTGGGAATCGCCCGGGTCAGCATTGGTTGGATTCGCCGTACTTCACCACCGACAGCACGGCCTGTCCCTCGCCGATCGGGACGCCCGGCGCCGGGTTCTGTGCCACCACGACCCAATTGCGGTCCAGCACTTGGGCTCGTCCTTTCCCGGTCGCGTCGGTTGAACGGGAGAAGAAGACGCCGGCCGCTTGAATCCGGTTCTGCGCCTCCTGCAGATTCATGCACACCACCGCGGGCATGAGGACGGTAGGAGCAGCGACGGTAGTAGGCGGCGCGACCGGAACAACGGCCGTCGTCGGCGCGGCCGCGACTGCGGTCGTAGTCGGCACCACCCGGATGGGCGTGACCGATGGAGCACCAGTTGTCACCCGAACTGATGATGTGGCAATAGGAGTCGCCGTGTCGGTGCCTTGGCCTACACCGCACCCGGTGACAGCGACCATGGTCACGGCGCTGAATCCCAGTCCACGAACGAGCCTTGCCAACAGACCTGTCGAATTCCACTGTGCGGATTGGCAGTTCATCAAGACTTCTACCTTCTCTTCGATGTGTATGCCGCCCTCTGGGAGGGCGATTGGACGTCGAGAACATGCTCAGGCGAACGGGGTGCTCACGGTCGTTTCATCGCGTCAAGGATGGCGACGATGATCCAAATCGGCAGCCACAGTCCGCACGTGACAAGTGTCAGGACCAGATGCAGACCGTGATTGACCCCGCGCCGGACGACGATCGGGCCCGCGCCGATCCCGTTGTTCTGGGTGATGGAGATGATCGGCATCGGGTAGCCGGGCGGCATCCCGTATCCATGCGGAACAGGTTGTGGCGCAGCGTGATAGTTGGGTATCGGTGGAGCGGATCGCGGCGGCACCGGGTGCGGTCGAGCGGGTGAGTTGGCGGCCGGGGCCGGGTGACGGGCTAAATAATGATTTGCCGCCAGGGTGGTCGGAGGATGGACCGCAGGCGGGTTTCCGGGGAGGCCATTCGGCGTGTCGATCGGATCGTTCATCGCCGTACTCCACTGAGGTGAGTCAGTCGGGTTCCGTTGAACCGCGCCAGATCCGCGAGATCACGTACACCAGCCATTCGTGCCAGCGCGATCGCGATGTCGGCGGCGGCGGCCGCGTCGGCACGGGCGTCGTGGTGGTTGTCGAGGGTGATCCCGAGCGCCGCAGCGACCTGATTGAGCTTGTGGCCACCGAGCAGCAGCTGTCGCTTCGACCAGGCGTAGGTGCACCCGTACTGCCATCCCGGCAACATGACGCCACTGAATTCACAAGCGCGGGTGAGGTTTCCCATGTCGAAGACTGCGTTGTGCGCTACCACCGGTAGGTCGCCGATCGTGTCCAGAAGTTCAGGCAGTCGCTGCGCGAAGGTGGGTTCCCCGGCCACTGTGCTCGGGGTGATCTTGTGGATTCCCATGTTGCGGGGCGCGAACTCGCCGACCGTCGCAGGTGGGCGGCACAACCACGAATGTGTCGCTACCCGAACGCCTTTGTGAACGACGGCGACGCCGATTGCGCAGATGCTGCCGTGTTTGGGGTTTGCGGTCTCGACGTCGAAGGCCGCGAAGGAGAGGTTGTCAGTCACTCGATTTCCTTTTGGGGTGGGCAGGCGGGGCTCGGTCCGCCGCGAGGGAATGGGATGGTTATCGACTGCGCAGCGCCCGTAGCGCCCACCGGACGACCGCGTGGGCCCGGGAACGGAGACGTTTGCCGTGGTCTGAGTAGGTCCGGCCCGCCGGACGTGGTGGCACGACCGCAGTGCCCCGCCGCGCCGGCGATCGCGCGGCGAGCTCGGCAGGGTTCGGCACCCGCCCTGACGCCGGAATATCGGTGAATCGGAGGCTGGTGGGGCGCGGTTCGAGCTGGCTCGTGCGGTATTCGTCCAGGGTCTGACTGGTCAGGTGCCAGCCGTGGCATCCGGGGCACTCGTAGGACCGCTTCTCCCGGCGCTGTGGGCCGAGGTTGGCCAGCACGAGCTCCGCATCGCCGCGATTGAAATATCGCCGTTTTCCGCCGGCGCACCGAGTGGTAGGTATTCCGGCGTGTCGGCGCCGGAGGTCGGCGCCGCTGCGCACCGTGAGTTCACGGGTAGTGCGGTGCGGACGGCGGTGACCGCGATGCTTTCGATGGCTAGCCATGTCTCCCCTTCCCGAGCGCTGCGACGTGGCGTTGCCGGTCGCCGTGCATCCGATGCGTGATAACCCCTGTCGCCCACAGTGATTCGTGGACAGGTGCGGCCGATCGGCCTGAGCGAAACACTACGAGACAGTGAAAGCATTGTCAATCATTAGTTTGCGATTGACTTCCGCTTGCCTCTAGGCAAAGCTGTAGGAACACGTAGTGTGTACATGTGGGATGGAGGAGGCTTATGTCGGAGACCACACCGCTGGTGACCGCCGCGGAGATCTCCCGGTTGGCCGGTGTCACCCGCGCGACCGTGAGCAACTGGCGACGCAGGCATGCGAACTTCCCGGCCGCGTCGGGTGGCAGTGAGTCGCGGCCACTGTTCGACCTGACCGAAGTCCAGCGGTGGCTCGACGCGCACGGGGTCGAGGCGGCGGAAACGCCATCGGCGCGATTGCGGACGTTGCTGCGGACGCACGTACTTCCCGGACAGGTGCCGAGATTGATCGTGTCGCTGCCGGAGCTTCTCGAGACAGAGAGCGCCGCAGTAGAACTCGCGGATATGCCAGCCGCAGTCGGCGCGGCGATCAGGGCGCTGGCCATGGATTCCGGTCCGCGGGCGGTGCTCGACGTGCTGTCCGAGCGTGGGCTGGAGGAGGGGCCGACAACCGGGGTGTATTCGACGCCGATACCGATTGCCCGGCTGATGGTCGAGCTGGTGCTGGCGGCTGGAGTGACACCCGAGTCGATTCTCGACCCCGCCTGCGGTGGAGGAACGCT
This sequence comes from Nocardia sp. NPDC055165, assembly GCF_053606985.1. Lineage (NCBI taxonomy): Bacteria > Bacillati > Actinomycetota > Actinomycetes > Mycobacteriales > Nocardiaceae > Nocardia > Nocardia sp. NPDC055165. The sequence goes on from NZ_JBSGSS010000011.1 coordinate 10,672, forward strand.
GCTGGCCGAAGCTGTTGGCACCGGCGCGCATGCGTACTACGGGCAGGACGTATTGCCGGTACAAGCCGAGCGCACGGCTGTCCTGGTCGGGCTACTGGCCCCAGCGGCCGAGGTGACGGTGCATACCGGTGACAGTCTGTTCGACGACGGCTTCGCTGGCCTTCAGGTCGACGCGGTCCTCACCAATCCACCCTACGGGCAACGTGATTGGGGTTCCGAAGACCTCGCGCTCGATCCCCGCTGGGAGTACGGACCGCCGCCGCGCAGCGAATCCGAGCTTGCCTGGGTGCAGCACTCCCTGGCGCATCTGCGTCCCGGCGGCGTCGCGGTGTTGCTGCTGCCGCCCGCGATGGCGATGCGGACCTCCGGTCGGCGTATCCGGGCGGCTCTGCTGCGGGCGGGGGCGTTGCGTTCGGTGATCGCCTTGCCGCCCGGCGCGGCCCAGCCTATGCATATCGGTTTGCAATTGTGGGTGCTGCGACGCCCTGACCCCGCACTGCCAGTACCGGACGAGGTGTGGCTCGCAGACTGTTCCCTGCTCGCGGGCGTGGAACGCGGCCGGATCGACTGGGAGCTGCTCACTAATGCCGTCGTCGATGCGTGGCGTGGCTTCGAGGAGGGCGTGCCCGGCTCGGCGGTGATCGATGATGCGGCGACGCCGGTGCGGGTGATGGATCTGCTCGACGACGAGGTCGACCTCACGCCCGCCAGGTATGTGCGGGCCGCCCTTGACGCCGCCGGTCTCGCCGACACGGCCCGGCTGGCGCAGGTCCAACTGGCCGAGCGCGTAGACGAGTTGGTCTCTGTGACAAGTCAACTCGGCGACTGGCAGCGGATCGATAGCACCACGTGGCGCACCGCCACCCTCGCCGACCTGGCCGCAGGCGGCGCGCTACGCCGACTACAAGCGCAGCCGCTGCCCGAAGAGCGATCCACCGGTGAGGATGCAGGGCGTCCCGTCCTGGAGGCGCGTGATGTGGTGACCGGTACCGAGCCGACGGGTGTGCTGGGGGAGCAGTCGAGACTGTCCACCCAGCTCATAGAACTCGACGATGTGCTGGTTCCGCGGATCGCCGGAAGCCGATCGGAATCAGTGCGCGCCAGGGTGGCGGGAAAGTCCGATGTGGGCGCCGTCGTCGGTCCCCAGCTCATGGTGTTGCGCACCGAGCCGGCCCGCCTCGATCCCTGGTTCCTCGCCGGGTTCGTCGGCAGCCCCGAGAACTCGCACGCCACCATGGGCACCACGATCCGCAACGACCCGACCCGTATTCGCATACCGTTGCTCCCATTGGCGCAGCAGCAGCGTTACGGCGCTGCCTTCCGTCACCTGCACGACCTGCGGGTCACCGCCCGCCGCGCCGCCGACTCGGTCACCGAATTGGCGGGTCTGCTCGGCACCGGTCTCACAGCCGGCGCACTGGAACCACCGAACACCCCGGGCTCCGAGGAGCCGAAGCCGCAGAGAGGCAGGAAGTGAACACCAACAAGCACTCCGAACTGGCCAACCACGCGTGGTCGGTCGCAGACCTGCTGCGCGGCGATTACAAACAGTCCGACTACGGCAAGGTGATCCTGCCGTTCACCGTGATGCGCCGGTTGGAATGTGTGCTCGAACCGACCCGCGAGAAGGTGCATGCCGTCGCCCAGCAGATGAGTGGCGGCGATGTGGACGTCGACCCGTTCCTGCGCCGCGCCTCGGGCACCGCGTTCTACAACGCCACCGACCTGAGCCTGAAGAAGGTCCTCGGCGACCCCAACCACGTCGCCAAGAACCTGCTCACCTACATCGGCGGCTTTTCCCCGAACGCCGCCGAGGTGCTGGAGAAGTACGAATTCGCCCAGCAGATCCGCAAGCTCGACAGCGCTGACCTGCTTTACAAGGTGATCGGCAAGTTCGCCGACCTCGACTTGCGTCCCGAGGTGGTCTCCAACCACAACATGGGCTACATCTTCGAAGAGCTCATCCGCCGCTTCTCGGAGCAGTCCAACGAGACCGCCGGCGAGCACTTCACCCCGCGCGAGGTAATCGAGCTGATGGTGAACCTGCTCATCGCGCCCGACGCCGAACTGATCAAGATGCCCGGCGTCACCCGCCGCGTCCTCGACCCCGCCTGCGGCACCGGCGGCATGCTCAGCGCCGCTGAAGAACACATCACCGCGCTGAATCCGCAAGCGCGCGTGGAGGTCTACGGCCAGGAACTCAACCCCGAATCTTGGGCGATCTGCCGATCCGACCTGATGATCAAGGGTCAGAACCCTGGCAATATCGCTTTCGGCAACTCGTTCAGCGATGACGGCCACCAGCACCTCAAGGCCCACTACCTTCTCGCCAACCCGCCGTTCGGTGTGGAATGGAAGAAGGTGAAGGAGGCTGTCGAGTGGGAGCACAAGAGTCTCGGTGAGGCTGGCCGGTTCGCCGCCGGGCTCCCCCGCATCAACGACGGCTCGCTGTTGTTCCTGCAGCACATGTTGAGCAAGATGAACCCGGCCTCGGCTGGCGGTAGTCGGGTCGCCATCGTCTTCAACGGCTCACCGTTGTTCACGGGCGCCGCTGAGTCCGGTGAATCCAATATTCGCAAGTGGATCATCGAGAACGATTGGCTGGAAGCGGTTGTCGCGCTACCGGATCAGCTGTTCTACAACACCGGTATCTCGACATATTTCTGGATCCTCACCAATCGTAAGGCCCCCGCGAACCAGGGCAAGGTGGTGCTACTGGACGCGCGGGAGTACTCGGAGAAGATGCGAAAGTCACTCGGCGACAAGCGTAAACGAGTGTCAGATTCGCAGATCGAGGACATCACGGTGCTGTACCGCGACGCCATCGATGCGGCAGCCGATCCGGAGCACGCGCAGCACGGTAAAGTGAAGGTGTTCGACAATAGTGACTTCGGGTACCGGCGGATCACCGTCGAACGCCCTCTCACGTTGCGGTTCGAGCTCACGGAGGAAGCGCTCGACAAGCTGGAGAACTCCGGTCCGATCGGAAAGCTCTACTCCGATACCGCAGCCTTCCGGAAGCTGTTGCAACCGTTGGCCGGGACCGGATGGAAGACCAAAACCGAAACTATCAACACGCTGAAAGACGCAGTGGTCGGAGCCGGCGAACCATGGCCCTCCGGCGCGCCATTCGCCAAGGTCCTCCGTGATGCCGTTGGAATCCGCGACGCGCATGGGGAAGTTCAAATGATCAAAGGCGAACCCGAACCTGACCCGGAGCTGCGCGACTATGAAAACGTTCCGCTGAAGGAAGATGTCGAGGAGTACCTCGCACGCGAAGTTCTTCCACATGTTCCACATGCGTGGATCGACCACAGCAAGACCAAGGTTGGCTATGAGATCCCATTCACGCGGCACTTTTATGTGTACGAACCTCCGCGGCCATTGGCGGTGATCGACGCTGAATTGCGTACGCTGGAATCGGAGATTAAGACGCTTCTCGAGGGGGTGACTCGTTGAGCGGCGGCAACATCGCGCCGTGGCTGATGGCCGCCCGTTGGCCAACCGTGCCGATCCGACTTGTTGCACGGTTAGGCTCCGGGCACACGCCGAGCCGCAAGGTTCCGGAGTATTGGGAAGACTGCACGGTTCCTTGGGTCACCCTCGCGGATGTCTGGCAGCTCAGGGGTGGCGGCGTGGACGTAATCTCGACAACCAAAGAAAAGATCAGCAAGGTTGGGATGGCAAACTCATCTGCGACGTTGCATCCGGCTGGCACTGTAATCTTGTCGCGAACAGCATCGGTTGGGTTTTCGGCGATAATGGGTTCTGCGATGGCGACCAGTCAGGATTTCGCAACATGGACATGTGATTCTCGGCTGGACTCCCGATTTCTCCTTCACGTTCTCAGGGGTATGGCGCCTGATCTAAAGCGCGTCGCGATGGGGTCCACTCACAAGACGATCTACATGCCAGACATCGAGCAGCTTCGAACCCCATTGCCTCCGCTGGAGGAGCAGCGCCGCATCGCCGACTTCCTTGACGCCGAAACATCTAGGCTCGATCAGCTTGGTCAGGCATCTAATAACCTTCGCAATCGGTTGGCAGAGCGTCGACGTAGCGCGGTTATCGACGCTGTGTCCGGTGCGGATCAATCAATCACACGTCCATCTTCGCTTCCGTGGCTGACTGTTGTGGGTGAGGGATGGGATGAAATTCGTCTGGGACTTGTAGCTAGGATGGGCAGTGGTCATACACCCAGCCGGAATCGTCCAGATTGGTGGGTTGACTGCACAATCCCGTGGGTGACGACTGGCGAAGTCCATCAGATGCGCGACGACCGACTGGAGACGTTGTCCACCACCCGCGAGAAGATCAGCGAGCTTGGGTTGGCCAATTCGGCGGCCGCCGTACATCCAGCGAGAACCGTTGTTTTGTGCCGAACGGCAGCATCGGCTGGGTACTCGGCAGTGATAGGAACTGCTATGGCTACAAGTCAGGACATTGTGACCTGGACTTGTGGGCCGAGGCTTGAGCCGTATTACTTGTTGTGGTGCCTTCGTGCAATGCGGTCCGATCTGCTGAATCGGCTCGCTATGGGCTCTACTCACAAGACGATATATGTGCCAGATCTGCAGATGCTGAGGATTCCACTGCCGTCGATTGAGACGCAGCAAGCGATCGTATCGAGCATCCGAGCATCGAATTCGCAAATCGATACTCTGGCCGACGCAACGGGCCGTCAGATGGCCCTTCTATCGGAACGTCGCCAAGCACTCATCACCGCCGCAGTAACCGGCCAGTTCGACGTCTCCACCGCCAGTGGCCGAAACATCATCTAGGGGCATAACCAATGAGTCCAGTCCACAGCGAACTCGTCTTCGGCGACGCCATCGTCGCCTCCATGCTCGCCAATGGTTGGCGTACGGGCAATCCGCACGAGTATCGCGCGGACGTGGGCTTGGATATGGGGGAGCTGTTCACCTTCATCGCCGCGACCCAGCAGCCGGAGTGGGATGACCTCGTCCTCTACTACGGCGGCGACGCCGATGAAGCCCAGCGTGGTTTCACCCGAATGCTGGATCAGCAGTTGAACTCGAAGGGTCTGATCGAGGTTCTGCGGTCGGGCGTGAAGGATCACGGCGTCCGCATCCGGGTGGCGTATTTCAAGCCAAACCTCGTCACCTCCGACGACGCTCTCGACAGCTACCGGGCGAACCGGCTGACGGTGGTGCGGGAGCTCCCGTATGCCACCAAGCTGGCAGACAAGGGCAACCGTCTCGATCTGGCCTTACTGCTCAACGGAATCCCCGTCGCCACCGCCGAGTTGAAGAACCCCCTCACCGGTCAAACCGTCGAGGATGCGAAGAGGCAGTATCGCGAGGAACGGGATCCGAGCGAGCTGATCTTCCGGCAGCGGGTGATCGCGAACTTTGCGGTCGACCCGCTGCTGGCATTCGTCACCACCCAGTTGAAGGGCAAGAACACCCGGTTCCTGCCGTTGAATACCGGATCGGAGGGGCCGGGACAGCCGGGTGGGGCGGGTAATCCGAGTCCGGTGGACGGCAAGCACGCGACAGCGTATCTGTGGGAACAGATCTGGCATCCGGACAACTGGCTGGACCTGCTGGAACGGTTCGTGCATACCCAGTCCTCGTCCGGCCCGTCGGGCAAGTCGACCCGTTCGACGATCTTTCCGCGCTATCACCAGTGGGATGTGGTCAAGAAGCTCACCACACATGCCGCGAAACATGGTGCGGGACATAACTATCTAGTGATGGCCTCGGCCGGCTCCGGGAAGTCGAACACCATCGGCTGGCTCGCACACCGTCTCACCGATCTGCACACACCGACTGACGCCGCCCAGCTCGATCCGGCGGCGCACGCGGCCGGATTGCAGCCGGGAACACCGGTATTCGACAAGATCATCGTGATCACGGACCGCCGCAACTTGGACAGCCAGCTCAGCGAAACCGTGGGCGGGTTCGAACGGGTGCACGGTCTGGTGGTGAAGATCGACGAGAAGCTGGGCGCCAAATCGGGGCAGCTCGCGAAAGCTCTCTCGCAGGAATCCGGGAAGATCATCACGGTCACCTTGCATACCTTCCCCGCGCTGCTGGACTACCTGAAGCGCACACCGACCGAACTGCTGGGCGGGCGGTTCGCGATCATCGTGGACGAGGCGCACTCCTCACAGTCCGGTGATGCGGCGACGGCGGTGCGGGCCGCGCTGCGCGACTTCGGGCTCGACGCTGACGACGAAGACTCGGGCTCTGTCGAACTGACGGTGGACGAACGGTTGCGGCGCAAAGCCGAGGACCGCAGCCAGGCGGGCAACCTCTCCTACTTCGCGTTCACCGCGACACCGAAAGCCAAGACACTCGAGGCATTCGGCACGTTGGTTGGCGACAAATATCAACCGTTCCACACCTATTCGATGCGCCAGGCCATCGAGGAAGGCTTCATCCTCGACCCGCTGCGCAACTACACCACCTACAAGACTTTCTACCGTCTGGTCAACGACAACCCCGACGACCGCGAGGTGCCCGAAGCGAAGGCGAAATCGCTGCTGGCGCGGTTCGCCGTCACCCACCCGTCGACGGTGCACCAGCAGGCACAGGTGGTTGTCGAACATTTCATCGCCCACACCCGCGGTCGGCTCGGGGGTCGCGCGAAAGCCATGGTGGTCACCGACTCTCGTAAGAGCGCTGTCGCGATGACCCGCGCCATCCGCGACCATCTCGACCTCACCGGCTACGGCCAGCAGTACCCGGATCTCGGCGTGCTCGTTGCCTTCTCGGGCCCGCTCGACTTCGAAGGGGAGGAGACGAGTGAATCGAAGGAGAACGGCGGGCTCTCCGAATCCCAGCTGCCCAAGGCCTTCGGCTACACCCGCGCCGACGACATCGCCACCCGCTCCGGTGGCAAAGGCCAGCAGGAATACCGAATCTTGGTGGTCGCCGAGAAATATCAGACCGGGTTCGATCAGCCGCTGCTCACAACCATGTATGTGAACAAGTCACTCAAGGGCATCGCGGCGGTGCAGACGCTCTCGCGGCTCAACCGCACCCAGGAACGCAAGACGCAGGACGACCTGGTGGTCCTCGACTTCGTCAACGACGGTGAGGACATCCAGAATTCGTTCCGGCCGTATTACGAACAGGCCGAGTCGATGCCGACCGACCCGAACCTGCTCTACCTCGCGCAGGACAAGGTACTGGTCCCGCCGATCCTGCTGCAGGCCGAGATGCGCGCCTTCGCCGACGCCTATTTGCAGGCTGAACAGCAGGCGGCCGGTTCGCAGGCGAAATGGCAGAAGCTGCACGCCGAGCTGTATGTGCACCTGGCTCCCGCAGTGAACCGCTTCGCCGAACTCCTACACAGCGACGACGAAGACGACGTGGACCAGGCGGAAGCCTTCCGATCCGACCTCAAGGACTACGTCCGCAAGTACGGGTTCCTCGCCCAGATCGTGCCCTACCGCGACATCGACCTCGAACTGCTCCACCTCTACGGCAAGCACTTGCTCAATGTGCTGCCCCGGCGGTCCGACGGTGGCGTTGATGTCGGCGAGGTTGATCTCAGCTACCTGAAACTGCAGAAGACCGGCGAACTCGACCTGAGTCTCAGCGCCGACGGCGCGGTGGTGCTGCCCGGATTCGGCGATGGCACCGGTGGTGCGCAGGAACCGGAGAAGTCGCTGCTCTCGGAACTGATTTCGCAGTTCAACGAGCGATTCGGCACCGAATTCACCGAGGCCGACGTCGCTGCACCGTTCCAGCAGGCGCTCGACGACCCCGACCTGCAGCTCGCGGCCCTCGCCAACAGCAACGAAGAAGACTTCCAAGGCAAGTTCGAGGAAGTCTTCGAGAACAAGATGATCGACAACTACGCCACCCAGGTGGACCTCGGTAAGCGGTACTTCAGCAAATCGGACCCGAAATTCAAGGCGACCCTCGATCGGCAACTCGGTCGGGCTGCGTGGCGGATGATCAGAAGGCAACATGGTGACACAGGGGCGGCATGAGCCGCGATAACGCAGCAGGGGACTAGATGCGGGAACTGATCGACAAACGCTACGAGCTGACCGCGCTGATCAGCTCGGGCGGCATGGGCGCGGTGTGGCGGGGCTACGACATCGTGCTTGACCGGCCGGTCGCGATCAAACGGATCCGGGTGGACCAGGTGGAAACCGGCGAACTCGCCAAGGAGTTCACCGAGCGATTTCGCCGCGAAGCTCGGGTCACCGCCCGCATCAGGCACCACGGAGTGCCGCAGGTGTACGACGCGGTGCTCGATGCCTCGTTCGAAAATGTCTACCTGGTCATGGAATTGATCGATGGTGTCACCCTGCGCGACTACCTCGACCCCGATGCCCAGCTGCCACTGTCGTGGGTCGCGGCGGTCACGGCGCAGATCGCCACCGTGCTCTCGCACGCGCATGCCTTACCGGTCGTGCACCGAGACCTCAAACCCGACAACGTGCTCCTCACCCGCGACGGCTCGGTGAAGGTGATCGACTTCGGGATCGCCGCCATTCTGGATCAGAGCGCGGCCAAGATCACTCGAACCGGTCAGCAGATCGGCACGCTGCGCTATATGTCGCCGGAACGTATTCACGACCACCCGGTGACGCCCCGCTCCGATCTGTACTCGCTGGGATGCCTTATGCATGAAATGGTGGTTGGAAAACCACTTTTCGAGCACGATTCGCCCTACGAGGTGCAACGTATGCACATCGAGGTAGCTCCGTTGGGCCTGCGTGAATTCCGCGGCGATGTTCCCATAGACCTCGAGCGACTGGTGCTGGCCCTGGTGGCCAAGGATCCGCGCGACCGCCCTGCCGATGCCTACGCGGTCTATGAACGCCTGCTGCCATTCCTGCCCGCGCCGGGAGCCCCGATCCCACCCGGTGAGCTGTATCTCCCGGGACTGCCCGACCCCACTCGGATCTTCCGCCGCCCCAACGCCCCACTGGAAACCTCGCAGGTCGAGCCGACCCAACTGTCCGCCGCTCCCGTGCAAATCACCGCGCCGCTGACACCACTGCACCTGCGCACTGCGATCGACACCGCCCTGCATCGATACGAGGAACTGGTCGAGGCCGACCGCTTCGCGCAGGCCGCGGATGCCTTGGTAGCGGTCATCAACAGTGCCGCCGACGCTCGGGGTGCCGACCACGTCGATGTGCTCGAGCTCCGCCGAAAGGTGGTCGGCGCGTGGGTTCTCGGTGGCGAATACCGCCGGGCTCGAACAGAATTGGAATCGCTCGCCGAGGCCTACCGGCGCACGGAAGGCCGGTTCAGCGAGTCGGCGTGGGAGATGCGTTCGATGGCTGCGAGTTGTCGCATGCAGATCGGCGATATCGACGGCGGTTTCGCGGTCATGAACCAGCTGCTGAGCGATATCGTCGCCGCGGGCGGCGACTGTAGCGAGGCTGCCCTGGAAATGCGGCTGTCGCTCGGTGAGCTGTACTTCGATGCCGGTGCGTCCGCCGACGCGCGCCGGATACTCCAGCCGCTGCGCGATGATCTGCTGGTATTGCGTGGCCCGGATAATCCATTGTCCGCACAGGTTTCGGCGTTGCTCGATGAGCTCTGAGGAGAGGCGAGTGTGACTGTTCCGGTCTCGAGCGGCGCTTCACACCGGCACTTGGTTGGACTGCAGCTGCTTCAGCTCGGCGGGGCTGAGGCGCTGGGTCGAATCAGGGCGGCCGTCTGGGGAGAATCGGACTCCCTCGGCTTCGAGGAGGTGGAGCGGCCGACCAGGAAGCGTCGTACCAGCAGGGACTCGATGGACAGCAGTGCTCGGGCCACGCAGGATGAAAATCGCTCACCGCTGGTCCAATGACTTCTTCGCCCGAACCATCTTGTCGAGCAGCTGTTGCTGCCACACCGCTTGTTGTTCCCGCGAACCGATGTAGCCAGCCGGTCCGGTACTGCGATGGTGGGTCCTATGTAGCATCCGATTGGTTCGCGGGTACTGCTGCGCGAAGTGGCCCCATGCTTGTCGGGGTAAGTCGCCGAATATGAAGATTGACCGCAGGCGGGGCAACCGAGCGATCACCTGAATCAAAAGATCTGCTCCTTCCCTGAGCATTCTCGCTTGTTCGGTACCGGAGTGACTCCGGAAATTTCCGACATACCAGGGGTATATATTCCACGGGACGCAGTCGCGGCGGTCGATTCCGGAAAATTCGAGCGCGGCTGAGATCCGCTCCGCCGCCACGTCGGTGTTGTCGGCCGACAGGAATCCAGAGCCTTGCGCGACATCGTCGCGAGTCTGGCGTCCGGGCGATAGCGTCAATAACATCAGTCGTGCCTGAACTCCACCGAACTCAGGGGATACAAGCGGAACGAACCGCTCCGTATACCGATTTCTGAGCTCACCCACATAGCTGTTGAGTTCGTTGACATGGGGTTCGCGTGCCAACGCCTTGGTGGCAGCTCGATGCTCAGGGTGCCGCATCTGCCGAAACCTGGACTCCATTCGACCTCCCACGTCGACGAAATCGGATCACCGAGTACCTGCGATTGCTGCAATCATCCAACGCCGGCGGTAAGGCGTGGTTGGAAAGGTCACTACTCGGCGTCTTCCGTGGAATCCTCGAGTTGGTCGAGAACCCGCCCAGCCAGATCCGCCAAGGTTTCTCCGCTTTGTGTCATCCACCGGGTCGTGCCTTGGTTGGCGACCGGTCGACCCGTCCATTCGGCGAGCTCCCACATGTGCGCGATAAGACCAGACGGGGAGTATTGGTTGCCGTCGGCCGCCCACAGGACGGGGCGCTGCCGGTGCGCGACCCACGTTGCCCGTGTGCGCTTGGGATCCGCAGCCAGCCAGCTCGCCAATGCCGCTGTCTCCACCGGGAAGTTGTCTGACAGGACGAGTACAGTGCCCTCGGCCAGAATCCCCTTGTCTATCAACACTGTCACGGCGTTTGGGCGGCGGCGGGGTCGTGGTGCGGTGCTCCTGCGGTACTGACGTGCCTTCGCATCCGAGAACGGTGTGTCGCCGGACAAAACGTACTCAGCAATCTCTCTGCATCGGTCGATGTCCGAGCACACCGCCTGCAGGCGCGCACGGTCCCCGAAACGCTCGTCAATTGTCGTCGCCACTTGTGGAACCAGCTGCTTCACCAGGTCTGGAACTCGTCCGATCGCCTGAGCGGACCATGCCAGATCGGGATCGGCCTCATCGAATCCGTCCGCGTCGAGTTTCCGGAACACGAGATGGGTCAGCAGATACATACCGTGATCCATCAGAACCACCCCACGGCGCGCAAAACGACTTCGCAATTGATGCAAGGTGCGCTGCACGGCGCGCAGGATCAGTACCGCGTTCCACAACTGGTAGACGCTGGGCCGCGGACGGAACAGTACATCGTGAATGCCCTGAGAACCGCGCTCCCACAACACATCCAACGTCGTCGCGATTCGCGCCGCGTATTGACTGTCAGGGTGAGCGCATGCCAGCGCGCACGCTGCCTCCACCACTGAACAGCCCGCGTCCGCAGGCGGCTCGAGTTCACCCCGCCGCACGCTGTATTCGAGTCCGAGTTCGGCGCGCATCTCCTCCATGATTGCCGCGTGCAGGGGCTCTAGAGCGATGAAGTCGCGTGCCTCGACCCGGTTCTGACGGTTGGTCGCCTGCGTTGTTCGCTTGGCGAAATCTTTCGCCGCGCCGGTAACGATGATGCGCACGCTGACCTGCGCCTCTCCGGCCGCATCGTCGTGGCGAACAGCTTCTGCAATCGACTTCACGGTTTGCGCGCCGTTGACGACGCTTGCTCCACGCAGCATCAGTGACAGTGGCCGATTATGCGGTGATCGCATGTTGTGTGCGGTTCGTTCGACTTCCTCGCAGAGCACCGTGACGCCGTTGTTGAAGTACCAGAAGTTTGCGGGCTCCTCAGTCAATGTCGTGATCAACTCATTGTTGATGGGTGTCCGACCGAGAGGATTTCGAATGTTAGCGCTGAAGAGGTCTGATCCGGTTTCGACCCAGCGAGCGATATCTGCGGCGTTCACCACGCCATGGAAGGACGGATGCGGCGATCCGATCTCGAACCACGGGAACAGCTCCACGTCCAGATTCACCGGCGGCGGTGTCAGATCGTTTCGGATCGACTCCCACACCTCGCGGGCAAGGATGATCCGATGGTCGAGGACGTTGCCGTGTCGATTGAACTCTTTCTCTCCATTGACCAACGCGTCGGTAAAGCCGGCTGTTACCTCGTCGGCCCGCATCAGCACAATGACTTGAGTAACAGGAACCGGCCGCCGGTTCATCTCAGCGTGGGCGTGTGCGGCGAGTGCGCGGCCGCGGGGGTTGAACGGCTCGAAGTCGCCATCGTCGATCAGCCGCAACCCCGCCAGCAACTCCATGACCGCCGAACGATCGCTGTGTGCTTTACCTGCCTTGCTCCATTTCGCCTGGACGAGGTAAATGTGCGGGTCCGTGCCATCGACCACCGCGATCGCGTCGATGCCCTGGTCGGACGCCCCGTCGATCACTGTGAGGGCGGCCTCGTGGTGACTGAATCCGGTGACGACCCTGACGGCCTGGGCGGTGAGCGCGCGTGACAGCGCGCGCGGTTCGACCTCCGAGGGTGGCCGACCGTCGAGATCGCTGATATCCAATAGCGCGGAGTCGATATAGATATCCCGGAGTGCCCGATCGACCTGGCGAACCTGGGTCGGCATGGTGACTTCGCCGTGTGCGCTGGTCAATCTCATCCCTCCTGACGGCCATCGGCCCGTGATCCCGAACTTGCAGAAATCCTGCAACGAGCATCGACCCCTACTGCACGTGCCCGTACTCACATCCTGACAGATGGACCAGGGCGCTGCGCCGAGTGGCTCGGATCCTATTCGCCTCGGCGACAGTGAATCTGGCTCGGCGAGGAGTCGAAAGGAGCCAGTCGACAACCCGGAGCCGGTCCACGATGGCTGACCCTCCGGATCGGACGATTGGTCGTCCAGCTACTCGGTCGGTACTTGTCAATGCCCACATCAACTTGGTGGCAGACGCTCCTGAAAACGCGAAAGTTGTTGTGGGGCAAGGCGCCGGGTAGCGGAAGCTGACTCAATCCTTGTCGGACCCGTCGCTCGGTTGCTGCCTTCGTCCATCGCGAGTTCGCTACCGAGTAGCCCGTCCGCGAGCATGTACCGAGCGTTCTCCTTCGAGTGGAGCGCCGCCCGCAGGGACTCGATGCGCGATTCCCGGTCGACCAACGTGGTGACGATCGACTGTTGTTCTACCAGCGAAGGGATAGGCACGGCGAGGTCGGCCAGGCTGCAGCGCTGATGGTCGGTGCGATGTGGGCCGAAGCGGTTGTCCGATTCGTGCTGTGGTGGCTCGACTCAGTAGAAATTCCAGCAGGTAGCGCGGATCAATGGCGGGCAGCCCCTCGTCGTTGATCTTGGTGCACTTCGGCCATCGAGTCCGCGATTGATGCGGCACGCACACAGCTGACCATCACCGGCGCGGAGGAGACTACTGCCGCGACACAACGGCTGCGTAGGTCCGGGCTGCCGGGTCCGGGCGAGCATGTTCCCTATCCGACTCCTTTTCCCACGCCGACAACCCTGATTGCCCGACCGCGATGACCAGGCTATCGCTCAACCCCATGCTCTCCGGCTCTGCTCGATTCGGAACATGCTGTCCCGCAATACATATCCCGCACAGCCATCCATCACGACTTATTCGTCGCAAGGATGCTGATAGGTCTCTGGACGATCAGCTGGCCGTCAGCTTGTCCGCGAGTTCTGGTTGACCGCATCGAGTTGCTTGTGCGACGAGCAGGTTGCGAAGTTGTTCGGGGATTTCTGTGCGGATGCCGGACAAGCCTTGCCAGATGGCGGGAACTTGCGTGGTGATGGTGCCTACAAGGGTTTCCAGGTTGTCGGCTTCGTTGAGGAGGGTGAGGGAGCGGGATCGAGCGGCGAGGTCCTGGCGGAGAAGGATTTGTATCAGGGTTGTGGCGCAATCGGCTGTGGGGGCAGCTTGGACCGCGGCTCGGAATTCGTTGTCGGTGAGGGTGTTTATGGTGGTCGCGAGCGTGTCGTGCGTGGTGATGGGGAGGTCGTTGAGGAGGGGGAGGGCTTCGGGCCAGAGGTTGTGGGTGGCGGTGGCTTCGATGGCGGCGGTGAGGTAGGCGGGGCGGTGCATTACCGGGAGGGAAGCCAGGCGTTTGCGGTCCGGGTCGGAGAGGGCGAGGGCTACTGGCAGGAGGGTGGGCCAATGACTTTCGGCGTGGGCTTGCTCTATGAGGGTGGTCAGGGAGTCGTCGGGTTCGGTGGCTACTCGGGCGGCGACGGTGTGGAGTTGGGTGGGGGAGAGGTGGGTGGCTAGGGGGAGCAGGGAGAGCCAGAGGTTTTGGGTCAGGGCTAGGTTGGCGATTTTGGTGAGGAGGGTGGGGTTTTGCATGGCTGGGCGTTGGGCCAGGCGTTGTAGGGGTTGCGGGGACATGCCTGCTGCTACGGGGAGGAGGGTGTCCCAGGCGTCGACTTCTTCTACTGCGGCGATCAGGCCGTCGATGACTTCGTCGTCTTGGGCGGCTACGACATCTGCCAGTTTTGAGCGTTCGGTGGGGCCGAGGAGGGCTAGCAGGGTGATTGCTTTGGGCCATTCGCCTGCGTCGTGGGTTGCGCGGATGACGCCGGGGACTCGGTCGGTGACGATGGTGAGGAGGCGGTCGGCTGCTGAGGTTTCCTCGAGGTAGTAGCCGACCTGGAGGATGTCGAGGTCGGAGGCGTGGGGGAGGGCTGCGCGGAGGACCGAGTCGGGGACTGAGCCTGCGAGGTTGCCCATTGTCAGGTAGTCGCCGCGGCTGATCAATTCGCTGGCGACGGCTGCGGCCATCGGGCCGGGTACCTGGGCGATCAGTTCGACCGCTCGGCGGGGGTCGAGGGTGAGGGTGGCGTCGGCCAGGAAACTGGGGGAGAGGGCGCTGGCGATGGCTACGGCGCGGGATGGGTCGACGGAGCCGGCGAGTGCGGCGGCGAGGACGGGGCCGAAGGCGGCTTCGGTGATCTTGGCGGCGATGGGGGCGGGGACCAGTTTGGCGGCGGCGCCGACTCGCTGCATGCGGCGGGCTTCGCGGCGGGCGGTGAGATCGGTGATCTGGTCGCGGAATTCGCGGAGGGCCGCGGGTGGGAGGGTGGCGATGAAGGCCAGGTCGGCGGGGTCGCGGTTGAGGACGCGGGCCAGTTTGGTGAGTTCGACGGTGGTGTGGTGGGTCGCGGTCATAGTCCGAGCACCTTCTTCACGGCGGGGCGGGCCAGGCGGGGGATGAGGCGCATGCCGGAGTCGAGGGCGCCGTCGAGGGCGGCCTTGCGGTGGTCGAGGGCGGCGCGGACGTAGGTGTCGAGGAGGGCCAGCTCGTCGGGGGTGAGGGTGGCGAAGTCGGGTGGCGGTGGGGCGCCGAGTGTTGCGGTGAGTTGGCGCAGGGCATCCGACACGGACTGTCTCCTTCGATGCGATGTCCGGAAGTTCGTACTGCCGGTACGGACAACGATACTGCCGGTACGCGGTGCGTTCTGTAAAGAGCAGTTCACCTGTGTTGTGTGGAAAAACCCGATCGTACTGCTGGTACGTGTATCGTTCTCGACCGTGACCCGCGCCAGTCGACGACCTCCGCCGGTGAGCCGGGATGTCATCGTCGACGCCGCGATTCGGGTGCTCGATCGAGACGGGCCTCATCCGAGTATGGATGCTTTCGCGGTCGAGGCCGGGATCACGAAGCCGCGGCTGTATCGGCAGTTCACCGACAAAGGTGACCTCTATGCGGCCATCGGTGCTCGATTCGCCGACTCCGCGTTCGCCGCGACGGGAACCGATCTGACCCTGCTGTTGCAGCCGCCCAGCGTCGCTATCGATCGCGCGCTCTCTGACTATGCCGTCGGAATTCTGGCCCACCCCAATGTTTTCCGTTTCCTGACGCAGACTAGTGCGAATCGTGAGGGCGCGACAGGCCAGTACGACCTCGCCAGTGCGGTGGCGGGTCGCTTCGCGGAAAGGGCTCGGGCGGTGGCGGACTCGATTCCCCTGGATGCCGAGGGAATCGAATATCTGGCGCGGGCGATCGTCGGTGTGATGATCGTGCTGACCGATCTGTGGCTGAGTGACGCGAAACCGGATTCCGCAGAATTCGTCAGCAGGGTGCACGAATTGGTGTGGGGGATGATCGATGCGTTTCTGCGCGGGCGGGGGATCACGGCGGAACCGGGGGTGCCGATCTTCGTCACTCTGGCGGCATTGAGCCCGGACGAAGACTGAGACACGCGACACGAGACCGGACACAACCTGCGGCATCGGCACTCGGCGTAATAGCTGACCGGTCCGACTACACAGCCCGCCGCCGGCCACGGCCGTCATCTCGTGACTGGCGGACGGTAGTCGTTCGTGGCTGGCGGTGAGGCTGCGACGTCGGGCGTGTGTTCCGATGCGGTGATCGGAGTCCAGGTCACCGTCGTCGGCTAGTCGATGGGATGGGTGGTGACCTGTCGGGGTTGGGCCGCTGGGGGACTCAGCCCAGGCGGCGGATGTCGCCGCGGACTCGGTAGAAACCGCCGCGGGCGGATTCTGAGACGGCGTCGACGACGTAGCGGGCGCCGGCTAGGCGGATGTCGCGGGGGAATTGGACGTTCCAGCCGGGGTCGTAGCCGGGGGAGATGACGTGGACGCGGAGGGAGTCGCCGTGTTGGAGGCATTCGACGATGACGCCCGTGCCGACGTCGGTGGTGAGTTCGAGGGTGGTGCTGGGGGCTACGGCGGAGAATTCGGGGGCTTTCACCGAGCGGGTGGTGGGGAGGACGCCCTGGTCGGCGTCGCGGATGGCGGATTCGCTGACGTCTAGGCAGGACAGGGCGCCGGAGGTGGTGACCAGGTAGAGCTTCTCGTCGTGGTACTGCATGGAGTAGGCGGAGCCGCAGCCGGTGGCGAGTTTCCACAGGCGGGTGCCGGTTGCGTCGAAGCAGTAGACCGAGGAGTGGGAGTCGCCGGCGAAGACATAGCGGCCGTCGGGGGAGGCGGCGCAGGAGAAGACGGCGGCGTCGCACTGGTAGGTGCGGGTG
Organism: Nocardia sp. NPDC055165; assembly: GCF_053606985.1. Classification (NCBI taxonomy): domain Bacteria; kingdom Bacillati; phylum Actinomycetota; class Actinomycetes; order Mycobacteriales; family Nocardiaceae; genus Nocardia; species Nocardia sp. NPDC055165. Next base: position 27,687 of record NZ_JBSGSS010000011.1, read on the forward strand.
GCGGTGCCCTGCTTGGTGATTTCCTCGACCTGGTTGTGGGAGGTGCCCGCGTAGACGGTGTCGGATTCCTGCCAGCCGAACAGGACCGCGCCGCGGGTGGACGAATTCCACTGGGAGCGACCGGTTTCCAGGTGGTACTTGGTGACGCCGGCGCTGTGGCCGTGGTAGACGCCGGTGGGGTCGACGCGGACCATCCAGCCGGAGTTGCCCTTGCTGCGGGCCGACCAGAGGGATTCCTCTTCGTGGTCGATGACGGTCAGGCCGCCCGCGGAGTCGGAGGCGGCGAGGATGCCGTCGTGGATGTCGAGCCAGTAGACGTCGTCGGCGGAGACGTCGTAGGCGGCGCGGGGGACTTTGCCGGACAGGTCGTAGACGCGGCCGTCGTCGCAGCCCGCGTAGATCCAGAAGTCGTCGGCGACGATGCATTTGACCGCGTCGGGCAGTCTGTAGCTGTTGGTGACGACGCCGGCGGGGGAGAGGGTGAAGACCTCGCCGTCCTCGTTGCCGACCCAGCAGCGCTGCTCGTCGACGAAGATGCCGAAGGCGGCGGCGCCGGAATCGAAACGCCACAGCACGGGGGCCGACTTCGCGGTGGAGCGCTGGCTGGTGATGCTGCGGCGGGTGACGGTGCGGCGTTCGCGCGCGCCCATGACGGCGGGGGCGTAGCCCTTGCGAACCTTCTCGCCGATCTTTTTCTGCGCGGCCGACTTCGCCTTATCCTCGGTGGCGAAGGAGCTCGCTTTGGACTGACCTTGCTCGCCGATGCGTCCGTAGCGGATGTTGACGTTCGTTCCGGTGACGACTACCTCGTAGAACTTGTGCGAGGAGCCCGCGTCGTCGGACAGTTCGAGATAGGTGGTTTCGGCGGTCATGCGTCCTCGCTGAGCTCGTGGAGATCGAATGCACGAAAAGTAGCAAGGGGCACCGACATTCGGTGCGGTGCTCGTCAGAGGTGGTATGTCCGGCAGCCGGTGGGTGGACGGATGCAGTCCGAGTGCGCTGGACCGCTGCCCGGCGAACAAGCCGATAGCGCGCGTCGGCAGTTCGACCCGACTACAGAATCCGGCTCCCAGATGGTGGGATCGAAGGGTTTCCACGCAGACGCGGGATCGCGGAGGACCTCGCGATGCCGATCCTTGACGGGTTGGTCCCGGAGAGGTGCGAAACCACTGCGCCGATCATCGCGACAGGCCGTCTTTGTAACGACACGCGGCGAAAGGATTGCGGGATCGCGCTGGGTGATAGATGCTGGTCCAACTGTTGGTGCGTATCTGGGCGTGACTTTTCCGCGACCATTTCGTAATCTTACGGTGACCTGCTCTCGACAATGACTGGTGATAGACAACGTGACTGCTTCGCATCGCAAACCGTCGGCTCCCAAGAGTCGGCTGCCGCTGGCCGTATGCAGTCTCGCGGCGACTGTTCCCGGCATGTTGATGATGGTGATGCGGCCGGGTGCGCAGGTCGAGGCGGTGGCTTCGGTCGAACCGCTGTCGACGTCGGCCATCGAGCTCGACCCGATCGCCGCCGCGCCGACGCACGATGCGCCGCAGCCGGGGCCGATCGTTCGGGCGGATGACGAGATGGCGGCGTTGTCGGCACTGAAGGTGAAGGTGTTGTGCGGGACGGAGTTCAACGGGACTCTGCCGCATGTGGCGCAGGTCGGTAACCTGCTGCAGAAGATGTTCGGGGTCTCCGACATCGGTGGTGCGCACGGTCGCTATGACGGTGACCATGGCGCGGGGCAAGCACTCGACGTGATGACGGGCAACCTTGCCCTGGGCAATACCATCGCCGACTTCGTGCTGGCCAACAAGGCGCGCTTCGGTGTCACCTACGTGATCTGGCAGCAGCGATACAACGATGGCAACGGCTGGTCCTACATGGAGGATCGCGGCAGCCCGACGCAGAACCACTATGACCACGTGCACATTTCGTTCGAGTCGTCGGGCGCGACCAACATCGCCTGCTGATCGCGCGAATTCAGGATTCCGTCGCGAGCTCGGCCAGAATCGGTTCGGCCTGGTTTCGCAGGAGTTCCAGCTGACGTTTCGGGGGGAATCGTTCAGGGTCGAAGACTGCCTGGATGCCGATACCGTCGATGAGGATCGTGAGGGACTCGGCCGCGTTGCCGAGGTCGGGGCCCGGCCGGTAGCCGACGGAGGTCAGGACCAGTTCGAGTGCCTCGCGCCAGGCTCGGTAACGCGCGCGTTGTTCGCCGGCGAGCTCGGGGTCGTGGGCGGCCCAGTCCCAGAAGGCGATCCACACCTGCCATTCGACGCGACGGGTTCGGTCCATCGGCAGGCACTGGCTCAGTAGCTCGTACAGATCGGCGGACTCGGGGGCCATGCGGGTCACACGGTCTGCGACAGCGGTGGATGCCGCGCCGAGCGCCGCTCGCAGCACAGCGCGTTTGTCCGCGAAGTAGTGCACGACCATGCCGGTGGTGCATCCGGCCTCGGCCGCGATGTCGCGGACGGTGGTGTGCGCCAAGCCTTTGGTGGCGATGACCTGGCACGCCGCAGCGCTGATCGCGCGGCGACGCTCTTCGTGATCGACGATTTTCGGCATTGACACGAGAATTTACATACCCGGTATTATGTAACCGTGGTTATGCAAAAACTGCGAGTGGTGAAGCGAGTGATGTTGGTGACCGACCTGGGCTTCCTCGCCTACTGGGTCGTCACCGCGCTGGGGCTGATCAGTGTCGGGTCGGATGAGTTTCTCCAGCAGTGGAACTGGTCGTTTCTCGGACTCGATGCCGCGGCGATCGGGTTGGGGCTGGCCGGGCTCGCGCTCGGCAGGCGCTCGGCCTACTCGATCCCGCTGATCATCGTGTCGTTGTCGCTGACCTCCGCCGCAGGGCTGATGGCGCTGAACTTCTACGTGATTCGGGGCGAGTGCAGCCTGATGTGGTGGATTCCCAACCTCTGGCTGTTTCTGTTTCCGGTCGTGGCGCTCGCCGGGATCGTCCGCGCAGGAAGCGAAATTGGAACGCGTTCTAGCAATACTGTCCGTCGGGTGGGCTGTCCTCCTACGGTGTGAGGAGGTTCGGTTTCTACGAAGGAGTATGCGGATATGGGACGGTTGGCCGGCAAGGTTGCGGTGATCAGTGGTGGTGCGCGCGGGATGGGGGCGGCGCATGCTCGGCGGTTCGTCGCCGAGGGGGCCTCGGTGGTGATCGGGGACGTGCTCGATGACGAAGGCGCCACGGTGGCAAAGGAACTCGGGGACGCGGTGGCCTATCGGCATCTCGATGTTCGTGAGCCGGAGCAGTGGGTGGGGATCGTGGCTGCCGCGGTCGAGGAGTTCGGTGGGCTGCATGTGCTGGTGAACAATGCGGGGATCGTCAATGGGAATCTGCTGGTGGACTTCGCGTTGGACGAGTGGCAGCGGATCATCGATATCAATCTGACCGGGACGTTCCTCGGGATGCAGGCGGCCGTTCCGGCGATGAAGGAAGCCGGTGGCGGGTCGATCGTGAACATCTCCTCGGTCGAGGGGATGCGGGGGAGTCCTGGTCTGCACGGGTACACGGCGACGAAGTTCGCGGTGCGTGGGCTCACCAAGTCGGCGGCGCTGGAGCTCGCGCCGCAGGGAATTCGGGTGAACTCGGTGCATCCGGGCCTGATTTCCACGCCGATGACCGAGGGGATTCCGGCGGACTTCCTGCAGATTCCGCTCGCGCGGGCGGCCGAGCCGGATGAGGTGTCGGCGCTGGTGGCGTATCTGGCCTCCGACGAGTCCTCGTATTCGACCGGCGCGGAGTTCGTAGTGGACGGCGGTCTCACCGTCGGCGTACCGCACAAAAGCTTCTGACCTGGCGCGCAGAGCGTTACGGGCGATCTACTCGCCCGAACGGGTGATTTCGGCGCGCGAAAGCGAGGAAGATGGAAGGTATGGCCCCCAACAGTGCGAAATATCTGATCAGCAACGGCACCGACGACCGGGTGTCGCTTTTCGATGACGGGCGCGTGAAGGTCTGGTCGACCACCCATTTGTGGACCGAAGAAGCTCGCGTGCGGCACAACGCCCTCGGCGAGACCGTGCTGCTCGGCATCGGGCGCACCCTCGGTGAGCCCGGCCCCGTGGATCGGCGCCAGCAGTGTGACGCGGAGTTCGAGCTCGACCCTGAGAAGGGTCACACGGTGGCTGCCACCGTCGGCGCGGACAACGGGACGTTCGTGCAGTTCTTCCATGACGGCAAGATCGCGGTCGGCAACGACGGCCGCGATGTGGCGACGGTGTTCAACGCCGGCCGGGAAACGACGTCGGCTCGCGGGACGACCGGTGTCGGTGGGTCGGTGATGGTCACCTTCGGTGGCAGCTACCGACCGAGGACCAAGCGCGAGAGTGACTTTCAGGTGGAATTGAGCGAGGCCACGGCCCCGCGGCCCAACCGGCTGTACAAGGACGAGTTCCTGGTGAAGTAGATCCGGCGAACCGGGGCGACCGATCTGGTCGCCCCGGCTCCGGTTCGTCAGCCGTAGTAGCAGACGTAGTGCAGGGTGTCGACGACCTCGATGTCGAACGAGCTGTCGCCGGGGACCTTGAACGACTCGCCCGCACGGTAGGTGATGGGCTCGGTCGTACCGGCCAAGGTCACGTTGGCCTCACCCGCGACCAGCTCCATGATCTCCGGAGCATTGGTGGAGAAGGTGAGCGACGACGGCTGGATCACGCCGACCGACACCGAGGCGCCATCGGGCAACTCGAGGCTGTAGCTGACGCACTTGCCGTCGAAGTAGACGTTGGCCTTCTTGCTGACGGAGACGTTCTCGAACTTCGACATGGGTCCTTCCGAGGGGGTGAGGGGACCCTTAGTCTAGGTCAGCTGCCGAAGCGGGCCAGGACCGAGCTGGCTTCCTGGGAGGCAGTGCCTTCCTTGGCGAGGTGGGCCATCGCTTCGGGGATCTCGCGGCCGTGGTGGGCCATCGCCTGGGCGTAGAGACGGCCTGCCCGGTACGAGGAGCGCACCAGCGGGCCGGCCATCACACCGGCGAAGCCGAGTTCTTCGGCGACCTTGGAATGCTCGACGAATTCCTCCGGCTTCACCCAGCGGTCGACCGGGTGGTGGCGGGGGCTCGGACGCAGGTACTGGGTGATGGTGAGGATGTCGCAACCCGCTTCGTGCAGGTCGCGCATCGCCTCGGTGACCTCTTCGGGGGTTTCGCCCATGCCGAGGATGAGATTGGACTTGGTGACCAGACCCGCCTCGCGGGCGGCGGTGATCACGGCGAGGGAGCGCTCGTAGCGGAAGGCGGGGCGGATGCGCTTGAAGATGCGCGGCACCGTTTCCAGGTTGTGCGCGAGGACCTCGGGGCGCGAGGAGAAGACCTCAGCGAGCTGGGCCGGGTCGGCGTTGAAGTCGGGGATGAGGAGTTCGACGCCGGTAGCCGGGTTGCTCGCCTTGATGGCACGCACGGTCTCGGCGTAGAGCCACGCGCCGCCGTCGTCGAGGTCGTCGCGGGCGACGCCGGTGATGGTGGAGTAGCGCAGGCCCATCGACTGGACGCTCTCGGCGACGCGGCGGGGCTCGTCGCGGTCGAGGGCGGCGGGCTTGCCGGTGTCGATCTGGCAGAAATCGCAGCGGCGGGTGCACTGCTCACCGCCGATGAGGAAGGTGGCCTCGCGGTCTTCCCAGCATTCGAAGATGTTGGGGCAGCCCGCTTCTTCGCAGACGGTGTGCAGGCCCTCGGACTTCACCAGGCTCTTGAGCTCGGTGTATTCGGGGCCCATGGTGGCGCGGGTGCGAATCCACTTGGGTTTGCGTTCGATCGGTGTCTCCGCGTTGCGCGCTTCGATGCGCAGCAGCTTGCGTCCGGCGGGGGCAGAGGCGTCGACGGAAGTCACCGGACCGACTCTACGCTCGGGGCCTGTGCGTTCGCCGGGGCGGTGGTGCGATCAATGTCATGGGGCTGAACGGGAATTTCACCGTCGAGCGCGGCAACAATCGCGGCGGCCACGAGGGGCTTGAGCTCGGCGACGGTGACTTCGCGGCCGAGTTCGCGGGTCAGCGTGGTGACGCCGGCGTCCTTGATGCCGCAGGGCACGATCGCCTGGAAGCCGTCGAGGGCGGAATTGCAGTTCAGGGAGATGCCGTGCAGGGCGACACCGCGCTGCACGCGCACCCCGATCGCGGCGATCTTGCGCTCGGCGAGCAGTTCGTTGGCGGGCAGCCACACCCCGGAGCGGCCGTCGATGCGGCCGCAGGTGATGCCGAGCCCGGACACGACCTGGATCAGGGCCTCTTCCAGGCGCCGGACGTAGTGGACGACATCGACGGGCTCGGCGAGGCGGATGATCGGATAGCCGACCAGCTGGCCGGGCCCGTGCCAGGTGATCTTGCCGCCGCGGTCGACCTGCACCACCGGGCTGCCGTCGATCGGCAGATCCTCGGTCTCGGTGCGGCGGCCCGCGGTGTAGACCGACGGGTGCTCGAGCACGAACAGCCGGTCGGAACCTTCGCCTGCGGCGCGCTGATCGGCGGTCTGCCGTTGCAGTTCCCAGGCGGCGTGATAGTCGATGAGTCCGAGATCCTCGACCACGATCGGGGTCGTATCGAATCGAGCGGACGCGGTGGGGCGCGTGTCGTTCACCGTTCTGACGTTACGCCGGGGGTCCGGTGCGGCCAAAGAGGGTCTCAGGGTTCGACCGGGAAGTTGCGCTGCATCAGAGTCAGGTCCATCCAGCGGCCGAATTTGTAGCCGACCTCGGGGAGTTCACCGACGGTGTGGAAACCGAAGCGTTCGTGCAGGACTATCGACGCGCTGTTGGTGGACTCGATGGCGGCGATCATGGCGTGCACGCGACCGGAATCGATGGCGCGCGCGATCAATTCGGTGAGCAGGGTGGTGGCTACGCCGCGGCGCTGGAAACCGCTGTCGACGTAGACCGAGTTCTCGACGGTGAAGCGGTAGCCGGACTTGGGACGCCACTGGCCGTAGGAGGCGTAGCCGGCCACCTCGCCGTCGATTTCGGCGATCAGGATCGGCATGGCGGCATCGGTACGGGTGGCGAACCAGGTGAGGCGGTCGTCCAGGTCCACTTCGTCGGTGTCCCAGATCGCGGTCGACTCGGCGATGTTGGTGTTGTGGATGGCGAGGACGGCGGGGAGGTCGGCCTTGTCGGCGTCGCGGATCAGCATCGGCTCACCCTCTGCCGACAGCGACGGCCAGCGCGGCGCCGATGGTCGGGTGCTGGTAGGTGTACCCGGCCTCTTCCAGCACCGCGGGGATGGCGCGTGGGCCGTGCAGGATCGAGTCGGCCAGCTCGCCGACCAGGGCTTGCAGGGCGAAACCGGGGACGATGAACGGGGTCGGCCGGCGTAGTGCGCGGCCGAAGGCGCGGTTGAATTCCGCGTTGGTGACGGGGGCGGGGCCTGCGACATTGATCGGGCCGGAGAGCTCGGGGTGAGTGAGCGCGAAGACGATCGCGCCGACCTCGTCGTCGAGGGAGATCCACGGGAGGTACTGGCGGCCGCTGCCGAGGCGTCCGCCCAGACCGGCCCAGTACAGCGGGTGCAACTTGCCGAGCATGCCGCCGTTGCGGGCCAGCACCACGGCACTGCGCAGCAGCACGATGCGCGCGCCCGCTTCGGCGGCCGGTTCGGTGGCGGCTTCCCAGTCCCGGCACAGGGTGGCCAGGAAATCCGTACCGGCGGGCGAAGTCTCGTCGACGATCGCGTCACCGGTCCCGCCGCCGTAGTAGTGCGAGCCGCTGGCGTTGACCAGCGTCGGCACACCGGTGGCGGCCACCGCGGTGGCCAGGACATCGGTGGGAGTGATGCGGCTGTCACGCAGCAACTGCTTGTAGCCGCCGTCCCAGCGACGGTCGGCGATGCCGGCACCGCACAGGTTCACGACCGCGTCGGCCCCGCGCAACGCCCGCTCGTCGAGCTGGGCGCGCGCGGGATCCCACGCGAATTCGTCCGGTGCGGCGGGAGTGCGCCGCACCAGGCGGGAGACCTGGTGCCCGTCGCGGCGCAGTGCCGCGACGAGCGCCGTCCCGATCAGGCCGGACGAACCGGCGATGACCACCTTCATGAATTCCTCGACTACAGGCCGAGATCGGCCTCGAACGCCGAATCTTCCAGCCGGTGCTTGATGGTGGAGACGAACCGGCCCGCGTCGGCACCGTCGATGAGACGGTGATCGTAGGTGAGCGGCAGGTACACCATCGAGCGCACGCCGATGGACTCGCCACCGGCCTCGTCGGTCACCACCACCGGGCGCTTCACGATCGCGCCGGTGCCCAGCATGGCCGCCTGCGGCGGGACCAGGATCGGGGTGTCGAAGAGCGCGCCCTCGCTACCGATGTTGGTGATCGTGAAGGTGCCACCGGACAGCTCGTCGGGCTTGAGCCCACCGGTGCGCGCGCGGTTGGCGATGTCGGCGATCGCGCGGGCCAAGCCGGCCAGCGACAGGTCGCTGGCGTTGTGGATGACCGGCGAGAGCAGACCCTGCTCGGTGTCGACCGCGATCCCCAGGTGCACCGACGCGTGGTAGGTGATCTCCTTGGTGTCCGCGTTGTAGGACGCGTTCACGTTCGGGTGCACACCGAGCGCCTCGACGACGGCCTTCGCGAAGAACGGCAGGTACGTCAGGTTGACGCCCTCGCGCGCCTTGAACGAGGCCTTGGCGAGCTGACGCAGATGCGCGATCTTGGTGACGTCGGCCTCGTGGACCTGGGTCAGCTGCGCGGTGCTCTGCAGCGATTCGAGTGTCTTGGTCGCGGTGATCTGGCGGATCCGGCTGGCCTTCTGCGTGGTGCCGACGAGGGCGGCCAGCTTCGGGGCGGCGGACTGCTTGGCCGCGGGCGCGGGTGCGGCGGCAGCGGCCGGAGCCGGAGCGGCGGCGGGCGCGTTCTTGGCCTCGGCGGCGGCGAGCACGTCCTGCTTGCGGATGCGGCCGCCGACACCGGAACCGGTGAGGGTCGACAGGTCGACGTTGTTCTCGTCGGCCAGCTTGCGGACCAGCGGGGTCACGTACGGGGTGCTGCCGTTGGACGACGCCGGGGCAGGAGCGGCCGCGGCAGGCGCGGGTGCCGGAGCGGGCTTGGGAGCCGGTGCCGGAGCGGGCTTCGGCGCGGGTGCCGGGGCCGCGGCGGCGGGCGCAGGCGCGGGTGCCGGGGCAGGTTCAGCCGCCGGGGCGGGCTCAGGTGCCGGGGCGGGAGCCGGTGCGGGCGCGGCGGCCGCGGGCTGGCCGCTACCGATCACACCCAGCTGACCACCCACATCGATGACGTCGTCTTCCTGCGCCGTGATCTCGAGCAGCGTGCCCGCGACCGGCGACGGGATCTCGGTGTCGACCTTGTCGGTGGACACCTCGAGCAGCGGCTCGTCGACGGCGACGGTGTCACCCACGGCCTTGAGCCAGCGGGTCACAGTGCCTTCGGTGACCGACTCGCCCAGTTCGGGCATCTTCACGGGCGTGCCGGAAGCAGCGGACGCGGCAGGCGCGGCGGCCGGGGCGGGGGCCTCGGCGGCAGGTGCCTGCGCGGCGGGCGCGGGCGCGGGTTCGGGGGCCGGCTCAGGCGCGGCGGGTGCGGCAGCAGGCTCAGGAGCGGTGGCGGGGGTCTCGCCGGCATCGCTGATCACGCCGAGCTCACCGCCGACCTCGACGATGTCGTCTTCCTGGGCGACGATCTTGGAGAGCACGCCCGCGGTCGGCGACGGGATCTCGGTGTCGACCTTGTCGGTGGAGACTTCGAGCAGCGGTTCGTCGACCTCGACCGTGTCTCCTTCCTGCTTCAGCCACCTGGTCACCGTGCCCTCGGTGACGCTCTCACCAAGGGCTGGCATCTGGACGGAGAAGGCCATGTCCTCTGACTCCTCTGAGTGTGTACCCGGCGGACATCCGTCGCGGGTCGCGGCTTTCGTCCACCCCACCGGTCTCGGCGGAGCACCCGGGAAACGTTGGTTCTTGTTCCGGCAACCATCCTTGCACTCGTCCGTCGCGGGTGTAGCGCAGGGCGGCGATCCGGGCGAAGCTGGCACCATGGAATGTACGGCGGTGAGCAGAATTCCGCCGGAATGTAGGAGGTCGAGCCGGATGGGTTTGCTGGATCGTTTCCGTGGTGGGCGCGGTGCGAGCAGGTCAGGCGCTCGCGAGACCGCGTCGGAAGTGAGCGCCTTGGCGGACTGGGCGCGGACGCGGCGCGGCGTCGAAGCTTTCGTCGAACCCAAAACTACTGTGACTGATGTCACAGCAGTGCTGGTGGCCGCGGACGGTGAGTGGACCCGTCGCATCGTCGGCGAGAAGGGCGCGCGGCGGTTGGCCGGCGCGTTGAAGGTCCCCGTCTACGACGTGAACCGCACCGGCTACCCGCAACGCATGCGCGACTTCGATGCCCGCCGCCGCATCGAGGAGCGGCGGGCTCGCGAAGCCGAGTTGGGGGAGTGACTACTCCGCGCCGATCTCCTCGATCACGGTGATGAGCGTGCGCACCGGGACGCCGGTACCGCCCTTGCCGATGTAGCCGAACGGGCCGCCCGTGTTGTAGGCCGGACCCGCGACGTCCAGGTGGGCCCACTGCACGCCCTCGGGCACGAAGTCCTTGAGGAACAGTGCGGCCGAGAGCATTCCGCCCCAGCGGTGCGGCGCGACATTGGCCAGGTCGGCGACCTTGGAGTTGAGGTCGGCGCGCAGCTCCGCGGGAAGCGGCATCGCCCAGCCGTTCTCGCCGACCGAGCGCGAGATCGCGGCGACGCGGTCGCGGAACTCGTCGGTGCCCATCACGCCCGGGGTGCGCGTGCCGAGCGCGACCATCTGCGCACCGGTGAGGGTGGCGACATCGATCAGGTAGTCGGGCTCGTCCTCGATCGCGCGCACGATCGCGTCGGCCAGGATGAGACGGCCCTCGGCGTCGGTGTTGATGACCTCGACGGTGGTGCCGCCGTACTGGGTGAGCACGTCGCCGGGGCGCTGCGCGGTAGCCGAGGGCATGTTCTCCGCCATCGGGACGGTCGCGGTCACGGTGACCGGCAGGCCGAGCCGCGCGGCCAGTAGCACGGTGGCGATGACCGCCGCGGCGCCCGCCATGTCGGAGGTCATGTTCTCCATGTTGGCGGCGGGCTTGATCGAGATGCCGCCGGTGTCGAAGGTGATGCCCTTACCGACGAGCGCGATCTTCTTCGGGCCGCCCGCGTAGGTGATCCGGATCAGGCGCGGCGGACGCGAGGAACCCTGGCCGACGCCGATGATGCCGCCGTAGCCTGCCGCGGCGAGCGCGTTCTCGTCGAGCACCTCGACCTCGAGGCCGGCCCCGACGGCGAGGATCCGGGCCCGCTCGGCGAACTCGGCGGGGTAGAGCGCGCTCGGCGGAGTGTTGACGAAATCGCGTGCGGTGGCAATCGCTTCGGCGACCAGCTGTGCGCGCAGTAGCTCGAGCGTGCCGAATTCCGGTCCGGGCACCAGCAATTCGAGCCGGACCACCGGGCGCTCGTCCGGCTTGGGCGCGCTCTTGGACTTGAACGACGAGAAGGTGTACGCGCCGAGGTAGAACCCTTCGGCCGCCGCACCGAGATCGATGCCGGACAGGGTGGTGGCGACGAGTTCGGTGCCGCTGAGCGCGCGCCCGGCCACACCGGCGCTGCGGCGTACCTGTTCGGCGTCGACCTTGTCGGCCGCGCCGAGTCCGACGGCGAGCACACTGGTGACGTCGGCCAGTGCGGCGGGCGCGGGCACCCGGGTGAGTTCCTCGGGCTTGCCCTTGGCGCCGACCGAGCCGAGAGCGTCCAGCAGTTCCGCGCGAACCTCGGCGGTGAGCACGTCGCCGAACAGGTCGGCGGGCACGATGGCCGGTCCGTTCTCCGAGGACGTCAACCCGATCACCAGCACGTCGGTGTCCGCGGCGATGGTTTCGGTGCGCGCCAATTCCGGTCCGAGTGAACGATCTGCAACAGCTGTCATTGCCCCAGGTTATTCGGTCGCTATCGGTGCTCGCATCACGAGTCCGGGTGGGCGGGTGTGCGGCACGTCGGTTCGGCTGTCCCGGAAATACTGGGAATTACTGGACAATACTGGTAGCTGTGGATACGCTCCGACTCGTGACGGACTCGGCCGAGGAGCTGGAGGTGCGCATCTCCGGTTTGCGGGCCGAGGTGCGACGGGCGGCCGCCGGTGGGGATCGGGCCGGGGCGCGGCAATTGCGCGCCGAACTGCGCCGGGCCGAGTTGGCCTGGGACGCGGCGGTTCTCGGTTCGATGCCGGAAGAGGCGTCGGAGGCGCCGGGGGTGCCGGTGCGCGAACATGTGCATCGCGCGTTGACCTTGCTGTCGGTGCCGTCGTCGCCGAAATTGGTGCTCGCCACCCATGACGCGTTCTTCTCCGGCGAGCTGCTGCCCGCCCGGCTGACGAGCCTGCGCCGTGACGAGGAGCGTTCCTTCCGGTCGGCGCCGTACGCCCGGCCGTACTACCTGTGCGCGGCCCTCACCACCGATCTGCTCGCCCCCGCGCGCGGTCTGATGGCGGTGAGTTCGTGGCCACTGGAACGGCGGATGGTCGGCCCGTTGAGTCCCCGGGTCGGGCTGCTGGTGTCGGCTATTCGCTTGGCCGAACATCTTTCGGCGCAGCCTGCGGGGGAAACGTCGGGTTTGCGCGTACTGTGGCGGCTCGCCGTGTCGATTCCTGGCATCTCCACCGCCCCGGATTCGCTCGACCCGGTGAAGGTGATCGAGGCCGCGCGGCGTGAGCTCGCGGTGCACGAGGACGAGGACGCGAGGCAGCGCAATTCGGCCGCGTGTCGGGCGGCGGATCAGCTGGCGGATCCGGCCGCACAACTATTCGGTGTTCGGCTCGGCGTAGCCGATCGGCGACGAATCGAGGTGAAATGAGCACTCTCGCAGCACAGTTGGACGAGTTGCGCGGCGAAGCCCCCGCGACCAGACACAATGCCCGTACCATCGCCGCGCTGACGGCCAATCCCGGATGTGCCCGCCGCGCCCTGCTCGACGCGGCCGCGGTGGACAAGACTGTGATCGCCCAATCGCTGGGGTTCCCGCCACAATTCGGTCAGTCCCAGTTCGCCATTACGCGCGGCAACGCTTTCGAGGCGATGGTGAAGGCGAACGGTTGCGCGGAACTGCTCGCCCTGTTGCGTGACAAACTCGGACTCACGATTCCCGAAGTCGCCTACCACGACCTGAATTCGGTGGGGGAGAACACCGGCAACGCGGTGCGGTACCAACGCACCAGGCAATTGCTGAAGAGCGCGATCGCGGCGGGCGACGGCACCCTGTTCGACCACCCCATGCTGCGGCTCGATATCGCCGGTGCGACGGCCTATCTGGAACCCGATGTGGTGGCCGTGCAGTTGGACGGCAAGTTCCATGTGGTGGAGGTCAAGGCTTTCCCGGTGATCGACGGGCAGGCGGATCCGGCGCAGGTGGCGGCCGCCGCGCGGCAGTCCGCCGTGTACGTGATCGCCTTGCGTGAGTTGATGGCCGAGATCGGTGAGTCACCGGAGATCGTGTCGCACAATGTGATTCTGGTCTGCGCGAAGGACTTCTCGAATCGGCCGACCGCCGAACTCGTCGATCTGCGCAAGCAACTCGCCACGGTCTCGCGCCAATTGACCAGGCTCACCGCGATTCCCGACCTGCTCGACCTGCTGCCACCCGAGGCCACCTTCGCGCCGGGGGAGAACCTCGAGAAGACGATCGCCGCCATCCCGGCCCGCTACGCGCCCGAGTGCATGTCGAGCTGCGAGCTCGCGTTCGCCTGCCGCGACGAGGCCCGCACCTGCGGTTCGGTGGACGCGCTGGGCCGCGGGGTGTGCGATGTGGTCGGTGGCATCGAGAACATCCACACGGTCCTGGGCCTGGCCGACGGGACGCTGGAACCCGGCCCCGAGCACGCCGACATCACGGCCATGCTGCGGACCGCCCATCGGCTGCGGTGGGAGATCGCCGGATGAGCGTCCTGGCGGCCCTGGCCAAGGCCGAGGCCGTGCGGGCAGGCCGCGCGCAGGCGACCGCGGCGGTGCGTCACATCCACCTCGCCGAGCGGCCGCTGGTCGCGGTGCCGTTGCGGTTGGCGGGGGAGGCGGCGGCACCGGTGGCGATCATGATCGGCACCTCGGCCGGCGACCAGAACGTGCTGACGGTGCCGCAGCCGCGCGACCGCGTGCTGCGGTTGCGGTTCATCGAGCAACTGGCTGATGTTGTGCTGCCCTATCTTTCGACGTTTCTCGTCGAAACCGAGGAGCTCACCAGCAAGGCAGGTGAGACCTACACGCGGTGTCTCGACGCGCCCCAGATGTGGACACCGAACCCCGGCGGCGTGAATTTTCTGAAGCTGCTGGGGCGTTCGGTGCGATTTCACCGGATCGACGGGGACAACCCGGTGCCGGAGTCGATTCCGCTGCTCGGACGCTGGCTCACCTGGTTCGGTGATCGCGCCGAACATCCCGGTTCGGCGGTGTTGCCCGCGATGACGACGGCGCTGTCGTCGCATTGGGCGTCGGGCCAATCCAGCCTCGAAGACGGCAATCTCGCGGCCCTGCTCGGCTGGATCGATCCGCCGCCCGGGTCGACCGGCGCGGAAGCGGCTGCCCTGGCCGAGGACCCGCTGCTGTCGCCGCCCGCGGGTCCGGCCACCGATCCCGGATTCGACAACGAGGAACTCGCGCCGCTGATCGCCGCCTACAACGCCGCACTCGACGACTCCGCCAGATCTGTCGCGGCCGAACGGCTCGAGCGCTCGCTGCGTGGCCAGCTCGAACCCACCTGGCAGCTGATGTGGCGTTCGATCGAGCTGCTGAGCGCACTGCCCGAAGGCGCCAGCGTCGAGAACCGGTGGACCGATGATCGCGGTGCGTTCTCCCGCTTCGCCGCCGATGTCGCGGAGGGTATTCCGCAGGCCCGCCGCGATTCCGCCGTTCCCGCGGTGCGCAGACTGCTGGAGCGGGAACGGGCGCTGGAAGCCCTGCAGGGGCAGTGTGCTTTCGATGATCCGCTGCGCATGCTCGAGCACCGTGTCAGCGGAGCGGCTTTCCGCGGCACCGTCACCCACAGTGAGCCGGAGCGTCTCGATCGTTCGGGATCGCGTCCGAAACTGCGCCCGCACATCCATATTCGCACCACCGACCCCTTCATCGCCGTGGCCGGGGAGGAACTGACCTGTGTCGAGCGGCCGAAACAGTCGGGGCTCGTCGTCGAGATCGACGGTGACACGATCGTTCTCGAACTGTCCGGCGGAATGGGGCGCAAACTCGTCGCCGAGCCGGGCAGCGTTCCGGAGGAAGGCGACGACCTCGGTTTCGCCCGCTTCAAACCGGCACCGTTCAACGGGATGCTGAATCTGCCCGCGCGCGAGGAGACGCCGTGGACCCACGGGGGCCCGCCGCCGGAATGGACCCCGCCGACCGACGAGCAGGGGGACGAACTCCAGTGACCACACCGGACGAGGCCGTCGCCGGAATTCTCACCGACCTGCGCGACGAGAGCCATCGCGCGATCGTCGTCGACTCCCCGCCGGGGGCGGGCAAGTCGACGCTGGTCGTGCGCGCGGCTCGCCAGCTCGCCGAGGACGGCGACCAACGGATGATCGTCGCCCAGACCAACGAGCAGGTCGACGACCTCATCGACCGGTTGGCCGCCGCCGACCCCGCACTGCGGATCGGGCGGCTGTCCAGCGCGGCCTACGTCGTGAGCGATCGGGTGGATCGGCACGGCAATGTCCGGGTCGCCAAGCAACCCGGAGACCTCGCCGACCGCACCATCGTCATCGGCACCGCGGCCAAGTGGGCCACCATCACCGAGGGCAGCTGGTCGCACGCGATCATCGACGAGGCGTACCAGATGCGCTCGGACATGTTGTTGCGCATCGCGAATCGGTTCGATCGCGGGCTGTTCGTCGGCGACCCGGGACAGCTCGACCCGTTCGCGACCGTCGAAACCGCGCGCTGGGCCGGTCTCACCTGGGATCCGACGATGAGCGCGGTCAGCGTGATGCTGGCCAACAACGATCACATTCCCACCCACCGGCTGCCGGTGTCCTGGCGGCTGCCCGCCACTGCCGCACCGGTGGTGTCGAAGGCGTTCTACCCCTTCACCGAATTCCAGTCCGGCACCGGACTCGGGGACCGGCGCCTGGACTTCACGACCCGCGGTCTGGGTGGGCCGGTCGACGCGGTGCTGGAGGAGGCGGCCGAATCCGGATGGGGCTGGTACGAATTGCCTGCCCGGCACACCCTGCGCACCGACCGCGACGCCGTCGCCGCACTCGCCGCGATCGCGGCCCGGCTGATCGAACGCGGCGCTACCGCCCACTCCGAATCCGGCAGCCGCCCGGTGACCACCGAGCGGGTCGCGATCGGCACCGCGCACCGCGACCAGGCCGACGCCATCCGCACCGCCCTGCGCGGTACCTGTGCCGAACCCGTCACTGTCGATACCGCCAACCGGCTCCAGGGTCGCGAATACGACGTCACCCTGGTGCTGCACCCGCTCTCGGGCCGCCGCGACGCCAGCGCCTTCCACCTGGAGGCGGGCCGGCTGTGTGTGCTGGCGTCCCGGCACCGCCACGCCTGCATCCTCGTGGGCCGCGCGGGCATCCCCGAACTCCTCGACGCCCACCCCTCCGCCGACCCGGTCCACCTCGGGGTGCCGGTGAAGTTCCCCGACGGCTGGGAGGCGAATCAAGCGGTGCTGAGTCATCTGTCGAGCCATCGGGTGCGAGCGGCGGCGCTGTAAACCGCACCTGGCGTTCAGATGCTGTGAGTTAGCCTGATACACCGTGTTTTTCGACAATTCGCGACTTCGCGCAGACGGTCGGGCCGTCGGTTAGTCTCACGGCGAGACACGCGTGGTGGGTGGCCCATTGGCGGCACCGGTACGCAGCGGGGCGCCCGGGCGTTCCGGGGAGCGGAAAGATTTCAGATTTGAAGATCAGGCGTACCGGTGTTCGTGGCCGGGTCAGTGTGCGTATCCGGTTGTTGTCGATGGTGCTCATCTCCAGTGTCATGCTGTTGGTGGTCGGTGGTGGCGGAGCTGTCTATCTGGTGAATTCGGCCAGGGATTCCACCGACTGGGCCGAATTGGCGAGCAGTACCACCGGGCCCGCGATTCTCATGGTGTCGGCATTCCAGGAAGAGCGCAGGCTGTCGCTGCTGCGGCTGGCCGGTGACGTGTCGTCGGCGCCCGCGCTGGCCACCGCCAAACAGCGTTCTGACGAGGCGCTCGCGGCGGTGATCGCGAAAGGCGACGCGGCTCGCGCGCTGAATCCCGAGGGTTCGCGCGAGGACATCGAGGGATACAACGAGCTGTTCTCCATGGTGCCGACCGTGCGCACCGGCGTGGAATTCCTGCGGATTTCCTCCGATGAGGTTTTCGGGTTCTACACCGGGGTGATCGGCACGATCATCGCCGCGTCGATGCTGGCGGCCCGGGTCGCGCCCGAGGCGAAGGTCGGCATCGAATTGGGCTACGCCGTAGAACAATTGCGTGCGGCCGAAGCGCTGTCACAAGCGGACTCTCTCGGTTCCGTCGCAGTGACCACCGGCGAGATGAGCGCTGCCCAGCTGGTCGACTTCGGCCGTCGGATCGGCGAATTCCGCGGCGAGGCAGCCTATTCCGCGACGGTGCTGAAAGGCCGCCGCCTGGCGCAGCTCTCGGAGATCACCGCAGGCCCGCAGTGGCAGCAGGTCATCGCGATGCAGGACGCCATCCTGTTGCGCGGACCGATATCCGTACGCGACGGGGAGGCCGGGCTCCCGATCGGTCTGGCCGACTGGCAGGACGCGTCGAAACACGTGGGCCTGGCCTTGCAGAAACTGTGGGAAGACCAGAGCGGGGACGCCCACGTCATCGCCAGAGAGCAGGGCGAACGCGACACCGGCAGCGCGCTGCTCGGCGGTGCGCTGATCGCGCTCGCCGCGGTGGCCGCCTTCCTCGTCGCGCTGGTGATGGCGAATCGGTTCATCGCGCGGATGCACCGATTGCGCCACGACACCCTCGAACTCGCCGACGAGCGGCTGCCGGAGGTGATGCGCCGGGTCGCGACGGGGGAGACCGTCGAGACCGCGGCGGAGGGTTCGAGCCTGGACTTCGGTACCGACGAGCTCGGCCAGGTGGCCGCGGCGTTCAACCGCGCTCACGTGGCCGCGATGTCGGCCGCCGTCGCCGAGGCGCAGACGAAGGCGGGGATCAGCACGGTCTTCCTCGATATCGCGCACCGCAGCCAGGTGGTGGTTCACCGCCAGCTCGCACTGCTCGACCGCGCCGAGCGCGACGAGAGCAACGCCGATCAGCTCGATCTGCTGTTCCAGCTCGACCATCTGGCCACCCGTGCCCGGCGAAACGCCGAGAACCTCATCATCCTCGGCGGCGAACAGCCGGGCCGTCGGTGGCGCAAACCGGTCCCGCTGTTCGAGCTGGTGCGCGGCGCGATCGCGGAAAGCCTGGACTACACCAGGATCGCGGCCAAGCAGATGCCGGATGTGCGCGTCTCGGGGCACGCCGTCGCGGACGTGATCCACCTGCTCGCCGAGCTGATGGACAACGCGACCGCCTTCTCCCCACCCGAGACCCAGGTGGCGGTGTCGGGGATCGTGGTCGGTCGTGGGGTCGCGGTGGAGATCGTCGACCAGGGTCTGGGCATGTCGGAAAGCGATGTGGCCGAACGTAACGCGATGCTGGCCGACCCGCCCGCGTTCAGCGTGGGCATGCTGGCCGGAACCTCGCGGCTCGGGCTGTTCGTTGTGGCCACGCTGGCGGGCAGGCACGGCATCTCGGTGCGGCTGTCGGAGTCGGTCTACGGAGGCGTGCGGGTCGTGGTGCTGATCCCGTCGGCGCTGGCCGAGGCGTCCGATCCCGAGTCGGCGATCTCCGGCCAGTTCCCCGCTGTCTCGCCGCGACCATGAGCGACGAGCGCGAACACTGGTACGAGGACGAGGCTGGTCCGTTGGTGCGCCTCTACGCCGTCACCGGCGGGCGCGCCAAGGCGCAGCGCCCCGACCTCGAGCTCACCACCCTGCTCGTCGACGCGCGCTCGGGTGCCCGCTCACGTCTGCTCGCGCCCGAATACGACGCGATCGTCGAGTTGTGCCGCACGCCACTGTCGGTCGCGGAGGTCTCCGCCCACCTGCACCTACCCCTGACCTCGACGAAGCTGCTCATCGGCGACCTGATCGACGAGGGCAGGCTCCATGCCAGGGCGCCACGAAACCAGATGAGCACCGCCCCGGACCTGGACGTCCTACGGGCGGTGCTCGCCGGGATCAAACGGTCCTAGGCCGGCTCGTCAGGCTTTCGCCACCGATACCGGCCGCGTCGACAGTGTCGCGAGTTCGGAATCGAGATCGGCGGGCTCGGCCGGTCGGCGCGGAATGGTCATCGCTGTTCCGGCCGCCACGAGCGCGACAGCGGCGCCGATCAGCAGGCCGACATGGAACCCCGCCTCCGACGGCACGGCGTGCCCGGCGAAGTCGGTTGTCATATTGGCCAGCACCACACCGACAACGGCGGCCGACACCGACGTACCGAGCGAGCGCATCAGCGTATTGATGCTGTTGGCGGAGGCGGTTTCCGACAGCGGCACCGCGCCCATGATCAGGGCGGGCATGGCGCCGTAGGCAAGGCCGACACCGATATTGGTGATGCAGACCATCGTCATCAGACCCCAGGTCGAACCCATCAGCACGGCCGAGGAGCCATAGCCGACCGCGATGATCAGCGCCCCGACCGCGAGGGTGACCTTGGGTCCGCGTGCGGCCGACAGTTTCGCGCCCGCCGGTGACAACAACATCATCATCAAGCCACCCGGCGCCATCCACAGACCCATGCCGAGCATGGTTTGTCCCATGCCGTGACCGGTGGCCGCGGGCAACTGCATCAACTGCGGCACGATCAGTGCCTGGCCGTACATGGCGAAGCCGACCAGGACGGAGGCGGCGTTGGTCAGCAGCACCTGCGGCCGGGCCGTGGTGCGCAGATCGACGAGCGGGTCGGAAGTCCGCAATTCCCACCATCCCCACGCGGCCAGGGTCACCGCCGAGGCGGCGAACAGCCCGAGCGTGGTGGCACTGGTCCAGCCCCACCCGGCACCCTTCGACACCGGCAGGAGCAGGAATACCAGTCCCGCGCCGAGCCCCGCCGCGCCGACGAAATCGAACCGCCCACCCGCGTCACCGCGCTTGGCCTCGGCCGGAACGAGGGTTGCGATGAGCACCACGATCAGGACGCTCAGCGCGGCCGCGGCCCAGAACAGGACCCGCCAGCTCGCATACTGCGCGACCGCGGCCGACACCGGCAGACCCAACGCGCCACCGACCCCGAGCGACGCGCTCATGAGCGCGATCGAGGAACCCAGCCGCTCCGCGGGAAGCACATCGCGCATCAGGCTGATTCCCAACGGAATCAAACCGACCCCCATGCCCTGGATCCCGCGTCCGATCAGCATGGGTACCAGCGAGGAGGACATGGCGGCGATCGCGGCGCCCACGATCAGAAATCCACCGGAGACCAGCAGCATGCGGTGTTTTCCGTAGAGGTCACCGAGCTTGCCTGCGACCGGGGTGAACACCGCGCCGACGAGCAGCGTCACCGTGATCACCCAGGAGGCGTTGGCGGCGCTGGTATGGAGCAGTTGCGGGAGTTGGCCGATGATCGGCACCACCGCCGTCTGCGTAATCGCGGCGACGGTGCCGCCGAAGGCGAGGACGCCGACGACCACCCCGGGTCGCGTCGTCTTTTCCGAGATTCCCACGTACCGCTCCTATCGACAAACACGCAATTTATGTACAGAGCACAAGATATGCATATTGCATCAGATGTGTATAGTACACATTATTGAGCGCGCGAAGTCGATCGAGAAGTCGTGAGGTAGGTCGCAGTTCCGCTAGTGATCCGCGGGCAGGGCCGTGATCGGCCGTGGCCAGTACTCCCCTGACCGGCGTTCGATATCGGTGTTGAATCGTCGCAGGTAGCCGACGAAGGCGGCGATATCCTCGGCCGGCCAGTCCTCGAGGATCGAATCCAGAGCGTCGACGATCAGGGCTCGTTCGGCGTTCAACCGGCGCGCACCCTTGGATGTGACCCGAAACTTCCGCGCCATCCCTCCCTCGGGATCCGGCATCCGCTCGATCGCGCCGGTCCGCATCATGGCGGCGGTCTGCCGATTGAGAGTCGAGGCATCCAAGCCCAGTGCGTCACTGAGCTGGCCGATGGACATCAACCCACCCATCCGCAGCCTGCTCAGCAAGATATATGCGCTGCGGTCCATGGCGTCCGGCCCGCGGCGCGATCTCAGGCTGTGGCGCGCGAGAAGCATGGTCTCGAACTCGACCAACTGCGTCGCCTTGTCCATCTCAGCCCTTTCCGCGAATTCGCGCCGGCCCGGCCGCGCGGTGGATCACCACATGTGTACCGACCACACTACGTGTCCACTGCACATCGACACCACTAGCCCAGCCGGGCCGCGAGCCGTTTCGCGTTCATGTAGCCGATCGCCTCGATGGTGACCATCGGGTTCACACCGGGGGCGGTGGGGAAGCTCGACCCGTCGGCCACCACGATGTTCGGCACATCCCAGGTGGCACCGTCCGGGTCGGTCGCCGAGAGTTCCGGCGTACCGCCCATCCTGGCCGAGCCCATGATGTGCAGCGCGCCCATCGAGCAGCGGCCGGGGCCGTAGCCCGCCTTCTTCGCCGCGGCGTCGAATTCGGCGAGCGAACCGCGGGTGCCCGGTTCGAAGGAGATGCCCGCCTGATGACCGGAGAAGATCCGTTGCGCGCCCGCGGCTTCCAGGATGGAGGCGGCGCCGACGATGCCGGTGTGCAAGTGCGCCGCGTCGTAGTCGGACAACTGGTATTTCACCACCGGTTCGCCGGACTTGTCGATCGAGACGGTGCCGGGGTCGCGGTCACGGGTGATGATGCCGATGGAGTTCGTGCGCGCGAAATCGAGCATGGTGGCCCGATGTTGCGCCGCGCCACGCCAGCTCATGAAACCGGTGGCCAGACCGGGATGGACCGGGCCGGTCTCGTAGATCACGCCGTAGCCGTTGCCGTCGAGGTTCGCGTGGTGCCTGCTGATGCGGGCCTGCAACGCTCCTTCCCACGGGCGGACGTCGTCGTCGAAGACGCCGAAGACCGCCGCGGCCGGGTGCAGGCGCAGATACCGGCCGATGTTCTTGTTGCGCAGACCGGATCGTCGCAGCAGCGCCGGTGTCTGGATCGCGCCCGCGGCGACCACGACCGCCTTGGCGCGCACCGTGATCTCGACGCCGGAGGCGGTGACCGCCGAAACCGATTCGGCCCGACCCGCTGTCACGGTGATCGCGCGGACGTCGGCGTCGACCACCAGGCGCGCACCGTGCTCGGCCGCATCGGCGAGCCAGGTCTTGGTCGCCGACTGCTTGGCGCCGAGGCGGCAGCCATAGCCACAACGCCCACACTCGATTCCGGCGTCACAGGCATCGCTGACATTGCGCGGCAGGGTGTCCACCTCCCAGCCGAGCGCGCGCGCACCGCGCTCGAGAATGCCGTCGCGCGCCGAAAGCGGGGACTTGCTGTCGGTGACGCTGATCCGTTTCTGTACAGCGGCCAGCGCATCACCGAACTCGTCCTCGGCGAACTGCGGCACGCCGGTCTCGGCCCATTCGGTACGGACGGTGTCGGGCGTCGGCAGCGAGGTGCTCCAGTTGACCACGGTGCCGCCGCCGAGGCAGGTCCCCGCGACGAGGGTGATCTGGCCTTCCGCCGATGCGGCGGGTCCCGGTGCGTACAGGCTGGTCAGCGCGTCGAGTTCGCCGTCGCCGAAATCCTGGTCGTCGTAATAGTTTCCGCGTTCGAGCACGATCACGTCGAGGCCTGCTTCGGCCAGCACCGCCGCGGCGGCACCGCCACCGGCGCCGGAGCCGACCACCACCACATCGCATTCGAGCGCGGTGGATTCGGTGAATCGCAGCGGTGACAGCGGCGGCTTCGGGGCGGTCTCTAGCCGACCGGCCGGCGCCGGATAGCCGATCTCCGCCCACAGCGGATTCGTTCCGGTGGGCCCGGGACTCACGTTGTAGGCGAGCAGGGAAGCCTGCTTGAGCGCCTGGAAGATCGCCCGGGCGGGGGCGAGGCCGGAGTCGGCCAGGCGCAGCAGGGCTGCCTCGCGCTGCTCCTGCGAGAGCGTGGAGAACCGGCGCGGGCCGCGGCCGGTGAACAGGCCGAAGAGGCGAGAATCCCACAGTCCCAACAGCGTTGCCAGCTGCTTCTGTTCGGCCTCGCGAGGATTGCGCCCGAGGATGCGGAAGATCGTGTCGACCGCGCCGATATCGGTCGCGGCGGGTAGTCCGCGCCCGTCGCCAGGGAGAAATGTATCGCAGATCATGCCCAGCGCGGCCCGCTGTTCGGCTGTCGGTTCCATGCGGAAACCACCCCTTTTCACTCTGGGGTGATTTCTATCACGGGACACGCGACCGCGCTGGGGGTCAACAGGTTTCGGGCCGGGCGGTGACAGCGCCCGGCCCGGCCTCCTCGATCAGTCGGCGGTGAACTGGATCGTTTTGAGCGACGGAGTCGACAGGTCGACATCGGCGCGGGTGACCGACTGCGTCGCCGAATCGTTGCGGTAGGCGGTGAGCCGGTAGCGCCCGGGCTGTAGTCCGCGGAAACTCACCTGCCCGTTGGCCCCGGTGGACATGTGCCGGTGAATATTGTCGCCACAGGCGTCGATGCCGGTGAGGACGATCTTGCCGCCCGCGATCGGCATGCGGTTCTTCGCGGTGATCAGCACCGCGTCGATCTGGCCCGCGGCCGCCGGGCTCGCCCCGCGGACTCCCTGGCCGTTCTGCCGTGCCTGTCGTAGTTCCTCGCAGGGCGCCGCGTCCTGCGCGATCGAGTCGTCGGCGCCGGGGTGAGCCCCCGTGGCGGTCGCCGCCGTCCCCATCAGAGCTGTTGCCGCCAATCCGATCGCCAAACACTGGGAAATGACAAATCGTGGCATCGCGCCGTCTTCCTCCTACTTCCTGGCCTGACCTGAAAGTGCACGTGGACATTGCTGAGGTAACGCTCGGGCGGCAACAATACTGACGGGAATTCCGGCGCTGAAACCGGTGTTCCATAGAGGCGGTTGTGGCCGTTTTGTGCGACCGTTGAGCCCTCATGAAGGAGGATGTGTGAGCGACACTCGTAAGGCGATTCTGGCCGGTGGATGCTTCTGGGGCATGCAGGATCTGATCCGCCGGCAGCCCGGCGTACTGGCCACCAGGGTCGGCTACACCGGCGGCACCAACGACAATCCCACCTACCGCAATCACCCGGGCCACGCCGAGGCCGTCGAGATCGAATACGACCCGGCGCAGACCGACTACCGCGCGTTGCTCGAGTTCCTGTTCCAGATCCACGATCCGACCACCAAGGATCGCCAGGGCAACGATCTCGGCGACAGTTACCGTTCCGCGATCTTCTATCTCGACGACGATCAGCGCCGCATCGCCGTCGATACCATCGCCGATGTCGACGCCTCGGGCCTGTGGCCGGGCAAGGTCGTCACCGAGGTGACCCCGGCGAGCACGTTCTGGGACGCCGAGCCCGAGCACCAGGACTACCTGATTCGCTACCCCGACGGCTACACCTGCCATTTTCCTCGTCCCGGCTGGAAACTCCCGAAGCGCGAGAACACCGGCAAGTAGCGTTTTCCATATGTCATGATCGGCTGTGTCGGCGTGACCGTGACGTCGGATCGGAGTACTCATATGAGCGGCAGCGACCGTCTCGAACGATGAGGGGAAGCGATTCGGATGACATATGGACAGCAGCAACCCGGTTATCCTCCGGCGGGACCGACGCTCAGTGTCGGTGACGCCATCGGGTACGGGTGGACGAAATTCAAAGACAACGCGCTCGTGTGGATCGGGATGGTGGTCGTCGCATTCCTGATCCAGGCGGTGATCAGCTTCCTGTTCGGGCTCGGAAACTCCGGCGACACCGATTATGACGGCGGTGTCAGTTTCGGGTTCGGGCTCTGGCAGATCCTCGGCACCATCGTGAGCACGGTGATCGGATATCTGATCTCGGCGGCATTCGTGCGTGGCTCGCTGCACGAAACCGATGGCAACAAGCCCGGATTCGGGTCGTTCTTCCAGTTCACCAATGTGGGTGCGGTGATCATCGCCGGCCTGCTGGTCGGTCTGGCGACCGGCATCGGCCTGCTGCTGTGTGTGTTGCCGGGCCTGGTCGTCGCGTTCTTCACCTGGTGGACGATGCAGTTCGTGATCGACCGTGACCAGGACGGTGTCACCGCGATCAAGTCGAGTTTCTCGGCGATCTCGAGCAACGCGGGAACGCTGCTGCTGCTGGCGCTGGCGCTGTTCGGTATCAACATCGTCGGTGCGCTGCTGTGCGGCCTCGGCCTGCTCGTCACGATCCCGTTGACGATCATCGCCTCGACCTACGCCTACCGGCTTGTCACCGGTGGGCCGGTCGCCGGCGCGGCGAAGACCCCGGAGCCGGGATACCCGCAGCAATACGGCGGGCCCGCAGGGGGATTCGGCGGGCAGCCGGGGTACGGCGGTCCGGAAGGCGGACAGGGTTACGGCGGTCCCGGTTACGGCGGTCCAGAAGGTGGACCGGGTTACGGCGGGCCTGCGGGCGGTCCCGGCACCGGTGGTCCGGGTACAGGCGGACCGGGTTACGGGGGTCCTGGCACGGGCGGACCGGGTTACGGCGGTCCTGGCACCGGTGGTCCGGGCACGGGCGGGCCGGGATACGGCGGTCCCGAGCATCCGGATGGTCCCGATCTGGGCAAGCCCAATGACCAGGGCTGGGGCCCTGAAGGCAACCGCTGAGAGGTTGATCCCGAGGGGCGTGCGATGTCGTTCATCGCACGCCCCTCGTGCTGTTCACTCGCAGCCGATGCCGTCTCCGTCGCGGTCGAGGCCGTAGTCGTCGGGGCCGATCACCGTGACGCGGCCGGTGTAGACGGGGCCGTTGCCGCTACCGCCTTCGCAGTCCACATCGCTGACGATGGGCAGGCACGGGGTGTAGGAGGCGTGGCAGTTCGAGGGCTGTGCTGTTGCGACGGCCGGCGTGGCGATCGCGAACGCGAAGGCGGCGATGACGGCGGAACCGAGGGTGACGACGTACTTCATGGTGCTCCATTCAATTATTCAGCGGCGAACAGTGTTTCACGGGTGGGTGATTTGTCGTAAATTTGCTTGTCGGTACCTGTCGGTAGCATCGGGGGACTCGGACAAGGGGGAGTGATGCGGGGGAAATGGCGGGCGCTGTCGTGGTGGGCGCGGGGTGCGGTGATCGCGCTCGCGCTGGTTCTTGTGGTGACGCTGCCGGTGGCGGGGGTGGTAGCCGCCCTGCTGGTGCACAACATCGGCGAACAGTCCGAACAGGCGCGGACGCGAGGCAGAGACGCGGTCTGGCTCGGTCATGCCTGGGTGGACGGGCGCAAGACCGACGCCGATATCGACGGACTCGGGAAGTTGCTGGCAGGTACCGGAGTTCGGGATCTGTACGTCCATACGGGACCGTTGGAACACGACGGGAGTCTGCGCGACGATCTCGCACCGCGGGCGCAATGGTTCGTCGACGCGGTGCACGCGCGATTACCGGGAATTCGGGTGCAGTCGTGGCTCGGCGACATCGTGCAGCCCGAATTCGACGGCCTGGATGTGGAATCGGCGGCCTCGCGCGAGCGGGTGGTGGCATCGGCGCGGCGAGTGCTGGCTTACGGGTTCGACGGAGTGCATTACGACCTCGAACCCGTTCGGTCCGGGTCGCCGGGATTTCTCGCGCTGCTCGACGCGACTCGGGTCGTGACCTCGGGGGCGCACGTCCAGCTGTCGGTCTCGGCGCCGGTGATCGATCCGCTGCCCGGATTGCATTCGGTGGGTTCGGCTGTCGCCGATCACGGAAAATGGTGGAGCCAAGCCTATTTCGCCGAGGTCGCCCGTCGCTCCGATCAGGTGGCGGTGATGTCCTATGACACGGCGATGCCTACCCGGGCTCTCTACAGCGGGTATGTGGCGCAGCAGACCGGACTCGCCGCCGAGGTGACACCGGACGGAGTCGATCTGTTGATGGGAGCACCCGCCTTCTGGGCCGACGACCCGGGCCATCACGGTACTGCCGAGACCGTTGCCGCCGCGGTACGGGGGATTCGTCTCGGCCTGACCGACACCGACGTCGGCCGCGCGAACTTCGGTGTGGCCTTGTACGTGGATTTCGCTGCCACGCCGCAGGATTGGGCCGACTATCGACGAGAGTGGTGCCGGATGGCCGAATGAATTCGGCGACCGTTCGATTCCGGATCGGCGGTATCGCCCGGTCGCGGTTGGTTCCGCGCCGCCTGTTTGTCGCTATTCCGCAGTGGTGGGGACGACGGCGGGCGCGCAGATCTCGGTCAGCCATGGGTGATCCGGGTAGAGCTGGGTCAGCCAGGAATTCAGCCGGGTGAGCCGGTACTCGGGGAGAAGGGGGAGGACGCGGAGGAAATCGGCGTGGTCTTTGGGGCGGTTGGCTTTCGCCTTGAACAGCAGCACGACCTCGGGAACGAGATAGGGGATGCCGTTGGCCGTGGTGCGGATGAGTTCGGTGTAGGAGAGAGTGATCGTGGGGTCGCGGCGGCAGATCCAGGTGTCGCCGTCGTGCGGTTCACGGAAGACGTCGAGATGGAAGGCGCCGGTGAAGGGGTCGCGCAGCCAGGTTTGATGGAGTTCGGGGTTGGACGCGGCCAGGGCATAGGGCCAGAGTTCGCCGCTGCCGACGACGTCCCATTCGTATTCGGGGAAGGCGGCGGCGATCTGGGGGAAATCCGTTCGGGGAACGGTGATTTCGATGTCGTCGTGGGCGCGGGAGATCGCGCCCGCGAAGAGGTCGAGGGCCCAGCCGCCCGCGACGGCCCAGGGGGCCGGGCAGCTGGCGAGGCGGGCGGCGACCACGCTCGGGGTCCACGGGTCCCAGCGGCGGGCGGCTTCGGTTGCGGTGATCGGACGTCCCCCGTCCGGCGAGCTCATCTACCCATCCTCGGTACCCACGGCCGGGGGCGCAAGGCTGTTGTGGGCGATGGTGATCGAGACGAGACGGGTTTGTGAGGAAGTCAGCGCCGGCGGTCGGTGAGCCAGGCCAGGGGGCGGCGGTGGTGGGGTCGTGGGCGGTTTTCCCAGCGGGGGTTGTCCTCGTTACGGCGGTAGGCCGGGATCCGGCCCGCCACCGAGAAACGGAAAGTGGTTGCGATACCCACTACTTCGCCATCCGCGGCGACGGCGACGGGGGTTCTCGAGGTGACGGTGAGTTCGTGCATCTGACGTTCGCCGTAGACGCGGCTGTGCCCGATGGCGGCGAGCATCAGGGCGATGACGGCGCGGGTACGGGAGAACCGCACATCGGCGCGGAGCCAGCGGACGTCGAGCAGGCCCTCGTCCAGGCGGGAGCGGAAAGCGGGCACAGCGCCGTGCGGGTGGTAGGGGCCGTTGCCGATGAACAGGAACCACATGTCGTGCCAGCGGTCGTCGAGCCGGATGTGGATCGGTTCCGCGCGGCGCAGCGTGACGACGAGGGCGGCGGCGAAGGCGGGCCACTTGCCCCAGCGGTCTTCCCACTTCTCGCGCAGGCGGACCAGCTCGGGGTAGGCGCCGATGCTCGCGGTGTTGATCCAATGGTGGGTGTAGGGGCCGTCGGTGGTGTCGAGTTCGACTGCGGCGATGTCGACTTCGACGGCTTCGCCGGTGCCGGTGGCATCGGCCACCTCGCGCAGGTCGTAGACGCCGAGGTCGCGGGCGAAGTGGTTCAGGGTGCCGGCGGGGATGACGACCAGGGGCAGGTTGTTGCGGACCGCGACGGCTGCCGCCGCGGCGATGGTTCCGTCTCCGCCCGCGGCGCCGACCGCGAGGACCGAGGTGCGGTCGCTCGCCGCGCGATCCGCGGTGTCGCTGTCGGTCGCGAGAGCGGTGTCGACCGCTTCCTGCAACACCTCGACGGCGTCACGGCCGGGTTCGGTGCGTACCAGGGTCGCGGCGGGCAGGGCTTCGGCGATGTCCGCCGTGGGGTCGTAGGAGGAGTCGCCGGAGCGGGGATTCACCAGCAGCAGCAGACCTTTGCCGTCGGCGAGGATCGGCGCGTCGTGCACGACGTGCGCGTCGGCCTCGTCGGATTCGCGAATCGGCCACCAGCGGCGGGTGGTGAGAGCGACAGCGGTGCCGACGCCGGCGCCGACCAGCACGTCGGACGGCCAGTGCGCGCCGGTGTGGATGCGCGAGTAGGCGACGGCGGCGGCCACCGGCGCGACGGCGAGCGCGGCGCGCGGGCTCTCCAGGGCGACGGCCGTGGCGAAGGCGGCGGCATTGGCGCTGTGGCCGGACGGGAAGGACGACGACACCGGCGCGGCGACCAGCCTGCGGCCCAGCGGCATCAGTTCGGCCGGCGGCCGCCGCCGCGGGATCAGCGTCTTGAGCACGAGGTTGACGACGAAGCTGCTGCCACCCAGTGCGATGACGCCGCGCAACGCCGCCCGTCGCGGGGGACCCGGCTTCACCGCGAGCGCCGCCGCCACGGCCAGCCATAGACCGCCGGTGTTGGCAGACCGGGTCAACCGCAGCATGCCGCGATCGACCGACGATTCCGGAATACGGGACACCGCCCGGCTCATCGTGTCGTCCATCCGGGCGACATGGCCGAAGCGTGCTCGGGGCAACTCACTCACACCCAGAACACTACCGCCGTTGGGCGTCACGATCTTTCGACGCGGACAGCGTCACCCGTGCACCCCTCGGTGGCGGGACGCGCTGTTCGCCTGGCTGAGGCAGCCGAGGTCGATCGGTCCGGTCGAGCCGGAGACGCCGCTCCGACGGAGGTTCATGCCCGCGATCCTCGCACCGGCGGGCGACGCGCGAAACCGGTCGGATCCCCGCAATTACGGGGGCAGGAAGCGGTAGGCGCGCCGCCCGATAAACTCTGCCCATGACCGACACCGCGCTGCTCGAGGGCCCCATTCACGCTGTTCATGTCGAACTCGGCGCCACCTTCGCGCCGTTCGGTGGGTGGGAGATGCCCGTGCAGTACGCGGGCACGGTCGGCGAGCACACGGCGGTGCGCACCACGGTCGGGCTCTTCGACGTGAGCCACCTCGGTAAGGCGACGGTCGCGGGTCGGGGAGCTGCGGCTTTCGTGAACTCGGCGCTGACCAACGACCTGGGCCGGATCCAGCCGGGCAAGGCGCAGTACACCCTGTGCTGTGCCGAGGACGGCGGCGTGATCGACGACCTGATCGCCTACTACGTCAGCGACGACGAGGTGTTCCTGGTGCCGAACGCGGCCAACACCGCGGCGGTGGTGGCCGAGTTGCGCAAGGTCGCTCCCGAGGGCATCACCGTCACCGACCAGCATCGCGACTACGCGGTGTTCGCGGTGCAGGGGCCCAAGGCCACCGAGGTGCTCACCGCACTCGGACTGCCCACCGAGATGGAGTACATGGCCTACGCCGACGCCGAGTGGCAGGGCCGCCCCGTGCGCGTGTGCCGGACCGGCTACACCGGCGAGCACGGCTACGAGCTGCTGCCGACGTGGGCCGACGCGGAGCCGCTGTTCCGTGCGCTGATCGCGCAGGTCGAGGCCGAGGGCGGCCAGGCGGCCGGACTCGGCGCGCGCGACACCCTGCGCACCGAGATGGGCTACCCACTGCACGGACACGAACTGTCCCTCGACATCACCCCGAACCAGGCCCGCACCGGCTGGGCCGTGGGCTGGAAGAAGCCGGAATTCTGGGGCAAGGCCGCGCTCGAGCAGGAGAAGGCCGACGGCCCGCGCCGTACGCTGATGGGACTGAAGGCACTGGATCGCGGCGTGCTGCGCCAGGGCCAGACCGTGCTCCGCGACGGCGAGCCGGTCGGCGAGACCACCTCGGGGACGTTCTCACCGTCGCTCAAGGTCGGCATCGCGCTGGCGCTGCTCGACACCGACGCGAAGCTCGAACCCGGCGACGAGGTGGAGGTCGACGTGCGCGGACGCAAGCTGCGCGCCGCGGTCGTCAAGCCGCCCTTCGTCGACACCAAGACCAAGTAACTCCCCGGTAGTGGGGGCGAGACAGCACCGAATCGGCCCGGATAGGATTCCCACCATGACAGTCGCCGCACAGTTCACCCGTATCCCGCATCCCGCGCCCACCCCGGCGCAGCGGCGGGACGAGGTACTGGCGGCCCCCGGTTTCGGACGATTCTTCACCGATCACATGGTGTCGATCGACTACGCCGACGGCCGGTGGGGCAACGCGCGCGTCGAACCGTACGGCCCGCTCTCGATGGACCCGGCGACCATGGTGTTCCACTACGGCCAGGCGATCTTCGAAGGGCTCAAGGCCTACCGCCAGCCCGGCGGCGAGATCGCGACCTTCCGCATCGATGCCAACGCCGCGCGGTTCCGCCGCTCGGCCGCGCGCATGGCGATGGCGGAACTGCCCGAGGAACTGTTCATCGAGTCCGTGCGCCAGCTCCTCGACGTCGACGCCGACTGGGTGCCCGCGGCCGGTGGCGAGGACTCGCTGTACCTGCGGCCGTTCATGTTCTCCACCGAGGCGGGCCTGGGCGTGAAGCCCGCGTCGGCCTACAAGTACCTGCTGCTGGCCTCGCCTGCCGGGGCCTACTTCCCGCGCGGTGTGAAGCCGGTGCGGGTGTGGCTGTCGACCGAGTACGTGCGCGCGGCTCCCGGCGGCACCGGTGAGGCGAAGGTGGCGGGCAACTACGCCTCGTCGCTGCTCGCGCAGGCGCAGGCCACCGACGAGGGCTGTGACCAGGTGGTCTGGCTGGACGCCTGCGAGCGTCGCTATGTCGAGGAGATGGGCACCAACAACCTGTTCTTCGTGTTCGGCACCGGCTCGGAGGCGCGGCTGGTGACCCCCGAGCTGTCGGGTTCGCTGCTGCCCGGTATCACCCGCGACTCGCTGCTCACCCTGGCCGCCGACTCCGGCTACCCGGTGGAGGAGCGCAAGATCTCGGTGGAGGAATGGCGCAAGGGCGCCGAATCCGGGGAGATCAGTGAGGTGTTCGCCTGCGGAACGGCGGCGGTGATCACGCCGGTCGGCTGGGTGAAGTCCGGTGAGGGTGAGTTCGCCATCGGCGGTGGTGAACCCGGTGAGGTGACGATGGCGCTGCGCGACACGTTGACCGGAATCCAGCGCGGAACCTTCGCCGACACCCACGGGTGGATGCGGACTCTGTAAGCGTCACAACAGCATTCGAGAGCGGGTCCCTGGCGTAGGGGCCCGCTCTTCTGCTGTTCGTTCAGCCCGGCATCAACGCCTGCCACTCGCCGAGGGACTTCGGACGCAGGACGTAGTTGGACTCGCGGACGGAGGACAGCGCGGCGCTGGGGGCTTCGG
This sequence comes from Nocardia sp. NPDC055165, assembly GCF_053606985.1. NCBI lineage: Bacteria > Bacillati > Actinomycetota > Actinomycetes > Mycobacteriales > Nocardiaceae > Nocardia > Nocardia sp. NPDC055165. The sequence goes on from NZ_JBSGSS010000011.1 coordinate 60,004, forward strand.
AGTACCAGTGGCCGGGGTAGACGACGGGGTTGCCTTCGAGAGCGGCGAGTTGGCGCAGGCTGCGGAACATCTCGTCGGTGTCGCCGCCGGGGAAGTCGGTGCGGCCGCAGCCGTCGATGAACAGGGTGTCGCCGGAGATGAGGCGGCCGTCGAACAGGAAGCACTGGCTGCCCGGGGTGTGACCGGGCGTGTGGAGTAACTCGATCTCGAAGGCGCCGACCTTCACCTTGTCGCCGTGGTCGTGGCCGGTCAGTTCGCTGGGGGCGATGCCGGTGGTCTGGGCGACCCAGTCCAGTTCGAGCTTGTTGACATGGACCGGGACGCTGGTCTTCTCGAGCAGTTCGGCCACGCCGCCGAGGGTGAAACCGAGCATGGTGCCGCCGACGTGGTCGGGATGATGGTGGGTGGCGAGCACGCCGGATACGCGCATGCCGTCGGCCTCCGCGACGTCGACCAGGTCGGCCGCTTGGTAGGCGGGGTCGACCAGGAGGGTCTCGCCGGTCTCCCGGTCGCCGATCAGATACGCGAAATTGCGCATCTGCGTGGCGATCGGATCGCCGACGGCGTAATCCCGGCCGGACAGCAGCTGGCGGAAGTAGAGGCGCTCGGATGACATGCGCTCCACTGTATTGCCACCGGTGTGCTGGCGATGCACCCGAGTACCGTTGACCGGACGGTCTGTGGGAGCACACAATCGCCGATATCCTGGACTTGTGACCAGTACGAGTTTGCGGTAACTGAGCGTTTCGCTATAACGCCAGCGAGAAGCCCACTGCGGCAATCGAAACCGTGATCTCCACTACTGCGCCGAGAATATCGCCGGACAGGCCCTCGAAACGGCGGACACAGTGCCGGGTGACCACAACGGTCGCCGCGAGGGCGGCGATCACGACAACGGGGCCGAGCCAGAGGTTGTCTGGCACCGCCCACACCGCGATGCCGACGGCGATCGCGGTCCAGATCAGCACGACGGCGCGCGGCTGCGTGCCCGCGACCAACGCGCCGAAACCGGCGTCGGGGGCGGCGCGGATGCCGGTGCGGCACGCAGGCACGACGGCGACCCGGCTCACGGTGACGGCGAGGACGAGCGCGAGCCAGCGGTGCTGATCGGCCAGCGTCGCAAAAGCCACCGCTTGGACGGCGACGGCGAAGATGAGCGCGGCCACGCCGAACGGGCCCGCACCGCCGGACTTCATGATTTCGCGGGCGCGCTGGGGCGGGCCATAGCTGCCGAGCCCGTCGACGGTGTCGGCCAGGCCGTCGAGGTGCATGCCCCGGGTGAGCAGGGCGAGCAGGCCGACGACGAGGAGACCGGCGAGCAGGGCGGTCAGGCCCGCGTTGACCAGTAACCAGAGGGCGCCCGCCGCGAACGCTCCCAGAGCGAGCCCGATCAGCGGGGCGAGCGAGATCGCGTGGCCCGCTGTGCGCCGGTCGACCACGGCCGGGCCGGTGATCGGGACGATGGTCAGCCAGGAAACCGCGAGCCGGAGCGCGTTCACTTGGCCAGGTCGACGGTGTCCGATTCCTCGGCCGAGGTGCTGACGCCCGCGTCGGCGAAGGTCGACATCTCGGCGAGGGTGGCGACCGCGGCCCGCAGGATCGGGAGGGCGGTCAGGGCCCCGGAGCCTTCGCCGAGGCGCATCTCGAGGTCGATCAGCGGGGTCAGGCGCAGGTGCTTCAAGGCCAGGTCGTGAGCCGGTTCGGTGGAGCGGTGGGCCGGCAGCCACCAGGCTTTCGCGCCCGCGGCGAGGTCCTCGGCGACCAGGGCCGCGGCGGTGACCACGACGCCGTCGAGCAGCACGGGCGTGCGACGGACGGCCGCCTGGGCGAGGAAACCGGTCATGGCGGCGAAGTCGGCGCCCGCCGCGACGCGGAGCAGGTCGACGGGGTCGGTGGCGACCGGGCGGGCACGGCGCATGCCGTCGCGGATGGCGGCGACCTTGCGGATCCAGCCCCGGTCGTCGACGCCGGTGCCGCGGCCGACCGCGGCGACGGGTTCGGTGCCGGTGAGGACGGCGATGAGGACGGTGGCGGGGGTGGTGTTGCCGATGCCCATGTCACCGGCGATGAGCAGGTCGGCGCCCGCGTCGATTTCCTCGTCGGCGATCGCGCGACCCGCGGCCAGTGCGGCGGTGACCTCGGCGTCGGTGAGCGCGTCCTCGCGATCGATGGAGCCGCTCGAGCGACGCACCTTGTGCTGGGCCACCGAGGGTTCGGTGTCACCGTCGACGGCGATGTCGACGACCCGCACGGTCGCGCCCGCCACGGCGGCCAGCGCGTTCACGGCCGCGCCGCCCGCCAGGAAATTGGCCACCATCTGCGCGGTGACCTCGCTCGGATACGCCGAGACACCGTGCTTCGCCACGCCGTGGTCGCCCGCGAACAGCACGACCCTGGCGCGTTCGAACTGCTGGGGTGGGCATACGCCCTGGCACGCGGCGACCCAGTTGCCGAGTTCCTCGAGCCGTCCCAGTGATCCGGCCGGTTTGGTGAGCTGCGTCTGGCGCTGCTCAGCCGCCGCGCGTACCTGCGCGTCCGGGGCCGCGACCGGGTCGAATCCGTGCGTCACTGGCAAGCCTTTCGGAGGTGGTACGGGTGTTCGACGCTCATCTTGCCCGGATCACGGTGCACGGCGGCGACCGACCCGGTTCATTTCAATCGAAGCGGCAGCCCGGCGACGATGAGGTACGCCTCGTCGCACGCCCGCGCGAGACGCTGGTTCAGCGCGCCGATCTCGTCGCGGAACAGCCGCCCCGAGCGGGTCGCGGGGATCACGCCCAGGCCCACCTCGGGCGATACGATCACCAGCCGTTCCCGGTAGGCCGCGACAGCCTCGACGAGCGTGTCGCAGTCGGGGGTGACGGTGCCGCGCGGTGCGTCCCAGGCGTCGCGGGCGTCGAGGCGGGCGGTGAGCCAGGTGCCGATGTCGTCGAGCAGGGTCGCGGGCGCCGCGGTGGCGAGAACCGTTGCGGGCTCGGTGTTCTCGACGGTCGTCCAGTGTTCGGGGCGGCGGTCACGGTGGACGGCGATCCGGTCGGCGAAGTCGTGATCGGCGGGATCGACCACGGCGGTGGCCAAATAGCGAACCGAGGGTGCGTCGGTCAGCACGGCCTCGGCGAAGGCGGATTTTCCGGAGCGGGCGCCGCCGAGCACGAGGACGCGGGCCGAGGGGGACCTGTCTGACATGTCAGCACGGTAGCAATCGGCCACGGCGCGGCTTCGGCGTCAGGCCGACAGCGCGTCCAAGATCATCGGGCGAGCGGTGGTGAGGGCCTGTTGCCAGTACGGCCAGTTGTGGGTGCCGTTGACGATGTCGACACGGGCGGAGACCCCGAGGGCGGTGGCCCGGTCGCGGAAGATGCCCGCGGCGACCACCGTCATCGCCTCGAGGCTCATCGCGTTGAGGGTGTTGCCGAGGCCGTAGGGGACATCGGCGGCGCCGGGGATGCCGTTGCCGGTGGTCACATAGAGGGGCAGGCCGCGCAGCCGCTCGACCTGGGCGGTGGCGTCGTTGCGGGCCCACGCGGGGTCGCCGGCCGGGCCCCACATGTCGTCGACATTGAAATTGCCCTCGTCGAGCATGGCGACGCGCATGGCCTGGTTCCACATCGGGTAGGTCGGGTTGACGAAGCCGGAGAACGAACCGGCGAAGCGGAACTGATCACGATGGTGGGCGGCGAGGGTGAGTGCGGCGTTGCCGCCCATGGACGCGCCGACGATGGCGTTGTTGGTACGCGAGACCCCATATCTGGCAAGGAAATCGGGTAGTTCACGGGTGAGGAACGTTTCCCACCGGTAGGTCGTCTTCTGGCCGTTGGTGCTGCTGGGCCGGTACCAGTCGGTGTAGAAGCTGGAGTGGCCGCCGACCGGGAACACCAAAGTAACGTTGTCGCCGGCGAATTGGCGCAGGGCATCGGTGTCGGTGGTCCATTGGCTGTGGTCGTCGGGGGCGCGCAGACCGTCGAGCAGGTACAGCGCCGAGCTGCCGCCGCGCGCCGCCCATTGCACCTGGACCTTGATCGGGCCCATGCTCGACGGCACGATCAAATCCGCGAAACCGCCTGCGGGCGTACGTATCACCGGCGGCGCGGCAACGGCCGCGGAGGTGCCGATGAACGACACGACCACGGCCGTCGCGACGATCGTGAGAGCTCGGCTCAGCCGACGAGATCTTCCCCACCCAACGTTGAACACATCAGCCAGCTGATCAGTTTCCGATAGGCCGAGTCAAGCAGACTGTGCGACCTCACAGCCTGAACTCACCCGGTTCGGCGCGCCGAATGGTAAGGGCGGCAACCGGTGACGGTGCGGCCGTCGTAGCTGAATTCCAGGAACACCCGCCAGAGCTGGCGGACCCGGTGATCGGCCCACAGTCCGCGGGTCGGTTCGATGCGATAGAACACCTGTTGGCCTTCGTCGGGGAGTTTGACATTGTCGTAGAGCGAGATATCGGCGAGCCACGGGAACTGCTCGAAGCTCAGGGTGACGGCACGCTGGATCTCGGCGGGATCGGTGACCAGCGTGGCGCGACCCTGGATCTGCACCGAATGAATGGCGTGGCGACCCGCGAAACCGCCGGGTGGAATATGGCTCACCACGTAGCTGACATTCGGATTCTGTTGCATCTGACCGTGTTTGCGATTGAATTGGAAGGTGTGCATGTAGGCGACGAGACCGTCGGCGGCGATGTGCATGGCCGAGGTCGACGGCGCGCCCTGCTCGTCGATGGTGGCCAATGCGGCGAGCTCCTCGGTGCGCAGGAGCTCGGTGATCGCTTCCTGGACTTCGGCGGGGCCGGGTTCGATGTTCATCAGGCGCCCATCCCCAGGTCGGCGAGGACCGCCAGCGCGGCGGCTCTCGCGCCACCGGTGACACCCTGACCGGGATGAGTGGACGGCCCGACGAGATAGAAGCCCTCGGCGGGCAGCCGGTAGCCCATGTTCGGCAGCGGTCGCATACCCATGAACTGGAACAGCTGGCAGCCGAAGTGGCCGGGATCGCCGTCCACCCAGGCGTCGTTGTAGCGCTCCATGTCCAACGGGCTGTGCACCACCCGCGACAGCACCTGATCGGGGCCGATATTCGTGGTCATCTGCGCGAAGGTGGCGAAGACCTGATCGAAGATCTCCTCCTTGCGGCTGTCCCAATCGCCCTCGGCCAGCTCCATCGGGGCGTAACCGAGCAGGTAGAGCGTGTGATGCGGGATGGGAGCCCTGCTGGGGTCCCAGCGGGTGGCGGTCGAGACCGTCGGGATGGTGTGCACCGGTTCGCCGTATTTGAGCTGGTCGAAGGTACGCAGCAGGTCGGGCAGATCGAGGGCGACCTCCTGGAAACCGGCTTCGGTGACCTCCGGCCCGGCACGGAACTCGGGCGCCTCGCTCAGGACGAGATGCCCGGCGACCAGGCGGAAACCGGCGGACTTGATCCGATCGACCTTGCGCTCCCACTCGGCGCCGAACCGGTGCTCCACCATCGCGGGCAGCTGCTTGATATTGAGGTCGGCCAGGACAGCGCGACGCGCGCTGAACTCGGTGCCGTCGGCGCAGCGCACCCCGGTGACCCGGTCGCCGTCGAACCGGAACCGCTCGACCTTCGCGCCGGTGTGGATGGTGCCGCCGTAGCCGCGCAGCGCGGCGGCGAGCGCGTCGGACAGTGACTGCGAGCCGCCCACCGCGAAACCCATGCCGTAGCGATGGATGAACGGCACCATCAGCAGCAGGAAGGCGCCGGTGCCGCCCTCGTCCGGCGAGATCAGCAGCTCCGACACCCAACGGCACAGGGCCGCTTTGACTTTCGGGTGCACGAACCATTCGTGGCAGACGTCGAGGTAGCTCATCATGAGCACCCGCATCGTCTCCTGACCGATCTCGGACTGTTCCAGCTGCGCGAACAGCGCGCCGAGCGGGGCCGGCGGGCGGAACATCGCGGGCAGCAGCTGGTCGAGCAGCGGGCTCGCGAACTCGTAGAAACGCAGGTAGTTCTCGGCGTCGACGGGGGAGATCCGCGCGATCGTCTCGGCCGTCTTGTGCACGTCGTGATAGAAGGCGATGAAGTCGTCGTCGGGGAACACCACCGACATGCTGGGGTCGGGATAGACATAGCTCAGCCCGTGCTCGGCGAGCAGGCCCAGTTCGTCGTCGAGGATCATCGGATTGCCGTGGATGAAGATGTGTGCGGCGGCGTGCAGGTCGTGCTGGTGACCGGGCAGGGTCACCGCCTCGCTGACGACGCCACCGCCGATCTCCGACTTGGCCTCCAGGACGACGACATCCAGGCCCGCCTTGGCGAGGTAGGCGGCGGCGGTGAGGCCGTTGTGCCCCGCCCCGACGACGATCACGTCATGGTCAGCCATGGTGTGCTCCGAGTCCGTAGCCGCCGTCGATGTCCCAGATCGAGCCGGTGACGAAACCGGCGCCCGCGGAATCGAGCAGGGTCAGTACCGGCGCCGCGACCTCGTCGGCGGTGGCGATGCGTTTGATCACGTTCGTGGCGACGACGCCTTCCTCCAGTCCCGCGATCGCCTCGGCGCCCGCGCGGAAGCCCGGGGTCTCGGTGATGCCGGCACAGACGCCGTTGACTCGAATTCCCCTGGGGCCGAGTTCGCTTGCCCACGTCGGCACCAGGTATTGCAGGGCTGCCTTGGTAGCGCCGTAGATGCCGGTGCCCGGTCCCGGCTTGCGGCCGATGGCGGAGGAGATGACCGCGATCGAGGAACCGGTCTGCTTGGCCAGCGCGGGCACCGCCGCGGCGACGGTGGCGATGGTGCCGCGCAGGTTGACGTCGATGATCCGGTTCACTTCCGCCATCGGCTGGGCGAAAATCGCACCGGGAATGAGGATTCCGGCATTGCACACCAGGAGGTCGAGGCCGCCGAACTGCTCGACCGCGTGGTCGACGGCGTGGTGCGCGGTGTCCGGATCGGCGATGTCGCCGCTGATCCAGGCCGCGCCCAGGGTGTCCGCCGCCTCGGCCAGTTCCTTCTCGCGGCGCCCGGTGAGTACCACCTTCGCGCCCTCGGCGACCAGCGCCGCCGCGATCGCGTAGCCGATGCCCTCGCTCGATCCGGTGATCAGAGCGGTCTTACCTTCGAATCGCATGCTTCTCCTGTGCTGCTTCGGCCCTGCGCCACTGCACGACGCGGCCGTTGTCGGGGGTGGTGCGGATGGTGAGCAGACCGTCGGTCAGCTCGGCGATGCGGACTTGTTCCTCGCCGACCCAGTCGGTGCGTGAGCAGACGAGGATGTGATGGCGCAGGACGCCGTCGTCGACGCGCCAGCGGCCCGCGTATCCCATGAACGCGGGTTCGCCGGGGGCGGTGCGCATCATCGCGACCGAGAGGTGGCCGGACGCGGTGTAGGTGAGGAACCCGGCGGGCTCGGCGCCGAGTGGGCCGGGCGTCGGCGTGCCCGTGGGATCGGTGTCGTGGAACGACGCGAGTTGCCAGGTGCCGATCAGATCGTCGGGTCGGGGCATGGGCTAGCGCCAGCCGCGCGGATCGCGAAACCGGGTGTAGGGCAACACCGCCTGGGGCGGCGACAGCTCTTCGGCCTGCTCGTCATAGGTCAGCAACACCGCGGCGACGGCGGCGATCATCTCTTCGCTCGGATCGATTCGGGAATCGACCAGCGCTGGGGAATCGGACATGTGGTCCTCCTACTGGGGTGGGTTGCCGTGCTTGCGCACCGGCGGCTCGGAATGCTTGGCGCGCAGCATGTTCAGTGATCTGATGAGGATCGAACGGGTGTCGGCCGGGTCGATGACGTCGTCGACCAGGCCGCGCTCGGCGGCGTAGTAGGGATGCATCAACTCGCGGGCGTACCGGGCAACGAGCTCGGTCCTGGCCGCGTCGGGGTCGCCGGCGGCGACGATCTGTTTGCGGAAGACCACGTTCGCGGCGCCCTGTGCGCCCATCACCGCGATCTCGTTGGTCGGCCAGGCCAGCGCCAGATCGGCACCGACACTGCGCGAGTCCATGACGATGTAGGCGCCGCCGTAGGCCTTGCGCAGCACGATCGAGATCCGCGGCACGGTCGCGTTGCAGTAGGCGTACAGCAGCTTCGCGCCGTGCCGGATGATGCCGCTGTGTTCCTGGCCGACCCCGGGCAGGAACCCCGGCACATCGAGCAGGGTGACCAGCGGGATGTTCATCGCATCGCACATCTGGACGAAGCGTGCGGCCTTCTCGCTGGCGCTGATATCGAGAGTGCCCGCCAGGCACTGTGGTTGGTTGGCGACGAAACCGACTGTCTGACCGTTCATCCGGGCCAGCGCGATGACGATATTGGCGGCCCAGCGTTCCTGGATCTCCAGATACGCGCCGTCGTCGACGATTTCGGCGATCACCGCGCGGATGTCGTAGGGCGTGGTCCCGGTGTCGGGGACGAGATCGCCGAGCGCGGGGCATGGCCGATCGACCGGGTCGTCGGTGGGCACCACCGGCGGCAGTTCCCGGTTGTTCTGTGGCAGAAAGGAGAGCAGGTAGCGCACATCGGCGAGGCAGGTCGCCTCGTCGTCGTGGACGAAGTGCGCGACACCGGAGCGCTCGGCGTGGATGTCGGCGCCGCCCAATCCGTCGAGGGTCACCGATTCGCCCGTGACGGCGGTGACCACCTCGGGCCCGGTGATGAACATCTGCGAGGTGCCGCGCACCATCAGGACGAAATCGGTCAGGGCGGGGGAGTAGGCGGCCCCGCCCGCACAGGGCCCCAGCATGACGCTGATCTGGGGAATCACCCCCGAGGCTGCGGTATTGCGCCGGAAGATGCCCCCGTAGCCGGCCAAGGCGGCGACACCCTCCTGGATCCGGGCGCCCGCACCGTCGTTCAGCGACACCAGCGGCGCCCCCGCGGTGATCGCCAAATCCATGACCTTGTGGATCTTCTCGGCGTGCGCCTCGCCCAGCGCACCGCCGAAGATCCGGAAGTCGTGGGCGTAGACGAAGGTGGTGCGTCCGTCGACGGTGCCCCAGCCGGCCACCACGCCGTCGGTGTAGGGCCTGCTGTGCTCGAGGCCGAACCCGGTGGCCCGATGCCTGCGCAACGGTTCGAGTTCGGTGAACGAGTCCGGATCGAGCAGCAGCGAGATCCGTTCGCGGGCGGTCAGTTTGCCCTTGGCGTGCTGGCGCTCGGTCGCGGCCGGATCGGGGCCGAGCTCAGCCAGTTCCTTACGCAGGCGCAGTTCGTCGATCCGGTCGAGGTCACCGTCGGAGGTGAACGGCAGCGTGTATTCCTCGGTCACAGCGGTGTCCTCTCGCTCAGGCCGCGATGGGGTCGAGCAGGCAGGTTTCGAAAAAGGCCAGCGCACTCGTGTGATAGGCCCTGGCCGCCCAGCCCAGGCTGATGTTGTGGCCCGCCTGCGGGACGCGGGTCAAGCCGCGGCGGGGCGCCGAGGCGAGCAGGGCGGACAGGTCGGCGAGCGCGGCATCGTCGGTGCGCCACCACTTCTCCTGCTCGGCGAAGCTGAACCGCACCGGAATCCGGATGCGATCGGCCAGTTCGGCGAAGGTCTGCGGCCAGGCGGCGGCGTCGACCAGTTCCAGGATCGGCGTCGAGTCCACCGCCGCGCCCGACCGGGCGAAGGTGCCGGGCGGATACAACTGGAGATCGCCCCAATTGCGTTGCCACATCTTGGTTTCGGTGTCCTCGCTGTAGAGGTGCCCGCAGCCCGAGACGTCGACGCCGCAGAACTCGCTCTCGGTCGCCATGGTGAGGGCGAGCTTGCCGCCGAAGGAGTGCCCGAGCAGGAACATCCCGGCGCCGACCTCGTTGTCGGCGGTGAAGTCGGCGAGCGCGGCACGCACGGTCTCGGCCTGGTCGGTCAGCGACTGACCGTCCGGCAGGGCGTCGACCGAGGCACCGTAGCCCGGACGGTCCAGTGCCAGCACCGCGTAGCCCAGCCGGGTGGCGGTGCTGAGCAGCGACACGTCCGGGTGGGCGCGGCCGTGGAAGTACGCGGCGGACATCCCTGCCCCGTGCAGGGCGACGATGGTGGCACGAGGCAGGGCCAAGGCGGGCGTACTGAGCAGGCCGGACATCGGAATTCCCGCCGCGTCCAGGGTGATCCGGTGCACGCCCGGGGACAGGAGCGCCGCGCTCGCCTCCGCGGAGCTCATGACCGTTCCTCGGCGAACTTCTTGGCATGGGCCAGGGTGGCCATGCTGTTGGTGCTCAGCGCCCGCTGCACGTACTCCCTCGCGGTCGCCACATCGGCGTCGGGACCGAGGACCGTGGTGATGTTGTCGGTGTTGATCACCACGCTGTGCTGCGACGACACCGCCACCCCGCCCTCGGACGGCCGCACGGTCCAGTACCCGGTGTGCAGCGTCATCAGCGCGGGCATGGTCAGCTGCTTGTAGGCGATCATGGTGTCCGGGAACACGATGCGATACGACATGGTGCGGTGCTGGGAACCGTCCATCGCCACCGTGTCCATCGCCAGTGACTGGATGCCGGGACCCGGTTCGATGAGCTCGACCCCCGCCACATGCGGCAGCCGCTCCGGCCACAGCTGCGCTTGGCTGATGAACCCGAACACATCGGCGGCCGTGCCCGCCACCTCGACGGTGTCCTCGAAGGAGAACGTCGCGTCGGTGCCCGCGTCGCCGAGTTCGATATTGCGCTTCAGCGCGGCGAGCTCGGTGGTCGAATTGCGGTCGACCACCTGGTCGATCCAGCTCAGCTGGTCTTCCTCGGTGGCCTGGTAGTCGTGTAGCAGGCGTACGTTGCTCCGGTTCACCGAGAGCGCCTCGATGATCCAGGTGCCGCCCATCGCGGCGATCGGAGCGCTGCTGACCTCCTGGCGGAACTCGATGCGGCGTTGCTCCGGATCGAGTACCCGGCGCGACACCCAATGCTTGACGCTCTCGCCCGCGGTGGCCCAGATCCGGATGCGCTGCTCGCGGTCGTCGTTGTCGAGGTAGTCGGCGAAGATGGTGGGCGGGAACAACTGTGGCCAGTTCTCCACCTCCGCGAGCAGCCGGTAGACGGTCGCCGCGGGCGCGGTGATCTCGATCGAATGCTCGGCATGGCCGGTGGTGGTGACGGATACGGATGCGGACATGGTCGATCCCCTTTCAGTAATTCCCGAGTCCGCCACAGACATTCATCGCCTGGGCGGTGATGGACGCGGCGGTGTCGGAGGCGAGATAGCCGACCAGGCCCGCCACTTCCTCCGGAGTGCAGTAGCGGCCGAGCGGGATCTTGGCGGTGAACTTCGCCATCACCGCGTCCTCGGTGCTCTGCTGCAGGCTCGCGTAGTTGCGCCGAACCTGCTGCGCCATCGGCGTTTCCACATAGCCGGGGCAGACGGCGTTGACGGTGATGCCGGTCGGCGCGAGCTCGTTGCCGAGCGCCTTGGTGAACCCGACGACACCGTGCTTGGACGCCGAGTACGGTGCGCCGAGGACCACGCCCTGCTTGCCCGCGGTCGAGGCGATGTTGATGATCCGGCCGCGGCTGCGGTGGCGCATCCCGCCGGTGTTGAGCACCTCGCGCGTCATCCGGAAGACGCTGTTGAGGTTGGTGTCGATGACGTTGTCCCAGATCTCGTCCACCAGGTCCGCGGTGACGCCGCCGCCGCTGATACCCGCGTTGTTGACCAGCACGTCCACCGGGCCGAACCGGGCGGTGGCGGCTTCGATGAACTCGTGCACCGACTCACCCGAACGCACGTCGACGGCGCTGCCGTCCACCTCGAGGCCGGCTTCGGTGAACTCCTTGACGGTGGTGGCGACGTTCTCCGCGGTGCGCGCGCCGAGGTAGACGGTGTGCCCGTTGCCGGCGAGCAGCCGGGCCACGGCCAGCCCGATACCGCTGGTGGCACCGGTGACCACTGCGTGCATTTTCGACATGATGACTCCTTCTAGGGGGTGCGAACGGGGAGAAGGGCGTTCACCGCGTCGAGAAAGGTGCGCGGTGTGGTCGCTTCGATCACGGTCGAGTCGTCGAGGGTCACCCCGAATTCGCGTTCGACGCGGCTGGCGGTCTCGAGCATCGCGAGGGAGTCGTAGCCGAGATCGTCGAAGGTGAGGTCGAGGATGTCGGACTCCAGGTCGACGTTCTCGGGTTCGCCGGAGCCTTCGAGGAGGATCCGGGTCAGGTCGTCGAGGGTGAATGTCATGAGATTTCCCTTCCTTCGGGTGCGGACACGACCATGGCGGAGTTGAATCCGCCGTAGCCGCGTGCCAGGACGAGTGCGGCACGCACCGTCGCGTGCCGCACCCCACCGACCACCAGGTCCAGTGGCGAGTCGGCGTTCGGGGTGACGTTGATCGTCGGTGGGATCTCGCCGGTCGACATGGCGAGCAGCGCGGTGGCGACATCGAGGGGGCCCGCTCCCGAATACAGCCGTCCCGTCATGGTTTTCGGAGCGGTGACGGGGACGCCGCGGTGACCGAAGACCGCGGTGATGGCGTCGGACTCGATCTGATCGTGCTCGGGCAGACCCGCGGCGTCGGCGAACACCACGTCGATATCGCTCGGCGCGAGTCCGGCATCGGCGAGCGCCCGTTCGATCGCCGCGCGCAGGGCCGGTTCGCGACCGGTTCCGGGCGCGGGATCGAACGTCGCGGCGTATCCGGCGATCTCGCCGTAGCTGCGCGCTCCCCGGGCGGTGGCCGCCGCCGCCGACTCGAGGATCAGGATCGCGCCGCCCTCACCCGGGACATGGCCCGCGGCCCGCGCGTCGAACGGCAGGTAGGCGGCATCGGGATCGGCGCCCGCGTGCAACCGGCCGCTCGTCCACAGTGCCGCCCAGCCCCACGGGCACAGCGTGGCGTCCATCGCGCCCGACACCATCAGCGCGGTGCCTCGGCGAATCTGCCTGCGCGCATGGGCGATCGCGTCGAGGCCGCCTGCCTGGTCGCTGACCAGGACACCGCTGGGCCCTTTCATACCGTGACGAATGGAGATCTGGCCGCTGTTGACCGCGTAGAACCAGGCGAAGGACTGATAGGCGCTGACGAAACGGCTACCCCGGCTCCAGAGATTCCCGAGCTCCTTCTGCGCGAACTCGAAACCGCCCGAGGACGAGGCGGTGAGCACGCCCATGTCGAAGTCGTCGAGCTCGCCGGTGTCGATGCCGGCATCGGCCAGTGCCCATTCGGCCGCGACGAGAGCGAGGCGGGTCACCTGATCTGTCTGAGGCAGAAGGCGATTGGGCAGGTATTGCTGGGGATCGAAGTTGTCGATCTCACCGGCCAGCGTGGCTGGGTAGCCCGCCGGATCGAAGCGGGTGAGTCGGCCAATGCCACTGCGGCCCCCGCGCACCGCATCCCAATAGGGCTGAGTACCGAGGCCGTTCGGCGCGGTGATGCCGATGCCGGTGACCACCGCGCGGGTGTCGTCGAGTACCGCGGTCATGCCGCGACTCCCTTCGCCGTGGTGAGGACCATCGCGCTCTGGAAGCCGCCGAAGCCGCTGCCCACCGTGAGTACGGTGTCGGTGCGGTGCTCACGGGCGGTGAGCGGCACGTAGTCGAGGTCGCATTCGGGGTCGGCGGTGTGCAGGTTCGCCGTCGGCGGCACCACGTCGGCGCCGATCGCCAGGACCGAGGCCGCGATCTCGATCGAGCCGATCGCGCCGAGCGAATGCCCGACCATCGACTTGATCGAGCTCACCGGGGTGTCATAGGCGTGTGAACCCAAACTGCGCTTGAACGCGGCGGTTTCGTGACGGTCGTTCTGCTTGGTGCCCGAGCCGTGCGCGTTGATGTAGTCGATCGAGTCGCCGGGCAGCCGGGCCTCGTGCAGCGCCACCCGGATGGCCTCGGCCATCTCGACGCCGTCGGGGCGCAACCCGGTCATGTGATAGGCGTTCGCGCGGGTGGCGTAGCCGGCGATCTCGGCGTAGATGTGCGCACCGCGCCGCCGGGCCGCCGACAGTTCCTCGAGGACGAACAGGGCCGCGCCCTCACCCAGGACGAAGCCGGTGCGGGAGGCATCGAACGGCCGGGAGGCGGTTTCGGGGGAGTCGTGGCGCGGGGTGGTCGCCTTGATCGCGTCGAAGCAGGCCATCGTGATCGGCGAGATCGGCGCGTCCGAGGCGCCGGTGACCATGATGTCCACCGAGCCCTCGGCGATGAGCTGGGCGGCGTACCCGACCGAGTCGAGACCGGACGTGCAGCCCGAGGACACTACGGTCGCCGGCCCTTGCGCGCCGACCGCGAAGGCCACCTCGGCGGCGAACGAGCCGGGCGACAGATGGTGGTAGAGGTGCTGGTCGGCGTACTTCTGGTCGACCAGTTCCAGGCGTCCGCCATTGCTGATCACGCGGTAGTCCTGCTCCAGGCGCATCGTCGCGCCGACCGCGCTGCCCAGTGCCACCCCGATCGAGTACGGGTCGATGGTGTCGAACTCGAGCCCGCTGTCGGCCACCGCGCTGCGCGCGCCGACGACGGCGAACTGCGCCGCGCGGTCGAGTCGCTGGATCTCGTGGGGAGTGAGGCCGTGCAGTTCGGGGTCGAAGTCGACCTCGGCCGCGACCTTGGACCGGAACTGCTCGGGATCGAAGAAGCTGATCCGCCGGGTGGCGGTGCGGCCGGCGGTGAGCAGTTCCCAGAACTGCTTGGTGCCGACTCCGCCGGGGGCGATCACCTCCATTCCGGTGATGACGACGCGCCGGGTGTTCACTGTGCCTCCCAGTGGTAGAAGCGGTGTGCGACCGCGTCGGCCGGCTTGCGCCAGGTCGACGAGTCGTACTTGTCGATCAAGGGGTCGAGGTCGTCGCAGATCTGGATGAAGCGCGGGTCGGCTTGCTTCCACGCCTGGGCGATCACCGCACCGCCGTCGGGGGTCTCGAAGTCCTGCAGGTGGAAATAGACGCCGCCGAGGGCGAAGAGCTGCCTGCGCCGGGTGCCCATCCGGTGGGGGACGTCGGTGGTGTCGAAATCGGCGAACAGCTGCGCGACCTGCGGGCGGCGTTCGGGGACAAGGCGATTGACGACGAGGGTGCTGAACATGGCGGGGTCCACCGGGCCGGGCAGCCAGTGGTAGTAGCGCTCGGCGAGCACGGTGGTGTCAAAGGGCGCGATATCGGCGCCGAGGTCGGGGCCCTCGGGCTCGCCGGGCAGCGGTGTGTCGCTGTCGACGATGTGGATGAGCAGATCGTCGTGGTAGTGGAACAGTTGGCGGCGAACGATTTTCGCGTCCGTCGGGGCCGCCGTGGCATCGTGCTCGGCGAACCTGCCCGCCACGCGTGCGCGGGCCGCGATAGTGGTCGTCCTGGCGACCGTGACTGTCGTATGCATCCGGTGTCGGCTCCTCTGCGGTTCAGTTCTGGATCCGGCACAGCACGGCGCCGCTGCCGATACTGGTGCCGATGTCGGTGATCAGGCCGACGACGATGCCCGCCTTGTGGGCGGTGACCGGTTGTTCCATCTTCATCGCCTCGATCACCGCGATGAGCTGCCCGGATGCCACCGAATCACCTTCGGCGGCAGCGAGTTTCACCAGAGTTCCGGCCATCGGGGCGGTCAGTGAGTCGCCGCTGGGGGTAGCGGCGGCGCTCACGCGCAGGGGGCGAGGCGAGGGTCGGGAGGCCGGTTTGGTGCCGCGCGCGGGCAGGGTCACCTCCACTCGTTTACCGCGCACTTCGAGCACCACGGTCTCGCGCGGCGCCGTGGCACCGGGCGGTGCGGCGGTATCGGGGTAGGGCTCGATGGTGTTGTCGAACTCGGTCTCGATCCAGCGGGTGTGTACGCGGAACGGCGCGTCGGTGAAGGCGGGGTCGGCGACCACCGCGCGGTGCAGCGGCAGCACGGTCGCGATGCCGTCGATCGCGAACTCGCTGAGCGCGCGCGCCGCCCGTTGCAGTGCCTGGGTCCGGTTCTCGCCGGTGACGATGAGCTTGGCCAGCAGTGAATCCCAGTTCGCGCCGATCTCGGTGCCCGCCTCGACCCCGGAGTCGACCCGCACGCCCGGACCGCTCGGGGTCCGGTAGCCGGTGATCGTGCCGGGCATCGGCGCGAAGTTGCGCCCGGCGTCCTCGCAATTGACGCGGAACTCGATCGAGTGCCCACGCGTCGGGGGATCGGGATAGTCGAGGAGTCCGCCCGCGGCGATGCGCAGTTGCTCGCGGACCAGGTCGATGCCCGTGACCTCCTCCGAGACCGGGTGTTCCACCTGGAGCCGGGTGTTGACCTCGAGAAAGGACAGCGTGCCGTCGGCGCCGATCAGGAACTCACAGGTGCCCGCACCCACGTAGCCCGCGGCACGCAGGATGGCCTTGGAGGATTCGACCAGCGCGCTGTGCTGCGCGGGCGTGAGGAACGGCGCCGGCGCCTCCTCCACGAGCTTCTGATGACGGCGCTGCAGCGAACAATCCCTGGTCGAGACCACGACCACGGTGCCTGCCGTGTCGGCGAGGCACTGCGTCTCCACGTGCCGCGGGGAATCCAGATAGCGTTCCACGAAGCATTCGCCTCGACCGAACGCGGCCGTCGCCTCGCGGACCGCCGAGGCGAAGCACTCCGGAATCTCGGCGAGGGTGCGCGCCACCTTGAGCCCGCGACCGCCGCCGCCGTATGCCGCCTTGATGGCGACCGGCAAGCCGTGGGCCCGGGCGAACGCCACGACCTCGTCCGGATCCGATACCGGGCCCGGGGTACCCGCCACGATCGGCGCGCCCGCCGCGACCGCGATCGTGCGGGCGGTGACCTTGTCGCCGAGATCGCGGATCACCGAGGGCGGCGGGCCGATCCAGATCAGTCCCGCCGCCAGGACCGCGGCGGCGAAATCCGCGTTCTCCGACAGGAAGCCGTAGCCGGGATGGACCGCGTCGGCACCCGCGGCTCGCGCTGCGGCGAGTACCGCCTCGACATCGAGATAACTGGACTGCGCCGTGTCGCCGCCCAGTGCGTAGGCTTCGTCGGCGGTGCGCACATGCAGTGCGTCGCGGTCGGGATCGGCGTACACCGCCACCGCGGTGATGCCCGCGTCACGGCAGGCTCGTGCGATTCTGACGGCGATCTCACCGCGGTTGGCGATCAGCACTTTTCGCACGATGCCTCCTGAAAGTCGTTGGGACGCTTCACTAATCGTGCGTAACGGAGATCACCATATGGTGAACGGAACCTCCGGAAATCTTCAGGAGCTGCGCGCGCCGGGCGCCCCAGCCTGTGGAGTTCGTCCAATTCATCCGGGCTGGTTCAGGTTTCGCTCCGCCCGGTTGCCGACGGTGTGCGTCGGCCCTAGCATCACGCGCCGGCTCTGCGTCGACCGGGTGTCCGCTACCGGTCGCAATTACATGGCTTGCCATGTAATCTGAGGGGAGCCGCAGATCAACGACGATGGAAGGTGGGTATGGAACCGCTCGAGACGCTACCGATGGATCGGAGCAACTCCCTGGGGTACGTGATCAACCATCTGGCGCGGCTCATGGAACAGGCACTGCGCGACCGAATCGCCGGGCACGGTGTGGTGCCCGGGCAGTTCGCACAACTGCTCGCGCTGTACGAGGAGGAGGGGATCTCGCAGCTGCAACTCTGCGAGAAGGTCCGGATCGACCAGTCGACGATGGCCCACACGCTCAAGCGGATGGAGCGCGACGGCCTCATCCAGCGCACCGCCGACCCGCAGGACGGCCGGCGAGCGCTGATCTACCTCACCGACCGGTCCCGACGACTGCGCACCGCGCTGATCGCCGCGGCCGGGGAGGTGAACGACATCGCGACCGCGGGGTTCCCCGAGGTCCGCGGTGACGACTTCATCCGCATGGTTCGACAGGCGATCGGCAACCTCGAGGCCGATCGGTCCACATGACCATCGAAGAGAGGTAAACCATGCTCTCCCGCATCCATCCCGTCGCGGGCACGATCGGATTGCTCACCGTTCTCACCTTCTGGACCTCGACTGTGGTGAGTGAGCTCAGCGGTTCCAAGGACGCGATCATCGCGGTGAAGCAGACCATCCCGTGGGCGTTGCCGATCCTGGTGCTCGCCCTCGCCGCCACCGGCGGCACCGGCTTCCGGCTGGCCGGGGACTCCACGATGCCCCCGATCCTCGCGAAGAAGCGCCGGATGCCGTTCATCGCGGGTAACGGGTTGCTCGTGCTGATCCCCTCGGCGATCACCCTTTCCGTCCTCGCGGGCCGCGACGAGTTCGGGCCGTTGTTCTACGGCGTGCAAGCGCTCGAACTCGTCGCCGGTGCTACAAATATCGTGCTCATGTCACTCAATATTCGCGACGGCTTCCGCATCACCGGCCGTTTCGACAAGTCGAAATCGGAAAATCGAACCGCTACCATCGGTAGCGAGGAATCTCAGGGATAAATGATGAACGAGACCATTCTCCGTGCTGAGCTCGAATCGCTTCGCGCGGAAGTCCGTGAATTGCGCGACCATCGTGAGATCGCGGCACTCTTCGATACCTTCTTCTTTTTCGAAGATCGCAAATCGATGGACGACGCGTGGGCGCAAGCCATTTTCACCGACGATGTACTTCTCGAATTGCCGCCCGAGGATTATCGCGGTATCGAGGGAATCGCCGCGCATATGACCTATGTGGTCAACCTGTTCGGTCCGACCCATCACACCACCACCGATTGTCATGCCGATATCGACGGCGACACCGCCGCGGTGCGGCTCAATCTCACCGCGACCCACAAGCACGTGGTGCCGGGCGAGGCGCCGCTGCTGGTCTGGGGCTACCTCGACGCTGATGTCGCGCGCACCGCCGCGGGGTGGCGGATCGCTCGGATGAAGTTCATCAAGGTGCTGCGCACCGGCGAGGCGCCGCCCGGATTCGCGTTCGACGAGAACCTGAACGTGGTCGCGGTCGGTAGCTGAGACAGCGAAGCCGCCGACTCCTCGGAGTCGGCGGCTTCGTCGTTGCCCCTCAGTCGCGCGGCATCAGCTTGAAGCCGATTCCGCGAACGGCGACGATCCAATTGCTGGCGCCCAGCTTCGCCCGCAGGCTGCTGACGTGCGTGTCCACCGTGTGTTGCGACCAGGAACCGTCCCAGATCTCGCCCAGGATCTGCTTGCGCGCCACCACGATTCCCGGGCGGCGTGACAGCATCAGCAGCAGGTCGAACTCTTTTCTGGTGAGTGCGAGCGGGCGTCCGCGCAGGGTGGCCTCGCGGGCCCACTCGTCGACGCGCAGTGCGCCGCATCCGGAGGGGGACGCGCCGTTCTCGGTCTGTGGGCTGACCCGCCGCATGAGCGAGTCGATGCGGGCGACCAGTTCCCTGATGCCGAACGGTCGGGTGACATAGTCGTCGGCGCCGGAGCGCAGGCCGAGTACGCAGTCCAATTCGGAATCGCGATCGGTGACAACGATGATCGGAACCGTATGGCGCGCACGGATGGAACGGCATACCTCGAATCCGTCGAAATCGGGGAGATCGGGATCGAGCAGCACCAGATCGGCACGGCCGAACAGCTTCAGTGCCATTCTTCCGGTATCGACGGTGGCAACCTGGTGGCCATATCGGGGGAGTTCGCTGTCGAGCGATCCGACAGCATCCGAACCCGCCGCGATAAGAATGCGCCATGACCGTTCCACGGCGATGAGGCGAGGCTCGGGGAAATTCGGGGCGAGCTCGGCGTCGGTTTCCTTGAGTTCGCTGCTACGCATGGCTCGAATACCCTACCGTCCTGGGCATCGAAATGCCGCGCTGACGACCACACTGCTACGGGCGGTCGGGATTTCACCGGTCAGTATCAGCGTAGCCGACTCATTTCATTCGTGCACTGTGGAGTTAGTCGCCTTTTTGCGGAAAAGCGTCCGGATCGGTATTCCACGCACAATAACGGACGGTTGTTCAGCCTGCCGCGCCGAAGCGGCGGCGGTATTCGGTGGGGGCGATGCCGACCTGGCGCTGGAAGTGGTGGCGCAACAGGGCGCCGGAGCCGAAGCCGGACTCGTCGGCGATCCGTTCCAGGGCCATGTCGGTGGTTTCGAGCAGGTGCTTGGCGAACAGGACGCGCTGAGTGGTGAGCCATTTGACCGGGGTGGTGCCGGTTTCGGCGGCGAAGCGGCGGGCGAAGGTGCGGGTGGACATGCTGGAGCGGGCCGCGAGCTCGTCGACGGTGTGTGGGTGGGCGAGGTTCTCGGTGAGCCAGGCCAGGGTGGTGGACAGGCCGATCGAACTGCACTCGGGGACCGGCTGCTCGATGAACTGGCGCTGGCCGCCGTCGCGCTGCGGCGGCACGACCATGCGCCGCGCGATGCCGTTGGCGGCGGCGGTACCGATCTCGCGGCGGACCAGGTGCAGGCAGGCGTCGATACCCGCGGCGGTGCCCGCGCTGGTGATCAGGTTGCCTTCGTCGACGAACAGGACGTCGGGGTCGACGGTCGCCTCGGGGAACATCGCGGCGAGTCTGTCGACATACCGCCAGTGGGTGGTGCACTTGCGGCCGTCGAGCAGGCCGGCCGCGCCGGCCAGGAAGGCGCCCGAGCAGACGGTGAGGACGGTCGCGCCCGCGTCGGCCGCCCCGCGCACCGCCTCGAGTACCCGGTCGTCGTACTGGTCGATCGGGGAGGCCGGGATGGCGACCAAGTCGGCCTTCGCGAGTTGGTCGAGGCCGAATTCCGGGGTGACGGCGATGCCGGGGGTGGTGGAACGCAGTGGCGTGCCCGGGTCGGCGCCGCAGACCCGGAAGTCGAAGCCGGGCAGGCCGTCGGCCGTGCGGTCGAGGCCGAAAACCTCACAGACGACACCGAATTCGAACATCGCGAGCCGGTCGCTGAGCACCACGGCAACCTTCGAGAGCATGCCTCATCGTAGCTGGCTGAATCTTTACGCACAATGACAGAACAGCCACTTTCGGCTGAAAATCATCGAGCGCAAAATTACTGCCATGCTTACTTTTCTGATCGTCCTCACCGCCGTTATCGGACTCGCCGTACTGATCGGTCGCGGCACCGCCGGCTCCACCGGGATCGTCGACCGCGACGCTCAGCGCATGGACACCGAGCTCAAAGCCATCGCGGGCTACGCCGACTACATTCGCCCGAGCCATCACTGAAAAGACGAATGCCGCCCCATCCGCAGGGATGAGACGGCATTCGCAAGTCCGGTCGAACTCAGACGGCGTCGCCGGGGCCGACCCGCGGCTTCGGAGCGCGCATCTTGCGGATCTGCGAGGCGCGGACGAAGGCGTACCAGCCGAGCTTGAAGCCGGTGTCGGTGGTGTCGGGGAACCGTTCGATCACCCGGTTGCTCACGATCTTGCCCAGGACGAAGCCCTCGATGATCATGAAGACCATCATCACCAGCATGGCCAGGGTGACGATGGTCTGCAGGCCGGGGGCGACGAACATCGACAGGATCAGCACCAGCGCCATCGGCATGAACAGGCCGACGAGGTTACGGCGGGCGTCCACCAGGTCGCGCACATACGCGCGGACCGGGCCCTGATCGCGGGGCAGCAGATACTTGTCCTCGCCGGCGAGCATGCGGGCGCGGCGGTCCTGCACGGCGGCGCGACGGTCGGCGGCGGCGGCCTTGCGGTCCTGTTTGGTGCCCTTGACAGCCTTGCGGCGCGCGCGGGCTTCCTTGGCGGTCAGCGGGGCGGGCGCGATCGGACCGCGCCGCTTGCCCTCTGCCTCACGCCTTTTCGGCGTCGGCCTGCCCTTACCGGGAGTGGTCGACGCCGTGGCGGCGGCCTGTTCGGAGTCGGACACCGACGGGTCGACGGACTCGTCGATGGTGCTGGACTCGTCGCGACGAAACAATTTCACGTTCACCAGGCTATTCGATGATGCCGACCATCGGGAAATGCGGTCCGTTCAGCGGTGGGCCCGGTCTCATCCGCGGCCGGGCTGCGACGCAGATCACGCCGTCACAGGGCGTACTGTGGGCACAAGCACCCAGGTGGCGTCCACTGGCTGCGCCGAGGGTGGCAAAATAGGAATAGCAGTTGCTGCGACAGCGTTGAAGACAGTCGTGCGCTGTGCACCTGAGGTCCGTTGACGGGCTGAGTCGAACTAGGAGTGTCCATGACTGTGCAGAACGAGACCGCCACCGAGACCCACGGTGCGACGTTGACCGACGCTGCCGCCATCAAGGCGAAGGCGCTGCTCGACCAGGAGGGCCGCGACGATCTGGCCCTGCGGATCGCCGTGCAGCCCGGTGGCTGTGCCGGTCTGCGTTACCAGCTGTTCTTCGACGATCGCATCCTCGACGGTGACATCGTCGTGGAGTTCTCCGGCGTGAAGCTGGCCGTCGATCGCATGAGCGCCCCGTACATCGACGGCGCCTCGATCGACTTCGTCGACACCATCGAGAAGCAGGGCTTCACCATCGACAACCCGAACGCCACCGGTTCCTGCGCCTGCGGCGATTCGTTCAACTGATGTTCGGCGCCGCGGGTTAGCGGCGCCGTAACCTCGCCTTCGAGGGCGCGCCCGGGATCATTGTGGTTGCGTGGCGAGGTAGCGAACAGGTGAACCACAGGCGGTAGCGCTTGCTAACGTTGAAGTCCGGGATCGGGTGATCCCGGACTTTCTGTTTTCCTCGTCTAGCGTCGAAGGGGCCCTGCCTCGTGTCTGTTGCCGTGTCCGCATCCATCGCCACCGACCACCTCATGCGCTTCCCCGGCCGGTTCGCCGATGCGCTGCTCGCCGATCAACTCGATCATGTGTCCTTGAGCTTCCTCGTCGACGATCTGCAGATCCGCCGCGGCGGAGTGGCGGGCAACATCGCCTACGCGATGGGCCTGCTGAAGCAGCGTCCGGTGCTCGTCGGTGCCGTCGGCGCCGACTTCGCCGAGTACCGCCAGTGGCTGGAGGCCAGCGGCGTCGACTGCTCGGCCGTGCACGTGTCCGCGACATCGCACACCGCCCGGTTCGTATGCACCACCGACGAGACGATGGCGCAGATCGCGTCGTTCTACCCGGGGGCGATGAGCGAGGCGCGCGATATCGATATCGCCGCGATCGCCGCCGCGCACGATGTCGACCTGGTGCTGGTCGGGGCGAACGACCCCGACGCGATGGTCGCGCACACCCGCCAGGCCAAGGCGCAGGGCATCGCCTATGCCGCCGACCCGTCCCAGCAGCTGGCCCGTCTCGACGGCGAGCAGGCAACCGAACTGGTCGACGGCGCCGCCTACCTGTTCACCAACAAGTACGAGTGGGCCCTGCTGCAGCAGAAGACCGGCCTCAGCGAAGCCGACATCACCGCCAAGGTCGGCATCCGGGTCACCACGCTGGGCTCCGAAGGTGTGCTCGTCGTCGACGCCGACGGCACCGAGATCCGCGTCGGTGTGGTGCCCGAGGTGGCCAAGGTCGACCCGACCGGCGTCGGCGACGGTTTCCGCGCCGGTTTCCTCACCGCCCACCGCGCCGGCCTGACCCTGGAACGCGCCGCCCAGCTCGGCTCCCTGATCGCCGTCCTGATCCTGGAGACCACCGGCACCCAGGAGTGGACCCTCAACACCGACGACGCCCTCGAGCGCCTCACCAAGGCCTACGGCTCGGATGCCGCCGACGAACTGGCCTTCCTGCTCTGACCTGCGGAACACGAGCGCCCTCTGGATCTTCGGACCAGGGGGCGTTTTCTGTGTCTTCCGACCGGTGTCTGCGCAGGTATTCTCGCCGCCGTCCTCATGGCTCACCAAGGGCTGGAGCTCTGACGCTGACGTGACCCGGCTCGCCGGTCGAGGGGGCGCGCGGCGAACCGAGAAGTCGTCGAAACGCATCTTGTCTAACAGGATCCGTTGCCGGCCGGGATGGCGACATCGGTAGGCATGCGTGCACGGTGTGCTCGGACGGCAAGACTGTGCTCGCCTGATCTGCGGCAGTAGGGATTTCGGAGGTCGACATGCCAGGAGCGGATTCCGGTGCTACTGTCGCCCGTGCATAGCACGGTTGATCACCGAGATGCGTTGGGGGAGCAGTGATAACGGACAAATCATTGAATCGGCTTTCGCGCGACGACGCGGGTGTTGTCGGCGAGGGGACGCGGCCGACAACGGAGATGTCAACCGGGGACATCGCTTCGGCACTGCGAGAACTGGCCGAGGTTGTGGCCAGTGAGCATGAGCGTGCTGCGGCCAGGGAGCGGATCATTGATCGACTACACGAAGACAACCAGATGCTGCGGCGCGGCGAATGGGATGTTGTTCTCGAGCCGGTGCGCAACTCCCTGTTCGCGCTCTATACGGATTTGCGCCGTGAAGCGGAGCAATGGTCGACGGGTGCGGGGACAGCACTCGCTGCGTCCCATCTTTTCGATGCGTTCGCCGAGGACGTCTCCGAAGCGCTCGAGCGGCTGGGTCTTGTCCCGTTCACACCTGAATCCGGTGAGACCTTCGACCCTGTCCGGCACCGGCGTCGGCGTGACTGTGCGGTCGGTGATCCAGCGCTCGACGGCACAGTTTTCGCCTGTCTCACCAATGGATTCACCAAGGGCGATCGCGTGGTCCGCCGGGCCGATATCGAACTCGCCCGTTGTTCTGACACCGAACCCGCCCAGACCACCAGTGAGGATGCTCCCCGATGACCGTGTTCGGAATCGACCTGGGAACCACCTACTCCTGCATCTCTTACCTCGATGAGGTCGGCAGGCCGACCATCGTGCCCCTCACTACCGAGGAATTGCCGACGCTTCCGTCGGTGGTCTATTTCGAGGCGGCGGACCGGACCGTGGTGGGCTCGGCTGCCAAGGATATGGCCGCATTGCGTCCAGGGCAGGTCGTGAGCCGGATCAAGCGTGAGATCGGCCGGGAGTACGAGACCGCCGAAATCCACGGGCAGCGCTTCGCGCCGCACGAAGTATCGCGGTTTGTCTTGGAGAAGCTCGCCGAGGAAGCGCGAATCTTCACCGGCGGGCCGGTCGAGGATGTCGTCATCACTGTTCCCGCGTATTTCGGGGCGGGCGAACGACTTGCGACCAAGCGCGCCGGCGAGCTCGCCGGACTGAACGTGATCGACATCGTCAGTGAGCCAGTAGCAGCCGCGATCGACTACGGCGTGATCAACGCCGATCGCGATATCGATATTCTGGTCTACGATCTCGGCGGCGGCACCTTCGACACCACGGTCATCTCGCTGCGCGACGGCGACATCACCGTGGTCTGTACCGATGGCGATCACAGCCTCGGTGGCATCGATTGGGATCAGCGGCTGGTGGAGCATTTCGTCGAAGTGTTCGGCCGCCAGCACCCGGACGCCGGCGACCCGCTCGAAGACCCGGAGACCGAGCAGTCGCTCTATCAGCTCGCCGAGGACGTCAAACGGAAACTTACGGCGGGTTCGGAGGTGCTCAAGCGTTTCACCCACGATGTGCACCGCGCCGACATCACTTTGACCCGGACCGATTTTACCGAGCTGACAGCCGATCTCCTGGATCGCACCGTCGAAATCGCCCGTCGCACACTGGATTTGGCAAAGGAACGGGGCGTGGGGCAGGTCGATGAAATCCTGCTGGTGGGCGGCTCGACAAAAATGCCCGCTGTCGCGGCACGAATTCAGGAAGAGTTCGGCATCACCGCGCGCCTACATGACCCCGACCTCGCGGTGGCCAAGGGTGCGGCGCGCTACGCGTTCGAGGAGACCTACCGCAATGCGCTGCGAGCCGGTGACAAGAGCACGGCCAAAAGGCTGGCGCTGGACGCAGGTTTGTCGGCAGCACAGGAGGTATCGATCGCGAAGCGATCGATACGCACGGTAGCCTCGCGCGGATTCGGGATCAAGGTGACCGATCCGTCTACGCGACTCAGCAGCGTTTCGCACATGATCCACAGCAACGATCCGCTGCCCGCGTCGGTCACCGAGGAGTTCGGCACGCTCGAAGACGACCAGCGCGGCATTCACGTCGTGGTATTCGAACAGGCTGGCATTCGTGAGTCCGACGAGCTCGAGAACAATACCCAGATCGCTGACGGGCACATCCCGATTCCTGCGGGCAAACGTGCCGGGTGGCCGATCGAGGTGAGCTTCGCGCTCTCCACCAGCGGATTGCTCGAGATCGCCGCGATCGAACAAGAGACCGGTGAGCGGTTGGAGCTCAGTGTGGAGTGCGCGTGGGAGCGGTGAGCTCAGGCGCCGAGAGGGTCGAGGCCAGGGCGCAACGGTAGCTTCTGATGACATTCGACGAAGCCCGCTACGTCGCTTTCCTCACCGACGTGGTGAATCGCGGCGCTGATTCCCTCCCCGGTATTCAGGAGCGCTATCAGATCGAGGGCCTACGTGGCCCAGAACTTGCGGCGCAGGCGGCGGTGGTGCGCAAGTCGTGGCCGCGGCTGCGCAAGAAGACCAAGCTGCTGGTGCTCATCGACAGGATGTCGGCCGAGCATGCGAACCTGCACGAGGCCTTCGAACGGGCCGCGCGCGGCGATGACTCACAGATCCGACGGTCCATCAGCGGGGAACGGCACCAGACCGAGGAGCGCACTGCACGATTCACCGCCGAGATCCGAGAGTTGGCGGGCGCGACGGCCTTGGTGAGCAAGCAGGCGGCCCTGCGGTTGGGCGGCTCGTACGGGCTGACCGAAGCGGAGGTCTCGACGGCGATCAGCCGCCTCGGGGACGTGCGGATCGCCGATCCCGACCGTCTGCTCACCGACCCGCCGGTGCCCCGATTCCGGCAGTATCGGCAGAGCATCGACGCGCTTGGGCATCGGCACCTGCTCGACTTCTTGGTTCGCACCGGACCCTGCACCGGCTTGTCGGTCCTGGACAAGTTCGCGTTGGGCGCTCCGGCTGGGGTCACCCTGGGGGCGTCGGCGATCGCTACCTCGAAACAATATTGGGAACACCGCCCACGCGACAGCAGTCAGGACCATGCCGTGGCTATCCACGCGGCGTGCGCGGAAGCCGCGAAGAAGGGTCCGAGCGGACTGCTCGACCTGGTGCGTTACGAAGTGGCCGATTTGTTGCGTGCGCGCAGACGTCTCGGAACCACCCCCAGCGGACTACTGGGGTTTGCGACCGACGAACTTCGACTGGCGGTGGGCGACGCACGCCGACTGGTGTTCGCGATCCTCAACGAGGACTCCGCGGTCGGCGCGAGCGCTGAGTACTTGCGACTGCACGACCTGGTCGACTCAGACGAGGTCTACGCGGCATGGCAGTTCGTGCAACTGGCCACTCTGCCCAGCGACGCCGCTGAATTGGCCGAACAGGTCCGGGCAAGAGTGAATGAGGCCGATCGGCGGTGTACGCAGCTGCGTGCGACGACCCAGTCTGTCGACGGCGACCAGGAGTGGCGAGAAATCGAAGCGATCGTCGCCGCCGTGCCCGACCATCCGGAGTTGGCGGGCCTTCGGTCGCGTCTGCGACCCGCGGCGGTCGGCTCGGTCCGGGTCCTGGCCGATGGGGCGGCGGTCACGGTGCACTGGGAGAAGACCCGGTCGACTGCGGGCGAGATCAGCTACCGCTTGGTTCGGCAGAGTGGCCGGCCACCTGAGCACGCGGAAGATCATGACGGGCACATCCGCACCACCGAAAAGACCGCCGTGGTCGATTCGGCACCGCCGGTCAACCAGGCGGTGTACTACGGGGTGATCGCGTGCCGAGGTGACACCGAATCGGCGCTCACGATCGCGGGCCCGCTGACGGTGCGCGTCGAACCTGGCGCGGTCCAGCTCGAGTTCGCCGATGCGGTGGTCGAAGGCCGATGGGAACCGGTGGTCGCGATGGCCGCTGTGCGAGTTCGTCGCCGGGAGACCGGCCGGCACGACAGTCAGCGCTGGGTCGATATCGACTGCACGCGAACCGGTTTCCTCGACAAGACGGTGGTCAACGGGCGCAGCTATCAGTACCGCGTCACCGGCGTCTACCTCGATACCGAGGGACGCGAGGTCGAAACCCCGGGCACAGCCCACACCGGCACGCCAGTACGCACCCCCGAACCGGTACGACGACTCGACTTGAGTGAGGAGGGTGGAACACTCGTACTGTCTTATGACGACGCGCCGGGCGGCCATGTGCAGATATTCCGACTCGGTGCCGCCACATCCGCGCGCTGGCCGGTCGGTCATCGACTCTCCTTGAACGAGCTGAGGGCCGCGGCCGAGCGGGTTTCGGGCACCGTCCGGCGTGGGGGACTGGTTATCGACCGCCCGATCAAGGCCGCGATGTTTCTGGCGGTGACGGTGGTCGGTGGCACCGGAATCGTTGGCGCGACCGCTGACTTCGTACCGACCGCCGATCTCGGGGATGTGACCGCAACTGCCGCTGGTGACGAGGTCGTAGTAAGTATGGCGTGGCCTCGCGAACTCGAGGTGCTGGATGTGGAGTGGGACAACGCAGGCCGGACACATCGGCGATCGGCCACTTTCGCGCAGTATCAGGCAGGTGGCGGACTGAGATTGCGAGTTGATCGCGCGCACCCGACCGAGGTGCGGGTGATCCCCGTCGTCCGTCACGGTGACGGCATACGGCGTGGCATCGCGACAGTCCGCACCATTGCCCGGCGCATTCGGATCTGCTATCGGGTCGATATCCAGGGACCTCCCTGGCGGCGAGAACTTATCGTGGAGCTCACCGCTGATGCGCCGACCCGACTGAATTCGTTCAGTCTAGGGCTCCGTTCCGGCCGGGTGATGCCGCTTGACGTGCAGCAGTGCACCATCCTCGGCGAGCTCCGCGATCAGCCGATCTCGCCGGGCGCTCCCGCCCGACTGGTACTGCCGGTGCCGCGCCAGGCCAAGCCCTACTGGTTGCGTGGCTTCGCGACCGGTACCGACATCGAACTCGACGATCCGCCGCACGACCAGATGCGAAAGGGATGATCCATGCAATGGCTCGCTCGGCGCGATACCGTCACCTGCCCCTACTGCTTTGTGAAGACAGCTCGGCGCGCAATTCAATTTCGTTGCCGTGGACAATCTTTCGGTCAGCGAGGGTGTGCGGGCACAGTGGACGAGACGTTGGCTGCTTTCTCCCACGGCAAACGTGAGTCGCTCGGTCCGGTGTTCTCGGCGGACGGTAGACGCTCCTTGGCCGAATGCCCTACGTGCGCACTGGAATCGACGCACCGGCTGTGCCCGAATTGCCACAGCCAACTTCCCGAGGCCTATCTGGCCGCGGACAGCCGGATCGTCGCGATGGTAGGTGCGAAAGGTGCAGGCAAGAGCACCTACATCGCAGTGCTCGTCCACGAGTTGAAGAACCGTATCGGCGGCGAGTTCGATCTGTCACTGACCAACTGCGACGATGTGACGGCCGAACGCTACGAGAACGACTTCCGGCGCGCGCTCTACAGTGACAACCAGCTCCTACCCGCCACACGTTCGGCGACGACGACGATGAACCGGCCGCTGATCTACAAACTCACGCGGGGCAAAGGTAACCCGACCAGGGGCAAGCACCCGGCCATGACGCTGGTGTTGTTCGACAACGCGGGCGAGGATTTCGCGACCGAGTCACAGGTCGGCCGAACGCTGGCCGACTACCTCGCGGCCGCCGACGCCATGATCTACCTGGTGGATCCGGACGCGGCGTCGACCTCGGCCGAGACCGACGTGATCCGGCGGGTCACCGACCACCTGCGCGCCCGTGCAGGTGCAAAAGCTGGTGCGCGCCTGGCTATCCCGATGGCTGTTGCACTAACCAAGGTGGATTCGCTGCGGGCGCAGTTGCCGGGAAACTCGGTGCTGATGCGGCCCCGCCCCGCGTCGAGTGGCCGACACAACCGCGCCGATCGCATCGCGGTTCACGAGGAGATCCGAAGTCTGCTCGAACAGCGGGGCGCCGACGGACTCGATCGTTTCCTGGAACACAACTACCGTCGCTACAACCTGTTCGGTCTGTCGGCACTGGGCAACGTCCCCGATGACGCCACAGTGCACGCGGCCGGGATTCAGCCACATCGCGCGGAGGACCCGATGCTGTGGTTGCTGCACGAATTCGGCATGGTCGCGTCGATCAAGGGGTGAGTCGGACATGGTCAAACAGCTGCAGTATTCATCGGTGGCGCAGGGGATGTCCGGCTACGCGGGCTTCCAGTACGTCGCGTCGAGTCCGGACGCCGGAGTCGACGAACAGCAGATCCTGGCGCCGTACATGTCGTATCGGCCGCCGCTGGACGCGCCGACCCAACCTGCCGACTATGAGTTGGCTCGGTTCCCGGTCTCGCTGACCTATGCCCGAGCCGGCGCGAATTTTGTGATCGCCCAGTCGTGCTATCTCGGACGTGACTACTCCGGCCGGTACGGCAACTACCTCAGCCACGGACTGATCGCCACCGAGCAGGAGCTGGAGGGCTTACGCCCGATTGAGCTGTGGGGCTCCCCGACCTGGCCGACCCGCGTCGCGGCGCAGTCGGAGCTCGCATCATTGGACGTCGTCGAATCCGGTGGCGTGCTCGATCCTGTTCGGGTACAGCAGTTTCTTGCCAGTAGGGGCGACAGCGGCTATCGCCTGCTGGGTGCTCTCCTGGGAGCGATCTGCCAGCACGAGGGCGCGGGTGGCGAGTCGATCGTGCTGACCGCGAACGACAGTGACGACGTCGCTCGGTACATCGCCGCCCTGAGCTATTCGCTGCCCACTTCGGTCGTCACCGAGCTGAGCTTCACCACCTACTCCGGCGAGCCGGTCATCGCACATCAGCGATTGGTGGGTACGACCCCTGCGGTGTGGGAGTCCACGCGGCCGCGCGGGATGGTGTTCCATCTCGACAAGCCCGGCCCGACTACCGCGGATGAGTACCGGCGCTACGTCCAGATCGTGGTTGATGCTTGGCGCGTCGGCGATTTCGATCGGCTCGACGAGGTCGTCGAGACTGCCGAAGTGGTCGGTGAGATCGATGCCGCCGGCGCGGTATGTTCCTTCGCTCATGGCGTAGTGCTCGACCCCTCGGAGCTGGAGATCCTGGCGGGTTGTTTGCATCGGGCCGGACCGCTGTTGCCCGATTCCGCGTGGACGGCGCTGGATGCGGCGATGTCGACGGTGCGTCTGCAGGTCGCGCTCCGGCTCTACACGGCGGCCGATGTGGAGCGTCGACCCCGACTCGAATCGGGCGTCCGGCAAGCCGTCGACAATGAGATCCGGCGCACCGCGAGTTTCACCGATCTGGTCGAGGTGCTCACCACCAGTGCGGACGCGGGTATCTCGGGCGAATATCAAGCGATCGTCGCCGCTGCTCGTCGTGCCGCTCACGCCGATCCGACGGCGATCGTCGGGTCGATCGACCGGTGTCCAGCCACTGTTCGGCCGGCGCTGATCGACGGCGCGTGCAGGGCGATCGCCGCCGCCGACTGGCAAGTGCGCGATCACGCATTGACCGATGACCTGTGCACGCGGTTGTCGGTCGGTGGCGTGCGGGTTCCCGAGGTGGTTGGGCTCTATCTGCAGGCTCGGCGTTCTCGTGAAGCACCCTATGTCGGAACCGAATTCCTGGCAGAACTCGCCGCCAGGCGCGAAGCGGGGACCCTGGTCGACGGGGAACTCGCCCGCCTGATCAGCCGATTGTGGCGAGGTCGCGTCGCCGATCCCAGATGGTGCGCCGATCTTGTCGCCGTGTTCGGGTGCACCGTGGTGTTCGGCACCGAGATCGCGGCGGTGCTGGACCGCACTATCCACGACACCGACACACAATGGCGATCTCGTGCTGAACTAGGGGCCATTGTCCTCACCAAGATCGCTGAGGACCAGCCGCGGCCGACCCGCATGTTGACCAGCTTCGAAGACCACTCGAGGTTCATCATCGATGTCGACGGTGTGCTCAAAGCTGTCGGTGCCAACCGCAGTCCAGTCGACCACCTCCGTGCGGCCTATCAAGCCAGGCGGCGCAGCTCCGAACAGCTGATCGCCCAGGGGGTCTGGCTGCTGGCACGGGCATTCGTCG
The DNA here is from genome assembly GCF_053606985.1 of Nocardia sp. NPDC055165. Classification (NCBI taxonomy): domain Bacteria; kingdom Bacillati; phylum Actinomycetota; class Actinomycetes; order Mycobacteriales; family Nocardiaceae; genus Nocardia; species Nocardia sp. NPDC055165. The sequence goes on from NZ_JBSGSS010000011.1 coordinate 91,737, forward strand.
ACTACGTACCCGAGGTGCAGGCGGAACTGCTCGATCTTGCTCCTGCGTGGCATGTACAGCTGGTCGGCCGCTGGATCGACGGCGATGATCACCCACGGCCCCCAGCGGACGTCGTCGAGCTGGTCCTTCAGGTCCGCAGGCTCAAGTTCCGCAGTGCCGAGCTCGAGCAGATCCTGCGTGTCCGGGTACGGGGAAAAGCCGAACGACGTGTGGTTCTCGCAGAACTGCGGCGGCGCGACCCGAGCCTGGAAAGGGAACTCCTCGAGTTCATCAGCGGTCCGGATTCGTCCGGCATCGGCGCGAAGTTCGCTGCATGGAAGGGAAGGTCCGGTCGTGAATGACGGCGACGGCTTTGCCCTGGTCTTCGCTCTGCTTGCCGTCGGCTTGGTCGTTGGGTTTTTCGTACTGCAGGTGATGGCAGTGCCGGTGGTGGCAGCGGTGGTCACGGCGCTGGCCACGGCGCTGACGCTGTATCACTACGGAATTGCTGCGTGGGCGGTGTTCAGCGATCGCACGCTTCAGTTCGTCGAACAGCCCGGCATACCGGACCCCGATGTCGCCGATGCTCCTGATCCAGCGCACCAGGCCTACTTGGCAGGGCAGTTCCATCGGGATACGTGGCGGGTGTTCACCCGGACGTGCTCGGTGTATGCGGCCCTGGTGAATCGGCTCTTCCAATGGGCCAAGGCCCACTCGGGGGGAGTCATGGTCGTACTGCCGACGGCGTTTGCAGTATCGGTCGGGCTGGCGATCGGACCTGTGCTGGCTCTGGCGACGGTGGCCTCGATAACCTTCGTTTGTGCGGTGGTGGCGACTGCAGTGTGGGGCGCGATCGGACTGGGATTGGCAGGTATAGAACGGATCACCGCGCTGTGGCGTGGCGTGCGGCAATTGTGCCCGCACGCTGGGTGCTATCGACGGATCATGTTGCCCGCGTATCGGTGTCCCGCGTGTCAGCAGATGCACCGGCGGCTCAGTCCGAACCGGCTCGGGGTGTTCAGTCACGATTGTCGATGTGGCATGCCGCTGCCTACGACGATCTTGCGTGGTCGACACGGACTTGCGGCAGTGTGTCCGCATTGTGTTCGTGATCTACCAGCCCGGATCGGGCGGGTTCCAGTCGTGAACATTCCGATTGTCGGTGGAATCGCGGCAGGTAAGAGCACGTTTGTCCACCTGTCGCTGATGGCACTCGACACCAAACTTGGTGAGCATGCGATGACGTTCGCGATGTCAGACCAGCACGTGCAGTTCCAGACCGGGGTCGAACTGATCCAGGGCGGCGCGCGGCTGCACAAGACGCTGCCGGACAGGCTGCCGGACGGACTGATGGTGGATGTTTCCACCGGCGGACGTGGAGATCGGATTCTCTACCTCTACGACCCTGCCGGGGAGTGGTACACGTCAGGGGATCGCAGCGATTCTCAAACCTATCTGGACCACGCCACCGGATTGGTCGTTGTCGTCGATCCGATGGCTCTGGACACCGTGGTGCAATCACTCGACGACGAGCAGCGTGCGAGGGTGCACTCAGCGCTGGGTGGAGGCGTCATTGCGATCAGTGTCGCCGCGGATGCGGTGGTCGGACGATTGTTGGCCACGCTGCGTGCGCGGGGGAAACTCCGGCGGATCCGGCGGGTCGCCGTAGTGGTGAGTAAAGCGGACGCACTCGTCGGCTCGGCGATCGGTCGGGACCTGGGCAGTGGCGCCGATGGGCCGCCGTCTCAGCTGGCTGTGCGCACGTGGCTCGAGACCGCGGAATGGGGTGACAGCGTCCGCGCCCTGGAGCAGCACGTCGGCGCGGTCCGGTTCTATCGATCCGGATTCGATATGACGCCGAAAGACTTGGCCGAGCCCTTGCAGTGGGTCAGTGGTCTCGGCACGTCGGGCATCGCCCGTGATGCGGTGAACCCCGAGGTGCGAGATACCAGCCGCCGTGAGCTCGGCGCGCCTCGCGGGTTCCGGGTCGGCCGCGTAGCGGCACGGGCACACAGCCTGGTCGCGGCCACCCTCACGCTTCTCGTGCTCGGCGCGGCCACCGCTGGATTGATCATCGGCGTATTTCCCGGTGGGTGAGTTCACGGGGCGGCCCCGAACACTGCGTACACCAGCGAGATCGAATGAGAAAAGGGAGATCCGGTAATGCCCGAGGGGCTGATCGACCTGTGGCGTGAATTCCGCACCGCGATGGCGGCTATCGCGTTGCTGATGTTCGTGGCAGCCGCGGTGATCCTCACCGAGTGGGTATGGCATTGGGAACCTCAGTGGCTGTTGTCTGTTGCCATCGGGTTGTTGACACTGACATCTATCGCAGCGTCGCTGATACCCGCTCTCGTCCTGATCAGAGATGCCCACCCGCTGCGTTGGGTAGCAATTTATCTGATGACGGCAGGAATGATCGGTTACCTGGTAATGGCCGAGGTGACTTTGCCGACTCCGTGGGCCTCGGCTGTGCGGATCGCCGCGACGGCCCAATTTATAGTCGGTGGTGTTGTCTTGGTGGTCGATGAGGGACTCAATGTCGGGAAGATCGAGAAACAAGGTCCGGTAGCTACCATTCTGTGGACCATTGTTTCCACCATGCAGAACAAGCTCGGCGCCGATTCGATCGGACGCGGCTCGCCCGATTCCCAATTGATCGCGCCGGTCGGCCATCAGCTCACATCGCTGATGGCTCGCGAGGATCGGGTATTTCAGCTGCTACCGCCGCCGTGATCAAGCCAATCCGAATTCGCGCTGAATTCTGCTCCGGAAGTCGGTGTCCAGGCTCTGGTCGCGTAGCATTCCGATGGCGACTTTTACGCCGATATCATCCTGGCGATGCATATCGATCAGTTGTTTCACTGCCTTTATTCGGTGATCGTACGAGATTCCAATAACGGCCATCATGACTGCCATCACCAAGCCCCAGAGTAGTTCGGGGTCGGCGAACAGGTCGGAGACATCCCACCCGCGCGTCCAACGCATATTTGATGAATAGACATCAGCAAGCAGTATCCGCAATCGATCCCAAGCGAACTTTCCCATCGTCGGTCCAACCATCTCGTCCAAGACGCCGACGGCATAACTTTCGCCGACAACGCGGCCCAGTTCGGCCGCGATGCGAATTCGGAGCAGGATTTCGAGTGACCCGTTCCGGCCCAGCGAAATCAAGTCGTGCCGCGCGGCATTGTTGGTCGTGCTTTTGGTGGACAATTCGAACAGTGCCGCAATTCGCACATTCAGATCGTTGTGCCTGTCGATCACCATCTGCCGCAGCACCCAGGTGGGGGCCTGGCGAGTGCTGACAGATATGTCCATGATCTGGTCGTTATGGTCTGCCGATTTACGCAGGTAGGTCAGCGATTCCTGTGCGAGATACTGCTCAGGGCCGGGTGCTTCGGCGAGCCGCTGTAGGTAGCCGAGGACGGCCGCTCTGGTTTTGTGATCGTCGCTCTGCAGTCCGCGCTGGATCTGTGGCGGAAGTTCGGGGTGGACGCCGAATCCTCGTGCGTTGCGCGCGATGACGATCTTGCCGACCGACTCGTCGCGGTGTACCGGTTTCTGTCCCGGAGCATTGAGCAAAAGCCATTCATGGACGAACTGATACAGTTCGGCTGTGTCGACTAATCCGTCACCGCCCCGATCGGCGTCACCGGTCGACAGTCCGGCGATAAGAGCTTGGGTGAAATACGAGACAATCTCGGTATTTCCGCCTGCGAGTGGTTCGAAGGCGTGCGTCCCGGTCGTCGCGGTGATCACCACCCGTCCTTCCCCGCCGGCAACGAGTGCGGAATCCAGGTTGAAACCGCCCTCTGCTTTGGTGGAGAAGTACGCGCCCGAGTAGCAGCAATCCAGGAGCACGATCACCGATTTCGCGCGGCTCAGATCGACTTGAGTTTTCAGTACCTGTGCCGATAGTGCGCCGCTTCGGTAGAAGTCGGCTTCGATATCCGTCATCGGAAAATGCAGCATTTCGTCCTCGGTCAGTATTCCGTGCCCCGAGATATAGATGAGGATCGTGTCGTGCTCCGTGGCGGAAAGTAGTCGGTCCTCGATTGCAGTGCTGACTTCCCGGAGCGGGCGATTGACAAGCGGTGTAACTTGAAAGCCTCCGATCCGGGGATCCGACAGTAATGTGCCGAATTGCTCGACATCATTTGCGGGAGCGAGTAGGCGATCCAGATTTCGAGCGTGCGGATAATCCTCGGTACCCACCATGATGGCGTATCGCACGGCGCAGCCCTCCTTGTTCGAGTCGGATCAACGATACGTCGGGCAGGGCATCGCAGCGACCGCTACAGTCGGCATCGTGGGAGTTGTAGAGATAACGGTGGCCGGTGGAAGTATCGAGCGACGGGCGAAGGACTGCAGAAATTTTCTGGGGTCGCTCCCCGCACAGCTGCGGGCGTCGGTCGATCCGATTTACGCGCCGGTGCCGCCTGGTGCTAAAGCCGATATCGGGCTGATAATCGGACTGGTCGTGGCACTGGGTGGCCCGGCGGTCGCGAAGCAACTGGCCCTTGCGGTCCGTGAATGGGTACAGCGAAGCCGTCACCACGAGATCGTGATGACGGACGGCGACCGGTCGCTCAAACTGAGCGGTGGGGCATCGGCCGCCGAGAACGCTGCAGCGATCGAGCTGTTCTTTCGCGACCGTCGCCTCTGACCGGAAACATTGTTATGCCGCGTCGCCACGTAACGCGAGGTGCTGGTCCTACAGCGAGACCGGGTAGACCGGTTCCTGGATTTCGGGCTTGATGCGGTCCTCGACGAAGATGCCGTGCCAGACCATGAAGACCAGGACGGTCCAGAGGCGGCGGCTGTGGTCGGAGATGCCCGCTTTGTGGTCGCGGAGCATCTGGAGGACGGCAGGCTTGTGCAGCAGGTGGTCGGTCTGGGACTCGGCGATCTGGGTTTCGGCCCAGTCGTAGAGTTCGGTGCCGCGCAGCCAGTGGCGCAGCGGGACCGGGAAGCCGAGCTTGGCGCGGTGGAGGACGTGGTCGGGGACGATGCCGTCCAGGGCCTGGCGCAGCGCGTACTTCGAGGTTTCCTTGGTGATCTTCTGATCGAACGGGATGCCCTCGGCGACGCGCATGACCTCGTTGTCCAGGAACGGCACGCGCAGTTCGAGGGAGTTGGCCATGGTCATCTTGTCGGCCTTGACCAGGATGTCGCCGCGCAGCCAGGTGAACAGGTCCAGGTGCTGCATGCGCGCGACCGGGTCCCAGCCCGCGGACTGGGCGTAGATCGGCGCGGTGACGTTCTGGTGGGTCCACTCGGGGCGGAAGTCGCGCAGGACCGCGCGTAGCTGGGCGTCGTTGAAGCTGCGGGCGTTGCCGTAGTAGCGGTCTTCGAGGCTGAGTGAGCCGCGCTGCAGCAGCGACTTGCCGCGCTTGCCGTCGGGGATCTTGTCACCGAGCTTGCCGAGCAACTTGCGCGCACCGGCGGGCAGATATTCGAAGGGCTTGAGCGACAACGGTTCCCGGTAGATCGTGTAGCCGCCGAACAGTTCGTCGGCGCCCTCGCCGGAGAGCACCACCTTGACGTGCTTGCGGGCTTCCTTGGCCACGAAGTACAGCGGCACCAGGGCCGGGTCGGCGACCGGATCGTCGAGGTACCAGACGATCTCGGGGATCGCGGCGGCGAATTCGGCGGGGGAGACCACCTTGACGATGTGGCGGGCGCCGATCAGCTCGGCGCTCTCGGCGGCCACGTCGACCTCGGAGTAGCCCTCGCGCTCGAACCCGGTGGTGAAGGTGATCAGCTTCGGGTTGTGGCGCATGGCCAGCGCGGCGATGGCGGTGGAGTCGATGCCGCCCGACAGGAACGAACCGACGGTCACATCGGCGCGCATGTGCTTGGCGACCGAGTCCTCCAGCGCCGCGGCGATCTCGGCGTAGCGGGCCTTCTCCGACCCCGCCACGAACGGGCGGACCCGGAAGTCGGGGCGGAAATAGCGGGTGACAATCGGTTCCTGGCCGACCTTCACCGTGGCGTAGTTGCCGGACTCGAGGCGACGGATGTTGCGGTGCAGCGACTCGGGCTCTGGCACGTACTGCAGCACCGTGTAGTGCTCGAGCGCGCGCGGGTCCAGCTCGTCGGACAGTTCCAGCGGGCTCAGCAGTTCGAGCAGGCTCTTCTTCTCGCTGGCGAAGGCGGTGCCGCCGGGGCCGGTCGCGATGAACAGCGGCTTGATGCCGAACGGATCGCGCGCGAGGAACAGCTCCGAGGTCTCGGTGTCCCATATCGCGAAGGCGAACATGCCGCGCAGCTTGCGCACCGCCTCGGGACCCCAGAAGTGGAAGGCGGCCACGATGGCCTCGCCGTCACCGTCGGTGGCGAAGATCTTGCCATCGGGGAACGCGGCGCCGTGCTCGGCGGCCAGCTGCTCACGCAGCTCGAGGTAGTTGTAGATCTCGCCGTTGAAGGTCATCGCATAGCGCTGCGGGTTGTCCGCGGGGCCCCAGCGCAGCGGCTGGTGCGAGTGCTCGATATCGATGATGGACAGGCGATTGAACCCGAAGATCATGTGATCGTCGTGCCAGGTGCCCTTCTCGTCCGGGCCACGATGCCGCTGGCAGTGCAGCGCGTCGTACACCTGATCGACCACCGCGGTCGTCGCGGAATCAGCTGTCAGGAATCCGAGCAGTCCGCACACGGTGTCGCCCAACCTTCTCTCGTTCGATGATGGGTGGCCACAACGGGCCGAAACGCTGTGTCCGAGTATGCCGCACGCCTGCCCGACACGCCGCGCTCGCCCGCTCCCGCGGGGTGCGCAGCCACCAGACGAGGGCCAAACCGCAGGTCGCGATGTTCGGCGCGGTCACGGCGGAGTGTCGAAAGTGACCCCGCGACAAGACAGTGCCCGCTTTGGTCTACGCTGCGTAGTACTCAGGTCCTTCTCAGGTGTGCAGGCGTCACAGCGGCAATACTTCGAGAGGCCTGAAACTGCTTTGAAGAGGTGTCGGAACGGGCGAATCGCCGCCCGGACGACGCAATGTGTCGGAATGTGTGGCGACCAGGAAGGCGTGAGCGTGGCGCACAAGGCGAGCGAAGAGATCGGGGCACGACCCGAGAAGGGTCGGCAGGGCCGGATCCTTCGGCGGGCCGGGCTGGCGGTGTCCTTGGGGATCACCGCGATGCTCGTCTCGGGCTGCTCGATCGACAATGTTTGGCTCCGGTTCGGCTGGCCGTCGGGTATCACCCCGCAGGCCACCCGGATGCGCGAGCTGTGGACCTGGTCGGTGCTGGCCGCGCTCGCCATGGGCGTGCTGGTCTGGGGTCTGACCTTCTGGACGGTCATCTTCCACCGCAAGCGCAAGAACTCCCCGGAGTTCCCGCGCCAGACCGGCTACAACGTGTCGCTGGAGCTGACCTACACGGCGATCCCGTTCGTGATCATCGCGGTGCTGTTCTACTTCACCGTGGTCGTGCAGAACTATGTGCACGAGAAGACCGACAACCCGGATGTCACCGTCGACGTGACCGCCTTCCAGTGGAACTGGAAGTTCGGCTACCGCAACATCAACAACGTCGGCGGTCTCACCTGGAACGGCATCGACACGGAGAAGGAGCTGCTGAACGAAGAGCAGCTCGCCGAATACCGTGAGCTGAAGAACGACAAGGGTCACCCGCAGCCGGGCCCCCTGCACGGCAAGCCGGCCAACGACATCCTCTCGTACCTGCACTACGACAAGGTCGAGACCTTCGGCTCCAGCGAAGAGATTCCGGTCCTGGTGCTGCCGACCGGTAAGCGCATCGAGTTCCAGCTCGCCGCCGCCGACGTGATCCACGCCTTCTGGGTGCCGGAGTTCATGTTCAAGCGCGACGTGATGCCGAACCCGAAGGAAAACCATTCCGACAATGTCTTCCAGATCTCCGAGATCGAGAAGGAAGGCGCGTTCGTCGGCCGCTGCGCCGAGATGTGCGGCACCTACCACTCGATGATGAACTTCGAGGTCCGCGCGGTCTCGCCGGAGAAGTACGCCAAGTACATGCAGGCGCGCATCGAGGGCAAGACCAACGGTGAGGCGCTGGCATCGATCGGCGAGTCGCCGGTGGCCACCTCCACGTACCCCTTCAACACCAAGCGTGATGCCAAGAGCGCTTCGGTGAACGAGAGCAAGTGAGGATTCTGATATGAGGATCGAAGCGCGGATCTTCGAACTGCTCACGGCGTTCTTCATCCTGGTGGGCATCGTCTACGGCTTCTTCACCGCCCAGTCGCGCACCGGCGTCGAGTGGGCAGGCACCACCGCGATCGTGCTGACCGCGGGCCTGTCGCTGATCATCGGCACCTACTTCCGGTTCGTCGCGCGTCGCATCGACCTGCGGCCCGAGGACTACGAAGAGGCCGAGATCGTCGACGGCGCCGGTGACCTGGGCTTCTTCTCGCCCGGTAGCTTCTGGCCCATCCTGCTCGCGGGTGCCGGTTCGGTGACCGCGCTGGGCCTGGCGTTCTTCCAGTTCTGGCTGATCGGCCTCGGCGTGGTGCTCGTGCTCGCCGCCGCCGCCGGCCTGGTCTTCGAGTACTACCTGGGTGCCGAGAAGCACTGATCCACCAGGAAACGGTCGTCGCGACGCCCTCGAGCCGAGGGAGTCGCGGCGACCGTTTTCGTTGTCGGAGGGTGTGTCCCGAGAACGACAGAGCCGGTCGTGTGAGCGCACGACCGGCTCTGGGCATCGAATGCCTCAGTGCGCGAGCACCAGTCCTTCCTCCGGTCCTTCCACCGTGCGCGGAGCGGACAGCTGCACGATCCGGCGGGGCAGCGCCGCTGCGACCACCGCACCGACGAGCGCGGTCGCGCCACCGATCAGGAAGGCGATCGTGAAGCCGCGGTCCAGGTAGAACACCGCGCCCTGCGTCATCTCCGGCGGGATCGGCGCGATGTAGGAGTTGTTCATGATCGTGAACGCGATAACCGGCAGGACGGCGGGGAACACGCTCTGCGAGACGCCGACGATGCTCGCGGTGCCTGCCTGCAACTGCGGCGGCACGGCCTCGATCAGCAGATTCGGAATCGCGGCGTAGGCCATACCCATGCCCGTGCCGAAGATGCCCGCGAAGACGATCAGCAGGGGCTTGCTGTCGTGCACGGCGGCGGTCAGCACGAATCCGACGGCCATCAGCAGCATGCCGCAGGTCATCAGGATGCGGGGGCGGACGTCGCGGCGGCCGACGAGCACGCCCACGAGCACGCCGCCGACCACCACCATCAGCCCCACCGGCGCCTGGAAGATCGCGAAACCCTCCGCGGTGACGCCGAATCCGTAGTCGAGCCCGAACACGGCGGGCGTCATGGCCATCATCGGCAGCAGGATGGTGAACAGCCCGCTGGCGCCGTAGCAGAGTCCGGCGCCGATCGTGGTGAGCAGCACCGAACGGCGGCCGAGCACATCGAGGTCGATCAGCGGTTCCCGGATCATTCGCGCGCTCGCCAGCCAGGCCAGCAGCAGCACCACGCCACCGAAGAGGTACGCCATGGTCGTACTGTCACGCCAGCCCCAGGTCGGTCCGAAGCTGACCGCGATGAGGATGCCGGCGATGCCGCCGCCGAGCAGAATCGCTCCGAGCGGGTCGATCCGTGAGCGCAGCCGCACCGACGACTCGGCCGTCGTGAAGAAGATCAGCGCGCCCAGCACGGCGAGACCGATGACGAAGAACCAGAAGATGCTGCGGAATCCGTGGTTGTCGATCAGCCACCCGGTGAGGAACGGCGCGGGAATCGCGATCAACCCCATGCCGCTGGTCGCGATGCTCACCGCCAGCGCGATCGTCTTCGCCGGGAACACGTCCCGGATCAGCGAGTAGCTCAGGAACAGGCAGGGGATGAGCAGGCCGGTCAGCGCACGGCCCGCGATCAGGACGGCGTAGCTGCCCGCGATCGCCGACAGCAGCGATCCCGCCGCTGCCACGGTCACGCACCCGAGCAGGGCTTTGCGCTTGCCGTACATGTCCGCCAGCTTGCCGATCAGCGGCGCGGTGACGGCGCCGACCAGCAGGAACGACGTCAGCAGCCAGGCGCCCTGGGTGGTCTGGTAGTGCGCGGCGATCGACGGTAGCGCCGTCGAGATCATCATGTAGCTCACCGCGAGCATCTCCAGCAGGAGCACGATCGAGGCGAGCGAGAAGATCAGGCGTGGGGTCCAGCGGTCCACGGCGGGTGTCGGAGTGGGAGCGACCATCAGAGGTCCTTTCGAGGATGGGGCCCGCATTCGACGAACGATCGAAATGCGTAACCGACATCACACTTTCTCCGCGTGATCCGTAGAGCCGACTATCCCATCCACTGGGAGATGGATATGACTGATAGTCAGATAGCCGCCGTCGGACCCGACGTGACCAGCGGGTTCGGCGTGTAACACAGTGCGCGCATACGCGCAGCCGGGCGAAACGCCGAACCCGTCCTCAGACGCTGTAGCGCAGGCCCTGCTCCGAGCGGCAGATGTCGTCGATGCCCGAGACGATCTCGCGCAGCTGCTCCGAGGGCAGGGCCGAGGGACGCAGACGGCAGGTGAAGGTGATCAGGCCGTAGTCGGCGGGCGTGAGGCCGCGGGCGGCGGCTTCGGCGCGCAGGTACTCCGAGCGCACGCCGTAGGTCATCGCGGAGATGACAGTGAAGCAGCCAGAGCGCTCGCGGTGCGCCGAGAACAGATCGTGCAGGCCGTAGAAGACCGAACCGTAGTTGGCCAGCGGGGCGAACACACCGACGCGGTAGGCGGGGCCGCGCTCGGAGGAGTTGATGACGGTGTCGGCCAGGTACTCGGCGTCGCGCATGGTGAGGACCTTCGGCGCGAACATCAGCGCGCCCGCCGCCGCGTTGCGGACCGGCATGCCCGCGCGGCCGCCCGCGGCGGAAGCGATGGCGCCCAGCGACTTCCGGGTCCGCGTGCCGACCTCACGCCGGGCCCGCAGGCCGCGCGTGGGGGCGGTGGGGTACAGGCTCGACCACTGACCGAAACGGACGGCGCCGAGGGTCACCTGGCCGGTGCCGACCGGGCGCGCCACCTTCAGCGGGGCGGTGTCGACCCAGCGACCGACCTGCAGCGCCGCGCTGCCGGGGTTGGTGATCTCGTTGGTCGCGTGCTCGACGAAGGAGTCGAAGTCGAGGAACCGGTCGGCGTCGGTGGTGAGCATGGTGTGGTCTTTGTCGACCTCGACCACGTCCAGGGTGAGGGCGGTGATGATGCCCGCGCGACCGCCCGCGCCGAGGATGCGGTGGAACCGCTCGGTGTGGTGGCCGCGCCCGCAGGTGCCGATCCGGCCGTCGGGGTCGACGTACTCGAGGTCGACGATCTGGTCGATGAACATGCCGTAGCGGTGTGAGGCGGTGCTCACCCCGCCGACGGAGGCGAAGCCGCCCGCGGTGATGTCGCGATGATCGCCGACCACCGGCAGGCCGAGACCGTGCGCGCCGAGCCTGCGGTCGATCTCGGACAGCTTCGCGCCCGCCTGCACGCGCACGGTGCGCCGGCCCAGGTTGATGTCGAGCACCGAGTTCATCTTGCGCAGCGAGAGCGCCCCGCGCTGATCGGTCAGGCCATAGGACTCTTCGGTCTGTTCACCGCCGCGCACCGTCAACCGTTCCGACCGACCGCGCGAATCACGCACAGTGCGAACGACATCCGCCGTATCGGTGGGGAGATATTCTTCGGAGATGACGGTATGCGGCGTGCCCATGACCGCATAGCTAACCATAGGTGCGCGGTTCTTGCGCAGGGTACTTCGCACCTATTTCCGCGTGGGCGCGAGTTGCTTGGTGAACAGGACTTTTCCGGTCGCGTCGCACAAGTTGACGGTCATTTCTCCGGTGCGGCCGTCGATTTTCACCTCGCCGAAGTGCTGGTACTCCGGATCCATCGGGGAGGTGTTCGCGGTGGGCGGCGCGTGGACATAGACCGCCTCGGGCCCGAAGGTGGGATCGAGAGGGTTGGGGCCGAACGCGCCCGCGTTGAGCGGGCCCGAGACGAACTCCCAGAACTCGTCGAAATCGGTGAAGGCGGCGCGGGCGGGGGAGTAGTGGTGCGCGGCGGTGTAGTGGACATCCGCGGTGAGCCAGACGACATCGCCGACCTTGTTCGCCTTGATCGCCGAGAGCACCTGGGCGATCTCGGTCTCGCGGCCCGACGGTGCGCCGGGGGCGGCGTTGGCGGGGCCTTCGAAGGCGGTCTTGCCGTCGGGGACGACCACACCCAGCGGCAGGTCGGCGGCGACGATCTTCCAGGTGGCCTTGGAGTTCTTCAACCCCTCGGTGAGCCAGGCGATCTGGGCGGCGCCGAGGATCTGGCCCTGGGCCGCGGTATTGGCGGTGTTGGCGTCCTTGTAAGCGCGCATGTCCAGGACGAACACGTCCAGCAGCGGGCCGTAGGAGATCTTGCGGTAGAGGCGGCCGTCGACAGCTTCCTTGGGCTCCAACGGCATCCACTCGTGGAAGGCCTGCCACGAACGCGTAGCGAGGGTGTCCATGCTGCGCTCGGTGTAGCCCTTGTCGGCGGCGACCGTGCCGCCGGGGGACCAGTTGTTGGTGGTCTCGTGGTCGTCCCACTGGACGATCTGGGCGACGGCGGCGTTGAACCGGCGGTAGTTGTCGTCGGTGAGGTTGTAGGCGTAGTTGCCGCGGAACTGGTCGAGGGTTTCCGCGGGGGCGTTTTTCGCTTCGGCGGTGATGTTGCGCCAGATCCGGCCGTCGGGCAGCGTCACCGATTCCTTCAGCGCGTTGTCGGCGTAGATGCAGTCGCCGGAATGCAGGAACAGGTGCGGGTCGCGAGCGGCCATGGCGGAGAACACCTTCATGCCGCCGAGGTCCGGGTTGATCCCGAAACCCTGGCCGGCGACGTCACCGGACCACAGCAGCGAGATGTCGGCGGGCGCGGTCGGCGCCGTGCGGAACACGCCGGTGAGCGTCTCCGAGCTGGCGCCGCCCTCCCCGTCGAGGCGTACCCGGTAGTGCACGAGTTGCCCGGCGGGCAGACCGTTCACCCGCACCCGTCCGGTGCCGTCGGTAGCCGGGGTGAGCAGCGGCCCCGTGAATCGCTTGACGTCGGTGAACTTCTCGCTCGCCGACGTCTCCACCACCAGCGTCGCGGGCGTATCCGAGCGAGCCCAGATCAGGGCGCCATCACTACGCGGATCCCCGACCGCCACCCCGTGCGTGAGCGAAGGCCTGGCTCGCACCAGTGCGGGCCCGTCGTCACCGCAGGCCACCAGGGCGGGAGCGGTCACCACACCGAGGGCGGTTGCGCGCAGCAGCGTGCGCCGAGACATCGCGAAATCCGAAACAGCCATGAACGTCACGGTGCGCCACCGGTCGGAACACCCGGTCGTTAGCAAGGCAACGGAACATGAACGATGCCGTACGGCAGACCGAACTCGGGTGAGGCGTCTACAGCCCCGCGGCGGCGGCGGTTTCGGGGTACCAGCGGGTGCATTCGGCGCGGAGGGGGACGGCGGTGTGGAGTTGGCACAGGACTGCCAGACCGCCGAGGAAGGAGCGCAGGATCGGGGTGTGGGCGGGGGGCATGGTGAGCTGGCGCAGGATGTTCGTCAGGCGCAGGTCGGTGGCGAGGCGGACCTGTTCGCGGAGCCAGTCGGCCGAGAGCGGGTAGGTGGGGGCGAGGAGGGCTTCGCGGACCGGTTGCAGGCGGGCGGCGACGGTGGCGATGTCGAGGTCGCGGTCGGGAGCGACGAAGCCGTGGCGGCGCATGGCGGCCTCGAGGTCGGCGGGGGAGTCGGCGATGACGGCGGCGCCGACGTCGCTCGCGACGTCGAGGAAGGTGCCGGGCCACGGTGTGCAGGCGCCGAAGTCGACCACGCCGAGCCGGCCGTCGGGCATGCGAAGGAAATTACCGGGGTGCGGGTCGCCGTAGACGAGGGCGGCGCGGGCGGGAGCGGAGAACAGGAAACGCATGATCAGCACGCCGAGCCGGTCGAGTTCGTTCGCATTGCCGCGAATGATCAACCGGGACAGGGGAACACCGTCGAGCCATTCGGTGACCAGTACGTCACCGTGCTGGGCGATCACCCGGCTCACCACGACATCGGGGTCGTCGGCGAAGGCGGTGGCGAAGGCGCGCTGGTTGACGGCCTCGCGGGCGTAGTCGAGTTCGTCGCGGATCTCGTTGCACAGCGCCTCCACCACCGGGCGGGTGTCGGCGCCGGGCAGCAGTGCGGTGAACAACGGTGTGGCGCGTCGCAGAGCTTGCAGGTCGGCCAGCACCGCGCGGCGGGAGCCGGGGTACATGACCTTGACCGCGACCTGCGTGCCGTCGTGCCAGCGGGCCCGATGGACCTGGCCGACCGAGGCGGCGGCGGAGGCGCGGTCGTCGAATTCGAGGAACAGCGAGCGCCAGTCCGGGCCGAGATGGGTGGCGAGCTCGGCGTGGACCGCGCCCGGGAGCATGGCGGGCGCCGAATCGTGCAGTCGGGCAAGGGCTTGGCGATACGGTTCGGCCAGGTCGGGGGCCAGGCCGAGTTCGAGCAGGCCGAGGAGCTGGCCCAGTTTCGCGACACAGCCCTTGAGCTCGCCGAGTACCTGGAAGAGGTGTTCGGCGGTGCGAACGCGGATGTCGCGGTCGACGGCGGCGGGGTCGCGACCCGCGGCGCGTTTGCCGAAGCCCGCGATGCGGCGGCCCGCGTAGGCCACCGGTACCGCGGCCAAGCGCGCGCTGCGCACTACCCGGCCGGTGGGCGGATTGCCGTCACGCGGGGTCGTCCGCCGGGCGAACGGCATGACGCGACCCTCGTCGGATTCGCCTCCGGCCATCGTCTACCTCGCTGTCCCGACGCCCGCCACCTGTGGTGGCCGCCCGCCCGTGCCTGGCAAAGGTTACCAATCGGGCGCGAAGGTGTCCGGGCAACGGCGGACGCGTGCGCGGAGAAACGATCCGGGCAACGACGACGTACGCCGGTTCATCGTGTGGCGCACCAGGGTTCGGCTCAGCCGGCCTTGGTCTCGGGGATGCGGGTGGCGTCGATCTGGTTGTCGGTGGGCGCGACGCCCTTCTTGAGGCTGTGCGCGTACACGTCGACATATTCCTGGCCGGTGAGCCGCATCAGCTCGTACATCACCTCGTCGGTGACAGCGCGTTCGACGAAGCGGTTACCGCTCATGCCCTCGTAGCGCGAGAAATCAAGAGGCGCACCGAACTTCAGCGTGACCTTCTGGCGACGCCACTTGAACGGTCCGGGCGGGCTCACCTTGTCGGTGCCGATCACCGCGACCGGGATCACCGGGACGCCGGTCTCCAGCGCGAGGCGCGCCATGCCGGTCTTGCCCTTGTAGAGGCGGCCGTCGGGGGAGCGGGTGCCCTCGGGGTACAGGCCGACGAGGCGACCTTCGTCGAGGAGTTTGGTGGCGGCGATGAGTGCGTCGTCGGCAGCCGAGGCGCCACTGCGATCGATCGGGTACTGGCCGGTGCCGCTGAAGAAGAACTTCTGCAGGCGCCCCTTGAAGCCAGGGGTGGTGAAGTATTCCGCCTTGGCGAGGTAGTTGATCCGCCGCGGGCTCAGCAGCGGTGCGAACAGCCAGTCGGAGAACGACAGATGGTTACCCGCCATGATCGCCGGTCCATCGGCCGGGACGTTCTCGAGGCCCTCGACAACGGGCCGGTTGTACAGATGCATGAACGGTCCCGGGAAGACGTACTTGAGCAGCCAATAGAACATGGCGTCCTTTCTTCGGACCGGGATCGTGGTGTGCGGCTTCGGACAACGACTTTACCGCTGGTCGCAGGTCACAACCAACCCGAGCTGGTAGCTGGAGCACATGGCTGTGACCCTTATCTCGCCGCGCGACCGGCCACCGGCGCATCGACCGCCGCCCTGGCCAATTCCGCGGCGCCGATCATGCCCGCGGCCTCCCCGAGCTGCGTGGTACGCAGACGCGCCAGCGGTCGATGCCCGGCTCCGGTGACCGCGCTCGCGTAGTGTTCGCGAGCCTCGTCGAGGAACAGCGGCGCCGAACTGCTCACCCCACCCGCGATCACCACGAGGTCGGGATCGAACAGATCGCTGACGAAGGCGAGGCCGAGTCCGAGCCACCGCGCGAAGTCGGCCATCACCCGGACCGCGAGCGGATCGCCGTCCTGTGCGGCGCCCGCGACCCGGCGGCCGGTGAGCGAGCCGGGGTCGCGCAGCACATCGCGCGCCAGCACCGAACGCACAGGGTCGGTGGCGAGCATTTCGATGGCGGTGTCGGCCAGCGCCGTTCCGCTGCAGTAGCGCTCCCAGCAACCGTGTTTGCCGCAGGGACAGGCACGGCCCTCGGGCACGACCTGGAGATGGCCGAGTTCGGGGGCGATGCCGTGGCTGCCGCGATAGAGCTGACCGTCGATGAGCAGCGCGGCGCCGATGCCGGTGCCGATCGCGACGAGCACCACCGTCTGCCCGCCCGCCGCCGCGCCGAAGCGGTACTCGGCCCAGCCCGCGGCGTTCGCGTCGTGTTCGAGGATCACCGGCAGGCCCAGCCGCGCGGTGAGCCGTTGGGCGACCGGGGCGTTCTGCCACGGCAGGTGCGGGGCGAACAGGACCGTCGATTGATCGGTCGAGATGAAACCGGCGACGGCCAGCCCCACCGCCGCGATCGGATGCCGGCGGGCCAGCTCGCGCACCGAGCGGTCGATCGCGTCCTCGAGGGCGCGCGCCGAATGCGGGGTCGGCGCCTGCACAGTGTCGAGCACCTCGCCGTCGACGTCGACCACCGAGGCACGAATGTTGGTGCCACCCACATCGATGCCGACGGTGAGCAGGTGTTGAGGGTCGATCCTGCTGGTCATCCCCGGATCGTCACCGGAATGTCGACATATTGCGAGCGCGGCGCGCGGGCGGCGGCCGACCGATCCTCGGCGGTGGGCCTGGGGCGCTGGTTCGGGTCGGCGGCCGTCGGCGGCGCGGTGGTGGCGAATGCGGCAGCGTCCGGCGCGGTCGCGTCGGCGCGGTCGGGTTCGGGGGTGATGTGTGGTGTGCGCGTGGTCCGCGGCGCGTTGTACTCGTCGACCCGGCGCGGGCGAGGGGCGCTGGACTGGTCCGGGCGCGGGGCTCGCGAGCGCGGGCTGGAACCCGGATCCTGCAGACCCGTGGCACCGCTGGGGCGTGGGGGCTGACCTGTGGGCTCGTGTGCGGTGGCATGGTCGTCGGCCGAATTCGGGTGTCCCGCAGCGTGCTCGGCCCATTCCGGCGGGAGGACCGGTTCGACGGGAATGCCCGCGAGGGCTTCGCGCAGGACCGTCACCATGGAGGTGCCGTGGTCGGCGAGGGCCGCGACGACGTCGTGGTGGTCGCCGCGCAGCAGGGCCGCGGCCGCGCAGACCGGGCACCAGGCGCAACCGCCCAGGTCGGCCCGACCGTCGGCGGCGGTGCGGCGTAGCACGGGTTCGACCCGGGCGAGGAGAACTTCGGAGAGTAGGCGCAGCTCCTCGGTGAACTCGGCGAAGCCGTCGTGGCCGTGGCGCTCGGACTGGGAGTCAGTGCTCATCTGCGGTGGCCTTCGTGTAGTTCGGATCGGCGGGCCACACCCGCGGATCGGGCCGGAAGCGGACCACGAGGTGACCGGTGTCGAGTTCGGCGCCCGCCACTGTGCAGCGTCGCAGCACCGGCGCGAGGCGTACGCGTGTGCGTACCCCGTCGGCTCCCACGATCAGATCGTCCTCCACTCGGCCCAGCCGCAAGGTGCCGGGATCGACTACCGGCAGCCGCATCCGCATCGCGTATACGGAGTCGACACCGGAGCCGGACTCCCATCGAACCATCGGTTCGCCCGAATCCGCGCCCTGAGCGTGTTGGGCGGGCAGCGTGTCGACCGAATGCGAGAAGGCCGCCAGCGAATTCACCCCCACCGGTTCGGCGCCGGCGTGCTGGGCGATCAGGATCGGGACATCGGTGAGTTGCTCGTGTAGCCGGGCCACCACCTCGAGTTGCTCGGCGCGGCGGTTCAGATACCAGTGCACGGCCGGGTGGGCGTTGTCGCCGGGCGGTGGCACCGGGGCCAGCACCTTGTTCACCACCACCGCGTCCATCCGCAGGCCCAGCAACGCGGCCGCCGAACGCACCCGCCGCGCCTCGGCGACGGCGACCTGTTCGGGCCCGGTGATCAGGCGGGCGCTGGTGCGGGTGCGGTCGGCGAGGAGATCGCGGACCTGGGTCACCGCGACCACGACCCGTTCGACCGCGGCCGCGAGCACCGCCTTGCGGAGATCCAGTCCGATCGCGCTCATCGTGCGCGCATGCCGGGGCCAGAGGCGTTCGAGATAGTTGAGCATGGTGTCGGGGGCGGTGACGATGCGCAGCATGTCGGCCGAGGGCGGGCAATCGACGACGATGACGTCCCAGTCGTTCTCCTCGGCGTACTGGGCGATCTCGACCAGCATCAGCAGTTCCTGCACACCGGGCAGCCCGGTCAGCTCGGCCGGGTCCAGCGCGGCGAGGTCGAAGCCGTGATCGTGGCCGCCGCCTGTGGCGAGCATCGCCACCACATCGCGGAAACGGTCCTCGAGCAGGGCGAGGGAATCGATCTCGATCACCTCGATGCCGGGCGCCACCCGGGCCACCCCGGCGACGGTGCCCGGATCGTGCGGGAAACGGAAACCGAGCGCGTCACCGAGCGAATGGGCCTGATCCAGCGAGGCGATCAGCACACGCTGACCCGAGCGGGCATAGGTCATGCTCGTCGCGCAGGCCAGCGTCGTCTTCCCGACACCACCCTTGCCGACGAACAGTTCGACGCGGGTACCGCCCGGGGCGCTCAGCCTTCGACCCGCTTCTTGAGCTCGTTGAGCGCGGTGTCGGTGATGACCTTCTCGGCTTTACGTTTGAACATGCCGATCATCGGGATGTTCAGGTCGACGGTGAGTTCGTAGACCACCTCGGTGCCACCCCCCGGCCGGTCCCGGAGTTCGTAGCTGCCGTCCTGGGCCTTCTGCAGGTCACCTTCGAGCAGCCGCCAGCTCACCGCTTTGCCGTCGGCGCGCCAGGTGTAGGACAGCACGTAGGTGTCCTTGACGACGCCGGCGTCGAGCACGAACCGTGCGGTGGCCGCACGCCCTTCGGCATCGCGATCGACGACTTCGACCGACTTCGCGGCGGCCACCCACTCCGGATAGGACTCCAGATCCGCGATAACGGCCATCACCTGCTGCGACGGTGCGTCGATGAGAATCGATCTCTGAGTCCGGTCGGCCATGGCAGCCAAGCCCTCATTTCTGTCTGGGAACG
Source organism: Nocardia sp. NPDC055165 (assembly GCF_053606985.1). NCBI lineage: Bacteria > Bacillati > Actinomycetota > Actinomycetes > Mycobacteriales > Nocardiaceae > Nocardia > Nocardia sp. NPDC055165. Next base: position 110,926 of record NZ_JBSGSS010000011.1, read on the forward strand.
ATGCCTGTCAGGGGGCGGCGGGGATCGCGGGCGCGACGCCCGCGGGACGACCGGCTTCTAGTCGTGCTTTGAGTTCGAAGGCCATGTTGCGGCCCGCGACCCGGCGGGCTCGATTGGCCGCGGCGAGCGCGCGCGGCGGCTTCGACGCGGCCGTGGTGGGCTCGGCGTGCAGGAAGTAGTGCAGGATGGCGCCCTCGGGGACGGCCTCGAGCCATACCTCCATGGTGCCGGTCAGCGCGCCTGCCACCGTCCAGCGGATGCCTTTGTCGCCGCGATCCTCGCGCACATCGAGGCGCAGGTCGGGCCACCAGCGGCGCCAGTTGTTCGCGGCGCTGAGCACCTCGGCGATCGCGGTGCCGGGTGCGGCGAGGAAGGTCTGATCTGCGACCTGGATACTGCTCACCCGGCTGAGCGTAGTGGACGCCACATCGGGCCCGGCCAAGGTGTCACCGCAGCAGTTCCCGCAACCGGGCGCCCTGACGGTCCCAATGCCAGTTCCGCTCCACCCAGGCCCGGCCCGCGGCGCCCATCTCGGCCGCCTTGTCCCGGTCGGTGAGCAGCTCGACGATGGCATCGCTGATCTGCGGGACCGACCGGCCGTGCACCACGATGCCGGTCTCGCCCTCGCGCACCGTCTCGGGGGCGCCGCCGGAGTCACCCGCCACGACCGGGACCCCGGTCGCCGACGCCTCGAGGAAGACGATCCCGAGCCCCTCGACGTCCAGGCCCGCCCCGCGTGTGCGGCACGGCATCGCGAACACATCGGCGATCGTGTGATGGGCGGCCAGCTCGCCGGAGGGCACCCGCCCGGTGAACACCACACTGTCCTGCACGCCGAGCGCCTCGGCCAGCGCGCGCAGGCGCGTCTCGTACGGTCCACCGCCGGCGATCACCAGCACCGCGCCGTCGACGCGCTCGCGGATCTCGCTCATCGCCACGATCAGCATGTCCTGACCCTTGCGCGGGACCAGCCGCGACAGGCACAGCACCGTCGGGCGCTCGCCGAGGCCGTAGCGGGCGCGCAGCTCCTCCCGGGCGGCCGGGTCGGGCCGGAACTCGGTGGGGTCGACGCCCGGCGGCAGATGTTCGAGGGCCGCGCGCGGACCGAAGGCCGAGGCGAAACGGCCGCGGGTGTACTTGCTGACGTAGGTCACCACATCGGTGTGCTCGCCGATCGACCGCAGCACCTGGCGCGAACCGGGCAGCATCGACCAGCCGACCTCGTGACCGTGGGTACTGGCCAGGATGCGCTCCGCTCCCGCGCGCCGCAGCATCGGCGCCATCGCCGCCAGGGGAGCGGCCGCGCCGAACCACACGGTGTCGCAGCCGTGTTCGCGCAGCAGCGCACTCGCCCGCTTGATGACCGCGGGGGTCGGCAACATCAGTGTCGTCGGATGACGCACCACCTGGAACTTCTGTGCGGCGTCGAACTTCTCGTGGCTGTCACCGCGCCAGCGCGGGGCGTATACCACCAGGTCCTCGGGCGGCAGCTGATTCGACAGCGCCTGCAGATACGACTGGATTCCGCCCGGCCGAGGCGGGAAATCGTTGGTAACCAGCAGAGTTCGGGCCATAAGAGAACAACCTAATCGGTCGGCTGACGGGTGGGCGGACGTGGTCGGGCGTACCCGCGTCTGCGCCCGTCATGCGGCGCGGCCGCGTAACCAGGCCCGCCACCCGTCCAGCAACTCGGCGCGCGAGGCCCCGAGCACGGCGGTGAACGCCGCATCCTGGGCCGCGGGGGATTGCGGGCCGGTGGCCAGGCGCTTGTACAAGGTGGTGAGGGCGGTGGTGCCGTAGCGGTCGGCGAGGAAGGCGCAGGTGCTCCACGCGCTTTCGTAGGCGTAGGCCGCGTCGACACCGGTGAAATCGGTATCGGCGACGAGTTCGGTGGGCAGGGCGCCGCCGCGCAACCGGGTGGTCAGCGTGGGCGCGATCTGGGAGAAGGTGGTCTGCTGATCGCGCTGAGCGACGTACTCCGCGAAGCCCTCCAGCATCCACAGTGGTGCGCCGTCGGTGGTGTCGGCTCGGGTGGCGAGGTGGGTGAGTTCGTGGCGCAGCAGCGTGGCCATGCCCTCGTTGCCGACCCGCCTGCGGGCGTCGGGGTTGAACACGATGCGCTGGTCGGTGGGCTGGGTGCCCGGGGTGTAGGACCCGGTGAGCGACACGGCGGCCACGTCGGCGCCGGTGGCGCCCGCGGACCTGGTCAGCGCGGTGAATTCGGCGGGAGTGCTCGCCACGACCACCACGGGCGCGCGATTCCACTCGGTGCCCCACACCGCGCTCACATCCGAAATGGCCCGGCCCAGCTGTTGTTCGAGGACATCGAGATCGGCGCGATGGCTGGGGTGGGCCACCAGCAGCGCCGGGGCCGCGGAACCGTCGGCGACTTCACGCACCAGGATCGGGCCATAGGGTTGCAGCTCGCGGCGCACCGGACTCAAGCGCGGATTGTCGATGCCCTCGGAGGTGTCGAGGACTTCGGCCTCGTCGGTGGCCAGCTGCAACGGACCCGCGTTGCGCGGCACCAGGATCAGTGCCACGCACGCCCCGGTCAGCAGTGTGACCGAGGCGAGCGTGATGCAGAATTCCAGGCGGCCGTTCGACGAGAACCACGAACGCAGGCCCGAGCGGGGGGACGGATCGGTCACCGGTCCTGCTCAGTATCGCCGGGCCGAGTGGTACGGGGTGGTGTTGATCGGCGCGACAGCGACCGGCACGCCGAACGTGGAGGCGTGCACCATCATTCCGTTGCCCGCGTAGATGCCGACGTGGGTGATGTCGGGATAGAACAGGATCACGTCGCCGGGCAGCAGTTCGTCCTTGGACACCGGCGTGCCGTAGCCCGCCTGCTGGGAACTGGTGCGCGGCACGTTCTTGCCGACCTGCTTGAACGCCCACTGCACGAGACCGGAGCAGTCGAACTGATCGGGCCCGGTGGCGCCCCAGACATACGGATCGCCGACGCGGGTGAGGGCGGCGGCCAGCGCGCTGGTGCCGCTGCCGGGGACCAGGCCCGCGAGCAGCGAATCACGGTCGAAGCCAGGGGGGAACGGTGAACCGGCCAGCGTCGACTTGTCGCGCGCCGAGAGCTGGCTCCACGCCTCGACCACCGAGGTGGTCGAGGCGGCGAGGTCCTGGCGTTTGCGTTCGACATCGGCGCGCACCGCGTCGGCGGCGGTGGTCGCGGCGTGCGCCGCCTCGGCGGCGGTGCGGGCGACGGCGTCGGCCGCGGTGGCGGCGTCGGCGGCCTGCTTGAACTGGCGGACCGTGTCGGTGGTCTGCTGGGCGAGCACGTCCAGCGTCGACATCTTGTCCAGCAACTGCTGCGGTGAACCGCTCGACAGCACGGCGAACATGCTGTTGGTGCGTACGCCGGTATAGGCGGCCACGGCGGTGCGGTCGATCATCGGCTGGAACCTGCGCACTTCGGCGCGGGCGGCCTCGACGACCGCGGAGGTGGCGGCGACCTTGTCGTCGGCTTCGCGTTGCAGCGCGAGCTTGGCGTCGAGATCGCCTTGCGCGGTGAGTGCGAGCTGGTTGAGCTGCTCGGACTGGCGAGAGAGGTCGACCATGCGCGAGATCGCGTCGGTCGCGGTGGTCGGCATGGCCACGGGGTCGGCACCGGAGGGGCCGGCGGTGTAGATCGCGCACACCAGGATCGCGGCGGAAAGGGCTCCGGCGAAACCACGCGTGGCGTGCGAATTCCGGTGGTGTGCAGTCACAGTGGCCCGTGCCCCGTTCTCTCGTTGTCCGCCGATACAGCGCACTACCTGAGCGCGATCTCCTCGTCAGCCGAGAAGGTCTCGATCAGGTTACGGAACTGTATGCAGTCGTGTCCAGTAAAGGTACGTGCGCCGTCCAACCCAGTGGACGGCGCACGTACCCGGACGATCAGTGCCGTGACGGTGCGCACTTCCCCGCGAACTGCGCATCACGCGGCATTCGATCAGAAGCGTCGAGCACCCGCGAACGGCATCGACGACAGCGACGCGATCTGAACGGGGGTGCCCGCGGTGGAGGCGTGCACGACATTGCCGTCACCGGCGTACAGGCCGGAGTGGCCGCCGCCGTAGAACGACACCATGTCGCCGGGCTGCAGGGCATCGATGGAGACCGGGGTGCCGGCGCCCAGCTGGGCGTCGCTGGTGCGCGGAATGTCCATGCCGGCCTGGGCGTAGGCCCACTGGACCAGACCCGAGCAGTCGAAGGCGTTCGGGCCCGCGGCGCCGTAGACGTAGGGCGAGCCGATCTTGCTCAGCGCGGCATCGAGGGCGATGTCGGCGGCGGTGGCGCGCGGTGCGGTGAAAACCTGCGGCGCGGCCGGGATCTCGATGCCGGGGACGCCCTGGGGCAGCGGAATCTCGTTCGGAACCTCGAAAGTGCCGATGCCGGGCACGGTCACCGGGGTGGCCGATGCCGGGGCGGCCGGCAGGAGGAACGCGCCGATGGTGGCAGCGCCGACGGCTCCGACGGCAACGGCACGCTGCGCCTGACGCTTGACGGTGTTGTTCGCCATGATGCGGAACTTCCAATCTGCCCCACGACGCCGTGTCCGTTTGACGCGGCGGGCTTCGTCTCGCTGACCGTTTCCGATCGGCGGGACTCCGTGAGGTCTCAAAAAGGTTACGAAGACATCACGGGGGTTTGTAAAGTCGGACATCGGTCCAAGGGGGGTTTCGGCTGATATCACCGAAGAATGTGTGCGAGCTGAGTCACACCCGATCACGAAACGATAACGCCAGGTCGCGGCGATCGAGATTTCCGGGTGCTACCGGCGCGTCGCCAATAGGGTTCGCGCGGCGATTTCGGTACCCAGAATCGGTAAATCCGCAGGTCGTACACGCTCGGAGTGCGGTTTGCCTGCGTGTCGGACGGTCCGCCTCACGGGCGGCGCGCCGTAAGCTGCGGCGCGCGCAGAGCGGTAAGGCCGATTACCCATTGAAATCTGATGAACTCATGTGAATTCGATAATAATGTGAGCCCGGTCACAAATCAGTTTGATCTTGGGCATTTTGTTCGCATCAGAACGAAAGTCTCGCGCCGAATTGTCGGCTCCGAAGATCACGGCCCCGGGTTGTGCCGGGTCGCGGGACGGGTCGCCGGGTGGTTCTCTCCGACATCTACTGGCCATGGCCGACTCGATGCGCTCGGAGGAGGTGCGCCCGAGCGGCTGGGCGGTCATCGAGTTCGGGCCGAGCTTGTCGGACCCCCGTCCTACGCTGCTCGCCGTGCCCGATCCCGTTCCGCTCCCGGCTGCCGCCCGGCAGTTGGCCTTCGACGAGCTCGATACCCCGCTGTATGCCACCACTTTCGTCGTCGTCGACCTCGAAACGACCGGGACCAGCGCTGATCGGGACGCGATCACCGAGATCGGGGCGGTGAAGGTGCGCGGCGGTGAGGTGCTGGGGGAGTTCGCGACCCTGGTGAATCCGGGGTACGCGATTCCGCCCGCCATCGTGCAGATCACCGGGATCACCACGGCGATGGTGTACGAGGCGCCGCGGATCGAGGGGGTGCTGCCGGGGTTCTTCGAGTTCGCCGCCGGGGCAGTGCTGGTGGCGCACAACGCGCGGTTCGACACCGCGTTTCTCAAAGCGGCCGCGGCGCGTCAGGACATCGCGTGGCCCAATCCGCAGGTGTTGTGCACCGTGAAGCTGGCGCGGCGGGTGCTCACGCGTGACGAGGCCCCGTCGGCACGACTCGGGGTGCTGGCACAGCTCCTCGGTGCGTCGACGACACCGACGCACCGCGCGCTCGACGACGCCCGCGCCACCGTCGACGTGCTGCACGCGTTGATCGGCCGGGTCGGCAATCAGGGCGTACACAGCCTGACCGAGCTGCTCGACTACCTGCCCGGCGTCACCGGAACCCAGCGCGCCAAGCGCACTTTCGCGACCGATCTGCCTGCCGCGCCCGGCGTCTATCTCTTCCGCGGACCGTCGGACGAAGTCCTCTATATAGGGACTGCGGTGAATCTGCGCCGTCGCGTCCGCAACTACTTCACCGGTTCGGAGACCCGCGGCCGGATGAAAGAGATGGTGGCACTGGCGATTCGGGTCGACCATGTGGTGTGCGCGCACGGCCTCGAAGCCGGGGTGCGCGAGCTGCGGTTGCTCGCCGCGCACGCGCCGCCGTACAACCGCCGCTCGAAATTCCCCAAGCGTGGGTGGTGGCTCACCCTGAGCGAGGAGGCGTTCCCCCGGTTGACCGCGGTGCGCACCCCGACCCGGACCGCGGTGGGGCCGTTCAATTCCCGGACCGACGCCGTCGACGTGGCGTCCACGATCGCCGAATTCGCCGGAATCCGAACCTGCGCCACCCGCCTCACCCGCACGGCGAAACACACCTGCCCGCCCGCGGTGGTCGGCGGCTGTCCCGCCGCACGCCACGACGGTGACCACGACGCCACGAGCTACGCTCCGGCCGTCGACGCGGTCCGCGACCTGTTCACCGGCCGCGCCGACACCCTGCTCCGCGCGATGATCGATCGAATCGAAACATATTCCACCGCAGAGCATTTCGAGGCAGCGGCGCGCTTGCGCGACCGCACCGCCACCGTGGTCACGAAACTGCACCGCACCCAGCGTCTCGCCGCCCTCGCTCGCCTCGCGGAACTGATCATCGCTCTCCCCGACGGTGCGGGCGGCTGGGAATTCTCTGTCATCCGCTACGGCCGCCTCGCCGCCGCGGGCACCGCTGCGCGCGGCACCCCACCGATGGCCGTTGTCGATCAGATCGTCGCCGCCGCCGAAACAGTGATCCCCGACCTGGGCATCGCGTCGCCGGGTAGCGGGACCCAGCGTTCGGCAGCTGAGTCCGATCGGGTGAATGCGCCGGAAGTGGCGTTCTCCCTCGACGGTGCGGTCGTCGACCTCGGCGACCGCATCCCACCCCTGCGCGGAGCTCCACCGGAGGAAGTCGGCGTCATCGCTCGCTGGCTTGCCAAACCCGGCGCGCGGATCGTGCGGACCAGCGACGGGTACCACGAACCGCTGCACGGTGCGGCGCGCTGGGTGGGCTGGGCGCAGCTCGCGCGCACGGCCGCGACCACCAGGAGCGAACAGGAGGAGTATCTGGCCGAACGCTGACGAGCCACACCGGGGCGGCCGAGGCAGGCGAGAACAACCCGTCCTGGATCATGGACGACGACTCCGCGCACGGTGGCGGGGCCCGAGGAGAAGGAGCAGCGGCGAATGTTCGTGAAGGTGTGCGGTCTGACCACCGAGGAACAGATCGACTGGGCGATCGAGCTCGGGTACTCCGCGATCGGCGTCATGGTGACGACGAAGAGCAAGCGCTACCGCACCCCCGAACAGGCACGCGCGCTCGCCGGCTACGCGCGTGGTCGCATCACCACCTTCGCCGTCGCCCTCGAGGCGCGCGAGGTCGCCGAGGTAGCGGACGCGTTCGACGTCGTGCAGCTCTATGAGTGGACCGACCTGCCGAACCTGGCCTTCTGCTCCTCGAACCCGCCGGAACCGGGTCAGACCAGCGAATACTTCTTCTACGACGCCAGCGCGGGCTCCGGTGTGTTCGAGGAATTCCCCGACTGGGTTCGCGCGCAACCGGGCCGGGTGGTGCTGGCGGGCGGCCTGGACCCCGACAACGTCGCCGATGTGATCGCCCGGCACCGTCCCTATGGCGTGGATGTGTCCAGTTCGGTGGAAGCGGCGCCCGGGGTGAAGAGCTATGACCTGATGCGTCGGTTCAAAGCGGCCACCGAGCGGCCCGAAGTTCTAGAGTGATCCCATGATTACCGCGATCGTGATGATCCAGGCGCAGAACTCTCGCATCCCCGAGACCGCGCAGGCCCTCGCCGACACCGAAGGAGTCGCCGAGGTGTACTCCTGCGCCGGTGACGTGGACCTGATCGCGATCGTGCGCGTGCGCGACCACGCGCGCATCGCCGAAGTGGTCACCGCGGGCATCGACAAGGTGGACGGCGTGGTCCGCACCACCACCCACATCGCGTTCAAGTCCTATTCCAGCGCCGACGTGGAAGCCGGATTCTCGCTGGGGGAGTGAGCCTTCGGGGTCAGTTCTCGTCGAGCGTCCTGGTGAGTTCGGCCCAGCTCTGCAGCAGCTTCGCCGCCGCCCCGCTGTCCACCGCGGCGGCGGCGCGCTCGAGCCCGTCGGTCAGCGCCGCGTCCAGGTCGAGATCGACATCGCCGACCCCGCGCGAGAGGTCGTAAGCCACGATCGCCGCGGCCGAGTTCAACAGCACCGCGTCACGGACAGGTCCGGCCGTCCCCGCGAAGACATCGCGCGCGACCTGGGCGTTGACCTCGGCATCCCCGCCACGCAGGTCGTCCAGGTCCACCCTCGCGATGCCGAGCCGCGTCGGATCGATCAGCGTTCGACGGATCCGCCCACCACTGACCACCCACACGTCGGTCAGATCCGAAGTGGTGATCTCGTCGAGCCCGTCACGCCCACGCACGACCAGCGCACTCGACCCACGCGCCTCGAACACCCCGGCGATCACGGGCGCGAGATCGGCGAACGCGCACCCGATCAGCCCGGCGCGCGGCTGGGCCGGATTGGTCAGCGGGCCCAACACGTTGAACACGGTCGGAATGCCGATCTCCTTGCGCGCCGCCCCGGCGAAACGCAGCCCGGAGTGGAACAGCGGCGCGAAACAGAACCCGATCCCCGCCTCGCGCACCGATCGCGCCACCGACCCGGGTCCGAGCGCGAGCTTCACACCCAGCGCTTCGAGCACATCGGCACCACCGGACTTCGACGACGCCGCCCGGTTCCCGTGCTTGACCACGGGGACCCCGGCCGCGGCCACGACCACCGCGGACATGGTCGAGATGTTCACCGACCCCGAACGATCGCCGCCGGTGCCGACGACATCGACCGCGTCGCCGTCGACGTGAACCAGCCGGGCGTGCCCGAGCATCCCGGCCACCATGCCCGCCAGTTCGGTCGGCGTGGGGCCCTTGATCTTCATGGCGACGCCGAACGCCGCGATCTGGGCGGCGGTGGCGTTGTCGGTGAAGATCTCGTCGATCACCCAGGTGGTGTCGTCCGCGGCCAGGTCGCCACCGTCGGCGAGGGTTCCGAGCACCTGGGCCCAGCTGCGCACGCTCATCTGCTCTGCTTCTCCTTCGACGACACCGTTGCGCCACTGTAGATCGGGCGCGCGGAGGTGGCGCAAGGTCTTTTGCGCCGTCGGGCAAAGTTTACGGGGCGGTGCGCGGGGGTTGCAGCGCGTCCCAGCCGTCGGCGACGCCGTCGTGGCGCTGGGCGAGCCCGGCCATCCGCGAGCGTTCCTGCGAGCAGGTCAGCGGATCGAGCCGTTGCACCCGCTGCAGGATGATCGGGACCAGGTCCTCGGCCGGCGCGGCGGGCTCGGCGCGTTCGTATCCGTCATACCCGGCGATCTCGCACGCGGCCTCGATCTGCCCGGCGGGCAGCCGCAGATGGTGGCGCAACACCGCATCGGCCTCCCGATCCAGCTCGCTCGCCCGATCCAGCGCGGTCGAACAAGCCTCGACATCGTCGAAACTCGACGCGACCACCACAAGATCGTCGCGCCCCGGGTCCAACTCCCGCGCCGACCCACCGAACAGCCGCCGCCACATCCGCACCACGACCATCGCCGCCTCCTCGTCTCAGCCTATCCACATCCAACGCTGTCACAATGAGTTGTCGCGCGGTCGTCGCCAACACGCCGACGGAAGTCGTAGACCCCCTCTGTGCGTGGGTTTTCCGACTGGCGCCACAAACTTTCGTACCCGGGTACATGTGTCGTACTACGAAGAGTCATACTTACCCCGTGACGACCGCAGTAGGCACCCCAGGATCGGCCATTACTCAGCGTGTGCATTCGCTGAACCGGCCCAACATGGTCAGCGTCGGAACCATCATCTGGCTGTCGAGCGAGCTGATGTTCTTCGCCGGACTGTTCGCCATGTACTTCGTTGCTCGCGCGCAGGCGCACGGGAACTGGCCCCCGGAGCCGACCGAGCTGAACATGAAGCTCGCGATTCCGGTGACGGCCGTGCTGATCGCGTCCTCGTTCACCTGCCAGATGGGTGTGTTCGCGGCGGAGAAGGGCGACGTGTTCGGCCTTCGTCGCTGGTACAGCATCACCCTGCTGATGGGCGCGTTCTTCGTCGCCGGGCAGGGCTACGAGTACTACCACCTGGTGGAGGAGGGAACTTCGATCGCCGGCAGCTCGTACGGCTCGGTTTTCTACATCACCACCGGCTTCCACGGTCTGCACGTGATCGGCGGTCTGATCGCGTTCGTGTTCCTGCTCGTCCGCACCACGCTGAGCAAGTTCACCCCCGCCCAGGCCACCGCCGCGATCGTGGTGTCGTACTACTGGCACTTCGTCGACATCGTCTGGATCGGGCTGTTCGCCACGATCTACTTCGTCCGATAGCGCGCGGCGCGCACAGCATTTGCACAAGTCGGTTCCGTCTACTCCAAAGGGACACAGATGAGTTCATCTCCCCCGTCGGCCCCAGAGCCCGCCGGCCCCGGCCCCGGCGCCGGGCAGGACGCACAGGCCGCCAAGGCGCGTAAGCAGCGCCGCGCCCGTCGTCGTATCGCGGGTGCTCTCGCGCTGATGATCGGCTTGGTCGGAGCCGGCTTCCTGGCGACCGCGCTCACCCCGCAGGCGCAGGTCGCGACCGCGCACGAGGACCAGTCCGCGCTCATCCGCGAGGGCAAGCAGCTCTACGACACCTCCTGCATCACGTGCCACGGCGCGAACCTGCAGGGTGTCGCCGACCGTGGTCCGAGCCTGATCGGCGTCGGCGAGGCCGCGGTCTACTTCCAGGTCTCCTCCGGCCGCATGCCGATGGCCGCCAACGGTGCCCAGGCGCTGCGCAAGCCGGAGAAGTTCGACGCGCACCAGACCGACGCGCTCGGCGCCTACGTCGCCGCCAACGGCGGTGGCCCCTCGGTGATCCGCGACGCCAACGGTGAGATCGCCCAGGAGTCGCTGCGCGGCGACGACATCGCCCGTGGCTCGGAGCTGTTCCGCATGAACTGCGCCTCCTGCCACAACTTCACCGGTCGCGGTGGCGCGCTCTCCGGCGGCAAGTTCGCGCCGCCGCTGGCCGAGGCCACTGAGCAGCAGATCTACCAGGCGATGGTCACCGGCCCGCAGAACATGCCCAAGTTCTCCGACCGGCAGCTGACGTCGGAGGAGAAGCGCGACATCGTCGCCTACGTCAAGAACTCCGCCGAGGAGAAGTCGCCCGGCGGCTGGGATCTCGGCGGGTTCGGTCCGGCGACCGAAGGTTTGGCGATCTGGGTCATCGGCATCACCGCCGTGGTCGGCGCCGCGATGTGGATCGGATCGCGGTCATGATCGGTCAGTGCGCGGAGGCGGCAGCGCAGCGTAACCACGCAGCGTGCCCGAGCATGACGAATTGGATGCAGCCATGAGTGGACAGGAGCACAGCGACATGGGTCGCGAACCCACCGAAGACGAACTGGACGCGATGTCGCGTGACGAGCTGGTCGAGCTCGGCACCAATCGCGACGACGTCGATGTCGTCTACCGCAACGAGCGGTGGCCGGTGCCGGGCACCAAGGCCGAGAAGCGCGCCGAACGTGCGGTCACGTTCTGGTTCGCCATCTCCGGCCTCGCCGCCGCCGCGCTCATCGGTGTCTTCCTGTTCTGGCCGTGGGAGTGGAAGGGCTACGGCGACGAGGGCCACAGCGCCTACTCGCTGTTCACCCCGCTCGTCGGCCTGACCTTCGGCATCTCGGTGCTGGTCATCGGTGTCGCCGTGGTGCTGATCCGCAAGCGGTTCATCCCCGCCGAGATCTCGATCCAGCAGCGCCACGACGGCCCCTCGGACGAGGTCGAGCGGCGCACCCTGGCGGCCGAGCTGCAGGACGCGCTCGACACCTCCACCCTCGGTCGTCGCAAGATGATGCTCGGTACCGCGGGCGCCGGTGTCGGTGTGCTCGGTATCGGCGCACTGCTGGTGTTCGTCGGCGGCATGGTGAAGAACCCGTGGGCCAAGGGCGACAAGTCGCCGCTGTGGGTCTCGGGCTGGACCCCGGACTACCCGGGCGAGACCGTCTACATCCGCCGCGACACCGGTCGCCCCGGCGACATCGTGCTGGTGCGTCCCGAAGACCTGGACGCCGGCTCGATGGAAACCGTGTTCCCGTGGAAAGAGAAGTGGCGCGGCGATGAGCACGCCACGCTCGAGTCGCTGCGCGGTATCCGTAACGCGGTCATGATGATCCGGTTGCGCACCGAAGACGCCGAGAAGGCGATCAAGCGCAAGGGCCAGGAGAGCTTCAACTTCGGCGACTACTTCGCCTACTCGAAGATCTGCACCCACCTCGGCTGCCCCACCTCGCTGTTCGAGCAGCAGACCAACCGGATCCTGTGCCCCTGCCACCAGTCGCAGTTCCTCGCGACCGAGTGGGCAAAGCCGGTCTTCGGCCCTGCCGCCCGCGCACTGCCTCAGCTGCCGATCACCGTCAACTCCGAGGGCTATTTGGTCGCCGCGGGCGACTTCATCGAGCCGCTCGGCCCGGCCTTCTGGGAGCGTCGTTCATGAGCGTTGTGGCCAATCAGGCAAATGAGATGGACGAGCGGTACCGCGCCGCCGCGTTCATGAAGCGTTCGATCAACAAGGTCTTCCCGACCCACTGGTCGTTCCTGCTGGGTGAGATCGCGCTCTACGCGTTCATCATCCTGCTGCTGTCGGGTGTGTACCTGACGCTGTTCTTCGACCCGTCGATGACCCACGTGGTCTACGACGGCGCCTACCAGCCGCTGCGCGGCGTCGGCATGTCGCGGGCCTACGAGACCGCGCTGAACATCTCCTTCGAGGTGCGCGGCGGTCTGTTCGTCCGGCAGATCCACCACTGGGCGGCCCTGCTGTTCGCGGCGTCGATCATCATCCACCTGTTCCGCATCTTCTTCACCGGCGCGTTCCGCAAGCCGCGTGAGGCGAACTGGGTGATCGGCTCGCTGCTGCTGATCCTGGCGATGTTCGAGGGCTTCTTCGGCTACTCGCTGCCCGACGATCTGCTCTCGGGCACCGGCCTGCGTGCCGCGTTCGGCGGTATCACCATGAGCCTGCCGGTCATCGGTACCTGGATGCACTGGCTGATGTTCGGCGGCGACTTCCCCGGCGACATCATCATCCCGCGCCTCTACATCGCGCACGTGCTGCTGCTGCCCGGCATCATCCTGGCGTTGATCGGCGCGCACGTCGCGCTGGTCTGGTACCAGAAGCACACCCAGTTCCCCGGACCGGCCCGCACCGAGCACAACGTCGTCGGCGCGCGCATTATCCCGGTGTTCGCCGCCGACCAGGGTGCGTTCTTCGCGTTCACCCTCGGCATCGTCGGCATCATGGGCGGTGTCCTGCAGATCAACCCGATCTGGAACCTGGGCCCGTACAACCCCTCTCAGGTCTCGGCGGGTTCACAGCCCGACTTCTACATGATGTGGACCGACGGTTTGGCGCGTCTGATGCCGCCGTGGGAGCTCTACCTCGGTCGCTACACGGTCCCGGCCGTGGTCTGGGTCGCGCTGATCATGGGCCTGGTGTTCACGCTGCTGATCGCCTACCCGTGGATCGAGAAGCGCCTCACCAACGACCACTCGGCGCATCACAACCTGCTCCAGCGTCCGCGCGACGTGCCGGTGCGTACCGCAATCGGTGCCATGGCGATCGCGTTCTACGTGGTGCTCACGCTCTCGTGTGTCAACGACATCATCGCGCTGAAGTTCGACATCTCGCTGAACGCGACCACCTGGATCGGTCGTATCGGCGTGTTGCTGCTGCCGCCGATCGCGTACTTCGTGACCTACCGGTTCTGCATCGGTCTGCAGCGCAGTGACCGGGCGGTGCTCGAGCACGGTATCGAGACCGGTGTGATCAAGCGTCTGCCGCACGGCGAGTACATCGAGGTGCACCAGCCGCTGGGCGGGGTCGACGCACACGGCCACGCCATCCCGCTGGAATACCAGGGCGCCCCGGTGCCCAAGAAGATGAACAAGCTCGGTTCGGCGGGCAAGCCCGGCACCGGTAGCTTCCTCAAGGCCGATCCCAAGGCCGAGGGCGAGTCCTGGGCCGAGATCGAGGAGAACGAGGAGCACCGGATGCTCACGGTTCTCGCCGAGCAGCAGGCGATCGCGAACAACAGCGAGCCGTTCGGTCACTGATCGAACATCGCGAACAACGAAGGCCCCGAGTCGAATTCGACTCGGGGCCTTCGTTGTGCCGGACCGGCGCTGTGTCCTAGAGGCGCGGGGTGCGCCGGTATGTCTCGATGGCCTCGAACTTGGCCAGGTTGTGGCGGGCGTCGGCGAGTGCGTCGTGCGCGTCCTCCGGGATCGGCGGCAGGTCGGGGCTGCCGTGCGCGGCCCAGTGCTGGCGCAGCTCGTTGGTGTAGCGGGGCATGCCCTTGGGCAGCGCCGTCATGTCACCCCACAGCTGGCACAGCGCCACATGGTCGTAGGCGGACACCCACGCCCACAGCTCCGGCTGCACGCTCGGGCGCGGCAGGAAGAACTTGAACAGGTCGTCGCGGATCTGTTCCCTGGTGCGATACAGCGGCGACCCGGCGGCAGGCAGCTTCGGCAGCACATGCTTGCGCACCCACGGCCCGGCCCGCTTCGCATCGAATTCGGTGGAGACCGCGTAGTACTCGCGCCCGTCCTCACAGACGACGCCGATCGAGATCAGGTCGATCGTCACCCCATCCTCGATGAATTCCGAATCGTAGAAATATCGCAGGGAGATCGCCTCTTCGTGCCGGTGGGTTGCTCGTGGGGCTCCGGCGCGACGGGCGATGGACCCCACGACGGGTCGACGAAACCCTATGTGGGCGTCTTGTGCGTGCTTCGCACGGGTCGGCGGTGGCTTCGCGGGTACGCCGGATAGTCGCTCGGACGCGCGGGTCGTATTCTGATCTGGTGACCTGGACCGTCGACGTACCCATTGACCGTTTGCCGGAACTGCCGCCGCTGCCCGAAGAGCTGCGTGGTCGCCTCGATGCCGCGCTGGCCCGGCCCGCTCTGCAGCAGCCGTCCTGGGACGCCGACGAGGCCGCCACCATGCGCACCGTGCTGGAGAGCGTGCCACCGATCTGCCTGCCCGCCGAGGTGGAGGACCTCAAGGCGCAGCTGGCCGCTGTCGCGCGCGGTGAGGCGTTCCTCATGCAGGGCGGTGACTGCGCGGAGACCTTCGCCGACAACACCGAGCCCCACATCCGCGGCAATATCCGCACGCTGCTGCAGATGGCCGTGGTACTCACCTACGGCGCGAGTATGCCGGTGGTGAAGGTGGCACGGATCGCGGGCCAGTACGCCAAGCCGCGTTCGTCCGACACCGACGCGCTGGGCCTGAAGTCCTACCGCGGCGACATGGTGAACTCGCTCGTCGCCGACGAGGCCCTGCGTCGTCACGACCCGTCGCGTCTGGTCCGTGCCTACGCCAACGCCAGCGCCGCGATGAACCTGGTTCGCGCCCTGACCAGCGCGGGCACCGCCGACCTGCACCGCCTGCACGACTGGAACCGTGACTTCGTCGCCCAGTCGCCCGCGGGCGCGCGCTACGAGACCCTCGCCGAGGAGATCGACCGCGGTCTGCGCTTCATGGCCGCCTGTCAGGTCAACGACCCGAGCCTGAAGACCGCGCGTATCTACGCCTCGCACGAGGCGCTCGTCCTCGACTACGAGCGCGCGATGCTGCGGCTGAGCGAGTCCGAGACCGGCGAACCGCTGCTCTACGACCTGTCCGCGCACTTCCTGTGGATCGGCGAGCGCACCCGTCAGCTCGACGGCGCCCACATCGCGCTGGCCGAACTTCTCGCGAACCCGATCGGGCTCAAGATCGGGCCCACCACCACGCCGGAACTGGCCGTGGAATACGTCGAGCGGCTCGACCCGAACAACGAGCCCGGCCGGCTCACCCTGGTCGCCCGCATGGGCAACGGCAAAGTGCGCGATGTGCTGCCCCCGATCATCGAGAAGGTGCAGGCCACCGGCCACCAGGTCATCTGGCAGTGCGACCCCATGCACGGCAACACCCACGAGTCGTCCACCGGTTTCAAGACCCGCCACTTCGACCGCATCGTCGACGAGGTCCAGGGCTTCTTCGAGGTGCACCACGCCCTCGGCACCCACCCCGGCGGCCTGCACATCGAGCTGACCGGCGAGAACGTCACCGAGTGCCTCGGCGGCGCCCAGGA
Source organism: Nocardia sp. NPDC055165 (assembly GCF_053606985.1). NCBI lineage: Bacteria > Bacillati > Actinomycetota > Actinomycetes > Mycobacteriales > Nocardiaceae > Nocardia > Nocardia sp. NPDC055165. Next base: position 127,123 of record NZ_JBSGSS010000011.1, read on the forward strand.
CATCTCCGATCTCGACCTGGGCGGCCGCTACGAAACGGCCTGCGACCCCCGCCTGAACACCCAGCAGTCGCTGGAACTGTCGTTCTTGGTCGCGGAGATGCTGCGCTGAGGCTACGCTGACGGGGGGAGTTCAACTATGAAGGGGGAGAAAATGTTCCGTAGATTCACAGCCGTGGCCTTGCTCGGCATCGCGGTGTCGGTCGGCAGCGTGGGCACCGCGAACGCCTGGTGGCGCAATGAGGTGGCGGGCCCGATGCCAACTCCTGCAGCGTGTAACGACCTACGGCAGGCGACCTACGACCAGGCCGCGAACAACGGTCTGCAGGAGTTCTCGGCGGGCGAGTGTTACGACACCGGCGACGGCTGGTCGTTCCGGCTCCGCTACTGGGTGCCGGACTGATCCTCCCCGTAGGTGCGGCGCTGCCGGTTTGTCAGATCGGCAGCGCCGTCAGGGTAACGGTGCTGCCTGCCATCACGAACCCGCCGAATCCCGGCACCTGCCCGACGACGTGCCCTTTCTCGTTCTCGACCATCTGCTTCACTTCGACCCGCAATCCGAGCTGCTGCAGCCGGTTGCGCGCTTCGGCCACGGTATTGCCGATGACCGACGGAATCTTCACCGAGTTCGACACGATGAGGTGCACGGAGTCCCCGGACTGCAGCGTGGTTCCCACGGCTGGATCTGTGCCGATTGCCTTGCCGCCCTCGACATCGTCGGCGAACTGGGTGCGCGTCTCGGCGACCCGCAGCCCGGCAGCGGTCAGGGCCTGGGCGGCCTGTTCGGCGGATTTTCCCTTGACATCGGGCACGTTCACAGGCTGAGAACCCTTGCTGCGGTACACCTTCACCTGCGCGCCCATCGGCAGGATCGTGCCGGGCGCCGGCTCCACCTTGGCCAGCGAACCCTTCGGCGCGGTACTGGCCGCCTCGCCGCTGTCGATCGGCTGCAAACCGGCATCGCGGATCGCCTGGTTGGTGGCGGCGAGCTGGTCGCCGGGCTTGATATCGGGCACCCGCGGTTTGCCGTTGGAGATCAGCACCGCGACCGTGGAACTCTTGGTCACCCGCGACCCGGCCGACGGCTCGGAGCCGACGACCCCGCCCACCGGCACCGTGTCGGAGGCCTTCTGCCGCAACTCCGTCTCGAAACCGGCTTCCTGCAGGACCGCGACGGCCCGCTCGGAGTCCATGCCCGCGATCGGCGGCACTGCGGTGTAGCGACCGACGCCGAGCCACCAGCCGCCGATACCGACCAGCAGGGTCAGCGCGGTGACGATGCCCACCCACACCAAACCTGTTCGGCGCGAATGATCGTCGCCACCACCGAACGCGCTCGCCGCCGGTGCGGGGGCGTACTCCTCCGGGCGTGGGCGCGGTGCGGTGACCACCCGGGTGTGGTGCGGTTCGGGCGCGGGGGAATGGTGCGCGGCCATCGGCGGCGGGGTTGCCGGGCGCTCGCCGGGATGATGCGCGGCGCCGGTCTGATAGCTCTCGCTGAGATGTTCGGCCGAATCGCGCGGTGCGGGCACCCGGTAGGGCGGCAGATTCAGTTCCATCGCGATCGTCTGCAGTTTCGCCGCCATCTCGTTGGCGTCGGCGAAGCGCTGCGCGGGGTCGCGGGAGGTGGCCTTGGCGACCAACGCGTCGAATTCGGGCGGTACGCCACCGATGAGGTTGCTCGGGGCGGGCACATCGTTCTCGACCCGCTGATACGCCACCGACAGCGAGTTGTCGCCGGTGAACGGCACCCGCCCGGTGAGCAGTTCGAAGATCAGGACGCCGAAGGAGTACACGTCGCTGCGGGCATCGGCGGTGCCGGTGGTGACCTGCTCGGGGGACAGGTAGGCGGCCGTGCCGAGGATCACGCTCGCGGAGGTGGTGTTGGCCGCGGCCACGGCGCGGACCAGGCCGAAGTCGGCGATCTTCACCTCGCCCGCGTCGGAGATCAGCACGTTCTCCGGCTTCACATCGCGGTGCACCAGGCCTGCGTCGTGGGCGGTGCCGATCGCGCGCAGCACCGGCTCGGCCACGGCGCGCACGGCGTGCGGCGGCATCGGCCCGCGTTCGCGCAGCAGCTCGCGCAGCGTGCCGCCCTCGACCAGTTCCATGATCAGGAACGGGTATTCGCCATCGACGCCCTGGTCGTACACGGCGACCAGCGACGGATGCTTGAGCTTGGCCACCGCCCGCGCCTCGAACTCGAAACGGCTGAGGAACTGCGGGTCAGCGGCGAACTTCGGGTCCATCACCTTGATCGCGACGGGGCGATCGAGCCGGGTGTCGGTCCCGCGGAAGACCATCGACATCCCGCCGCGAGCGATCGGCGCATCGATGCGATAGCGCCCTTCCAGCATCTGGCCGATCAAGTGATGTCCTCCGGCATTCAACCGGCCGCCGTGTGCGGCCACCACGATGGTAACCGGGTGGTGTGGGCATGCCAGACGATGCGTGCGTGCTGACACGTACTACCGTTGTGGGAGTGAGTGCCTTCCCCTGCAGCGACGACGTGCTGCCCGACACCGAAACCATCGTCTCGCTTCCCGAGGCGGCCGATATACTCGGCGTCCCGGTCACCTCGGTGCACCAATTGCTGCGTGACCACCAGATCCTCGCGATCCGCCGGCACGGCGTCGTGGGCATTCCGTCCCGCTTCTTCGATTCCGAGGACGAGATCGTCCGCATGCTTCCCGGCGTGATCACCGTCATGCGCGACGCCAAGTACACCGACGAGGACATCCTCGGCTGGCTCTACACCGACGATCCTTCCCTGCCCGGGCGCCCGGTGGACGCTCTGCACGGGCAATTGGCCCGCGAGGTAGTTCGCCGCGCGCACGCTGAACCCTTCTGATCGTCACACCGCAGGATCGCGCGCGGCCGCGGGCAGCGGCCGTCGCGAGCGAACCGCGGTAACTAGCCGCCGGTGAAACCCTTGGCGGCGACCAGGATCCGGCGACGGCGGGGGACCGTGGCCCGGGTGGTGAAGACCTGGTAGTCGGCCGCTTCGATGCGGTCGAGGATTTCGGCGTAGAGGATGGCGGCGGTGGTGATCGCCGGGCGTACGCGGGGGGCGAGCAGGGCGATGCCGGGGACGGCTTGCCGGTAGATGTCGCGGTTGACGGCGATCAGGTGGGCCAGCGCACGCCGCAGCGGTGTGTCGGTGTGGCCCCGATGACGGCAGTCGCGCAGGTGGGCTTCGTCTACGCCGAACGCCGTCAGCTCGTCGGTGGGCAGGTAGACGCGGTCGCGGTCGAGGTCTTCGGCGACATCGCGCAGGAAATTGGTGAGCTGGAAGGCCTCGCCGAGGGCAGCGGCGGCCGGTTCGGCCTCGGCGACGGGGACGACGGTGCCCAGGACCGGCAGTAGCTGCAGGCCGATGGCGGCGGCGGACCCGCGCATGTACTCGCGGAGCTCGCTCATCGTGGCGTAGCGGGTGCGGTGGGTGGCCGTACCGGGGACGTCCATGCGCATGGCGTCGAGGAATGTCCAGAGGTGGGTGTGCGCGATGTCGTAGCGGCTGATGGTGTCCGCGGCCGCGGTGATGATCTGGCGGCGGCGCGGGTCGGTGCTGTCGATGTCGCCGTGTTCGAGGGCCAGTCGCAGGTGTTTCTCGACGAGGTCGAGGTGCTGGGCGGGGGAGACGTCGACGACCTGCGCGGGTTCACTCGGCACGTGCCGCTGGGTGGTGGTGAGCCGCGCAGGGGCGCGTCCGCCGGCGACGAGGTGGGTCGGGGCGAGGCTGTACCGGGCGCCGTCGCGGGGGTCGAGGACGCGCGCGGGGTTGTCGGCATGGTCAACGATGTCGTCGACCATCCTGGCGAAGGCGTACAGCGCGTGTACCGCTCGCCGACGTTCCGGTGAGAGCAGTGTGGTGGCCAGGTAGTAGGTGCGCCCGTGCTCGGCGGCGATCCGCCGGCAACTCGCGTAGGCCGCATCCAGCTCGCTGGTCAGCGGTCGGGCATCTCCGGGCACGTTCACGGTGTCGCGTCGAAGCCTCTGCGCGCGAGGGCTCATGCTCGAACTGGCGGCGCCGATTCCGTGGCAACGGCCTTCGAACCGGCCGAACGCAGATGCAGCGGATCGACGGTGCGCAGCGACACCGCCGCGACCACGGCGGCGAAGGTCGCCAGCGCGACATGCCAGAAGTTGTAGAGGCCGATCGACCCGTCGGGCTGGAACACCAGCATCAGCCACGTGCAGATCCCGACCAGCCACATCAACGTGCGGGTCGACATCGCGAACCCGGCGGCCAGCGCGAGCGGCCACGAGTAGTACCAGGGCAGTGCGGCGGGGGAGAGCAGCACGATCGCGACGAACGCGATGATGATGCCCATCACGGCCTCGCGCTCACTGTGCCGGAACCGCCACCAGGTCGCGACGAGCAGCGCGACCATGGCGATCTGGCACAGCAGGCGGGTCACGTCCAGTACGGAGTTGAAATCGAGCGGGGTCACCCAGGTGACCATGTGCGCGAGAATCGTCGGCAGCGACAGCCAATTGATGATCTTGTTCGAGCCCTGCAACGCGGTGACCCAGCCGAAGCCGACTCCCGCGATCACCGACGCCGCGCCGAACACCAGCGCGAACACGCCGACGCCGATACCGGCGATCTTGGCGAAGACGAACAGCGGGTGCGGCATGTCCGCGGACGGTCTTGCAGCGTCGGGGTGTTTCTGTTCCTCGGCGAGTGCGGCGTCGGAATCCACCGCGGCTCGCCGCTCGGCGGCTCGCCGTTCCTTCTCGTGCAGAATCCAGATCCACACCAGGAACGGAAGCGCCACGCCTGCCGTCGCCTTGATCGCCACGCCGATGGCGACCACCACGATGCCGGCCACATGATGGCGTTCGAGCACGAGCGCGACGCCCGCGCACATCAGCCCGACCATCAGCATCTCGTTGTGCACGCCACCGATCAGGTGCACCAGCACCAGCGGGTTGAGCACGGCCAGCCACAGCGCGACCGTCGGCTTTCCGCCCAGATGCTTGGTCAGATACGGCACCGCCCACATCATCAGCGCCAGTCCGGGCAGCATGACGACGCGCAGCGCGATGGTCCCGGCGATGACGTTCTCGCCGGTGAGCGAGGTGATCGCACGGCCCATCAACAAGAAGACGGGGCCGTACGGTGCGGTGGTGGTGGTCCAGACCGGGCTCACGTTGTCCAGCAGCACGCCGGGATTGGCGACGGGACCCACCTGATAGGGGTCGAAACCGTCACGCAACAGGGCACCCTGGGCGAGGTAGGAGTAGGAGTCACGGCTGAACATCGGCGCCGCGAACAGCAGGGGCGTGATCCAGATACCGACGATCGCCCGCAACTCGTTGAGCGTGACCGTCGATTCGCCCTTGCCGATGGTGGTGCGACCCAGCCGGACCCACGCCGTGATCATCAGCAGCACGCCGATCCAGATCACGATCGTCGACAGCACGTATCCGTGGCCGAATCGCAGCCACGACAGGTGCAGCGCTTCGAGCAGCGGATCGCGCTTGCGAACAGCCCCCGCGCCGAAGCCACCGAAGGTGATCATCATGGCGCCGAAGAAACCCATCAGAGCAGCGTGGCCCTCGGGGCTCCTGGCGAACTCGCCTGCGGTGCGCAGCCAGGTCCGGACGCCCGGGTCGCTCCCGGCGGGTAGGTGACGCTGGCGCTCGAGGGTGCGCGTGTTGTCCATGGTGCCTACGGTCGTCTCGGAGGGCGGCATGTTCGGTCGGTCCCCCCGGATGGTCGGCGGTCGCAACCGCGAGCTGATAAGTCGGCCGTCAGTTTACGGCTTCAAGTTGGAACACTAACCCGGTGGTCGGTACCGGCGTGTGCCCGGCTGCCGGTGATTCGTGCCGCCGCCAGCTTGCCGGACAGCAGTGTGGTGGGCACACCCACCCCCGGAGTGGTGCCGCAACCTGCGAGAACGACGTTGTCCACGCCCCTTGGCAGATTGCGTGGCCGGAAGGGCCCGGTTTGCCGGAATACGTGGGCGAGGGAGAACGGTGTGCCCGCGATCATGCCCTGGGCGGCCCAGGTGGCGGGCGTGTCGAGGTGGTCGACTCGGAAATGTTCGGCGATGCCGGTGTAGCCGCGCCGCTCCAGTTCCGCGAGCAACTCGCGCAGGTAGGCGGGGGCGAGCCGGTCCCAGTCGAGCGGGGCGGCGGTCAGGTTGGGGCACGGCGCGAGCACCGACAGCGGTTCGAAGCGCCCGGTAGCCCGGTCGACGAACTGGTCGGCGTCGGTGAGCGCGGGCCGGGTGAGCAGCAGCGACGGATCGCTCATGAGCCGGCCGCGACCCTTGCGCGCGGCGATCTCGGCGAAGGTCTGTGCCCAGGCGGCGCCGAACTCGATGGTGTGATGGGCCTGCACGGGCCAGCGTGCGGCGATCTCGGCCGCGATGGTGCCGTGGGCGACGACGGCCGACGGTGAGGCGCGCAGGCCGCGACGGTGGCGCAGGCCGAATGTCGGCAGTGACGCGATGTCGGCGGTGAGGACCACCGCGTCGCAGGGGTAGGTGCGCCCGTCGGCGGTGTGCACGGCTTCGGCGCGTCGGCCACGGGCCGCGCCCTTCTGTCCCTGTCCGTTCGGTGTCCGTCCGGGGCGATAGTCGATGCCGTCGACCTCGGCATTCAGTACGAGCTGACCACCCGCGGCCGTGAACGCCTCGGCGAGCGCCGCCGTGATCGCGCGCATTCCGCCTTCGGGGAAGTAGACACCCAGGCAGGTGTCCATGTTCGGGATCGCGCCGTAGACGGCGAGCGCGTCATCCGGCGACATGCCCGCGTACAGCGCCTGGAAGGTGAACAGCCTGGTCAGTCGTTCGTCGCCCAGAAAGGACCGTACGCGCGGCCCGAGTTTTCCGAAGCCGCCGAGCTTGGCGAGTGCGGTGAGCGCGGCCCTGGAGCGCGGTGTGCGCACCATGTCGAGCGGCGAATCGAAATCGGCGTTCATGAACTCGTCGAACTCGGCGTCGTAGACGCGGCCGAGCCAGTCGCGCAGTCGGCGGTAGTTGCGCGCTTCAGCAGGCCCGCAAGCACTTTCGATCTCGGCGGCCATCTGGTCGGCGTCGTCGAAGACGCGGATGTCGCTGCCGTCGGCGAAGCGTGCGTGATAGGCGGGAGCGAGGCGGTGGATGCGCAGGCCGACGCTCTGCCTGGTGTGCCCGACGGCGGCCAGCGCGTCGTCGATGACCTCCGGCAAGGTGAGTACCGTTGCGCCGCTGTCGATCTCGTAGTCGTCGAATCGGTATCGGCCCACCCGGCCGCCCGGATGATCGGCCCGTTCCAGCACCGTCACCTCGCGACCCGCGCCCCGCAGGTGCAGCGCGGCCGCCAGACCTGCCAGCCCGGCCCCGACTACGACGACATGATTCGCTTGTCCCACAACACTTTTCCTATCAGGCCGCGCGGCGAGTGGCAGCCAGTGCCATGGCGTGGAGCAACTGCTTGGCCTCCGGCGTCGCGGAACTGGTCGCGATCGCGGCGAGCCCGGTGTCGGTGAGCTCGGTGATCCGGCGCTCCACCTCGTCGACCGCACCCAGGTCGGTGAGCACTGTGCGCAGCCGGTCGACGGCGGCATCGTCGAGGTCCGTGCCGAGGCCGGTCCGGATCAGGGCGGCGGCGGCCGGATCGGCCCGGCGCAGCGCCTCCGCGATCAACACAGTCCGCTTGCCCTCCCGCAGGTCGTCGCCCGACGGCTTTCCGGTCACCGCCGGGTCGCCGAACACGCCGAGCAGGTCGTCACGCAGCTGGAACGCGATCCCCACGTCGGTTCCGTAGATCCGCAGCGCGTCCACCAGCGCCTCGTCGGCACCCGCCAGCGCCGCGCCCAGATGCAACGGCCGTTCGATCGTGTACGCGGCGGTTTTGTACCGGTTGATCCGCAATGCGGCCTCGACCGACTCGTCGCCGCCCGCCTCGCCGTTGATGTCGAGGAGTTGCCCACCGAGCACCTCGGTCCGCATCCGGGCCCACACCGGTGCGAACCGGGCCAGCGCCCGTGGGCTCAAACCGGCCTCGTGCACCAGATCGTCCGCCCAGGCCAGCGCGAGATCGCCGATCAGAATCGCGACCGCCGAGCCGTAGGCGGCGCCGTCGCCGGGCCAGCCCGCCGCCGCGTGCCGATCCTCGAACTCGATGTGCACGGTCGGGAACCCGCGCCGAGTGCGCGAGGAGTCGATGATGTCGTCGTGCACGAGCGCGCACGCCTGCACCAATTCCAGTGCCGAACAGGCGGTGAGTACCGCGGCGGCATCCGGCCCGGCGGGATCGCCACCGGCGCCCAGCCAGCCGGTCCACGCGAATCCCGGTCGCGTCCGCTTGCCGCCCCGAACCACGAACTGTCCGAGCGCCTCGACGGCGTCGAGGAAGACGGGCCCCAGCGGCTCGACGATCTCACGCCGGGTGGCGAAGAAGCTGGTCAGCACCTGTTCGACAGCGGCGACGAAGGCCGGCGTGCCCGGGGTCAGCGCGACGAGGTCGACCGAGGTCAGAGCGTCGGCGGCGGACCGGGATAGCGGGGTACCGATTCCGGCGGACAGGGCGGCCTCCAGGGGCGAAGTGGGCGAACAGCGGGACCGGTTGGGCACTCGGTGGTGCGGTCACCAGCGTTGTCCCGAACGATACGCGGGCGGACCGGGCGCGCTCTCGGCGCACAGGGCCGCTGCGACGCAGCCCACATCCGGGTTTCCGCGGTGCTACCGTCCGCGGGCACGTTCATCGGCCTTGACGCATTGTCCGGTGTTCGGCGCCCGGTTTCCCAGTCGGTGCCGGGGCGCCATCGCGTCCCACTAGACTGAGCCGGTGGATTTCGACAATGGACGGGGAAGTTCGACCCCAGATCGACCCGCCCAGCGGCCGTCGATCGTCTCGAACACCCCCTCGGTGGTGCAGAGTCTGCGCACCCATTCGGGCAACGGCGTGCCGTTCTCCGTGGAGTTCAACCCTCCGCGAGACGAAGCGGGCGAGGCTCGGTTGTGGCGCGCGGTCCGCGAGTTCGAACGCATGCATCCCGCCTTCGTGTCGATGACCTACGGCGCGGGCGGTTCCACCCGCGACCGCACCGTGCGCATCACCGGTGCGCTCGCGCAGGAAACCACCCTGCTCCCGGTCGCCCACCTCACCGCGGTCGGGCACAGCATCGCCGAACTGCGCTCCCTGATCGGGTCCTACGCCGACTCCGGCATCTGCAATGTCCTGGTTCTGCGTGGTGACCCGCCCGGTGACCCGCTGGGTGAATGGGCCAAGCACCCCGGCGGGGTCGAATACGCGGAGGAACTGGTCCGCATCGTGCGCGATCTCGGCGACTTCCACGTCGGCGTCGCCTCGTTCCCCCAGGGCCACCACCGCTCGCCCGACCTCGACCACGACACCCACCACCTGGCGGCGAAACTCCGTGCGGGAGCGGAGTATTCGATCACCCAGATGTTCTTCGACGTCGAGCACTATCTGCGTCTGCGTGATCGCGTGATCGCCATGGACCCCATCGAGGGCGCCAAGCCGATCATCCCCGAGCTGATGCCCATCACCTCCCTGCGCACGGTCGCCCGCGCCGAAGAACTCAGCGGCCGCCCCGTCCCCGCCGACGTGGTAGCCCGCCTCACCCGCGCGGCAGGTACCGGCCCGGAGGAGGACCGCGCCGCCGTCCGCGCCGAAGGCATCCAGATCGCCACCGAAATGGCCCAGCGCCTCACCGAAGAAGGCGCCCCCTGCCTCCACTTCATCACCTTGAACTTCGCCAAGGCCACCAGCGAAGTCCTCACCAACCTCGGCTACGGAGTATCCGCCGCCCCGCTCAGCGCGTAGGAACAGCGCTTACCGCGTCACGGCGAGGTCGTTCCAGGTGCGTTCCCAGCTGCGGGTCATCGCCGGGTAGACGATGCCGTAGCGGAAGGGCTTGATCAGGGCCATGTAGAGGCGGCCGAATCGACCGTTGGGCTTCACCAGGACCGCCATTTGTAGGTGGTAGCCGGTGGTGTCGGGGACCCAGCCCAGGTGCATGATGCCGTGCATCGTGCCGTTGGCGATTTCGGCGGCGTATTCGTTGTCGAGGACGTAGAGGGCGGTGAGTGGGCCGTCTTCGGCGGGGATGTCGGTGTCGCGCAGGTCGGCGGGCAGGCGCTCGCGCAGAGACGGGACGCGGGTGCCGGTGCCCGCGTCTTCGCGGTCCCAGCCGAACAGTTCGCCCAGCTTCCAGCGGATCTTGAACAGCAGGCCGCTGATGCCGGTGGACTCGGAGGCGCGTTCGGCCTGGAGGGCGGCGAGTAGGGCGGGGAAGTCGTCGGGGCCCGCGCCGGGGGTGCGGAACTGCCAGATGTCCTCGACGTCGAAGTCGGGGGCGATCTCGTGGATGCGCCAAGGCTGGTCGGTGTGGGCCGATTCGGGTAGTCGCATAGCGGGGACCTCCATGTGTACGGCGGCGTATACGTCGAGAATACCGCTGATATACGCCTACGTATAGAAAGGGGGAGTGTGATTGATGCGGGCTTGACGACCGGGCAGCGTGGGGGCCGCGGAACGAGTCCGGGCCCCCGGTGGACCGGTGCTACTCGTGTCGTTCGGGTGTGACGAATGCCGTAGTGGCCAAGGCGAGCACGAGCAGGCCGGCGCACAGGTAGCTCGCCACCTCGATGCCCGCGGCCATGGCCGCGCGCGCCGCTTCCGCGATGGGCAGTGTGTTCGGGTTTTCGGCGAACGCTCCGATCACCGAACCGGCGCTGTCGGTGACGGTCGACTCCAGTTGCCGCACTTCGGGTTCGGGCAGGCCCGCGTCGGTCAGGCGGTCGCGCAGGCCGGTGCCGACGGTACTGAAGTAGATGGTGGTGAGGACGGCGATGCCCAATGCTGAGCCGAGTTCCCGTGCCGCGCTTTGAATTCCCGAGCCCTGTCCCGCGCTCTCGCCCGGCACGTCGGCGAGCACGATATTGGTGACCTGGGCGGTCGCGAAGCCGACGCCGATGCCGTAGACGAACAGCGCGAGCGCGATCGACCACCAGCTGCTGTCCGCCGCGGCGAACAATCCGAGCAGCGCCAGTCCGGCCGCTTCCAGCAGCAAGCCGATCCTGACCTGGCCCAAGGCCGAGATCGAGGCCGTCAACGAGAAACTCGCGCCGCTGGCGACGAAACTGCCGATCGCGAGCGGCATCAGGGCGAGTCCGGCCTGCAGCGCGGTGTAGTCGAGGGCGAATTGCATCCACAGCGGCAGGACCGCGATGATGCCGAACTCGCCGACGCCGACGATCAGTGTCACCACATTGCCCCTGCGGAACGAATCGATCGAGAACAGCCGCACGTCGACCAGCGGTTCCCCGTCGGTGCGTTCGAGTCGCGCCTGCCTGTGCCAGAAGAGCCCGACGACGAGTGCGGCGCCTGTGAACGCGACGAGAACCGGTGAAGGCCCACTGCGCCAAGCGAACCCGCCGATGCTCAGCGGCTCGGTCGCGAACAGCCAGCCATAATGCCGACCCTCGATCATGGCGAAGGCGAGCAGGCCGAGGCCGAGCGCGGACTGGGCCGCCCCGAGCCAATCGACGCGACCGGCGTTCTTCGGTGCGGCGGGGAGGTAGACCAGCACGGCCACCATGATCAGCGCGACCGCGGGGATGTTGATGCCGAAAGCCCACCGCCAGGAGAAGCCGGCCAGCCAGCCGCCGAGCAGCGGGCCGAGCGCCGCGGCCGCGCCGATCGTGGATCCCCAGATCGCGAAGGCCTGTCCGCGAGCCTTTCCGGTGAATGCCGCGTTCACCAGAGCCAGCGAGGTCGGCAGGATCATCGCCCCGCCGACGCCCTGCAGGAAGCGGGCCGCGATGAGCAGGCCGCCACTGGGCGCGAGCGCGGCGAGCAGGCTGGTGGCGCCGAAGACGACCAACCCGATCAGGAACAGCCTGCGTGCGCCGTAGAGATCGCTGAGTCGACCGGCGACCAGGAGGAGCGCGGCGAAAACGATCGCGTACGACTCCTGGATCCATTGCGCCTGAATCGAGGTGATCGCCAAGTCCTCGACGATCGGCGCGAGGATCACGTTCACGATCGTCAGGTCGACCACGATCAACGCGACGCCGAGTGAGACGGCGATCAGCCCCAGCCACAAGCGCAGCGGTGGAGTCTCGGTTTCTGTCCGCACTATACCTCCGTCATAAAGTTACTTTACGATGAAGGTAAATGGCGGGCCGGTAAGTTGTCAATCGGTGATCGACGAGAGGACGAGATGGTGGAGCAGACATCCGGCGATGTCGCGATGCGGCGGCAGCGGCTCGCCGCGGGGCTCATCGACTACGGCGCGAGCTTCACCGAACTGGGCCGCCGATTCGCGGAAACGCTCGGCGTGCACTCCACCGACGCCTTCGCGCTGATGGAGATCGCGGCCGCCGAACACGCCGAAGAACCGCTGTCTCCCGCGCTGCTGAGCAAACGGATCACCCTGACCTCGGGGGCGATGACCACCCTGCTCAACCGGCTGGAGCAGGCGGGATACATCACCCGCAGCCGCGAGCACACCGATCGCCGGGTCGTGACGTTGCGGTGCAGCGCGAACGCTCGACAGCTGGCCGACGAGTTCTTCCACCCGATCAACGCCGAGCAGGACGCGATCCTCGCCGAATACGAGCCTGCCCAGCTCGCGCAGTTCGAGCGGTTGCTCGAGCGATTGCGCACGGCGATGGACCCCGGACAGCCGAAGGGCGCCCCGTAGTCGAGTCGACGTTGCGGGGCGCCCGAGGGAGGTAGGCCGGTCAAGCCGCGCGGGCGGCTCGCAATCCCCACGCGTCGGCCAGCAGGCGGTGTGATTCGAGCCGGTCGGCGTGGTCGTGGGTGATGGTGGTGATGAGCAGTTCGTCTGCGCCGGTAACCCTTTGGAGGGCCTCGAGCCGCTCGACCACGGTGGTGGGCGAGCCGACGATCTGCGAGGCCAGGCGGTCGTCGACGAGGCGGAGTTGATCCGGAGTGAGCGGGGACGCTGTTGCGGGATCGGGGTATTCGGCCGCGCCGCCGCTGCGGATGCTGTGCACCCAATGTCCATACGTGCTCGCGAGGTGGCGGGCGGTGTCGTCGTCGGCCGCGGTGACCACGTCCGCCGAGACGATCACGTGCGGTTCGGCCAGCTGCGCCGACGGCCGGAACGCCGCCCGATACGCCTCGACCGCGTCCAGCGCGGACCCCGGCGCGACGTGGTAGGCGGCCGCGAACGGCAATCCCGACTTGCCCGCCAGCTCGGCGCTTTCGCCCGCCGAACTGCCGAACAGCCACAGCTCGGTGTCGATGCCCTCGCCGGGAACGGCGTGCAGCTCGACACCACCCGGGGTGAAGTAGCGGCCGTCGAGGAGCGCCTGCACCTCGGCCACCTGGTCGGCGAAGTCCAACGACTCCGCGCCGGGCTGCTGCAGCGCCTCGGCCGAGGCCAGGAACTTCGTGCGGTCGGTGACCCGGCGTGGATCGAACGGTGGCGGCACCACCACACCGTCACGCACCTCGGTCCGGCCGGTGACCGTGTCCACTATCGGGTGCCCGCCCTTGGTGGTCGTGGCCGCGGCGCCGAACTGGCTGCGCCGATGCCCCGACCGGCCCAGACCCAGATCGAGTCGTCCCGGGTACAGCGCGTCGACGGTGCCGAAGGCCTCCACGATCGAGGCGGAGGTGTGATGGCCCACCTGCACCGCGCCGGTCCCCACCCGGATACGCGAGGTCGCCGCGGCGACCAACCCGAGCAGCGTCAGCGACGACGAACTCGCCACCGACACGAAATGGTGTTCGGCCAGCCAGTATCGGCGATACCCCCACTGCTCGGCCTGCCGGGCGAGGTCGACGGTATTGCGCAGTGCCTGTGCGGCACTGGACCCTTCGCTGATCGGTGACAGATCGAGAATCGACAGCGGCACGCTCATAGCTTCGGATCCTGTTCTCCCGCTTCGATCGCCACGCGCAGCCGGTTCTCACGGGGGGCGACAGGGCAGGTGGCGAAGTCGGTGAACGCGCACGGCAGGTTCACCGCCCGGTTGAAGTCGAGGGTGACGGTGCCGTCGGCCTCGACCGCGCCGAGGGCGAGCGAGCGGGCGGCCGGGTAGGTGGTGACGCCGCTGGTGGCGTCGGTGAACAGCACCTTCAGGTCGTCGGGGGTGCCGAAGGCGAGCAGCGCCTCGTGGCTGTCGCCGATGCGGAACTCGATGATTCCCGCGGCGCTGTGGTGGTGCTCGAGCCCGTCGACCACGGCGCCGGTGGTGACGGTGCGTGCTTCCCCGAACGCGGTGAAACGCCCGGTCACCACCCAGCGCGGGTCGGCCGGGTAGGCCGCGACCCCCGTGAACGCGGTCAGTGTCGGCGTGGCCGGATCGTGCACCCGCACCGCGTACTGTCCGGAGCGCCGGATCACCTCGAGGACCCTCTCCTCGTTGAGCACGCTCACCCCCGGGGCGCCCTCCGCGGGCGTCACGATCTGCACGCCGCCGATCCGCTCGCCGTCGACATCGAGCCGGTCGGCGGGCTGCGCGGTGATGAACACCTTGTCGTCGGTGACCCACCAGGTGCCGGGGACGCCGTCCAGGCGGGCCGGGCTGTCGGTGAGCCAGTGCAACCCCGCCAGGCTGAGCCAGCCGAGGGGATCGCGCAGGCCGTCTTCGCGGGCGTGATGCCAGCGCGCCCAGTCGTCGGCGAATGTCGTGGTGGGGGTCGGGTTCTCGACGGTGATCGTCATGACGCGCGTGCTCCTTCGGCGACGGTGTGGTGGTGGGGGTGACGCAGACCGAGATGGTCGCGCAAGGTAGTGCCGGTGTATTCAGTGCGGAAGCTGCCGCGTTCCTGCAGTTCGGGGACCACGGTGTCGACGAATTCGTCGAGCCCGCCGGGTGTCAGGTGCGGGACGAGGATGAAACCGTCGGACGCGTCGGACTGCACGTACTGGTCGATCTGCTCGGCGACCTGGGCGGGTGTGCCGATGAACTGCTGGCGGGCGGTGACCTCGATGATGAGTTCGCGGATGCTGAGGTCGCCCGCCTCGGCCTGTTCACGCCACGCCTTCGCCACGGCCAGTGGATCTTTCGTGTGCCGGACCCGGCCCCGGGTGATCTCCGCGGCGGCGTCGGGCTCGACATCGGGCAGCGGGCCGTCGGGGTCGTATCCGGAAAGGTCACGGCCCCAGACCTGTTCGAGGAAGGCGATCGCGGTCTGCGGGCTCACCTGCTGGTAGCGGATGTCGCGGGCCCGTTCGTGCGCCTCGTCGGTGGTGTCGCCGAGGACGAACGTGGCCGCGGGCAGCACCAGCAGATCGCCGTGTGCGCGACCGTATTTCGCCAGCCGGCCCTTGACGTCGGCGTAGAACTTCTGGCCCGCCTCCAGGGTGCCGTGCCCGGTGAAGATCGCGTCGGCGGTCTTCGCGCCGAACTCGCGGCCTTCGTCGGAATCGCCCGCCTGCAACAGCACCGGATGCCCCTGCGGGCTCGGCGGGACGACGAACGGTGCCGCGAAGTCGAACTGTGAACTGCGGAACGCGGTGTCGGGAATGTCGCGGGCGAAGATCCCCCGCTCGCGATCGATCACCAGCGAGTCGGTGGGCCAGCTGTCCCACAGTGCCCTGGTCGCGGCGACCACCTGTTCGGCCCGCCGATACCGCTCACCGTGTTCGAGGTAACCACCGCGCCGGAAGTTCTCGCCGGTGAACGCGTCCGAGGAGGTGACCACATTCCACGCGGCCCGGCCGCCGGAGAGGTGATCGAGCGAGGCGAACTGCTTGGCGACCTCGAAGGGTTCGTTGTAGGTGCTGTTGATGGTGCCCGCCAGCCCGAGCCGCTCGGTCACCGCCGCCACCGCGTTGAGCACGGTGAAGGTATCCGGCCTGCCGACCACATCCAGGTCGTGGATCTGCCCGCGATGCTCGCGCAGCCGCAATCCCTCGGCCAGGAAGAAGAAGTCGAACAGGCCGCGTTCGGCGGTGCGCGCCAGATGCTCGAAGGACACGAAATCGACCTGCGATTTCGAGGCCGGATCGGCCCAGACGGTGGTGTTGTTGACGCCGGGGAAGTGCGCGGCGAGGTGGACTTGCTTGCGTGGTTTCGAGGTCACCGCGCTGCTCCTGTCGTGGCGTATCGGCTGAGTGGACGGGGGAGACCGAGGCGCTCACGCAGGGTCGCGGTGGTGGTGGTCGGCGCGAGCGCGGATCGATGGGTGGTGAGCTCGGCCAGCGAGGCGTGCAGGGCCAGCGGTCGCAGGACCACGCCGTCGACGGCGTCGGCGTGCGTGATCTCCGTGAGGAGATCGTCGAGCGCGGCGGCGGTACCGACGTGGTGGAATCCGAGCGGCGGGTGGTCCGCCGCCCAGCGATCGAGCTCGCGCACCTCGGCGAGTGCGGCGTCTGCCGAATCTGCCAGGTGCACAGGAAGATCCAGCAGGATCTGCACGGTGCCGGGATCGCGGCCCTGCGCGGCGATCGCCGCGCGCAAGGCCGCGCGATGCGCGGCGGCGGTCGCGAGATCGGGGGCGCTGACGCGGATGATGTCGGCTCGGCGGACGGCGACCTCGGTCGACTCGGGGGTGTCGGCGCGGACCGTGATGACGGGTTGGCCCTGCGGCGAGCGCGGGGTGATCGACGGGCCCTTGACCGAGAAGTTGTCGCCGGCGAAGTCGATGTAGTGCAGGCGGTCACGGTCGATGAACCGGCCGGTGGGTACGTCGCGGATCTCGGCGCCGTCCTCCCAGCTGTCCCACAACCGGGTCACAACCTCGATCGCCTCGTCGGCCTCGTGCCACAGCGACTTCGGATCTTGCACCTGCTTGCGCCCGAAGGCCTTCGCCTCGACCTCGGTGGTGGACACGGTCACCTCCCACCCCGCGCGGCCCAGGCTCGCGAAGTCGAGCGCGGTCACGGCCTTGGACGCGTGGAACGGTTCGGTGTGGGTGACCGGTACCTGCGGGATCAAGCCGATTCGGCTGGTCAGTGGGGCGGTGCGGGCGGCGATCGCGACGGCGTCGAGCCTGCCACGGGTCACGGCCGCGCCACCGGACTGGATGCCGAACGCGTCGGGCAGGAAGACGGCGTCGAACCCGAGCTGCTCGGCCGAGGAGATCACGGCGGTCCAGTAGCCGGCGGTGAACAGGTCTTCGGCGCCGGAATCGGTGCGCCGCCAGGACGCGGGATGCGTTCCGGTGCCTACCGTTTCGATGCCGAGGAACAGTCTGGGCTGGCTCATCGGGTGAGGTCCTTTCCGTCGAGGGGATCGATCCGGGTGCCCGGCGCGGGAATCGCCGCGAGCAGCTCCCTCGTGTACGGGTGCCGCGGATCGGTGAACAGGGTTGCGGTGGGCCCGGTTTCGACGACGCGACCGTGGCGCATCACCGCGACCCGGTCGCTGATCCGGCGCACCACGGCCAGGTCGTGGGAGATGAACAGGTAGCCGAGGGCGAGTTCGCGCTGGAGGGTGTCGAGCAGGTCGAGGATCTGCGCCTGCACCGAGGCGTCGAGCGCGGAGACCGGTTCGTCGAGCACCAGCAGGTCGGGGTGCAGGGCCAGCGCGCGGGCGATCGCCACGCGCTGTCGTTGCCCGCCCGACAGTTCCGCGGGCCTGCGTTTCGTGAAATCCGCCGGTAGCGCGACCTGTTCGAGCAGCTCGGCGACTCGTTTCGTCCGGTCGCCGATCCCATAGGCGCGCAGGGGTTCGGCGATGATGTCGGCGACCTCCCAGCGCGGATCCAGCGAGGAGTACGGGTTCTGGTACACCACCTGGAACCGTCGGCGCAGCGTGCGCAGGCGGTTTCGGCGGGCGCTGGTGAGGTCGTGGCCGTCGAAGGTGACCGTCCCGCTGTCGGCGTCGGTGAGTCGCAGAGCGATGCGCGCCGTCGTCGACTTGCCCGAACCGGATTCGCCGACCAGCGCGAGTGTTTCCCCACGATCGAGACTGAACTGCACATCGTCGACGGCGGTGATGGAGCCCGCTCCCGCGTGGAAGCGCTTGTGCAGGGCGTGAACCGACAGCAACGGTTTTTCCGCTCGGGGTCGCGGGGGCCGGAATTCGGTGGGCGACAGCGCGGGGGACGCGGCGAGCAGGCGCTGCGTGTACGGCTGTGCCGGGTGGTGCAGAACCTGTGCGGTAGTGCCGGATTCGACGACCTTGCCCTGCTCGAGCACCACCAGTCGATCGGCCCGTTCCGCGGCAACGGCCAGGTCGTGGGTGATCAGCAGGACGGCCGTCCCGCGGGCCGCGATCCGCTCGGCCAGCCGATCCAGCACCTGCCGCGCCACCGTCGCGTCGAGGGCGCTCGTCGGCTCGTCCGCGATGATCAGTTCCGGCCCGCACGCCAGCGCGATCGCGATCAGCACGCGCTGACGCTGCCCGCCGGACAGCTCGTGCGGATACTGCCGCGCCCGCAACTGCGGGCGATCCAGCCCGACCTCTTCCAGCAGGTCGAGGGCCTGGAGCGCCGCCCCGCGCCGGTCGGCCAGCCGATGCACCAGCAGCGCCTCGGCCACCTGATCGCCCACCCGCAACACCGGATTGAGCGACAGACCCGGATCCTGCGGCACGAATCCCACCCGCGCCCCGCGCAGCCGCCGCAGGGCCTTCTCGTCGTCCGGGTCGATCCGCTCACCGGCGAACTCGACCTTGCCCGCCACGATTCCCGCCGAATCCCCGAGCAGCCCGATCACCGCGTGCGCCAATGTCGATTTGCCCGACCCCGACTCGCCGACGAGGGCGACGACCTCTCCGCGCGCCACCTCGATCGACACGCCGCGCAGCGCGGACACCGACCCCGCGCCGGTCCGATATTCGATGTGCAGATCTTCCACCTGTAGCAACGGCTGGTCCGGCGTGGCCGAACTCCGCGTCGGGTGCGTTCCGTTCGTCTTGTCGCTCATCGTGTTTCGGTCCTTCCCACGAATCGACCCACACGCTGAGCCGACAACACCACGGCGATGATGACCAGGCCCGGCAGCGTCGTCAGCCACCAGGCGGAGGCGAGGAAGTTGCGGCCCTCCGAGATCAGCGAACCCCATTCGGGGGTGGGCGGTTTGGTGCCGTAGCCGAGGAAGCTCAGCGAGGACACGGCCAGCACCGCCATACCGAATTCGACCGCGGCCAAGGCCAGCACCGGCTGGAACGCATTGGGCAGCACGTGCCGAACGAGCACCGCGTACCAGCGCACGCCGGACGCGTGCGCGGCCTCGACATACGGCGCGTGCCGCACCCGCAGCACCTCCGAGCGCATCACCCTGGCGAAGTTCGCGATCAGCGAGACACCCACGGCGACAGCCACATTGCGGGTGCCGAAGCCGAGCGCGGTGACCAGGGCCAGCGCGAGCAGCAGCGACGGGATGGACAGCAGCACATCGACGACCCGCATGATCGCGGTGTCGACGATGCCGCCCGCGGCGCCCGACAGCAGCCCGAGTACCGACCCGACCACCAACGCGATCCCGACCGCGGTGAGCGTGGCGGTGAGCGAGAGCCCCGCACCGTGCACCATCCGCGTGTACAGGTCGCGTCCGAGATTGTCGGTGCCGAACCAGTGCGCCGCGCTGGGGGCCTGGAACTTGTCCGCGGGCACGCCGATCAGCGGATCGCCGGAGGCGAACACCGAGGGCGCCACCGCCCAGCCGACCGCGACGGCCAGCACCACGCCCGACACCACCAGGCCCAGGTGTGCGCGGGCCCATCGGGCAGTTCGGGCCACTCGGTGCACGCGCGCGACGCCGTGATCGGTCACCGATTCGGGCCGTGCGGTCGGCGCCGGTCGGCGCACGAGGATGTCAACCACGTTCACTCCGTTCGGTGTCGGTGTTCGAGCCATCCGATTCGCCGGATTTCCCAGCGACGGACACGGCGTCGGCGGGGGTGCCCGCGACCGGCACGCCACGAGCGCGACGTGTCCCGGTGATGCGCGGATCGAGCAGCGGATAGAGCAGGTCGACCGCCAGATTCACGCCGACGAAGATCAGCGCCGAGAGCAGCACCACGCCCTGGACCACGGGGATGTCCTGGTTGAGCACGGAGGTCTGGGTGAGCCGGCCGACGCCCGCGCGGGCGAACACCGACTCCACCACCACCGACCCGGCCAGCATCGTGCCGACCAGCACCCCCGCGATGGTGAACGCGGGCACGCTGGCCAACCGGGCGATATGACGACGCTGCACCCACCAGCGCGACGCGCCCTTGGCCAGCGCCACATCGGTGAACGGCTGACGCCAGGTCTGTTCCAGCCCGGCAGCGAGAACCTGGGCCAGCACCGCCCCGATCGGTAGCGCCAGCGTCAGCGCGGGCAGTAGCGTCCCGCGCAGCCCGGTCCCGCCGAAGGCGGGAAACCAGTGCAGCCGGAAGGAGAACAGCTGCAACAGGAGCAGACCGGTCCAGAAGGTCGGCACCGAAACGCCCAGCGGCGGTAGCGCACTCAAGGTATTGCGAAGCCACGGCCGCCGTGTGTAGGTGGCGGCGAACGCGAGGATCGTCCCGCCGACGATCGCGAAAAGCAGTGCGAGAGAAGCCAGTCCGAGCGTGGCCGGTAGAACGTCGCCGAGGGCTTCGGTCACCGGCTGACCGGTGTTGATGGAGCGCCCCAGATCACCGGTGACGGCATTGCCGAGTGCGGTCACGTACTGGTCCCACAGCGGCTTGTCCAGCCCGTAGCGAGCCTGCAACTCGGCGATCGCCGCCTGGTCCACCGGCGCACCGGTGCCCGCGCTGTCGGCCGCCATCGAGACCGGATCCGCGGGCAGCAGGTACAGCACCACGAAGGAGATCGTGAATGCCGCCCACAACACCCAGATCGCCTGTAGCAAACGAGAACCCACGTAGCGTGCGAAGTCCGCCCGGCCGTCCGCGCGCCGGATCTCGCTACCCGCGCCGTCGCGCCGCGGACTCCCGACCACCTCGCTCATCTCAGTGCCCGCTCAACCAGGTGTCGAAGAACTGCAGTCGCGCTGAGGCCTCGAATTTCAGATCCTGGGTGTGCGCGGCCGCTCCGATCGCCTGGGACAGCTCGATCGTCGGGACGTAGAGCCCGTTGTCGAGCACCTGCCGCTGCGCTGTCGCGAGCAGTTCCGCCCTGGCGGCCGGATCGTTCGTGGCGAGCTGCCGGTCGAGAGTTGTGTCGAGCTCGGGGATCGGGCCGCGTGCGTTGATATTGCGCCCGGCGAGCCCGAACGACGTGCGCAGGATATCGCCGTCGGCGCGGGTGGAGTTGCCGTAACCGGCGTCGACGTCTTTCGTGTTCTGCCTCGCGATGGCCTCCGGGGTGGAGACGAGATCGAGCTTCAGCTCCACGCCGATCTGGCGCAGTTGCTGCTGCACCAGCTCCAGAATCGCCTGGTTGCCCGCGAATACCTGGCTGAACGTCACCGCGAAGCTGAGTCGCTCGCCGTTCTTGGCCCGCACACCGTCCGCACCGAGCGTCCAGCCCGCCTGATCCAGGATCGACTTGGCCTTGGCCGGATCGTAGGCGAGCCGTGCCGACTGATCCAGGTACGCCGGGGTCGCTGATGCCAGGCTCGAGGTCGCCGGTTTGAACTGCGGACCGAGCACGGTCTCGACGAGCTGCTTGCGGTCGATCGCAGGAAGCAGTGCCTGCCGGACCGCCGGATCACGCAGCGGGCCGCGAGTCACGTTGAGCTGCAAGCCGAACGGAGTACCGGGGTTGGATGTCGACAGGATCCGCCCGCCGGTGGCCTCGATCTGCGGTGCGTCCTGGGGCAGTGCGTCGCTGACCGCGTCCAGCTGACCGGAGGCCAGGCTGCCGGTGCGCACACCCGACTCGGGTACCACGGTGAACTCGATCCGATCCAGGTACGCCTCGCCCTGGTGGCCGAAAACAGCGGAGCCCCAGTTGTAGCCCGCGCGTTTGGCCAGGGTCACCGAGGTGTCCTGCTTGTACGCGGCGTAGGTGAACGGGCCACTGCCGATGTTGTCACCAGCGCACCTGGCCTCGGCCGGTTTGGCATTGGTGGAGGTGGCCAGGATGCCGAGCTGCGGAGTCGAGGACGCCTGCAGGAACTGGGCGTTCGGCTGGCTGAACTCCACGCGGGCGGTGAGCTTGTCGACCGCCGTCGTGCCGACATAGCTGGTGAGGTAGCTCGCTCCCAGCTGTGCCTTCGCGGCACCGAGCTTCACGATCGCGTCGAACGTATCGCGCACCGAATCAGCGGTGAGCGCGGTGCCGTCGCTGAAAGTGACCCCATCGGCCAACTTGAAGGTGAACACCTTGGCGTCGGGACTGACCTCCCAGCTCTTGGCCAGCCACGGCGTGATCGCGCCGGTCTTCGGGTCCTGATCGGTCAGCGAGTCGACGATCTGGCGGGCCACATAGATGGTCTGGTTGGTGCCCGACTGCGCCGGATCCGAGCAGGTCGGAGCGCCGGACAGCCCGTAGCGCAACGTGCCGCCCGGCTGCGGCGGACCGGCTTGAGCACCGGAGCCTGCGGTGTCGCTGCCACAGGCGACCACCGTGGTGACGGCGGCCAGTGCGCCGACGGCGGCGGCGATGCGATGACGAGGACGGATCACGAGACAACTCCAGAGAATTGGCGGCCAGCGGCCAGGGGACGACTCGGAATGCGGCGGCGCAGCTCGGGCGCCACCTCGGCCTGGAACAGTTCGAGACTGCCCAGGTACTCGGATTCGGTGCGGCCGTCACGTTCGGCGGACAGGTGGATCACCTCGTGCCCGAACTGTTCGTGATAGCGGCCGACCTTGTCGATCACCTGCTCCGGGCTGCCGACCAGCGCCGACGAGCGGGTGACGAAGTCTTCGACGGTCTCGAACACGACCGGATTGCCGACCTTGCGCTGCAGCGAGGTCCGCGCCTCGAACAGCGGGCGGAACACCGCGACGGCCTCCTGCGAGGTCCGCGCCACATGGAAGCCCGCGGTGCCCGCGCCGACCAGCGCATCGGCTGGGTCGTGACCGTAGTGCGCCCACCGCTCGCGATAGTGGCGGATCAGCGCGGCGTACGGCTCGATCGGATTGGTGACGTTCGCCGAGAACACCGGATCACCGTGGCGCGCGGCCAGTTCCACCGACTCCAGGCTCGTCGCACTCCCGTGCCAGATCCGCACCCGCGGCTGCAGCGGCCGGGGCAACGCCTTGGCGGCGGCGAGCGAGGGTCGGAACTGTCCCGACCACGTCACTTCCTCGCTGTCCCACAGCGCCCGGAACAGCTCGTACCCTTCCCGATTGCGCTCCCACTGATCCTCGGTGGTGACGTGATAGAGCTGCGCCTGCGCCGCGCCGTTGCCCTTGCCGATGATCAGCTCGAGCCGGCCCTCGGACAGGTTGTCGAGGGTGGAATAGTCCTCGAACGCGCGCACCGGATCGAGCAGGCTCAAGGTGGTGACCGCGGTGAACAGGCTGATTCGCGAGGTGAGGGCCGCGATATGGCTCAACACCACCGGGGGAGCGGCCGACAGGAACGGATCCTCGTGCCGCTCACCGACCGCGAACCCGTCGTAGCCGAGTTCCTCGGCGCGCCTGGCCTGTTCGACCACCTCGTGCAGGCGATCGCGCGTCGTCGGGACCACGCCGGTGACCGGATCGGGCACCCGCGTGATCAGCGTCATCAGTAGGAACTTCATGCGGCGGGCTTCTTCGGCAGACCGGGCGGGTTGATCCGCGACTCGGTGACCTTCTCCGAATTCAGGCCCCAGCGATCGAGGATCTTCTGGTAGCTGCCGTCGGCGATCGCGTGCTGCAGCGCCTTGTGGATCGGGCCGATCAGGCCGTTGTCCTTCTTGGTGAGCGCCGCGATCTCGCCCTGCAGCTGCTCACCCGCGCCGGAGAAGGTGGCGATGATCTTGCCGTCGCTGGTGGCGGAGTGATAGACGGCCGCGGGGTTCGGGCCGATGTAGCCGTCGATGCGCTTGGAGGCCAGCGCGAGGTAGTAGTCGGTGCTCTGCTGGTAGTAGGCGATGTCGACCGGGGGCAGGCCCTCGGCGACATTCTTCTCGTTCCAGCTCACCAGCAGCTGTTCCTGATTGGTGCCCGCGCCGATCCCGATCCGCTTGCCCGCCAGGCTCTTGCGGTCGGTGTAGGTCAGCGTGCTGTCCTTCGGGACCTCGAGGGCGACGGTGTCGGTGCGGTAGGTGGCGAAGTCGTACTTCTCCTTGCGCTCCTCGGTGACGGTCACGTTCGAGATGAACGCGTCCACCTCACCGGAATCCACCCGCACGAAGTTCTGCGACCAGTCGGCCACCTGGATGTCGAGCTTCAGGCCCAGGATGTCGGCCACCAGGGTGGCGAAGTCGACCTCGGAGCCGATGACGGTCCGGTCGTCGGTGGCGTAGAACCGCAGCGGCGGCACGGAACCGGCGGGACCGGTCACCACCAGCGTGCCGCGGTCGCGGATGGCCTTGGGCACCTCGGCGGCGATCGCGTCGACCTTGGCGGCGCGCACCCTGCCCTCCTGGGCGGGAGACAGGTCGTAGGTGATCGCACCGGCCTGCACGGTGTCGGCGGCCTCGGGCTCGGCGGTGCAGCCTGCCGTCAACAGCGTGGCCGCCGCGACGATGCCGATCAGAGTGGAGAGCTTCATCAGTGTCGAAACCTGTTCGTGGGAAGGGATGTTCAGCGGACGCGGGACAGGAACGCCTGCGTACGCGGGTGTTCGGGGTGATCGAGAACGCTGGCGGCCTCGCCCTGCTCGACGATCACGCCCTCGTCGAGGAACACGACCGTGTCGGCGACCTCGCGGGCGAAACCGATCTCGTGGGTGACGATCACCAGCGCGGTGCCGCTGTGCGCGAGATCGCGGATCACCGCGAGGACCTCGCCGACCAGCTCCGGGTCGAGTGCGGAGGTGGGTTCGTCGAACAGGATCAGCCGTGGTTTCAAGGCCAGGGCCCGTGCGATGGCCACGCGCTGCTGCTGACCACCGGACAGACGCCGGGGGTAGGCGTCGACGAAATCGGCCAGGCCCACCCGTTCCAAGAGCTGTGTCGCCTCGGCGATCACCTCGCCGCGCGGACGGCGCTGCGCCGAGACCGGGGCGAGCACCACGTTGTCGAGCACCGTGAGATGCGGGAACAGATTGAACTGCTGGAACACGAAGCCGATGCGGCTGCGCTGGGCGCGCACCGCGTGGTCGGGCAGCGAACGCAGGGTATTGCCGCGTTGGCGGTAGCCGATCAGCTCACCGTCGATGTGTACGGTGCCCGCGTCCTGCGCTTCCAGATGGTTGAGCACCCGCAGCAGTGTGGACTTGCCGGAGCCGGACGGCCCGATCAGCGCGACCACCTCACCGGCGCGTACGGCCAGATCCACGCCACGCAGTACCTCGGTGCCGCTGTAGGACTTGCGGATTCCGCGCGCCAGCACCGCTGCGGTCATCGGGTTGCTCCTCGGGGTGCGGCCGCACCGGCGGCGATCTCGGTGACCTTGGCGCGGACCCGCTGCCACGGTGTCGGCGGCAGCTCACGCTGCGCGCCCTTGGCGTAGTGCCGTTCGATGTAGTACTGCAGGATCGACAGCGCCGTGGTGAGCACGATGTACCAGACGGTCGCCACCATCAGCAGCGGCACCACCCGGCCGTTTCGGCCGAAGATCACCTGCACCTGGTAGAACAGCTCGGCGATCGCCATCACCGACACGATCGAGGTGCCCTTGAACAGGCTGATCACCTCATTGGCCGCGTTCGGCAGAATCGAGCGCATCGCCTGCGGCAACACGATCGTGCGGAACTGGCGCCAGCGTGGAATCCCCAGCGCCGCCGCCGCTTCGAGCTGACCGTCGTCGACGGCGAGCAGACCCGCCCGGATCAGTTCGGCCGAATACGCCGCCTGATGCAGGGCCAGCCCGATCACCGCCGCGGTGAAACCGCTGATCACACCATTGACATCGAACTCGTAGAAGCCGGGGCCGAACGGAATGCCCACGGACAGGCGGGGATACAGGTAGGCGATGTTGAACCAGAACAGCAGCTGCACGATCAGCGGGATCGAACGGAAAGCCCAGATATAGGTCCAGGCGATCACCCGCAGCACGGGATTGTTCGACACCCGCCCGATCGCCAGCAGCGTGCCGATCGCGAAACCGAGGGCGGTGCCCCACAGGGTGAGCTCGATGGTCACCCGGAGTGCGGCCAGGACCGACTTCGCGGTGAAGTACTGGGCGAAAGTGCCCCAGTCCCAACCCGGATTGGTGATCAGGCCGTGCGCGAACTGGGCCACCAGCAGTAGGGCGATCGCCGCGACGGCCCAGCGCCACGGGTGCCACGACCCGGCGATCCGGGGCAGGTCGTCGACGGGCGCCTTGTCGGCGGGGAGAGCGTCGCCGGGCGGTGCGGGCGCGGTCTCGGCGCCGGATACGGCAGACGCGGTCATGGGAATCCTTCGGAAAACAGTGGAACGAGGCACAGTGACCTCCACCCGGCCAGCAACGGGTTCGCGATCTGGCGGCGCTCAGGCCGGACAGGTGGACAGCAGAAAATCTCCTCCATCGAACCCGGCAGAAGCACCCACACCCCGAAACGGGCGGGTTGCTGCGACGTCGTAGAGCCAGGTCTCTCGGTCGCTCTGGATGGTTGTGCCCGGCCGTCGTGGCCCGAGCTGAATCAGCATGTGGCATATGCACTAGTGCGCGCAACGATAGAAATCAACGTGAGCGCAGAGGTTGGAACCGATCGTGGGCACCGGCATAATTGCCCCGGTTCGGCGCGGTAGGTGATTCGCGCGCGGGCGCGTGCGCAGGGGTCTGGGCGAACGCGTCCGGGCGTAGGGATCCTGCGGACGCGTCGTTGGGTCCGGTGCCGAGAAGGGGGCGGACACCGGGCCGCGGCGGCGGGTTCGCTGCGAGATTGCGACGCGCCGAACGGCCGGTGACTTCACCTGTCCGGATTCACCCACCGCACGCGGTAGCGTCGGCCTTCTCTGCGTCGATGAGGAGTTTCGCCGTGATCGTTGCACGTCGTTCCACCACACTGACCTCGCTGACGGCCTGCGCCGCCGCGCTACTGCTGGCCGCGCCACTGGCCGCCGCCGAACCGGCCGCACCGGTGACGCCCGCTGTCACCCGGGATGCGCCGGCTGTTCGGCCATCGGCGGGCCCGGGTGATCTGCTCGGCGCCTACCAAACCGTCGTCGAGACGCTGAAATCCCTGGGTATCCAGCCGTTCCTGTACCCCACGGTCGCCGCGAACTGCACCGGTGACGGCGCGGGTCTCGTGCCGGCTGTCGCGGGCGCGGTCCCTGGGCCGTGGCCGGCGAACACCCTCCCGATCCCGGGCATCGACCTGTCGGCCGTGAAGTCCGGCCAGACCCTGTTCACCTTCCTGCCCTACGGCCTCGCCCCCGACACCGCTGCGACGAAAACCTCCGGTATGCAGGTGGCCTGGCTCAATATCAGCACCGGTCGCGGCGGCATGGCTTCGATGGGCTCGATCGCCGACATCGTTCGCGCCATGGTCCCGCCCGAGGTTCCCGCCGAACTGCGTCCCCTCGCCGAAACCGCCATCCGGGACTTCCTCTTCGCTGCCATCCCCGTCGGCGGCGTTCGCGCTGTCCCCGTAGACACCGGCCGCGGTACCGTCCTGGCCGCCGTCTTCGGCACCACCGACAATGCGGGCAGGTCTTGCTTCTTCTTTCCCACCATCGGCATTACCGAGGTCGCCTGAAACTCGCGGGTCGGCGTCAGGCTCGGCATCGCCCAGTACTGGATCGTCCGCATGGTCGACGACGACGGACCGGTGTCCTCCATCGAGCAACAGCGTCTCACTTCGGACGGCAGGTACGTCACCGAGCGAATCGGGCTACGTGGTCAGGACCTTGTCACCGCAAATCGACCTGGTCAAGGTCGAAATCGCCTGGGCAGACCTGGATCTGGACATCGAACAGTCGTCAACCGCCGGAGTGGCGACGGAGGCGGTGGTCATGCCAGGCGGGTAACGGCGTCGTCGGGCGTCACCAAAGGTCGCTGTTTCCAGCGGAGGCGGCCGGTGCGGTGGCGGTGGTGGGAGCGGGTCCAGAGAACGAGGTAGTGGGCTACCGAGAGGGGGTGGGCCAGGGCTGAGGTGAGGTCGAGGGCCGTTGGGGGGCGGCGGGTTTCGATGGTGCGGGCGGTCAGACGGCTTGTGACGGCGGCCAGGTAGCCGAGTAGGCCTGCTCGGCGGGTTCGGGTGCGGCCGAAGATCGCGGCCAGTGGGGGAATCCAATAGGCGAGGGCGGCGAGGATTCCGATGGCTGCGCCGGTGTCACGGCGGCCGCCGTAGGCCGACCACAGCCAGCGGGTGTAGCCGTCGGTGAGTTCGGTGGTGCCGGTATACATTCGGGTGCTCGCGGCGGGGCCCGCGGTCACCAGGGCGGTGCGATGGCCTGCTCGGCGGATGGCGCGGGCCAGGTCCAGGTCCTCGGTGGCGCTGGCTGCTACGGCCGCGTGGCCGCCGCCGGCGCGGTAGGCCGCGGCGTCGACGGCGAGGAACTGGCCGCACGCTACGACGGTGGACGGGCGCAGGCTGTGATTGGCGGGGCCGACGGGCAGGGTCGAGGCCCACGACCAGGCCAGCAGGGGCTGGATGAGGCGCTCGGCGGTCGAACCGGCGTCCTGTCTCGGCCAGGCCGAGACCAGACCTGCTCCGCGCCTGCGCAATTCGGTCACCGCGGCGGCGATCGCATGGGGGGCCAGGCGGACGTCCGCGTCGATGAAGACCAGGGCGGCCGCGTCGGTGCGGGCGGCCAGGCGCGCGCACGCGGCGGCCTTGCCGGTCCACCCGGGGGCGGGGTGGGCGGCCGAGCGCAGGACGGTGAAGCGCTCGTCGTCGGCGATCGCGTCGAGTGCGGCTTCGTAGGTGCCGTCGGTGGACGCGTCGTCGAGAATCAGCACGCTCAGGCGGGGGACGCCGACCTGCGCGCGAAGGTCGGCGATCAGCGCGGGCAGGCGCTGCGACTCGTCGCGGGCGGGGACGCACACCGTGACCGGTTCGATCACGCCCGCGACCCCGCGCGGCAGGGTGCGCAAGGTGACCAGGTTGTAGGCGGCGGTGGCCGCGCCGAGCGCGGCCAGACCGGTGCCCGCCCAGGTCAGGTAGCGGGCAGCCGCGCTCATGTCAGCGGCCCAGTCTGCGACTGGAGATTTCGCGCCACATCTCCGAGGGGGAGAAACCGCCACGCGGTGCGTTCGGCGGGCCGGGGTTGCGGTCGCGGAACGCCAGGCCCGCGATCAGCGCGGCCACCGCGAGGGTGATGCCGCCGACGATGCCCGCCCAGCCCGCGAACGAGCGGGTGTTGGGGTCGGCGTACTTCACCTCGGCACGCAGGGTCGACACCTCGCCCGCGGGCAGCTTCCACGACACCGTGTTCTCACTGTCGGTGGTCTCACGGGTGCCGTTGGTCTTGGCGACGCGGGCCGGGAACGCCACGGAGAACTGCACGTCCGAGCCGTGCGGCGGCACCGATTCCAGGTCGACCCGCCCGGTGAGACTCACCAGATCGCCGCTGCGCTGGAATTCGAGCGTGAACATGCCCTGGGTCTGATCCGACAGGCCACCGAGCTGGCCGACCTCGCCGAAGGACAGATCGTCGAAGAACACCTGGGTACCCATGTACCCGTCCTGGTTGTAGTTCTCCACCCGCACCTTCGCCGCCAGCTGCTCCGGCGCCTTCAGCTGCGGCCCCTTGTCTTCAGGCCCCGTCGGCACCACCGCGGCGACGATCCGCCCCGACACGCGATCGTTCGACGACACCCCCATCGACACCTGCACACGCAGGCACCCGGCGAGCGCGGGCACGAGCAATGCCAGCAGGACGGCAACGGCCGCGACGCGCCGCGCGGGCACGGAACGACGCGGCGAAGGAGCGGGCATGTCGGCGACGGGACTCGGCTGCACGGTTGACATCGTGCCAGGCTCAGGCCCGAGAGCCCACACGACGGGCCCAGCGTTCACCACCCACCCGCGCCGATCAGGCATTTTCGCCCCGAATCGGGGTGTGTCGCGGCGGGGCCTGCCCGCTCAGAACGCGCGTCGCGCGGCCCGCGCACGCAGAAACAACGGGATTCCGAGCACACCGAGACCGAGGAAACCCCAGATCGCCGACGCGGGAAGGCCGAGGAACACCGCGTGCGCGAGAGCTGAGCCGAGCCAGGTCCACCCGAACACCGCGACCGGGACCGCCACCGACGGGTCGCGCGGCGGCGGCAGGAAATGATCGAGCAGGGTGAGAATCACTGCCATGACCACGGCGACGAGCGCCCAGCCCAGGTAGTTGGTGTACGGGATCTCGGGGATGCCGGGCAGGCCCGTGTCGGTGACCGCCCAGGTCCATTGGCCGTCGGCCACCATCTGCGGATCGAGGAACAGATCCCAGCCGACCGCGCCGAGGACGAACAGCCCCACGCGCCCGGCATTCGACCCGCTGAGCAGTCGAGCGTCCGACGCGCTGTGTGCCCGCGCACGCACGGATCCGGACCGACCCGGGCGGCGCGTGATCGAGGCGCTCGGGGGGTGCCCGCGGGACACGAGCATGCCCGCGACGATCCAGATCGGGTACAGCCCGCCGGTCCACGCCAACGGCACCGCCAACGGGACATCGGCGAACGCGGGCCCGAGCCGATCGACGGCATAGGCGTAGCCGCCGAACGGGAATCCGGTCGCGGTGCCGCCGATTTCGGCGGTGAGCCCCAGCCCGGACACGACGACGAAGAACCCGGCGGCCCACCGCAATCCACGAGTGGTCGCCGCGTGCAGCAGGGCGGTCGAGGCGGACAGCACCACGACCGCGACGGTGATCCGGTCGCGCGCCACCCCCGCGCTCAACGGGTACGTGATCTGCGCGAGCACCAGCGCCAGCGCGGTCACGGCCGGCATCGCGCGGCGTGGGTCGGCGCGTAACCAGGCGAGGATCGCGGCGAGAGTACGACGACCTGTGTCGAGAATCGTGCCGGTCATCGATGCCGCCGAACTGTCGGGCCGGTGCTGCCGTGCGGCCGACTCCGGCGGTGTGGCGGGCAGGCCTTCATCGCTTGCGCAGCGGCGTGAACCGGCGCTTGCGCCCGTCGCCGAGGACCAGCCGGGCCGCGCTGCGCCCGCTGGCTCCGGAGACTCCGCCGCCGGGATGGGTGGATGCGCCGGTCAGATACAGGCCGGGAGCGCCGGGGACGCGCTGGCCCGACAGCTCGGGCAGCGGCCGCCACAGCATCATCTGATCGAGTGACATCTCCACGTGCATGACGTTGCCGCCGCGCAGACCCATCTCCCGCTCGAGATCGACCGGCGTCTGCACGAATCGCCGGAGTACCGACGAGGTGAAACCCGGGGCGTACCGGTCGACCTCGGCGATGATCCGGTCCGCTTCGTGCTCGGCGTGTGCTGCCCAGTTGCCGCCGTCGGCGAGCTCGTAGGGATGCCACTGCGCCCACAGCGACAGCTGATGTTCGCCCGCGGGCGCGATGGACGGGTCGAGCGCGCTGAAACTCATCGCCAGCACCACTGGGCGTGGCGGCAGCGAACCGGCCGTGGCGGCGCCGTGAGCCAGTCGCAGCTGCCGGCGGTCGGAGACGAGAAACTGCAGACCACGGGCGGATTCGGCGGGGGAGGCGCCGGGGTATTCGGGTAGCCGGTCGGTGGCCAGGCGCACGACCATGCCGATGCCGGGGCCGACCCGGATGCGGCGCTGCCAGTCGTCGAGGACCTGGGCGTCGAAATCGCCCGCGCGCAACAGGTCGAGTGTCGACAGGATATGGGAACCCGCGATCACCGTGCCGGCGTGCAGTGTCCGGCCCGATTCGGTCGCCACCTGCCACCCGCTGCCGGATCGGCGCAGCGAGGTGACGGCGTCGCCGGTGTGCAGCTCGCCACCGTCGGCCCGCAGGCGCGCGATCAACGCCGCGCTGAGCGCCCCACTCCCACCCACCGCACGCCCGGGCGGCACTGTGTGCATGAGCGCGGCGAACCCGGCCATCGGCGCCGTTCCCGGCTCCGACATCGGCGGACCCGACTGCGCGCCGAACCACGCGAGCGACGCCTTGAGCCGTTCGTCGTCGAACCAGAAGTCCAGTAGCGCGTCACCGGACTGCAAGAACTCCCGCGACAACGCCGATCCGCCGGCCCGCGCGTCCAGCCCCCAGAACGAGCGAACGAGCCTGCCCGGCGTCGGCGGCCCGCCGAACGACCGCATCACCCGTGCGCTGCGCTCGCCCCACACCTCGACGAAGCGGCGATATGCGTCAGCGTCCTTGACACCGCAGGCGGCCGCGATCGAGGCGCACGTCTCGTCGAGATCACGGTGGAACACGATCGGCGGGCGCGCACCGTCGGACGGTGTGAAGCCCCATGGATCACAGTCGAGATAACGCAACCCGAACCGTTCGAGCTCGAGCTCCTCGATGATCCCGGTGTGCCGGATCATGATGTGCGCCGAAGATCCACGATCAACGAGATGGCCGGGGAATCGCGCCACCGTCGATACCGCGCCACCGGGCACCTCGTCGCGCTCGAGCACCTGCACCCGGTGCCCGGCCCGGGCCAGATAACAGGCCGCGACCAGCGCGTTGTGACCGGATCCGACCACCACCGTCGTCATGGGTGCGTGGGCGGCATCGGCAGCCTGCGGCCGAGAATGGCGAACGGCCGGGTATCGCCCGCGAACACGAAATTGCGGATCACATCGGTGAATCCGGCCCGCCGGTACAACTTCCAGGCCCGGTTCGCCTCCTCCGGGACTTCCGGCGTCGACAGCAGCACCGCGGCCTCGGCGCGGTCGGCCAGCAACCGCTCGAGCAGGCGCGCGCCGATCCCGCGGCCCTGCGCCGCCGGGTGGACGTGCAGCTCGGTGAGTTCGAAATAGTCGGCGAGCAGGTCACGGGCGGCGGTGTCGGGCCATCCGCAGCGCCGCATACCGGTCTGTACCTGCTGGTGCCACCACTGCCGCGGCGCACCGCTGTACCCGTAGGCGATCGCCAGGATCGGCGCGGTGCGCAGGTCGACGCCGCCCGCATCGTCGGGCAGCACCGCGGCCACCGCCCGCCAGCCGGCCCTGGTGGTGTGTTCGGTCCACATCGGGGCGCGGTGATGCTCGGTGCCACGGGGGTATTCCATGGCGGCGACATAGACCGACAGGGCGTCGTGCAGGCGTGCGCGCAGGGCGGCGACGCTGAGGTCGACGATGACGGGTGCGGGGGTGTGATTCGGCTTGACGGCTGTCATGGCTCTCGTCGATGGCGCGCGGACGCGGAAAGTTGTCGGTGGGTGTCCCTATATTCAATCTCAATTCAAACGTTCGAATGTTAGTTCGATCAGTGCGAGGGGCGAAAGGGGCAGCAGATGGCTGGTCACAACGATGGTCGAGCGCACGCGGGCCACGACGGGCGAGCCGGCGGACTACTACGCCAGGCCGATGCGCTGCTCACCGATTCCGCCTGGGAGCACGAACCGGGGGAACGGTTCCGCACCGCGTACCTGGCCGCGCTGCGCGGCGCGGGCTCGATGATCGCCCTCACCGGCGCCGATCGCGCGCCGCGGGCACGCTCGCGTAGCGCCTGGGTGTTACTGAGACGCGCCAGCCCGGAGTTCGTGATGTGGGCCGACTACTTCGAGGCGCACTCGCAATTACGGGCCGCCCTGGAGGCCGGATTGGACCGAGCGATCACCGACACACAAGCTGACGAGTTCTGCTCACGGGTGGGCGCATTCCTCTACGACGTCGACGATGCGCTGGTAGCCGCGGCTAAGAGCCTCCCGCAGCCGAGTCGTGGCCGCGACATGACCGCTTAGTTATGACCGAGTAGGTGGTACGCCACCGATCGAACTCGTATCATGGGGAGCAGATAGCCGCCAAGGTCGGCTACCCGTCGCCTACCCGGAGGCGACCAGCCACGCCTAGTGCCGGGGGAGGTACCGTGCCACTCTCCGAGCACGAGCAGCGCATGCTCGAACAGATCGAGAGCGCTCTCTATGCTGAGGATCCGAAGTTCGCCTCGTCCGTCCGCGGCGGACGTCTTCGCTCCACGTCGAGTCGACGCAGACTCCAAGCTGCGGCGTTGTTCGCCGTCGGCCTCTTTCTGCTCGTCGCCGGCATCGCCGCCCCGTTCAAGCCGGGCGGTTTCCCGATCATCAGTCTCGTCGGATTCATCGCCATGTTCGGCGCTGGTGTCCTGTTGATGATCGGCAACTCGCGTCGCGCCGCCCGACCGGACGCGACCGAGCCTCCCGCGGCGGGCAGCGGCCCGACCACGGGGCACCCGGCCCGCGGTGGTCGCCAGCGCAAGTCCGGCGGCTTCTCCGAGCGAATGGAAGACCGATTCCGGCGACGGTTCGAGCAGGAATAGCTCAGACCTAGCCGACAACGTTGGCGGCGCCACATCCAGCACGGGTGTGGCGCCGCTTTCGTGCGTCCATGGGTGCGGTGACTGTCAGAACGCGAGGCCAGGGCGGTTCCCCCACCTTCCCCACCGCTCCCCACCCTTCCCCCGCCCGGCCACTCGACCGATGTCGCACCTGCGATGTTTGCTGAACGTTGTCGGAACGAGGGGTTGCCGACCCGCGCGGGTTGCCCGAACACGGGATAACCGCGAATCTCAGTGATAGCTGGGATGACCTGCGGAATTGTCTTGGCGGGGAGCAGGATCACTCAGGGTTTCGATTGAAAGTGGGGGAAAGTGGGGTAATGTGGGTCGCGCACTACAGGAGAGGCCGTACGGCGAGGTGAATCCAGTAGGGAGGTGGCCGAGATGTTCCTCGGTACCTACACCCCCCGATTGGACGACAAAGGGCGGCTGACGTTGCCTGCGAAATTTCGAGACGATCTGGCGGGAGGGTTGATGGTCACGAAAGGCCAAGACCACAGCCTGGCCGTGTATCCGAAAGACGAGTTCACCGCGCTCGCGCGGCGAGCCGCGTCGGC
This sequence comes from Nocardia sp. NPDC055165, assembly GCF_053606985.1. NCBI lineage: Bacteria > Bacillati > Actinomycetota > Actinomycetes > Mycobacteriales > Nocardiaceae > Nocardia > Nocardia sp. NPDC055165. Next base: position 161,891 of record NZ_JBSGSS010000011.1, read on the forward strand.
GTCCCGAAGTAACCCGCAGGCAAGGGCTTTCGTTCGAGCGCTGGCGGCGGGCACCGACGAGCAACGTCCGGATGCACAGGGCCGGATCACGCTGTCGCCGGACCATCGGCGCTATGCGAACCTCTCGCGGGATTGCGTGGTGATCGGTTCGGTCGACTTCCTCGAAATATGGGATAAGCAGGCGTGGGAGACCTACCTCGAGGAACACGAGGAGGACTACGCGCAAGCCGGAGACGAGTCGCTGGGCGGAATCTTCTGACCCGGAGCACGCGAGTGCTGCGAGGCCTCTGCCCGGGCGTGGACCCTGACGTACTTCCCCGACGCCAGGTGCCTTGCCCCGGTCAGAGACCTCGAAGCATTCGCATCAACTCGTTCGACAAGCACTCATTCGAAAAGCACTGTGTGGCACGGCGATCCGTCTGCGACGCGAGGCAGTATCCCGGGAGGTCGAGGTGAACCATGACGCCGAGAACCCCCGTCATGTGCCGGTTCTGCTCGAGCGCGCCGACGATCTGCTCGGCCCCGCGCTGAGCGAACCGGGCGCCGTCTACATCGACGCGACCCTCGGATTGGGCGGGCACGCCGAGCATTTCCTGCGTACCTACCCGCAGGCGCGTCTGGTCGGTCTCGACCGCGACACCACCGCGTTGCGGATGGCGGGCGAGCGCCTGGCGCCCTACGCCGACCGGATCACGCTGGTGCACACCCGCTACGACGGCATCCCCGCGGCCCTGGCCGAAGCGGGGCTCGACGAAACCGGTTCCGTCTCAGCCATTCTCATGGATTTGGGCGTGTCCTCGATGCAGCTCGACGAGGCCGAACGCGGCTTCGCGTACTCCGTCGACGCACCGCTGGACATGCGCATGGACCCGACCACCGGGATCACCGCGGCCGACGTGCTCAACACCTACAGTCACGGCGACCTGGCCAGGGTGCTGAAAACCTATGGCGACGAACGGTTCGCGGGCAAGATCGCCTCGGAGGTGCTGCGCAGGCGGGCGGTCAAGCCGTTCACCACCAGCGCCGAACTCGTCGAGGTGCTCTACGCGACCATTCCGGCCGCGGCGCGCCGCACCGGCGGACATCCGGCCAAGCGCTCGTTCCAGGCGCTGCGGGTGGAGGTCAACGGCGAGCTCGACTCGCTGCGGGCGGCCCTGCCCGCGGCACTGGATTCACTGCGTGTGGGCGGACGGATCTGCGTCATGTCGTACCAGTCGCTCGAAGACCGGCTGGTCAAACACGAACTCGCGCCACGGATCGTGTCCCGGTCGCCGATGGACCTGCCGGTCGAACTGCCCGGCATGGGACCGGAATTCCGGATGCTGACCCGTGGAGCGGAAAAAGCGACCGAGTCCGAGATCGAGGTCAATCCGCGATCCGCGCCGGTGCGGATGCGCGCGGCCGAACGAATCGCGGAGAGGTCAGGGAGGACACAGGAGGGGACACGATGAGCGTGCGGACGACAGTCGCGGTGCCGAGCAAGACGGCCCGGCGCGTAGCGGCGGCCGAACGAGTGAAGTCCGGTGCGGCAGAGCGGGCCTACGCCCGCAAGCGCACCAGGGAACAGCTGCTCGACGGCATCGAGCTGCCCGAACGGGCCTCGACGATGGCGGGGCGGATCCCGTTCGTCACCGCGATCATCGGACTGCTCGGCTGCGGCCTCGCCCTGACCCTGTTGCTCACCACCCGCGCCGCCGAGGACAGCTATCAGCTCGGTGACGCCAGGGCGGTCAACCGCAAGCTCGACGACGAGCGGGCCGCGCTGCAGCGCGAGGTCGCCGCCGCCGACTCCGCGCCCGAATTGGCCGCTCGCGCACGTGAGCTCGGCATGATCCCCGCGAAGGATCCGGCCCGGCTGGTGATCGGCGCCGACGGCGAGGTCACCGTGATCGGTAATCCGACGCCCGCGCAGGGTGCACCGGTGCCGCCGCTGAACGGTCCGCCGACCACGGCCCCGAACACCCCGGCGCCGGGACACGCCCAGGCGCAGGGCGAGCGGGTCGTGCCGGTGCAGCCGGGTGCGGCCACCGCGAGTCCGAGCGCGCCCGCCGGTGCCGCGCCCAGCAGTGTGCCGGCGAACGTGCTCGCGTCTCCGCCCGCGCCGACGGCCCCCACCGTGAACGCGCCGCAGCCCGCGGTCGCTCCGGTCGCTCCAGCCCCGGTCGAAGCAGCCGTCCCCGCTCCGGCGAACGGTCAGGCACCGGCGGCGAACGGTGAAGTCCCCGCTCCGGTGGACGGCGCTGCCCCGGCCCCGCTCGCCCCGGCGACGGTGCCCGATCGCATCGACGTCGCGGGTCAGGGTGCACCGCTGGTCTCGGCCGACACGCCTGCGCTCGCTCCGGATGTCGTGGCCGACCCGCCGATTCCGGCCGGTGCGCCGTTACCGGGTGCGGTGGCTCCGGCCCCCGCACTACGAGCCCCCTCGGCCGGACCGCCGAGTGAACAGCCGCAGGTCGTCGAATCGCAGGATGGTCCTCGATGAAGCAGAGCGGGCCCGCGTCGCAGCAGCGACGCGGGCCGGTCTCGTCGAGGGCCCGCCGCGCAGGCTCGCTCTCGCCGGACCGGCCGATCCGCCTGCGCCTCGGCGTCGGCCGGGTCACCCTGCTGGCCTCGTTGGCCGTGGTCGCGTTGCAGCTGCTCTACATTCAGAGTCTCGCCGCTCCCGCGCTGTCGGCGCAGGCGGCCTCGCAGCGCACCATCAAAGCCACCGAAGCGGCCGTGCGCGGCCCCATCACCGACCGGCACGGCAACCAGCTCGCCTTCACCCTCACCGTGAAAGCTCTGACCTTCCAGCCGGTGACCGAGCGCGAGAAAATGGTCGAAGCCAAGAAGCTGAAGCCCAGCGCGCCGGACCCCGAACAGCGGCTCAAGGACATCGCGAAGTTCATCCACGACAAGCTCGGGGCGCCCACCGAGCAGGAACTGCTCGACAAACTCAAGAGCGACAAGAAGTTCCACTATCTGGCCAAGAACGTCGATCCGCGCGTGGCTGCCGAGATCACCGCCAAGTTCCCGGAGGTCGGCGCCGAACGGCAGGACCTGCGCGAGTACCCGGGTGGTTCGCTGGCGTCCAATGTCGTCGGCGCGATCGGCGGCGACCGGCACGGTCAGATGGGTCTGGAATCGGCACTGGATTCGGTGCTCTCGGGTACTGACGGTTCGCGCACCTACGACCAGGGTTCCGACGGCGCGGTGATCCCCGGCAGCTACCGGGATCTGCAGCCGGCGGTGAACGGGTACGGCGTCGAGCTGACCCTGGACGCGGACCTGCAGTACTACGTGCAGCAGCAGGTGCAGCAGGCCAAACAGGTTTCCGGCGCGTCCTCCGCCTCGGCGGTGGTGCTCGACGCCAAGACCGGCCAGGTGCTCGCGATGGCCAACGACGGTACCTTCAATCCCGCACTGGGCCCGAACCATTGGGCCTCGGGCAAGATGGGCAACCCCTCGGTCTCCGAGCCCTTCGAACCCGGCTCGGTGAACAAGATCATCACCGCGGCGGCCGCCATCGAATACGGCGTGACCACCCCCGACGAAGTACTGCAGGTGCCGGGCTCGATCCGGATGTCGGGCGTCACGGTGAACGACGCGTGGCAGCACGATGTCGCGCCCTATACGACCACCGGCATCTTCGGAAAGTCTTCCAACGTCGGCACTCTCATGCTCGCCCAGCGCGTGGGCGAGGACCGCTTCGCCGACATGGTCACCCGCTTCGGGCTCGGCCAGCGCACCGGCGTCGGCCTGCCCGGCGAGAGCGGCGGCCAGGTACCCGCTCGCGACCAGTGGTCCGGCGGTTCCTTCGCGAATCTGCCCATCGGTCAGGGACTCTCGATGACGACCCTGCAGATGACGGCCATGTACCAGGCCATCGCCAACGACGGCCTGCGGATCCCGCCGCGCATCGTCAAGGCCAAGGTCGCCCCCGACGGCACCCGCACCGAGGAGTTGCAGCCCGACGGCGTGCGTGTGGTCAGCCCGCAGACCGCGCACACCCTGCGTGAGCTGTTCCAGGCGACCGTGCAGAAAGACCCGATGGGTGTTCAGATGGGCACCGGCGCACCCGCCTCGATCGAGGGGTACCAGGTGGCGGGCAAGACCGGCACCGCGCAGAAGGTCGACCCCGCGTGCCGCTGCTACTCGACTTCGTCGTTCTACAGCACGTTCGCCGGGATGGCGCCCGCCGACAACCCCCGCTACGTGATCGGCATGATGCTCGACGCGCCCGTGCGCAGCTCCGACGGCACCGGGGGCGGCTCGGCCGCACCGCTGTTCCACAGCATCGCCTCCTGGGCGTTGCAGCGCGACCGGGTGCCGCCCTCCCCGGAGGCCAAGCGACTGGTGCTGGAGGCGGTGTCATAACGGCTGGTGCCGTAGTTCTCGGCCCCTTCGTCGCACCGTCCACTCAGTCCGGAGGCGGGCGGGCCGAGAACACCAATTAACTCAACCCGCGTTGTCCGACCGACACCGCGCGTCGGTAACCTGACTGCTCGTCTCGCCCACGCGCTCGATCACTCTCAGAGAGGAGCCTTGTGCCCGCGCAGTCCAGCCCGCACGCGCTCCGGCCAACCACTCCGCTGTCGACGTCGCTGCAGGCCGTGGCGGACCTCACCGGGGCCACGTCGGTTGCCCCGGTGTCCGCCGAGGTGACGGTCACCGGCATCGAGCAACGATCCAACGCGGTGCGCGCCGGAGACCTGTTCGCCGCGCTGCCCGGCGCGAACTCGCACGGCGCCCGATTCGCCGCCGACGCGATCGCGAACGGCGCGGTCGCCGTGTTCACCGATGCCGCGGGCGCCGAGCTGATCGGTGACGTCGCGGTGCCCGTGCTGGTGCGCGAGCAGCCCCGCGCGGTACTCGGCGAACTCTCCGCCGAGATCTACGGCCACCCCAGCGATCGGCTGCGCATCGTCGGCATCACCGGCACCTCGGGTAAGACCACCACCTCGTATCTGGTGGAAGCCGGTCTGGCCGCGGCCGGACTGTCCACCGGGCTGATCGGCACCATCGAAACGCGGATCGGCGGGCAGCGGGTGCCGAGTGCGCTCACCACACCCGAGGCGCCGCAGCTGCACGCGATGTTCGCCGCGATGGTCGAGCAGGGTGTCGACGCGGTCGTGATGGAGGTGTCGAGCCACGCCCTCGCGCTGGGCCGGGTCGACGGCGTGCGGTTCGCGGTCGGCGCGTTCACCAACCTGTCGCAGGACCATCTCGACTTTCACAAGGACTTCGAGGACTACTTCGCCGCGAAACGTCGGCTGTTCGACGCGGATTCGCCGGTTGCCGCGCGCACCGCGGTGATCTGCGTCGACGACGAATGGGGCACCCGCCTGGCCGGTGATCTGGTCGAACCGGTCACCGTGTCGACCACCGGCGCGGCGACCTGGCAGGTCAGCGGCGACATCAAGACCACCGGTGGCGAGCAGGAATTCACCGCCGCCGGACCCGACGGCGAACTGGCGGTGCGCCTGCGCCTGCCCGGGCGCTACAACGTCGCCAACGCGCTGCTGGCCGTCGCCACTTGCGCTGCGGCAGGCGTCGATCCGGCGATCGCGGCTCCGGCGCTGGCCGTCGTGGACGTGCCGGGCCGGATGCAGCGCGTCGAGCGCGGCCAGGACTTCCTCGCCGTCGTCGACTACGCGCACAAGCCCGCCGCCATCGAGTCGGTGGTCACCACTCTGCGCGGCCACCTCGTCGAAGCGGGTACGGGTCGGCTGGCTGTCGTGCTCGGCGCCGGTGGCGACCGTGACGTGGCCAAACGCCCGCTCATGGGCGCCGCGGCAGCCCGCGCCGACCTGGTGATCGTCACCGACGACAACCCACGCACCGAGGACCCGGCGGCCATCAGGTCCGCCGTGGTGGCCGGCGCGCACGAACTCCCGGCCACCGAACGCGGCGAGATCCGCGAGATCGGTGACCGCGCGGCGGCCATCGCCGCGGCCATCGCCTGGGCGCGTGCGGGCGATGTGGTGCTCGTCGCGGGCAAGGGCCACGAGGCGGGCCAGGAGATCAAGGGCGTCAAGCATCCCTTCGACGACCGCGAGGTGGTCGCGGCGGCGCTGGATGCTCTGCGGATACGACACAGTCCGCACACGGACTCGGAGGACTTGACAGTTTCATGATCGAGATGACACTGCGGGAGATCGCGGACGTCGTCGGCGGCGAGCTGCACGACGTACCCGACCCCCAGGCACTGGTGACCGGTTCGGTCGAATTCGATTCGCGCCGAATCGGTTCCGGCGATCTGTTCCTCGCCCTACCCGGCGCCAACTCCGACGGACACGACTACGCCGCGAAGGCGGTCGCCGCCGGGGCGGTCGCGGTACTGGCTGCCCGCCCGGTCGGCGTGCCCGCCATTGTCGTGGCACCCGAGCTCGGCGCAGTTCCGGGGACGTCGGTGGCGCTCAGCCACGATGACAGCGTCGGCTCCGGCGCGGCCGTGCTGGCCGCGCTGGCCGAGCTGGCGCGGGTCAGCACCGAGAAGCTGGCCGAGCGCACCGGTCTCACCGTTGTCGGCGTCACCGGGTCCTCCGGCAAGACCTCGACCAAGGATCTGCTGGCCGCCGTGCTGGCGCCGCTGGGTCCGGTCATCGCCCCGCCGGGCTCGTTCAACAGCGAACTCGGCCACCCGTGGACGGCCCTGCGCGCCGGTCTGGACACCAAGTTTCTCGCGCTCGAACTGTCGGCTCGGGGTGTCGGCCACATCGCCGCCGCGGCCCGTATCGCACCGCCGCGGATCGGTGTCGTGCTCAATGTCGGCACCGCCCACCTCGGCGAATTCGGGAGCCGCGAGGCGATCGCGCAAGCCAAGGGCGAGCTCGTCGAGGCGCTGCCCGCCGAGGGGCTGGCGGTGCTCAACGCCGACGACCCCAATGTCTCGGCCATGGCGTCGCGCACCAAGGCACGCGTGGTGAAGGTCGGCCTGTCCGGCGACGCGGACATCCGCGCCACCGACGTGATCACCGACGACCAGGCCCGCGCCCACTTCACCCTGCACGTGGGCGGCGAATCGATCCCGGTGCGACTCGCTGTGCACGGCGAACACCAGGTCGGCAACGCCCTGGCCGCCGCGGCCGTCGCCCTCGAATGCGGCGCCGACCTGGCGACCGTCGCCCAGGCGCTGTCCGGCGCCACCGCGGCCTCGGTCCGCCGGATGGACGTGACGACCACCCCCGCGGGCGTCACTGTCATCAACGACTCCTACAACGCCAACCCCGACTCGGTGCGCGCGGCGCTCAAAGCGCTGGTCACTCTGGCGAAATCGGCTGACGAGCCCCGGCGCAGCTGGGCCGTGCTCGGCGAAATGGGCGAACTCGGCGACACCTCGGTGATCGAACACGACGCGATCGGACGCCTGGCCGTGCGCCTCGACGTCGACCGGTTGATCGTGGTCGGCACCGGACGACCCTCCCACGGCATGCACCAGGGAGCGGTGATGGAAGGCTCATGGGGCGAGGAATCGATCCTCGTTCCCGATATCGACGCGGCGATCGCGCTGCTCGACGACGAGATCGCCGCAGGCGATGTGGTACTGGTCAAGGCGTCGAAGGCGGTGGGCCTGTGGGCCGTCGCCGAGCACCTGACCGGGGCAGCGGAAGGTAATACAGCTCGATGAGGCAAATTCTGTTCGCGGCGGGGATCGCACTGGCGGTGTCGATCCTGCTGACGCCGTTGCTGGTTCGGGTGTTCGCCAGACAGGGCTTCGGCCAGGAGATCCGGGTCGACGGCCCGGCCAGTCACCAGGCCAAGCGCGGCACCCCGACCATGGGCGGTGTCGCGATCCTGATCGGTATGTGGGCGGGCTATCTCGGCTCGCACCTGATCGGCATCGGCTACGACGCGGAGGGTCCGACGGCGTCGGGTCTGCTCGTGCTCGGGCTCACCACCGCGCTCGGCGTCGTCGGTTTCCTCGACGACTTCATCAAGCTGCGCAAGCAGCGCAACCTCGGGCTCTCGGCCGCGGGCAAGTACATCGGGCAGACCGCCGCGGCGGTCATCTTCGCGGTGCTGGCCCTGCAGTTCCGCAGCACCGACGGGCTCAGCCCCGCCAGCAAGCACCTGTCGTACGTGCGCGACTGGAACACGGTGTCGATGGGCGCGATCATCTTTGTCGTCTGGGTGCTGTTCCTGGTCGTGGCCTGGTCCAACGCGGTCAACCTGACCGACGGCCTCGACGGTCTCGCGGCCGGTTCGATGAGCCTGCTGCTCGGCGCGTACGTGATCATCACCTTCTGGCAGTACCGCAACTCCTGCTCCACCAGTCCCGAAGCCGGGTGCTACAACGTGCGCGACCCGCTTGACCTGGCCTTGGTCTGCGCCGCCGCGGCCGCCGCGTGTATCGGATTCCTGTGGTGGAACGCCGCGCCCGCGCGAATCTTCATGGGCGACACCGGTTCGCTGGCCCTCGGCGGCCTGATCGCCGGTCTGTCGATCACCACCCGCACCGAGCTGCTGATGGCCGTGATCGGCGCGCTGTTCGTCGCCGAGGCGGCATCGGTCATGCTGCAGGTGGCGGTGTACCGCACCACGCGCAATCGGTTGTTCAAGATGGCGCCGTTCCACCATCACTTCGAGTTGAGTAAGTGGGCCGAAACCACGGTGATCATCCGGTTCTGGATTTTGGCGGGCATCTCCGCCGCAGTGGGCCTCGGCCTGTTCTACAGCGAATATCTGTCACAGGTCGGGTGAGTAGAGACATGGTCGAACACTCGCCCCGCGCCCTGCGTTCCCCGGGCCCGATGCTCGAATTCCTGCGTGGCCGCGACGTTCTCGTCGCCGGTTGGGGCGTCTCCGGGCGCTCGCTGATCGAACCGCTGCGCGATATCGGCGCCCACCCCGTGGTCACCGACAACGGCGCGAAGGCGCTCGCCGAGGCCGCCGAACTCGGCCTCGAGATCGCCACCAGCGTCGAACTCGAAAGCGCCGACCTGAGCCGGTTCGCGCTCGTGATCACCAGCCCGGGCTGGCGACCGGATTCGCCGGTGCTGGTCTCGGCGGTCACCGAGGGCGTGCCCGTCTGGGGCGACGTCGAATTCGCCTGGTGGGTCGATCAGGCCCGCATCTACGGGCCGGTCCGCAAATGGCTGGTGATCACCGGCACCAACGGCAAGACCACCACCACCCAGATGACGCATTCGATCCTGCGCGCCGCCGGCATCTCCAGCGTGGCCTGCGGCAATATCGGCCTGCCGATCCTGGACGCACTGCGCCGCAACCCCGGCCCGCAGGTTCTCGCCGTCGAGCTGTCCTCGTTCCAGCTGCACTGGGCGCCGTCGGTGCGACCCGAGGCAGGCGTCGTGCTCAATGTCGCCGAGGATCACCTGGACTGGCACGGCGGTCTCGATGCCTACGCCGCGGCGAAGGCCCGCGCGCTGACCGGTCGCGTCGGTGTCGTCGGCCTCGACGACCCGGTCGCGGGCGCACTGGCCCGCAAGGCCAAGGCGCGGCGCACCGTCGGCTTCCGGATCGGTGTCCCCGCCGACGGTGAGCTGGGTGTGGTCGACGGCAAACTCCTCGACCGCGCCTTCACCAAGGCCGCGATCCTCGCCGAGACCAGCGACATCAGCCCGCCGGGACCCGCGGGCATCGCCGACGCGCTGGCCGCGTCCGCGCTGACCCGGGCCATCGACGTGGCCCCGCAGTTCGTCAAGGAAGGCCTCGCCGAACACAAGGTGGGCCCGCATCGCACCGCGTTCGTGCGCGAACTCGGCGGTGTGGAGTTCATCGACGACTCCAAGGCCACCAACCCGCACGCCGCGCGCGCCGCGATCATGGCGCACCCGCAGGTGGTCTGGGTGGCGGGCGGTCTGCTCAAGGGCGCAAGTGTCGACGATCTGATCGAAGAGATCGGTGACCGGCTGGTCGGCGCGGTGCTGTTCGGGGCCGACGCGCCGGTGATCGCCGCCGCGATGACGCGACACGCACCCGAAGTCCCGGTCATCGAGCTGGATGCGGGAGACGATGCAGACATGGAGTCGTCGAGATCGCAGCGAGCCGAGGCGGTCATGGGCCGCGCGGTGCGCGCCGCGGCGGGTCTGGCTCGCGCCGGAGACACTGTCCTGCTCGCGCCCGCGGCCGCTTCCCTCGACATGTACGACGACTACACCCATCGCGGACGCTGTTTCGTGGATGCGGTGACGGCACTGGAAGATGGTGACATCGGGCGGGCGCTGTGACGAAGGCGCGCCCGGCCGAGCAGTCACCGCCCAAGAGGGGGCAGCGTGGTTAAGAGCCGGGGCAGCGTGGACGACAGCCGGGTCGGTAAGGGTCAGGCGGGCGCGAGTACTCGCCGCAAGAGTTCGGGGCAGCCGAATTGGGCGGGGGAGCGCTTCGGTGCGTGGTTGGCCCGGCCGCTCGCGTCGTTCCATCTGATCGTCACCATCGCGACCCTGCTCACCGTGCTGGGTCTGGTCATGGTGCTGTCGGCGTCGAGCGTCGAGGCCTACGCCGGTGGTGGTTCGGCCTACGCGTTGTTCATCCAGCAGGCCATGTTCGCCGGGCTCGGTGCCATCGCCTTCTATGTGGCGTTGCGGTTGCCGCTGCGGTTCTTGCGCCAGTGGTCGTTCCCGATCTTCAGCATCTCGGTGCTCGCGTTGGTGCTGGTGCTCATCCCGGGCATCGGCGCGATCCACGGCGGCGCGCGCCGCTGGTTCGACATCGGCCCGCTGTCGATCCAGCCCTCCGAAGTCGTCAAGGTGACCCTGATCGTGTGGGGTGCGCACCTGCTCGCCTCGCGCCGAGGCGCCCAGCTCAAGGACATCCTGGTGCCGCTGGTGCCCGCGGGTCTGCTGGTGTGCCTGCTGGTGGTGCTCGAGCCGAACCTGTCGACCACCATCGCCCTCGGCATCGTGCTGATGGCGCTGCTGTGGTTCGGCGGGCTGCCGGCGCGACTGTTCGTCGGGATCATGGTGACCGGTCTGGTCGCCGCTTCCGTGCTGGCACTGTCGGCCGGGTACCGCTCCGACCGTGTGCGTGCGTTCTTCAATCCCGGTGACGATCCGCAGGGGGTCAACTACCAGGCGCGTCAAGCCAAGTATTCCCTCGCCGACGGCGGTATCTGGGGCCGCGGCCTCGGGCAGAGCCGCGCGAAGTGGAGCTACCTGCCCAACTCGCACAACGACTTCATCTTCGCCATCATCGGCGAGGAACTCGGCTTCCTGGGCTGCATGCTGGTCTTGGCGCTGCTCGCCCTGTTCGTCTACGCGGGTATCCGCATCGCACTGCGCTCGGTCGACCCGTTCCTGCGCCTGCTCACCGCTACCGCCACCACCTGGATCACCGCGCAGGCACTGATCAACATCGGCTATGTCGTCGGGCTGCTGCCGGTGACCGGATTGCAGTTGCCGCTCGTCTCGGCCGGTGGTTCGTCGCTGGCGATCACGCTGTTCATGTTCGGCATCATCGCCAGCGCCGCCCGGCACGAACCCGAAGCGGTGTCGGCGTTGAAGGCAGGCCAGGACGGCAGGCTCAGCAGGCTGCTCCGACTACCGGTGCCCGAGCTGTACACCCCGCCGGCGCCGCGCAAAGTGGCGCCGCGCGCCCGAACCGAACGACCACGTCAGGCCCCTCGCCGCCAGCCGCCCGCCGACCGCAGGCGACGGGTGCCGGAAAGCCGCGGCACGAGTTCGCTACGGTCGACAAGAGCGTGGGAGCCGACCTACCCGATGCCACACCGCCCGGTGAAACGGCGGACCGGCGGAGGTGGCGGAGCATGACCACGCCGGCTTTCGCGAGATCGAATTCGATACAGAGAGAACGAGGTAGATCCAGGTGAGTAACCCGCGATCCGGGTTGTCGGTGATCGTCGCAGGCGGAGGAACCGCAGGCCACATCGAACCCGCGCTGGCTGTCGCCGACGCGCTGCGCAGACTCGACGACTCGATCCGGGTGACCGCCTTGGGTACCGAGCGTGGACTCGAGACGAAACTGGTGCCCGAACGCGGGTACCCCCTGGAGCTGATCCCGCCGGTGCCGTTGCCGCGCAAGCCCTCCGCCGACCTGCTGCGGCTGCCCGGCCGGGTACTCGCCTCGGTCAAGGCCACCAGGGCGGTGATCGACGACGTGCAGGCCGACGTGATCATCGGGTTCGGCGGCTACGTCGCGCTGCCCGCGTATCTCGCCGCGCGCGGCGGGCTGTTCGGTCGCAAGCGCAAGGTACCGGTGATCGTGCACGAGGCCAACGCGAAGGCCGGCGTCGCCAACAAGGTCGGCGCGAAACTCGCCGCGAAAGTTCTCGCCGCTGTTCCGGATTCGGGGCTGGCGGGCGCGCAGGTCGTCGGCATTCCGGTGCGTGCGTCCATCACCGGACTCGACCGTGCCGCGTTGCGCGCCGAAGCTCGCGCGCACTTCGGCCTGCCCGCCGAGGGGCCGGTGCTGCTGGTGTTCGGTGGTTCGCAGGGCGCGCGCAGCCTCAACGAGGCCGTCTCCGGCGCCGCACCGCAACTCGCGGCCGCGGGCGTCTCGGTGCTGCACGCGCACGGCCCCAAGAACAGCGTCGAGGTGAGCACCGCCGACGCGCCCGCCCCCTATGTGGCGGTGCCCTACCTGTCGCGGATGGACCTGGCCTACGCCGCCGCCGACGCGGTGGTGTGCCGATCCGGTGCGATGACCGTGGCCGAGGTGTCGGCCGTCGGCCTGCCCGCCTTCTACGTGCCGCTGCCGCACGGCAACGGTGAACAGGAATTCAACGCCCGACCAGTGGTCGCGCAAGGTGGTGGCACAATTGTGGCCGACGCCGAGCTGACCCCGAAATACGTGATCGATGAGGTGATTCCGCTGCTGCTCGACCCCGCTCGACTCGCGCAGATGAGCCGCGCCGCCGCAGGCGCAGGCCATCGCGACGCTGCCGACACGGTGGCCAGGATCGTCACCGAGGTCGCCCGATGAGCGAGCCGGACCAGCAGATCGGGGAGTCCGCGGGCGCGGCCCTGCCACCCGAACTCGAACGCGTGCACATGGTCGGCATCGGCGGTGCGGGCATGTCCGGTATCGCGCGCATCCTGCTCTCGCGCGGTGGCAAGGTGTCCGGCTCCGATGCCCGCGAGAGCCGTGGCGTGCTGTCGCTGCGGGCCCGTGGCGCCGAGGTGCGCATCGGGCACGCCGCCGACGCGCTCGACCTGCTGCCCGGCGGCCCGACGGTCGTGGTCACCACCTACGCCGCCATTCCGAAGACCAACCCCGAACTGGTCGAGGCGAATCGGCGCGACATCCCCGTGCTGATGCGCCCTACCGTGCTCGCCGCGCTGATGCGCGGGCACAGGACCCTGCTGGTCTCGGGCACCCACGGCAAGACCTCGACCACCTCGATGCTGATCGTCACGTTGCAGCACTGCGGCGCCGACCCGTCGTTCGCGGTCGGTGGTGAGCTCAACGAGGCGGGCACCAACGCCCACCACGGCAGCGGTGACATCTTCGTCGCCGAGGCCGACGAGTCCGACGGCTCACTGCTGCAATACGACCCGGGCGTCGCGGTGGTCACCAATATCGAATCCGACCATCTGGACTACTTCGGCACCGACGAGGCCTACATCCAGGTCTTTGACGACTTCGCCGATCGGCTGGCCCCCGGCGGCCTGCTGGTGGTGTGTCTCGACGATCCCGGTTCGCTCGCCTTGGCCCAGCGCGTCGCACCGCGCATGGCCGAACGCGGGATCGAGGTCCTCGGTTACGGATCGGGCGATCTCGATGACGCGCCCGTGCCCGTCGGCGCGCGGCTGCTCGACTGGCAGCCGCGCGATGTCGGCGGCATCGTGGAGTTCCAGCTCGACGGCGAGACCATCCCGCGGTCGTTGCGCCTGTCGGTGCCCGGCAGGCACATGGCCCTCAACGCGCTGGCCGCGCTGCTCGCCGCCCGTGCCACCGGCGCCGACATCGACGAGATCGTGCAGGGTCTGGAGGGATTCGGCGGCGTGCATCGCCGGTTCCAGTTCACCGGCCGGGAGAACGGGGTGCGCGTCTTCGACGATTACGCCCATCACCCCACCGAGGTCCGGGCGGTGCTGGAGGCCGCCGCGCAACTGGTCGCCCAGGAAGCGCGGGACGGCGCTCGCCTGCAGCGTGGCCGGGTGATCGTGGTGTTCCAGCCGCATCTGTACAGCCGCACCGCCACTTTCGCCACGGAGTTCGGCACCGCGTTGAGCCTGGCCGACGAGGTGGTCGTTCTCGACGTCTACGGCGCGAGGGAAGACCCGTTGCCCGGCGTCAACGGCGCGCTGGTCGCCCAGTCGGTGACCACACCCGTGCACTACCAGCCGGATATGTCCAAGGTCGGCAAGCAAGTCGCCGCGCTGGCGGGCGACGGTGACGTCGTGATCACCATGGGCGCGGGCGATGTGACGATGCTAGGCAGCCAGATCCTCGACGGCCTGCGGGCCAGGCCGCAGCAGGGCGGCCGGTGAGATTGCCGATGCCCGCCGCGCGCGGGTGGCACGGCTACCGTCTCTGGACGGTGGTCGGGGTGGTCGTGGTGAGCCTGCTGGTGGTGCTGGCCTGGTTCACACCGGCGTTGTCGGTGCGCACGGTGCGCGTCGACGGGCTGTCGGCGGTACCGGAGGCCGACGTGCGTGGTCGGCTCGAAATTCCGGACGGGCGTTCGATGTTACGGATCGATACCACCGCGATCGCCCAGCGCGTCGCCGCGATCCCGAAGGTACGTTCGGTCCGGGTGCAGCGTAAATTCCCCTCGACAGTGCTGGTCACCGTCGTGGAGCGAACTCCGGTGGTGTACTTCGACGCGCCGGACGGCGCCCATCTGGTCGACGCCGAGAGCGTCGAATTCGCGATCGAGCCCGAACCACCCATCGGAGTCCCGAAACTGCTCACCGAGGGCTCGTTCACCGGGCCCGCGGCGGCCAGGGCCGCGGTGGATGTGCTGGTCACCCTGCCACCCGCCTTGTCGGTGCAGGTGGGCGAGGTTGTCGCACGGTCGATTTCGGACGTCTCGCTGAGCCTTCGCGATGGCAGGAAGGTAGTGTGGGGCGGCACGGGCGACGGTGAGCGCAAAGCTGCTGTCGTGTTGCCACTACTGACCCGTGAGGGGACCGTGTTCGACGTTTCGAGTCCGAATCTGGTCACGGTAAAGTGAGCGACATTCTTTGTGGCACAAGATTCTGGCTCTCATCTCGGCGCGCCTGCGCCGGGATCGCAGTGGCTGCGAATAGCGTTCCGCAGCAGTCGGATACTTGACATAACGCCAACCCTATGGTTGAGGTTGAGGGTTTAAGATCGAAGGAAGGCGAGAGCCCATGACGCCCCCGCACAACTACCTTGCAGTGATCAAGGTCGTCGGTATCGGCGGCGGCGGCGTGAACGCCGTCAACCGAATGATCGAACAGGGACTCAAGGGAGTCGAGTTCATCGCGGTCAATACCGACGCGCAAGCCCTGCTGATGAGCGATGCCGACGTCAAACTCGATGTCGGTCGTGAGCTCACCCGAGGCCTCGGTGCCGGAGCCGATCCGGAAGTCGGCCGCAAGGCCGCAGAGGACCACAAGGACGAGATCGAAGAGGTGCTCAAGGGCGCCGACATGGTCTTCGTCACGGCGGGCGAGGGTGGTGGCACCGGTACCGGTGGCGCCCCCGTCGTCGCCAGCATCGCCCGCAAGTTGGGCGCCCTGACTATAGGGGTCGTCACCCGGCCGTTCTCCTTCGAAGGAAAACGGCGCGGGAACCAGGCCGAGGTGGGGATCAACCTGCTTCGCGAGTCGTGCGACACCCTTATCGTCATTCCGAACGACCGGCTGCTGCAGCTGGGCGACGCCGCGGTGAGTCTGATGGACGCCTTCCGCTCCGCGGATGAGGTGCTACTCAACGGTGTTCAGGGTATTACCGACCTGATCACCACCCCGGGCCTGATCAACGTCGACTTCGCCGACGTCAAGAGCGTGATGTCGGGTGCCGGATCGGCACTCATGGGCATCGGCTCGGCGCGGGGCGAGGGTCGTTCGGTGAAGGCGGCCGAGACGGCGATCAACTCGCCGCTGCTCGAAGCCTCCATGGACGGCGCGCACGGCGTGCTGCTCTCGATCGCGGGCGGTTCCGACCTCGGGCTGTTCGAGATCAACGAGGCGGCCTCGCTGGTGCAGGAGGCGGCCCACATCGAGGCCAACATCATCTTCGGTACGGTCATCGACGATTCGCTCGGCGACGAGGTGCGAGTCACCGTCATCGCCGCGGGATTCGACGGTGGCGGCCCGTCTCGGCGGAGTTCGGAGCCCAGCGCGGTCACGACCAGCCGGACCGGGGTGAACCCGATCGGTTCCGGCCGCGCGGGCGAGATCGGCCAGGGACGTCCGTCGGAGGCGCCGTCGCGTCCCACCGAGCCCGCCACGGCCGGGGTGTCCGGTGGCCGGGCCGCCGCGCCGAACTACCGCGATACCGAGCGGTACCGGGAGTCGGAGCGTCAGCGGGTCACCGAGCGCGCGATGAACCAGGTCAACAACCCGGAAGTGCGCGAAGGCGACGACGACGACGAGATCAACGTCCCGGACTTCATGCGTCGATAAGCATTCGCAGACACGAAAAGCGCCCGAACTCCTGTCGAGTTCGGGCGCTTTCGCGTGCTGGGCGGGGATCAGCCCTTGGCGCTGCCGAGGCAGTAAGTGATCTTCGGATCATTGACCACGAGCACCTGGTCGGCATCCTCGCCGCACAGCTGCTCGTCGACCTGACCGTCGACGCGGGTGACGACCTTGAAGCTGGCGTCGGACGCGGTGCACGGCACGAACTTGTAGCCGGTCATCATGCCCTCGTTGTAGCAGCTGCCCTCCTTGAAGTTCGGGGCCAGACAGAGGAACGCGACCGTGCCGCCGCTGCCGAAGGTCTCCTCGTAGGAGGTGTAGTCCTCGTGGCACTCGACCTTCTTGTCGTGGACCTGCACGACCTGGTAGACGGCGTTCTCGGCCGAGCACGGGACCGGCTCGGTCTTGGAGTCGATCACCGACGCCGAGATCACGTTGATGCACTCACCGACCTTCGAGCGGGCGGTGTCGGACTTGCTCGCGTCCTTGGCGACCTCGGTGACCTTGTCCACGGCCGAGCAACTCGCGGCACCGAGTGCCGCGACCGCCAGCAGTGCGAGCGAGAACCGCGAAACCATTCCCTTGCCGGTGAACGTCATGCGAACCTTCTTTCTGCAGAACCTCACCGCGGACCCTTCGGCGGTGTAGGCCCCGATCACCCAACCTCACCCGGCGTCGGCGAGCATCCGGGAAACCACGGTAATTTCGCCGCGGTGGCACCGTTATGCTCTGATCCGGCCGTCCACGGCCGATCTCGCCAGTGAGGTACGGAGTGTCATGTTCGAACGCGCATTCGTCGGCCGTGCCGCCGAACTCGCCGCGCTGACCACGACTTTCACCGGTCCGGACGCGCCCTGGTTGCTGCTGGTCGACGGACCGGCCGGAATCGGCAAGTCCCGCTTGATCGCCGAGTTCGTCGGCGCGGCCCGCTGCCGGGTCCTGGTGGTCACCAGCGCCGAGGACGCCCAGTCGCAGCCGCACTATCTCGCCGATGACATCGTCGAGCAGCTGGGTGAGGGCGCGGGTGATGCGTCCGCAGCGGCACCCAAGACCTCGGGAGTGATGCCGGATTCACGCGACCCGGCCGACCTGGTTCGCCACGTGCGGCGTGCGCTCGGCGCGGTCGAGACCCTGCTCGTCGTCGACGACGCGCAGTGGGCAGACCTGGAATCGGTGCGGCTGCTCGCCTTTCTGATCCGGAACCGCCCCGCGCGAGGATTCCGCCTGCTGCTCTGCTTCCGCGACGGCGGTTGCCCACCGTCGATCGCCCGATCGGTGCGCGCGCCGCAGGTGCGGACGGTGCACGTGCGGGTTCCACCGTTCACCGAGGCCGATGTCGACGGGTTGCTGCCGGGGGAGGACCCGGGTCGGCGGGCCAGATTGTTCGCCGCGTCCCAGGGCAACCCGCTGTACCTGACGCTGCTCGCCGATCTGCCCGACCGCGAACTGGATCGGGCATTGCAGGGGGAGGAACCCGACCCCGCGTCGAACGATTTCGCGGCGCTGGACCGGACGATCCGCGCCGAACTGGCCCAGCTTCCGGACACCGAGCGGCTGGTAGCGCAGGCCATCGCGGTGTGTGGACTTCCCCCTGACCTCGAATTATTGTGCTCGACAGCCGATCTCGCGGAGGGCGCGGTGGTCGCGGCGGTGGACGGGCTGGTTCGGCGCGGAGTGGTCAGCATCGGCGACGGCGCGGTGACGTTCGCGCATCCGCTGATTCGCACGGCCGCCTACCGGCTGTCCGGCCACGGCTGGCGAGCGCTGGCGCACCGCAGGGCCGCGCTCGCACTGCGCGCACGTGGCGCGTCGATGCCCTCGCGCGCGCGTCATCTCGAGCACACACTCCTCGGTGCCGACGAGATCGCGGGCGCGGAACTGCGACTGGCCGCCGCACAGGTGCTCGCCGACGCCCCGGCGGCGAGCGCCCGCTGGCTTTCGGCCGCCGCGCGGATCGCGCCCGCGACCGACGACCCACTCGCCGCCGCCCTGGCACTGGGCCGGGCGCAATTGCTGTCCGGCGCGGCCGCGCGGGCGGTGGAGACCCTCGAACCGGCTGCCGCCACCGCGGGTCGGCACCAGCTGGAGGCGCTGCTGCTGTCAGCCCGTTGCGCGCGCATGCTCGGTCGCGTCGACCAGGCGCGCACGCTGCTGGCGCACGGTGCGACGCTGCCTCGCCGCCCCGGCGACGGACCCGTGCAACTGGAACTCGCGATCCTGGAAATGCAGGATCGCCAGGACTCCGAAGGCCAGGCCCGCCTCACCGCGTTGTTCGACTCCGACGCCATCGACGACCCGGCCGTTCGCGCCGCCGCGACAGCCCTGCGCTGTCTCGGTCTCCTGGCCGACGCGCGCATCGCCGAGGCCGCCCAGCTCTACGACCCCTGTGGTCGAGCGTTCGGCCTGCTCACCGACACAGTCCTGCGTGAAGTGGTCCACGCCGCCCCCGCGTTCGGCTGGTGCGCCTACTTCCTCGACCGCGACGCCGACGGCCTGCACCACCTGGACCGTGCGATCGCGGTGAGCCGCCGCTTCGGCCGCACCTACGCTCTCGCCGAACTCCACACGGTTCGCGCCTACTCGCTGGCCAAACTCGGCCGTCTCCACGACGCCATCGCCGCCGCCGATGAAGCCACCGACGCGGCGACCACCTTCGGCTATCCCGACCTGGTCTCCTTCGCAGGCGCGCTGAAACTGCGCACTCTCCAACTGACAGCCCCGCCGGCGGCGGTAACCACCCAGTGGTACACCGTTTCCGCGCTAACACGTCCCACCGTGCGCTGGTGGCGCCAGGTGGTGGAGACAACCCTCACCGAAGTCGGCCGAACCCTGGACCTGCCCGCCTGCGCACCCCCACCCCAGATCGGCCGACCCGGCCCGCTCACGCCGACACACCTGTCCCGGGCCGCCCGCGCCGCGATAGCCACCGGCGACCTCGCCGCCGCCGCCGACCTGGTCGCTCGTGCCGAAGCGGCCGCCGCGGCGACGAGTCACGCCGTCCACCTCGGCGAGCATTCCGTCGCGACCGTGCTGATCACCCCGGGCGGCGACCTCGGCAGTCAGGTGGGTGCGGCCGCGCTGGCGCGGGCCGAGTACGCCGCGGCCACGGGCGAGGTGGCCGTCGCGGCAGCGGCTGCCGAGGCAGCGGTCGCGGCGTTCGCGCGTGCCGGAATGGTGGTGAACCGGGCACAGGCCGAGTTGATCGCCGGTGTCATCGCGGGCAGATGTGGTGATTTCGGTCGCGCGACCAGTCGATTCGCCTCGGCACGCGCGGTCTTCCTCGCCACCGGTGCCACCCGTCTGCTCGACGAGGTGACCACCGAACAACGTCGTCTCGCAGGCGCCCAGCGTGTCGGTCCCCCGGCCGCGCTGACCCGGCGCGAACGCGAAGTCGCCGAGCTGGCCGCCAACGGCCACACCAACAAGGCCATCGCCGAGCACCTCTGCCTCAGCCCCCGCACCGTCGAGGACCATCTCAGCCGAGTGTTGCGCAAACTGGGACTGGCCGGCCGCGCGGGCATCGCGCGCAAGCTGGGTGAGCTCGACGTCGCGGAGTCCGCCGGGTGACCGGGCGCGCGGTGATCGCCGTGGCGGTCGACGGCGCCGGTCCGTTCGGTGAGGTCGAGCACCTGTCGGCCCAGTCGTTTCGGGCTTGACCGACGTCACTGCGCGCGATGACCGCCCGACCCGGTGACCGCACTACGCTCGAACACATGACTTCCGCACCTCCTACCGTGACCGTTCGCCGGGTGACCACCACCCGCGCCGGTGGCTTCTCCGCCGCGCCCTACGACTCGTTCAACCTGGGTGACCACGTCGGTGACGATCCGGAAGCTGTGCGCCGTAACAGGATTCGGCTGGCCGAGGGCATCGGCCTCACTCCCGACCGGCTGGTGTGGATGGAGCAGGTCCACGGGCGCACTGTCGAGATCGTCGACGGGCCGCGCGCCGAACCGGTGCCGGTGACCGACGCGCTGGTCACGACCGTGCCGGGACTGGCGCTGGTGGTGCTCACCGCCGACTGCGTGCCGATCCTGCTCTCCGACGACGAGGCCGGCGTCATCGCCGCCGTGCACGCGGGCCGCATCGGCGCCCGGATCGGCATCGTGCCGCGCGTCCTGGACGCGATGGTGTCGGTCGGTGCCCGCGTCGACCGCATCGGCGCCTTCCTCGGCCCCGCCGCCTCGGGTCGTCAGTACGAGGTCCCCGCCGCGATGCGCGCCGACGTGGAAGCCCACCTGCCCGGCAGCGCGACCACCACCGTTCGCAAGACTCCCGGTCTCGACCTGCGCGCGGGCATCCGCCGACAGCTCACCGAGGCGGGTGTCGCCGGAATCGCCGTAGACCCCCGCTGCACCATCGAGGACAAAACCCTGTTCAGCCACCGCCGCGGCGCCCCCACCGGCCGCATCGCCGGCGTGATCTGGATGGATCCCGCCGCGTGACGACCGAAACCGCGACGGACCGCACCGCGGAGCTCTCGGCCCGCCTCGACGGGCTGCTCGCGCGCGTCGACGCCGCCGTCGACGCCGCCCGGCGCCCGGCGGGCTCGGTCCGTCTGCTCCCGGTGACGAAGTTCTTCCCCGCCACCGATGTGGCCATCCTGTACGCCCTCGGCCGGCGCGAATTCGGCGAGTCGCGCGAGCAGGAAGCCTCGGCGAAGGTCGACCAGCTGGCCTACGACGATGTCGAATGGCACATGATCGGTCGTTTACAACGCAACAAGGCGCGCTCGGTCGCGCGCTGGGCGCACACCGTGGCCTCGGTCGACAGCGAACGTCTGGCAAATGCCCTGGACCGGGCGGCGCAGGACGCACTCGCAGCCGGCGAGCGTATCGCGCCGCTGCGAGTGCTGCTGCAGGTGAGCCTGGACGCCGATCCCGGACGCGGGGGTGTCGCACCGGCCGATCTGCTCGCCCTGGCCGACCTGGTAGCGAAGGCGCCCGGACTGCATCTGGCCGGTCTGATGGCGATTCCGCCCCTTGACGCCCCGAGTGATGTGTCGTTTGCGAATCTTGCGACATTGCACACTTCGCTGCTCGCGCAACACGCCGAAGCCACCGAACTTTCTGCAGGTATGTCGGGTGATTTGGAGATTGCGGTCGAACACGGTTCGACGTGCGTGCGTGTCGGAACCGCCCTGATGGGCGCGCGACCGATAACCTCGGCGTAGCAAAGAAACCTCACCAGTCACATTCGACACATACGATTGGGCTGAAGAGGCGCTGAGCAAGAACTTCAACACCCGGCCGCCACCGGGGCCGAAGGAAGGTCGACCAGATGAGTACCCTGCATAAGTTCAAGGCGTACTTCGGCATGGTTCCGCTCGATGAGTACGAAGACGACTACGTCGACGATCATGCCCCTCGCGGCGTCGAGGAGCGCGCTGGCCGCGTTCGTCCGCGCAGCTACGACCGTTATGCCGAAGACCGCTACGGCGCCGACCGTTTCGAGGACGAGGCCGACGACTTCCCGCAGCCGGCGTACAAGTCGGCCTATCAGGCGCGTCGCGACGACTATGTCGCCGACACCTACGCCGACGATCGCTACGAGACGCCGCGTCGCCCCACCAGGATCGAAACGGCGCCGTCGTCGGGCCGGTCCTTCCGGGCAGGCGGTGTCGCACCCGGTATGCGCGGCTCCACTCGTGGTGCGCTCGCGGTCGATCCCGACGCCGAGGAGCGCAGGCTGGAGGAGCGCTTGCGCCCCGAGCCCGCACCCGCGCGGCGTCCTGGGATCTTCGAGGACGGAGGTCCCTTGTCCAAGATCACCACGCTGCGTCCGCGCGATTACAGCGAGGCCAGGATCATCGGTGAACGGTTCCGCGAAGGGAATCCGGTCATCATGGACCTGGTCGACCTGAGCAATGCCGATGCCAAAAGGCTGGTCGATTTCGCGGCCGGACTCGCTTTCGCGCTGCGTGGTTCGTTCGACAAGGTGGCGACGAAGGTGTTCCTGCTCTCACCGGCCGATGTCGACGTATCAGCGGAAGAACGCCGCCGCATCGCCGAAAACGGCTTCTACAACCAGAAATAGAGAACACACACCGGATACCGAGATGGCCGCCCGCGCACTGCGCGGCGCGGCCATTTTGCACCATGCCGATTTTGCGGCAGAGTGAAGCCGTGGCCCTGTTCGCGGTTCTGTACCTCGTGCTTTTCATCTTCTGGCTGTTGCTCATCAGTCGGGTGATCGTCGAGTTCATTCGCAGTTTCGCGCGCGACTGGCGCCCGACCGGTGTGGTGGTGATCGTCCTCGAGGTGATCTTCACCGTTACCGACCCCCCGGTGAAACTGCTGAGGCGGTTGATACCTCCTGTGAATCTTGGGGGGATTCGTCTCGATCTTTCGATAATGGTCCTGCTCTTCCTCGTCTTCATCCTGATGTCGATCGTGGGTAGGCTCGGTCAGCCCGTGACCTCCGTGTGACACAATGAATCGAGAAGACCGCTTGCTAGTTCTCCAAAAGACGCGTGAAGGGATCCTTCGATGCCGCTGACTCCTGCCGATGTGCACAACGTCGCGTTCAGCAAACCGCCGATCGGTAAGCGCGGCTACAACGAGGACGAGGTCGATGCCTTCCTGGATCTCGTCGAACAGGAGCTTTCGCGCCTGATCGAGGAGAACGCCGACCTGCGTCAGCGGGTCGCCGAACTCGACACCGAGCTGGCCGACGCCAAGAAGAACCGTGGTCCCGCCCCGGTCAGCGCCGCGAAGGCGCCCGTACAGCAGGCACCTCCTCCCGCGCCGGAACCTGTTCCGCAGCCGGTTCCCGTCGCGCCGCCCGCCCCGATGCCCGTCGCGGCGCCGGCGCAGAACAACGGCCCGGACGCGAACATGCAGGCCGCGAAGGTGCTCACCCTGGCACAGGAGATGGCCGACCGCCTCACCACCGACGCCAAGACCGAGGCCGAGGGTCTGCTCTCGAACGCGCGAGCAAACTCCGAGCGACTGGTCGGCGACGCCCGCACCCGTTCGGAAGCGATGATCGCCGACGCGCGTCAGAAGTCCGACGCGATGCTGGCCGAC
This sequence comes from Nocardia sp. NPDC055165, assembly GCF_053606985.1. Lineage (NCBI taxonomy): Bacteria > Bacillati > Actinomycetota > Actinomycetes > Mycobacteriales > Nocardiaceae > Nocardia > Nocardia sp. NPDC055165. The sequence continues at coordinate 185,430 of NZ_JBSGSS010000011.1, forward strand.
GCGCAGAACCGCTCCGACACCCAGATCCGGCAGGCCAAGGACAAGGCGGAGGCGCTCACCGCCGACGCCGAGCGTCAGCACGCCGAGATCATGGCCACGATCACTCAGCAGCGCACGGTGCTGGAAAGCCGCATCGAGCAGCTGAAGACCTTCGAGCGCGAGTACCGCGTGCGCCTGAAGTCCTACCTGGAATCGCAGCTGGAAGAGCTCGAGAACCGTGGGTCGGCCGTGCCGGTCGACGGCGGCGAGTTCGCGGGCGAAACCAACGGTTCGGCCAACAGTCTGGCTCCGGCTTCCTTCGCCAAGGGCGGCAAGTAAACTGGTTCCCGAGTCGCGCGACGCAGCGCGTCGCGTGATTCGGGAATGCCCAGTTATCGTCGGGCTGCTCGGTTGGCTTGGGAGTCACCATGCTCGTCTTGACGCTTGTTCTAGCGGCGATCGGCTTCGGACTGCTCGTCGCAGCGCTCGCCACCGGTTCGGTGGTGTGGGCGTGGGGGTGCATTCTGATCTGCGTAGTCGGTGCCGCGAGTTTGCTCGTGAGCGCGCTGGCCACCCGAAAACCCGAGAGCGAACCGGCCTCACCCGGCCGACACGCCCGGCGGAACTGAGCGGGCGCGGAATATCCACTGGACGCACCCGGTTAGAATCGAACTACACATGGCGCTGATCCGGCTATCACCGGGGAGCCTTCGGAAGAACGGCGCGTCAGCGCTCAGTAGAACCGAACGGGTGAGCCCGTCACAGCTCACACAACGAGAGGCCTGAACCCTTCGCAGGGAGTGGATCAGGCAAACGGGGTGGTACCGCGGTACGGCGCACCGGCGCCGACATCGTCCCCGTGCCCACATTCCGCGCTCACGGCGCGGCGGCACGAGGAGCAATCCGCGATGGCGGACGAGACAACTACCGGTAGCGCATACCCCCGGGTCGATTTCGGCGCGGCGTCGGGCGCGACGTTCCCGGAGCTCGAAACCCAGGTGCTCAACTACTGGGCCCGCGACGACACCTTCCGCGCCAGCATCGACAACCGCGACGGCGAGGGTGAGTTCGTCTTCTACGACGGGCCGCCGTTCGCCAACGGTCTGCCGCACTACGGGCACCTGCTGACCGGCTACGTCAAGGACCTGATCCCGCGCTTCCAGACCATGCGCGGCAAGAAGGTCGACCGCCGCTTCGGCTGGGACACCCACGGTCTGCCCGCCGAGATCGAAGCCGAGAAGCAGCTCGGCATCACCGACAAGGCCCAGATCGACGAGATGGGGCTGGCCGAGTTCAACGCCGCCTGTAAGTCGTCGGTGCTGCGCTACACCGGTGAGTGGCGCGACTACGTCACTCGTCAGGCCCGCTGGGTCGACTTCGACAACGACTACAAGACCCTCGACCTCGACTTCATGGAGTCGGTCATGTGGGCGTTCAAGTCGCTGCACGAGAAGGGCCTGATCTACCAGGGCTTCCGCGTGCTGCCCTACAGCTGGTACGAGCAGACGCCGCTGTCGAATCAGGAGACCCGTCTCGACGACGCGTACAAGATGCGTCAGGACCCCGCGGTCACCGTCGACATGCGCCTGTCCGTCCCCGCCGAGCACCCCTTCGCCGCGCTGGACGGCGCGAACGCGCTGATCTGGACCACCACGCCGTGGACCCTCCCGTCCAACCTCGCGATCGCGGTGCATCCCGACGTGCGCTACGTGCACGTGCGCGGCGCCGACGACAAGCGCTATCTGCTCGCCGCCGAACGTCTGTCGCACTACAGCCGCGAACTGGGCGAGGAGCCGGAGGTGCTCGGCGAGTACGACGGCGCGGCGCTGGCCGACCTGTCCTACGCCCCGCCGTTCGACTTCTTCGTCGGCCACCCGAACTCGCACCGCGTGCTCACCGCCGACTACGTCACCACCGACTCCGGCACCGGAATCGTCCACCTCGCACCGGCTTTCGGTGAAGAGGACATGGACGTGGCCACGGCCAACGGCATCGAGATCGTCCAGCCACTCGACCCGGCGGGCAAGTTCACCTCGATGGTGCCGCCGTACGAGGGTCTGATGGTCTTCGACGCCAACCCGGTGATCATCAAGGATCTCAAGGCCGCCGGAAAGCTGTTGCGGCACGAGACGATCGAGCACTCGTACCCGCACAGCTGGCGCTCCGGTCAGCCGCTGATCTATATGGCCGTGCCGTCCTGGTTCGTCGCGGTCACCAAGTTCCGCGACCGGATGGTGGAGCTGAACCAGCAGATCAGCTGGGTGCCCGAGCACATCCGCGACGGACAGTTCGGCAAGTGGCTCGAAGGTGCGCGCGACTGGAACATCAGCCGGAACCGCTACTGGGGCAGCCCGATCCCGGTCTGGGTCTCCGACGATCCGGCCTACCCGCGCGTGGACGTCTACGGTTCGCTGGACCAGCTCGAAGCCGACTTCGGCGTGCGCCCCACCGACCTGCACCGCCCGCACATCGACGACCTCACCCGGCCCAATCCCGATGACCCGACCGGGAATTCGACGATGCGCCGGGTCCCCGAGGTGCTCGACTGCTGGTTCGAGTCGGGCTCGATGCCCTACGCCCAGGTGCACTACCCGTTCGAGAACAAGGAGTGGTTCGACAGCCACTTCCCCGGCGATTTCATCGTCGAGTACAACGGGCAGACGCGCGGCTGGTTCTACACCCTGCACGTGCTCTCCACCGCGCTGTTCGACTCGCCGTCGTTCAAAACCGTGGCCGCGCACGGCATCGTGCTCGGCGAGGACGGCCTCAAGATGTCGAAGTCGAAGGGCAACTACCCCGACGTCAACGAGGTCTTCGACCGCGACGGTTCCGACGCCATGCGCTGGTTCCTGATGAGCTCGCCCATCCTGCGTGGTGGCAATCTCATCGTCACCGAACGTGGCATCCGCGAGGGTGTGAGCCATGCGATGCGGCCGCTGTGGAACGCGTGGACCTTCCTGCAGCTCTACGCTTCGAAGCCCGGTGTGTGGCGCACGGATTCACCGAACGTGCTCGATCGCTACATCCTCGCCAAACTCGCGGTCACCCGCGACGTGGTCACCGAGGCCCTGGAAACCTACGACATCGCCGGTGCCGCCGACGAGTTGCGTGGGTTCGCCGACGCGCTCACCAATTGGTATGTGCGCCGGTCGCGTTCGCGGTTCTGGTCCGAGGATCGCGACGCGGTCGACACCCTGCACACGGTGCTGGAAGTGGTCACCCGGCTCGCCGCGCCGCTGCTGCCGCTGATCACCGAGGTGATCTGGCGGGGGCTCACCGGCGAGCGTTCAGTGCACCTCACCGACTGGCCGACCGAGACCGAGTTGCCGCACGATCCCGAACTCGTCGCCGCCATGGACGAGGTGCGGGTGGTGTGCTCGACGGTGCTGAGCCTGCGCAAGGCGCAGAACCTGCGGGTGCGGCTGCCCCTGGCCGAGGTCACCATCGCCGCGGCCGATGCCGAGCGGCTCGCGCCGTTCACCGAGCTGATCGCCGACGAGGTCAACGTCAAGAAGGTCGACCTGACCACCGACGTCTCCGCGCACGGCCGGTTCGAGCTGGTCGTGAACGCGCGCGCCGCGGGCCCGCGCATCGGCAAGCAGGTCCAGACGGTGATCAAGGCCGTGAAGGCGGGGGAGTGGAGCGAGTCCGCCGACGGTGTCGTCACCGCCGCCGGGATCACCCTGCTGCCCGAGGAGTACACCCAGCGTCTGGTGGCCGCCGAACCCGAGTTCACTGCCGCCCTGCCCGGCAATGCCGGCCTGGTGGTGCTGAACTCGGTGGTCACCGAGGAGCTCGAGGCCGAGGGCTGGGCCCGCGACCTGATCCGCGACCTGCAGGAAACCCGCAAGTCGCAGGGTCTGGAGGTGTCCGACCGGATCAGTGTGGTGCTGGACGTGCCCGCGGAGCGGGCCGAGTGGGCCGCGACCCACCGGGACCTGATCGCCGGGGAAATCCTCGCCACCACACTGACTTTCGGTGACGCCGGTGCCGATGCCGCCGAGATCACGGGCGGCGTGAAGGTATCGGTCGCGAAGGTCTAGTACGTCGGGACAGCGAAAAAGGGCGGGACCAGCTGGTCCCGCCCTTTTTCGCGTGAATGCGGTTACTCGACGACCAGTTCCACCGGGATGTTGCCCCGGGTGGCGTTGGAGTACGGGCACACCTGGTGGGTCGCCTCGATGAGCTGCTGCCCCTGCTCGTTGTGCAGGTGCTCGGGCAGTTCCACCCGCAGCACGACCGAGAGTCCGAACCGGCCGCCGTCGAGGGGGTTCAGGCCGACTTCGGCGGTCACCGACGCGTCGTCGGCGTCCAGCTTCATCCGCTTGGAGACCAACTGCAGCGCACTGGCGAAACAGGCCGAATAGCCCGCCGCGAAGAGTTGCTCCGGGTTGGTGCCCGCGCCGTCGCCGCCCATCGCCTTGGGGCGGGCGAGCGTCAGATCGAGCACGCCGTCGTCGCTGTAGGAACGGCCGTCGCGGCCGACCGAGGTGGCTACTGCGGTGTAGATGGATGCCATGGTGTCCTCCTAGACAGACTTGTCTGTTCGCTTGTGATCTCAGAGTAGACAGACCTGTCTGGTATCGTCAAGGGAAAGCGCTGAATCCCGGAAAGGACACAGGTCAGGCGATGAGTGCGGCTCGTGAACGTCTGCTCGATACGGCAACCCGGTTGTTCTATGCCGAGGGTGTCCACACGGTGGGCATCGACCGGATCATCGCCGAGGCCGGTATCGCCAAGGCCACGTTCTACCGGCACTTCAAGAGCAAAGATGACCTGGTAGTCGCCTATTTGCAGCGTGAATACGCGCGCCAGCGCGAGGCGCTGGAATCGGTCGAGGGCGAAGGCTTCGCCGCGATCGCCACCACCTTCGACGCGCTCCGTGACATCAGCTGCGGCCCCGGCTTCCGTGGCTGCCCGTTCCTCAACGCCGCCGTCGAATTCACCGACCCGGCGCACCCGGTCCGCCGCGTCGTCGACGACTACCGCACCTGGTTCCGTGAACTCATGGCCGAACACCTGCGCGCCGGCGGTCACTCCGCCCCCGGCGACGCGGCCCGCGCCCTGCTGCTCACCCGCGACGGCGTCACCATCAGCGGCGGCGTAGGCGACACAGACACCGTGCGCGCCGGCATCGAGGCGGCGCTGAAACTCATCGGCTGATCACGCGAGACCGGGGGCGACTCACCGGATATGCCCACGACTCGGCTCCGACCCGACCGTCGGCCCGGCAACCTCGTGGCCACGCCGTCACGACCGGCAGAAGTCGCCGAGTGGCCGCACAGTCGTGCAGAATTGTGACGTTACTGCTGATGCGCATGGAACCGCTGAGGCGACAGTGACTGCTCGTGACGTTTGTCCTGTGGAAACGGTGCCGCGCCGATGATGGCGACATCCCGGCGCGACACCGGATCAGTGGGTGGCTCACCCGGATCAGGCGATGCCGCCCGATAGCCGACCAGCCGGAAGCTCAGCTCCCGGCCGTGAGGAAGGGCGCGCACATGAAGCGAAAACTCCTGGGACGGTTGGCCCTCGGCTTCGTCGCTACCGTCACCACCACCATCGTCCTCGCTGGGCCCGTGTGGTCGCAGCCGGGCAGCTCGTCGGGCTCGGGGACGTCAGGTTCCTCGTCGGGGAGTTCCAGTGGCTCGGGCATGATTCCGCTGCCCAGCGCCACCGGCATCGGCGCACTCACCGCCGCCATGACCCAGCTCGGCAAACCCTACGAGTGGGGCGCCGTGGGACCGCATTCCTGGGACTGCTCGGCGCTGGTGCAATGGGCATTCCGGCAGGTCGGCGTCACCTTGCCGCGCACCACGTGGGAGCAGGCGAAGGTCGGCCTTCCGGTGACCTTCGGCGGCCTGGCACCCGGCGATGTCGTCATCCTCAACGGCGACGGCTCCCACGTCGGCATCTACGCGGGCCTGGGCCAGCTGCTCGACGCCCATGACTGGGGCGTCCCGGTCGGCCTGCACCCGTTGCGCGAATTCGATATCTTCGCGATTCGCCGGTTCTAGTTCTCGTCCACCAGCTGACGCAACAGCGGGCCGTATTCGGGATGGGCCAGTGCCGAGGCGAACTGGGCCACCAGGTAGTCGGCCGGGTTGCCGGTGTCGTACCAGCGGCCCTGGATGACCTGGCCGTACACCGCGTGCTCGGCGGCGTAGTTGTTGATCGCGTCGGTCAGGTACACCTCGCCGGTCTGGTGGGTGTACCAGTTCTCGGTCTGGATGCGCAGCTCGTCGATGATGCCCGGCGTCACCACGTAGCCACCGATCGCGGCGAAGGCCGACGGCGCGTCTTCGGGCTTGGGCTTCTCCATCAGGCCGGAGATGCGCAGCAATCCGTCGTCGAGGTCCTCACGCACCACGGGCACGCCGTAGCGCTGCGATTCACCCGGCGACATCGGCAGCAGCGCCAACACCGGGCATCCGGTGGATTCGTAGGCGGTGATCAGCTGCTGAGCGCGCGGTACCTCGGCGACGAACACGTCGTCGGGCCACAGCACCAGCATCGGCTCATCGCCCAGATGACGTGCGGCGTTGAGCACCGGCGTGCCGTTGCCGTACGGGCCGTGCTGGTCGAGGTAGGTGATGTGGCCCTCGCGGGAGAGCTCGCCGACCTCCTCCACGGCGTCGGCGTAGGCGGACTTGCCGTCGGCGCGCAGCTGCGCGACCAGTGCCGGATTGGGCCGGAAGTGATCCTGGATCAACGACTTGCCGCTGCTCACGACGATGGTGATGTCGGTGATCCCGGAGGCCACCAACTCACGCACGGTGTGCTCGATGACCGGTTTGTCCCCGACCGGCAGCATCTCCTTCGGCGTCGCCTTGGTCAGCGGAAGCAGCCGGGAGCCGATTCCCGCCGCCGGAATGACAGCCTTGCGGATCTTCATCTCCCGATCATCACATATTCGGCTGTGTGATCGGTGTGCGACGGCTGGCAACGGGCTCGAGGAATTGTCAGTGACCCGGCGTAGATTGCGCTCGTGAGCACTCACACTCCTGTCGCCGGGGCTCCGGCCAGGCCCGATGCGGCGGTCACCGCCCGTCGCTGGGTGCTGCATATCGATATGGACGCTTTCTTCGCCTCGGTAGAACAATTGACCAGACCCACGCTGCGTGGCCGTCCGGTCCTCGTGGGTGGGGCGAGTCAGCGTGGCGTCGTCGCGGGGGCCAGCTACGAGGCTCGGGTCTACGGCGCGCGTTCGGCCATGCCGATGCACCAGGCCCGGCGGCTGATCGGCGTGTCGGCGGTGGTCGTCCCGCCGCGTGGCGCGCTGTACTCGGTGCTGAGCGGGCAGGTGTTCGACGCGTTGCGCAGCTGTGTCCCGGTGCTGGAGACGCTGTCGTTCGACGAGGCCTTCGCCGAACCGGCCGAGTTGGCCGGAGCGAGTGTCGCGCAGGTGGAGGACTACTGCGCGATGCTGCGCGCGCTCGTCCGAGCGCAGACCGGGCTCACCGCCTCGATCGGCGCGGCGACCGGGAAACAGCTCGCCAAGATCGGTTCCGGTCTCGCCAAACCCGATGGGATGCGGGTCATCTCGCCCTCGGAGCAGGGCGGGCTGCTCGCCTCGCTGCCGGTGCGCAAGCTGTGGGGGATCGGCCCGGTCGCCGAGTCGAGGCTGCGCAGCCTCGGCATCGAGACGGTCGGCGCGTTCGCCGCGCTGCCGGAATCGGAGGCCGTCTCGACCCTCGGCGGCAGCATGGGCGCCGCCCTGCACCGGCTCGCGCGCGGGATCGACGATCGCCCGGTCACCGAACGCGCCGAGGCCAAGCAGATCAGCGCCGAGAACACCTACGAGCGCGACATCGTCACGATGGCCGACCTGCGGGCCGCCGTCACCGCGATGGCCGCGTCGGCGCATCGCAGGCTCGAACGCGACGGCCGCGCCGCCCGCACCGTGGTCCTCAAACTCAAGAAATCCGATATGGGCATCGTGACCAGGTCCTTCACCCTGCCGTACGCCACCGCCGACCTGACCACCCTGGCCGCGGCCGCGCAGCGTTCGGCGATCGATCCCGCGGAACTGGGCCCGATCCGGCTCGTCGGCGTCGGGTACGGGGGATTGTCGCTGGTGCGCCAGGAATCGCTGTTCCCCGAACTGGATCAGGCGGTGCCCGCCGATCTCGGCACCGTCGAGGATCCGCCGCCGCCGTCACCGGAAGAGCCGAATCTGCCTGCGGGACTGTGGTTTCCGGGAATGGATGTGCATCATCCGGAATTCGGGCACGGCTGGGTGCAGGGCGCGGGCTACGGCGTGGTGACCGTGCGATTCGAGACCAGCTCGACAGGTCCCGGTGCGGCGCGTACCTTTCCAGCCGACGACACGGGGCTGACACGGGCCGATCCGCTCGCCAGTCTCGCGTGAAGAGTAGCCTCGGCTACCGCGATGGAACGACTCCCACCTCGAACGCAAAGGACGAGCAGTTGAAGCTTCGTACGACCGGACGTGTAGCGATCGCCGGACTGGCCGTGGTCGCCGCCCTCGGCCTGAGCGCGTGCAGCGACGACAAGGGTGACAAGCCCGCCGCCAAAGCCACCACCAGCGCGAAGGCTTCGGCTTCGGCGGCCACGGACCTGCCCCCCGTGCCGACCGTGGAACAGCTCAACCAGCAGCTCACCACCGCGCTGGATCCCGCGGTCCCCAACGACCAGAAGCTGGACTTCGTGCAGGGCGGCGAGGCCGACCCCGAGCTGCCGAACCGCTTGGCCCAGGCCGCCTCGGACGCCAATGTGCAGGTGCAGGTCACCGAGGTGACCTCCTTCGGTGACAGCGTCAACGCCAAGGCCAACTTCACCGTCAACGGCCAGACCAATGTCGTCGACGTGCCGTTCGTGGCCGAAGACGGCAAGTGGAAGGTCCAGAAGTCGTGGGCCTGCGGCATGATGACCAACCTGGGGCAGACCTCGGTCGCCTGCCCCTGATCTGCCACGCTCGAGCCCCGTCCGGATGTTTCCGGGCGGGGCTTTCGCGTGTGAGTCGCGACGGTGTTTCGCCTGCTGCCGGTGGCGCGGCTACTATCGGGCCCCGTGGTAGAGACGATCGTGCGGCAGGGGCATCCGCCCAAGGATGTGTCGGAGCCGGCGCGACGTGATCGCCCGGGGTGGGCGCGCGTCGTCGCGATCGTCGCGGGACTGATCGGCATTCTCAGTGCCGCGGTGATCCCGTTCCTGCCCGTGCGGGTCGACGCCGCGACGGTGTCCTGGCCCCAGCAGGGGTCGCCCGCCGCGGTGGAATCGCCGCTCGTCGCCTACGCGCCCGCCGCCCTCTCGGCGACGGTGCCGTGTGCCGCGCTGAGTTCGCTGGCCGCGACCGGCGGTGTCGCGGTCTCGACCGTGCCGCGGCAATCGGCCGATATGGAGAAGTACGGCTTCGTGGTGAAGGTGGTCGCCGATACCGCCGAACGCCCCGGCCGGGTGGACGTGGTCTCGCGTTCGACCCTGGTGTGGACGGCCCCGCTCGCCGACGTGCTCGACCGCTCCTGCGCGCTGACGATCGCGATCACTCCGCAGGAATCCACGGTCACCACGTCAGGTCTCGGTGCGGGCGCCGCCGTGGCCGCCGACCTGCGTCCCCAGGTCGTGGGTGTGTTCAGTGAGCTCACCGGCGCCGCCCCCGCGGACCTGGCGGTGCGCGTCGACGTCGACGCCCGCTACACGTCGTCGCCGACCTGGCTCAAACTGGCCGCCATCGTGCTGTGCCTGTTGGCCACCGCGGTGTCACTGTTCGCCCTGCACCGTCTCGACGCCCTCGACGGCCGCTCCGCGCGCCGATTCCTGCCGCAACGCTGGTGGCGGCTGCGCCCGGTCGACTGGCTGGTGTTCGCGGTGCTGCTCGTCTGGCATTTCATCGGCGCCAACACCTCCGATGACGGCTACATCCTCGGGATGGCGAGAGGTGCGCGCAGTTCGGGCAACATGTCCAACTACTACCGCTGGTTCAGCGTCGACGAGGGCCCGTTCTACACCCCTTATGTCGACATCATCGGCTGGCTCACCCACATCTCCGCGGTCAGCCCGCTGGTTCGGCTGCCCGCCCTCGCTGCGGGCGTGCTCACCTGGTGGTTGATCAGCCGCGAAGTGCTGCCCCGCCTCGGCGTCGCGGTGCGCCGCGAACGCATCGCCACCTGGACCGCGGCCTTCGTCTTTCTGGCCTTCTGGCTGCCCTACAACAACGGGCTGCGCGCGGAATTCGTTGTCGCGCTGGGTGTTCTGGTCACCTGGGTATCGGTCGAACGAGCGATCGCGACCCGGCGGCTCGTGCCGTTCGCCGTCGCGGTGATCGTGGCCGCGTTCACCCTCACCGGCGCACCCTCGGGCCTGATCTGCCTCGGCGCGCTGGTGGCCGGCGCGCGTGTCGTCACCGCGATGATCGTGACGCGGTCGAAGTCGGTGGGCTACCTCGCGCAACTGCTGCCGATTCTGGCCGCGGGCACGGTGGTGCTCACCGTCGTCTTCGCCGACCGGACGTTCGCCGGGGTGCGGGAGATGTTCGCCGTGCACAGCGTGATCGGGCCGGGGGAGTCCTGGTTCTTCGAGTTCCTGCGCTATCAATATCTTCTGCAGCTCAATGCTGATGGCTGGCTGACCAGGCGATTCGGTGTCTTCGCGATGCTGATCGGTTTGATCGTCTGCACTGCCGTCATGCTGCGGCGCGGCGGCCGTATCCCCGGCATCGCTGTCGGCCCCACTCGGCGCATGCTGGGCATCACCCTGGCCGCCATGGTGCTGATGATGTTCTCGCCCACCAAGTGGACCCACCAGTTCGGCGTGTTTGCGGGGTTGGCCACCTGTGTCGCCGCGGTGACGGCGGTCGCGGTGAGCGCGCACGTCCTGCGGCCGATGCGTAATCGCGCGCTGTTCGCCGCGGGTGTCTTCTTCGCCCTCGCCATGACCTGGGTCGGCGCCAACGGCTACTGGTACGTCTCCTCGTGGGGGATCCCCTGGTGGGACAAGCCGCCGACCGTCGCCGGATACGGCGTCTCGACCGTGTTCGTCGGTCTGACTCTGCTCGCGCTCGCCGCGGCCGCGTGGTATCACGTCCATCCGAACCTGAACCCGAAGGCCGAGGTCGGCTGGTTCGCGGGGACACCCGTTCTCGCTGTCGCCGCCGCGGTGATGGTGCTGTTCGAGGTGGCATCCTTCGCCAAGGCCACCGTCGCCCAGTATCCCGCGTACTCCCTGGCCGGCTCCAACCTCTCCGCGGCCTTCGCCGGCGGGTGCGGGATGGCCGACGAGGTGCTCGTCGAAACCGACCCGAACGCCTCGATGCTCGCGCCGCTGTCCGGCGACATGACCAGCACGATGAACGGCACCGACTCCACCGGCTTCCGGGCCGGCGGAGTCGCGCCGGTGCTCACCTCCGACGAGGTGGAATCGACCACCGGCCAAGCAAATTCGGTATCCGACGACCCCGACAAGCTGCGCGACGCCTCCACCTCGGCGGGCTCGGAATCACGACAGGGCTCGCTGCAACTGCCCTTCGGTCTCGACCCCGCGACCCCGGTTCTGGGCAGCTACCGCCCCGGTGCCCAGGAGCCCGCCGCGCTGACCACGGGCTGGTTCCGGCTGCCGGACGGCCCGCGCGGCCCGCTGCTGGCGATGTCGGTGGCAGGCCGGATCCGCTCGGTCGACGCCGACGGCATCGTCCACCCCGGCCAGGAACTGGCCCTCGAATACGGCACCGCCGCGGCCGACGGCACCGTCACCGTGACCGGCCAGATCGCGCCGACCGATATCGGCCCGGCGCCGATGTGGCGCAATCTGCGCGTCCCGATGGATCAGCTGCCGTCCGAGACGAGCGTTGTCCGCTTGGTCGCCGCCGACAAGGATCTCGGCCCCGACCAGTGGCTCGCTCTCACCCCGCCGCGCATGCCGCAGACCACCACGCTCAGCGCGCTGGTCGGCCGTGCGGCGCCGGTGCTGCTGGATTGGGCTGTGGGGCTGCACTTCCCGTGCCAGAACCAGATGCCCACCTACAACGGCGTCGCCGAGCTCCCCGAATACCGCATCCTGCCCGACCGCAACGGCGCCACCATCACCAACCTCTGGCAGGGCCACGACGGTGGCGGCCCGCTCGGCTGGACCCAGCTCCTCTTCACTGCCCGCACCCTGCCGACGTACCTGAACAACGACTGGGACAGGGACTGGGGCTCCCTCGAGCAGTACCTTCCCCTCGACCCCACCGCCGGCCCCGCGAAGATCACCGTCGACTCCGAAAACCGCTGGGGCACCTGGACCCCCGGTCCGATCATCACCGCCTGGTAGCCACGGCGGTGGGCCGGTTGATCACCACGCTGCCGGGGGCGCCGCCGAGTGCGGTCCGCACCACGGTGTGGTGATCAGCTGCCCACCGTCAGCGGGAGTTGGTGGCGATGCGCAGGGCCAGATCGGGCAGGTCGGCGCCGGTGAGGCCGGGGTAGCCGTGCAGGATGGCGCGCCAGCGAGCGGGGACCGCCGAGGCGCCCCAGCGGGCGCCGAGGAGACCCCCCGCGATGGCCGCGGTGGTGTCGGTGTCGTTTCCGGCCCGGACGCACGCCTCCAAGGCGAGCGGAAGGTGCTCGGGCGTCGACCGATCGGTGGTCGTGATCGCCCACCACGCGGTCTGGAGGGCGTGCACGACCCAGCCGTTGTTCGGGAAGTCGGCGGGCGTGCCCTTTTCCGCTTCGTCGAGACGGTCGGTCCAATAATCGGACTGGGGTGAGCCGCTGACGTATTCGCGAACGCCGTCGAAATCGGCGTTCAGTACCGCATGCCGGATCGCGTAGGTCCACATCTTGCACGCCTCGACAGCGTTGTCGTCGTGGTGCGTGAGCAACCCGACCCGGCCCGCCGCCGCGACGCATTCGGCGGCATCGTCGAGATAGGCCAGCGCGACCGGCGCGGTCCGCATCAGCGAGCCGTTGCCACCGGTTCGGCCGGTGAGCGACATCGCCACCGCCTGCATGTCCAGTGCGGAGGAAGGTCTGGCGGACAACACGTTTCGCGTCTGGTTCCCGATGTCGGGCGGCTTCGAGTCGTACCAGGAGACGAACCCGGCCGCGACCGCGTCGAGATCGATGCCCGGGCCGCCGGCAGCGGCGACCGCCACGGCGACGGACATCGACGTATCGTCGGTCCACTCGCCCGGCGCCCAGTCGAATACTCCGCCGCCGATCATGTCGATCACCGTGTCCGGTCCGGGATGTGTGAACTCGTAACCTGCCCCCAGCGCGTCGCCGGCGGCGGTACCGACCAGCACGCCGGCGACCCGATCCGAGTACCCCGCATCGTGCACAGAATCCACCCCTCTCGGGTGTGCCCACTATCCGATTGTTCGATGGGCAAGCCTACCGGTCGGCTTGTGGTCCTCCGGCGATTCGTGCCGGTGTGACACCGAATCGAGCTTCGGGTGTGACACCGAATGGGCTAGTGCGTGGTCGCGTCCACCGTCTCGGCCACCGAGAGCTGCCTGGTGCGGCGCGCACGCAGCAGGGCGTCGGTGGTGAACACCGCCAGCGCCGTCCAGATCAGGGCGAATCCGGCCCAGCGCGACACGGGCATGGGTTCGTGCATCACCGCCACGCCCCAGGCCATCTGCAGGGCGGGGGTGAGGTATTGCAGAATGCCCATCGTCGAGAGCGGGACCCGCTTGGCCGCGACGGCGAACAGCAGCAGCGGCAGCAGCGTGACCGGCCCGGTGGCCAGCATGAGACCGAAATGGGCGGGGCTGGAGGTCATCTCACTGCGGCCGGTGGCCATCGAGACGATCAGAAAAGCCAGCGCGAACGGCACGGCGACAATCCCCTCGGCCGCGATGCCGGGGAGCGCGTCGAGCCGGATCACCTTCTTCACCAGCCCGTAGGTGGCGAACGAGCAGGCCAGGATCAGCGCGATCACCGGCGGCCTGCCGTAGTCGACCGTGAGCACCACCACCGCCAGCGCACCCAGCCCCAACGCCACCCACTGCGCCCTGGTGAGCCGCTCCCGGAACAGCAACACGCCGATGGCAACGGTGACCAGCGGGTTGATGAAGTAACCGAGCGCGCATTCGACGATGTGCCCGGTGGTGACGCCGAAGACGTACACACCCCAGTTCAGCGACAAGGCCGCCGAGGCCGCGGCCGCCAGGCGCCAGGTCCTGGCATCGATGCCGCGCAGGTTTCCCAGCCGTCCCGTCAGCGTGAGCACCAGCAGGACCACGACCAGCGTCCACACGATCCGCTGCGCCACCACCTCGGCGGGCGAGGCGAACGACAACAGTCCGAAGAAGGCGGCGAACGAACCCCAGATGAGGTAGGCCCCCGCCCCGAAAACGACACCGGGCGGGGATGAGCTGCGCTGCATTCATCCCATGTTACGACCGGCTAATCTGGCGAGCATGTCCATTTCCGTGCAGGAACCGGCGGCTGCCGGGCTCACCGCCGCACAGGTCGACGAGCGCCGCCGCGACGGGCGCACCAACGACGTCCCCGCCAGGGCGAGCCGGTCGGTCGGCGAGATCGTCCGCGCGAATGTGTTCACCCGCATCAATGCCATTCTCGGTGTGCTGTTCCTGCTGGTGCTGTCGACGGGCTCGATCATCGACGGCATGTTCGGGCTGCTCATCGTGGCCAACAGCGCGGTCGGCATCATCCAGGAGGTCAGGGCGAAACGGACCCTGGACGAGCTGGCGATCGTCAGCCAGGCCAAGCCGACGGTGCGCCGCGACGGCGTCGCCCAGCAGATCTCCCCCGGCGACGTGGTGCTCGACGATCTGATCGAGCTCGGCCCCGGCGACCAGATCGTGGTCGACGGTGAGGTCGAGGAGGCCGCCGCGCTCGAGATCGACGAATCGCTGCTGACCGGCGAGGCCGACCCGATCGACAAGGGTGTCGGCGCGCCGGTGATGTCGGGCAGTTTCGTGGTGTCGGGTTCGGGCGCCTACCGCGCCACCAAGGTCGGCAAGGACGCCTACGCGGCGAAACTGGCCGAGGAGGCCAGCAAGTTCACGCTGGTGCACTCCGAATTGCGTTCGGGCATCGACAAGATCCTGAAATTCATCACCTACCTGCTCATTCCCGCCGGCCTGCTCAGCATCTACAACCAGCTGGTCTCGAGCGGGGAATCGTGGCGCCCGGCCGTCACCGGCATGGTCGCGGCGTTGGTGCCGATGGTCCCCGAGGGCCTGGTCCTGATGACGTCGATCGCCTTCGCGGTCGGTGTGGTCCGCCTGGGTAAACGTCAGTGCCTGGTGCAGGAATTGCCCGCGATCGAGGGCCTGGCCAGGGTCGACGTAGTGTGCGCCGACAAGACCGGCACGCTCACCGAGAACGGTATGCGCCTGGCGCAGGTCGAACCGCTCGGCGCGTTCGACGAGGCACAGGTGAAGGCCGCGCTGGCCGCGCTGGCGAGCGACGATCCGCGCCCCAATGCCAGCGTCCAGGCCATCGCCGAAGCGCTGCCCGACTCGCCCGGCTGGTCGCAGACCGCCGTCGCGCCGTTCTCCTCGGCCAAGAAGTGGAGCGGTATCTCCTATGGCGACCACGGTGATTGGCTGCTCGGCGCCGCCGACGTGCTGCTCGACCCCGACTCCGAGGACGCCGCCCACGCCGAGCAACTGGGCTCGTCGGGGCTGCGCGTGCTGCTGCTGGCACGCAGCGACCGTGCGGTCGACGCCGAGGACGCGCCAGGCCGGGTCGAGCCCGCCGCGCTGGTGGTGCTCGAACAGAAGGTGCGGCCCGATGCCAAGGCGACGCTGGAATACTTCGCGAGTCAGCAGGTCTCGATCAAGGTGATCTCCGGCGACAACGCCGTATCGGTCGGCGCGGTCGCCTCCTCGCTCGACCTGCCCGGCGGTGACCACGCCGTCGACGCGCGCACCCTGCCCGACGATCCGGCCGCGCTCGCCGACGTGCTCGATCACGAAACCACCTTCGGCCGGGTGCGTCCCGATCAGAAGCGCGCCATGGTCGGTGCGCTGCAATCGCGCGGGCACACCGTCGCCATGACCGGCGACGGCGTCAACGACGTGCTGGCGCTCAAGGACGCCGATATCGGTGTCGCGATGGGCGCCGGTAGCCCGGCCACCCGCGCGGTGGCGCAGATCGTGTTGCTGGACAACAAGTTCGCGACCCTGCCCTACGTGGTGGGGGAGGGGCGCCGGGTGATCGGCAATATCGAACGCGTCTCGAACCTGTTCCTCACCAAGACCGTGTACTCGGTGCTGCTGGCCTTCCTCGTCGGGCTGGCCGGTGTCGGCTCGCAGATCTTCGGCTACGACCCCATCGGGTATCCGTTCCTGCCGCGCCACGTCACCATCGCGGCCTGGTTCACCATCGGCATCCCCGCGTTCGTGCTCTCGCTCGCGCCCAACAACGAGCGCGCCCGCACCGGCTTCGTCGGCCGGGTGATGCGTCTGGCCGTGCCCTCGGGCGTGGTGATCGGCGTGGCGACGTTCGTGGCCTACCTCATCGCCTACGCCGGACCGGAAGCCACGGAAACGCAGAAGGTGCAGGCGGGCACCACCGCGTTGATCACGCTGATCATGATCGCGGTGTGGGTGCTCGTGCTGGTCGCGCGGCCGTATGTGTGGTGGAAGGTGGTGCTGATCGCGGTGGCCGTGCTGGCCTATGTCGCGCTGTTCACGATCCCGTTCACCCGCGAGTTCTTCAAACTCGACCCGTCCAACCCGCGCCTGACGCTGGCGGCGGTGGTCTGCGGTGTGATCGGCATCGTGCTGGTCGAGCTGGCATGGTGGGTGCAGGCGCGGCGCTCGGGCGGCGCGGGCAAGCTCTTTCCCCCGGTGGGCGCGCAGGGGGCGTGACCGGCCGCTGACGCGGGTCGGGTGGTTTCGAGAACCCTTGTGCCCGACGAACATTCGGTGTTGGAGTACCTTTGCCGGTTATGGAGGTATTGCTGCCGCTGTCGCACCGTCTCGGGACCACCCGGTGACCCCCGACGAATTGGATGATCTGTTCGCCGACCTCATCGGGCAGATCGATCGGCTCGACGTCGATGCGCTGGAATTGATGGCAGCCGCTTATGACCAGGCCGGAGATGTCGACCGGGCCCGCGAGCTGTGGGTGATGGCCGAGACGCGCCGCGGCAATGATCGGCCGTAGACGCAGCGGCTCGGCGCGATCGAGCGGCACGGACCTACTCGGTGGGAACCGGGCCGTCGTCGGGGCTCGGTGCGACGGTGTCGCTGCTGCCGGGAAGTAGGGGACTTACCGCGAACCGTCCCGCGACAGCGTCGGCCGGCAACGCCTGCACTGCTCTGACGCCGGGTTGTGTTGCCAGGTCACGTAATTGGGGCAGGGTGCCGCGCACCACGAGGCCCGCCGTGCACGCGCAGCCCGCACGCAGGCGGCTCTCGGTGACGTGCGCGATCGCGGCGCTGCGCTCGTCGCGGAACTGCTGGGCCGCGACCAGCCCCGCCGCTGCCTCGCCGGACTTCACCGCGGGTTCGTCACCGCCCGGCGTCGCGACGGTGATCACCGGTGTCTGCACCCGGTCGACCGGCACGTGCTGGATCACCCCGGAGATCCGCAAGCCGTCGACCGTGGCCGGAAGCTGTTGGGGTGCGACGTATTCGGTGAACGACACCAGCGCCCAGTGCTGGTCGGTATCGGCACCGTCGAGGGAAGCCTTCGCGTCGACCAGGTAGTGCTCGACCTGCTCGCCGGGCGCGGGCCCCAGTCGATCGGTGGCCACCGCCGACGCGGGCGGCGGCTCGCGGAAGGCGATCACCAACAGGATCGCCGCGCCGACAGCCGCGATCCCGAAGATCACCGAGTTGCGCAGCGACATCCGCCGGCCGGCTGAATCGTCTTCGGCGGCAGTCGATTCGGCGGGCATGTTCCCGAGATCCTCGGCGGTCGAACCCGGGCCACCGTCCCGCGGCGCCTGCCCTGCCGATGAATTCCCGCGGTCGTCCGGCGCCGTATCCGGCGCCGGTTCGGACGACCGCGGGTCGTCAGGCATTGCGTAGTACGTCCAAGGCGCCCGCCAGATCGTCGGGGTACTCGCTGGTGATCTCCAGCCAGCGACCGTCGGCGGGATGGTGGAAGCCGAGCTGACGCGCGTGCAACCACTGCCGTTCCAGACCGAGGCGTTTGGCCAGCGTCGGGTCGGCGCCGTAGGTGAGGTCACCCGCGCAGGGGTGGCGGACCGCGGAGAAGTGCACCCGGATCTGGTGCGTGCGGCCGGTCTCGAGGTGGACGTCGAGCAGGCTGGCGGCCTGGAACGCCTCGATGGTGTCGTAGTGGGTGACGCTGGGCCTGCCGTCGCCGGTCACCGCGAACTTCCAGGCATTGCCCCGCGCACGCCCGATCGGCGCGTCGATGGTGCCGCTGCTCGGATCCGGGTGTCCCTGCACGAGTGCATGGTATTGCTTGTCGACCGTGCGTTCCTTGAAGGCGCGCTTGAGCATCGTGTAAGCGTGTTCGGATTGTGCCACCACCATCACCCCGGAGGTGCCCACGTCGAGCCGGTGCACGATGCCCTGGCGTTCGTGCGCGCCCGAGGTGGAGATGCGGTAACCCATCGCCGCCAGGCCGCCGACCACGGTCGGACCGGTCCAGCCGACGCCGGAGTGCGCGGCGACCCCGATCGGCTTGTCCACGGCGACGATGTCGTCGTCGGCGTAGAGAATGTTCATCCCGTCGACCGGCGTGGCCTCGACCGTGAGCTCGCGCTTGGGTTCGGGGAAGATCACTTCCAGCCACGCGCCCGCGGTCAGCCGGTCGGACTTGCCCGCGGCGACGCCGTCGATCTGCACCGAGCCGTCCTCGGTGAGCGCCACGACCGCGGTCCGTGAGAGGCCGAGCAAGCGGGCGAGTCCCGCGTCCACCCGCATCCCGTCCAGTCCGTCGGGAACGGGCATTGTCCTGGTTTCTCTCATGCGGTCTCCTCGGTGTGTTTGCGACCGCTGCGGGTGCCGTCCGGTTCGAAACCGAACACGGTGAGCGCGACCAGCAGGATCGCCCCGCACACGATGGCCGAGTCGGCGACGTTGAAGACCGGCCACCAGCCGACGGCGACGAAGTCGACCACATGGCCCTGCAGCGGGCCTGGGTATCGGAAGAGCCGGTCGACCAGGTTGCCCAGCGCGCCACCCAGGACCATGCCGAGGCCGATGGCCCACCACAGCGATCGCAGGGTGCGTCCGATCCGGATCACACCGATCACCACCGCGGCGGCGATCAGCGTGAGCAGCCAGGTCATGCCGGTCGCCATCGAGAACGCCGCGCCCGGGTTGCGGACCAGGGTGAACCGCGCGAAATCGCCGATGATCGGCACCGATTCGCCCGGGTCGATGAAGGCGACCGCGAGGCACTTGGTCAGCAGGTCGAGCCCGAACAGCACGACGGCGATGATCAGCAACGTCGTCAAACGACGGCGACCAGCGGGTTTCGCCGTCTCGGCCGTCTCGGGCACGGCAGCCGCCGACGGTGTGGCTGAGTCGTCGCCGGTCTCGGGGACAGCAGCGTTGTCGGTTGGCCGGTCTTCACTCACGCGTCCATCATTCCCTAGTGGCGATCCGGCCCGCGCCGCGGTGCCGAGGAGTCCCAGGTGTTACTCAGGAAGCGGTCGTACCCTGATGGCTGTGACGGTGTTGTCTAGATCTCGCTTACCCCGCATCGCGCGCCCCGGGGTGTTACTGGTGGCGCTCGTGCTCGGGTTCGCGACCTTCGGCGCCGGCTGCGCCGATCGCTCGGCCCCTGCCGCGGAGGTCGACGGCACCGAGCCGCTCGGTATCGGCAAGGAAGTCACCGTGCCGATCTCGGCCGCGGTCACCACGATGGTCTCGCCCGGCGAGGAGCCGCGCGATCTGCTGCGGCCGCGCTATGCCGCGGGCACCACGCAGGAGGTGACGCTGCGCACCGACTACCGGATCCAGCAGCAGGTCAACGATCAGCCCGCTCGCGACTTCTCGCCTGCCGCGCTGACCATCCCGATGACCGCGCGCACGGGCGCCGACGGCGTCGATCTCACCGTCGGTGCGGTCACCACGCCCGACCCCGCGCTCAACAAGGCGTTCACCTCTGCCGGCGGTTCACACGCCGGTTTGGGGATGAGCGACTTCGGTGCGATCACCGAGCTGCGCATGGCGCCCTCGCCGGACACCCCGAACACCGCGCGGGCCGCGCTCGAACAGGCCTTCTATCAGGCTGTGTACCAGTCGATCGCGTTCCCGGACCAGCCCGTCGGCGTCGGCGCGGTATGGACGGTGCACCAGCAGATCACCGGCGGGGTGACCCTGGACCAGATCACCACCGCCACGCTCACCAGCCGCGAGGGCGACCGGCTCACCATCGATCTCCAGGTGAATCAGACGCCCACCGACAACGTGTGGGAGCTGCCCAACGACGCCGGTGAGCTCGACATCGACGGTTACGTCATGGAAGGCGTCGGCTCGATCACCATCGATCTCGGTATGCCACTGCCGGTTTCGGGTTCCATCGAGATCGGTGGACAGCAGACCTACCGAGACGCGCGCAGTGTGAGCACCCTGGTGCAGACACAGTCGACCCGCGTCTCCTGGACGGAATGATGCGGGCGGATTCGCTGCGCGTAGGCGCGGTGGTTTCAGCGTGTGTCGGGTTGGTCGGCGTTGCGGGCTGTGGGTCCGACGACACGGTGGACACGCCGGGATCGGGTCCGTTCTCCGCCGCCGTCACGGCCGCACCGGGAACCGGGGCCGTGATCGGCGATGCGGCGCAGTTGTCGGCCGGTCTGCTCGCCGCTACCGATCTGCCCGGTGATTTCGCGGTCGTACCGTCGCGCGGTGAATCCGACGAGCCCGCGGTGCCGCCCGCGGCGCTGACGGATCCGCCGGATTGTGGGCGCCTGCTCTCACCGATCGCGCACCAGTGGCCGGGGTCGGCTGCCGCCGCGTCGGTGCAGTTCGCGGGGCCCAGCTTCGCCACCATCGACATCGACGCCGCCAGCTACTCCGACGCGGCGCTGGTGCCGGCATTCGACGCGCTCCAGGCGCAGCCTCGGCGTTGTACCAGCTACTCCGGCGACGATGCGGGCGTGCGGATCGAGTATCGAACCAGCGCGCTCGCGCAGCCGGTCGCGGGCGACGCGGGCTCGGCGTTCACCCTGACCGCCACGAGTGAGGGGCTCACCCTCACGTCGGCGACATCGCTTGTCCAAGTGGGGAACACGCTGGTTCAGGTTGTCGTCACGGCACCGGAAGTCGTCGATCCCGGTGTACTCGCCGATCTCACCGCGGCGCAAGTGCGCAAACTCCGCGGCTGAGACCGGCTCGGGTTCACGCCGATACGGCGAGTTTCCCGCCGAGATGGCCGAGGTAGCCACGGACCTCGTCGGCACTCTTGTCGGGCAGCCCGAAGACCACCTCGGTGACGCCTTGGTCGGCCCAGCTCGCGAGCTGCTCGGCGTTGTGACGACCGGCCAGCGCGATCACCCGCGGGGTGCCCTCGCGGCCTGCTTCCTTCCAGACCCGGTGCAGGAGATCGACTTTGGCGCCCAGGTCACCTTCGGTCGGGGTGGTGATCCAACCGTCGGCGTTGGCGGCCAGCCATCCGAACGATTTCTCGGTACCGCCCGCTCCGAGCAACACCGGAACCCCGGCGCGTACCGGCTTCGGCCAGGACCAGCTCGGGCCGAACTTCACGAAGTCGCCGGCGAATTCTGCTTCCTCCTGCGACCACAGCGCCCGCATCGCGTCGAGGTTCTCGCGCAACACCGTGCGCCGCTTGTTCGCCGGAACGCCGTGATGGGCGAGTTCGTCGGTGTTCCAGCCGAATCCGACGCCCAGCTCCACCCGTCCACCGGACAGGTGATCGAGCGAGGCGATGGTCTTGGCGAGGGTGATCGGGTGGTGTTCGGCGGGCAGCGCGACCGCTGTCGACAGGGTGATCCGCTCGGTGACCGCGGCGGCGGTGGCCAGCGCGACCCACGGGTCGAGCGTGCGCAGGTACCGGTCGTCGGGTAGCGAGGAGTCGCCGGTCTGCGGATGGGCCGCGGCCCGCACGACCGGGATATGGGTGTGCTCGGGGACGTAGAACGCGTCGAATCCGGCGTCCTCGGCGGCCTTGGCCGCATCGGCGGGCGCGATGCCCCGGTCACTGGTGAACAAGACAACCCCGTAGCGCACGTCCCGGCCCTCCGACTTCGGCAGCAAAACTGAAACAGGTTCTAAACCTGAGACAAGTTCTACAGGAGTAAAACGAGTTCTACTAGTCCTGATCTCATCGGACGGCCGAAACTGCGAGGCCCTTTTCCCGATCAGGCGAGGGGAATACGCTGGTGGTCGTCCGAGCATCACTCTCGACACGGAGGTATCCGATGTCTGATGTTTCCCCTTTTCCCGAAGGTTATCCGCGGATCTGTCCCGGCCTGGCGTGCGTGGGAGCGGCCGCCGCGATCGACTTCTACACCGCGGTCTTCGGCGCCACTGTGCGCATGAAAATGGACGGCCCCGGTGGCACCATCGTCCACAGTGAACTGCTCGTCGGCGATTCGGTGCTGATGGTGGGCGATCCGGTCCCCGAGATCGGCTTCAACGACCCGAAGGCCGTCGGCGGATCGCCGGTGAACCTGATGGTCTACGTCGCCGACGCCGACGCTGCCTTCGGTGCGGCCCTCGACGCGGGCGCTACCGCCATCACTCCCATGACCGACCAGTTCTACGGCGACCGCAGCGGCGCCTTCGAGGACCCGTGGGGACACCGCTGGACCGTGGCCACCCACATCGAAGACGTCTCGGCGGAAGAAATGGAACGGCGTATGTCCGAAATGATGGACGCCGCCGGCTGAGCTGAACGGCACGCCCGCACCGTCGGCGAAGACCGCAGTGCGGGCGTGCCGCGCGTCTAAGCGGGAACGATCGAGTCTCCCTCGACGCGAACAGGTTTGGCGGGCAGCGGCTCGGTCGCGGGACCGCCGCGCACCGCGCCGTCGAGCTCGAATCGGCTGCCGTGGCAGGGGCAGTTGATCGTGCCTCTGGCCACCGTGGCGACCTTGCATCCAGCGTGCGTGCAGGTCGACGACAGCCCGATGAAATTACCCGCGGTCGGCTGGGTGACGACGGTGTCACCGACGATCACCCCACCGCCTACCGGAACATCCGCCGCTTTGGTCAGCGCACCCGTCGGCGCCCCCGGTTCGGGTGACGCGGCGGCCGCCGACTCGGTGTTGTCGTCGGCACTGCACGCGGTCATCGTCGCCGCGGCGGCCAAGACGCCGACACCCACCACGACGGTGCGGCGGTTCAGCGAGAAATCGTTGATGGTCATCGGTCGTTCTCCGCTTCAGTTGGTGCGGCCGCCGGTCCGTGGCCCCATGCCCACCGGCTCCTTCCCTGTCAACGGCCCACACCCCCTCGCGGTTCGACCGATTCCTCGAGATTTCGAAGCGTTCGGTGCCACGCGGGCAATTCCGCACCTGGCGTGAAATCTCCGGAGACATCGGGGAATTCCCTGATGCGGGTGGGCAGGTCGGGCGCCTAGCGTTCTCGGTGTGAGGGCGATCGTGCAGCAGGTATACGGGTCATCGGCGATGTTGGCGACGGCGGAGATCGGGCGGCCGTCGGCGGGGGTGGGGGAGGTGCTGGTCCGGGTTCGCGCCGCGTCGGTGAATGCGCGGGATTGGCATGTGATGCGGGGAGATCCGAAGATCGCGCGGTGGATGGACCGGTCGGTCTTCGGCCGACGGGGGCCGGCGAATCCGGTGCCGGGCGGTGATTTCGCGGGGACGGTCGAGGAGGTGGGGGACGGTGTCACGGAGCTGGCGGTAGGCGACGAAGTCTTCGGGGAGGCGGTCAGCGGTGCGTTCGCGGAATACGTCGCGGTGCCGCGGGGGTTGCTCGATCGGAAACCGGCGAACCTGAGTTTCGAGGAATCAGCGGCGGTGCCGTTGGCCGCCAACACCGCCCTGACCTGCCTGCGTCACGTCGGCGAGGGCGAGCGGGTGCTGATCATCGGCGCGTCCGGTGGCGTCGGCACCTTCGCGGTCCAGATCGCCCGAGCACGGGGTGCGCGAGTCAGCGCGGTGTGCAGCACCCGCAATGTCGAGGCGGCGCGCAGACTCGGCGCCGAACACGTAGTCGACTACACCCGCGACACCGTCACCGGCCGTTACGACACTGTCCTCGACCTGGCCGGAACGCGGACGCTGCGGGAACTGCTCCGCCTGGTCGAACCCACCGGCACGCTGGTCCTGTCCGGTGGCGGCAACTTCGACGGCGGCAGCTGGTTCGGCCCGGTCGGCCTGCTCGCGCGCGGTCAGCTGGCTCGACCGTTCGTGAAACCGGCCGTCCGTGCTCCGCTGGCGGAGCAGACGCCGGAGTCGCTGACCGAGCTTCGCGAACTGATCGAGTCGGGCCTGCTCCGCCCGGCCATCGACCGGACCTATCCGCTGGCGGATACGCCGGCCGCCATCGAGTACATGGAGACCGAACACGCCCGCGCGAAGATCGTGATCACCCTCGCGCCGGCGGGCTGACGTCACAGCAGCCGGAACTCCATCATCGCGATCGCGTCGTCGACGGAGGTGGACAGGGCCTCGAGCCGGCTGTGCGCGTTCGGGGCGGACAGGGCCGACTGACGGTCGGTCGGTCCGATCGGCAGGCGAGCCGCGAGCTCGTAGGAGCGAGTGGTCGGATCATCGGACAGATCGTTCAGCGAGGCCGACGGCGGCGGACGGCGGATGCCGTTGCGTCGCGCGAACTGGGCCGTGAGGGTGTGCAGGCGATCCGCGCGTTCCCGCAAACCCGCCAGCAACGCGCTGTCGTCGATGCCGGGGTCGTCCGGCCAGGTCTCGGCTTCCGCCTGGGGATACGGCGCGTCGACGAGCCATTTCTCGATGCGAATGCGGTCGGTTCCTTTGCAGCGCAGCCGGTATCGCGAGCCGGGCAGTTCGATGACCTCGGTGATCCGGGCGACGGTGCCCACTTCCGTGCGTACCTCACCGCCGCCCACTTCGTGCCCGCGCGCGATCAGCACGACACCGAATTCCGGCTCCCGCCGACCGTCCATGCAGTCCTCGATCAGCGCTACGTACCGCGGCTCGAAGATCTGCAACGACAACGACTCACCGGGTAGCAGCACCGCTCCCAGCGGGAACATAGGTATCTCCACCGTCCCAGCATGCCCGGTGCCGCGCGGACTACGTCCATCCGGCGCGCTCACGCTGTGTCCTTTCGGCAGGTTCGGGTCCGGTCCACGGTGACAGGGCCCGGCCGATGCTTCCCGCGCCACCGACCGGTGGCGCGGGCTGTTGTCCTGTCGTCACGCGGTGGCGATCGACTCGAACACCGTCGGATCGACCAGTGTCGAGGTGTCGCCGAGCTCGCGTCCCTCGGCGACATCACGCAGCAGCCTGCGCATGATCTTGCCGCTGCGGGTCTTGGGCAGTTCCGGCACGATGTGGATTTCGCGTGGCCGCGCGATCGGGCTGATCTCGAGCGACACCGCCGCCTTCAGCTCCGACACGAGCCCGTCGGCCGTGGTCGCCGATCCGGTGAGGATGACGAAGGCGACGATTCCCTGCCCGGTGGTCTCGTCGGACGCACCGACCACCGCGGCCTCGGCGACGGCCGGGTGCCCGACGAGCGCGGATTCCACCTCGGCGGTGGAGATGCGGTGACCGGACACATTCATCACGTCGTCGACGCGCCCCAGAATCCACAGATCACCGTCGGTATCGAGCTTGGCCCCGTCCCCGGCGAAATACCAGCCTTCGGAAGCGAAACGCTGCCAATAGGTTTCGCGGTAGCGGTCCATGTCGTTCCAGATGCCGCGCAGCATCGACGGCCACGGCTGATCCAGGACGAGCAGACCGGACCCGTCGGGACCCAGCGGTGTGCCCTCGTCGTCGACGACTTTCGCGGAGATCCCCGGCAGCGGGCCCATCGCGGCGCCGGGTTTGGTGTCGGTGACGCCGGGCAGCGGCGCGATCATGATGGCGCCGGTCTCGGTCTGCCACCAGGTGTCGACGATAGGAGTCTCGTTGGCGCCGAAGACTTCCCGGTACCAGCGCCAGGCTTCGGGGTTGATCGGTTCGCCGACGGAGCCCAGCAGTCGCAGCGTGCTCAGGTCGTGCGCGTCGGCGATGTCGCGGCCCCACTTCATGAACGTGCGGATCAATGTCGGGGCGGTGTAATAGATCGTGACGCCGTACTTCTCGATGATCTCGAAATGACGATTCTCGTCAGGGAAGTTCGGAGTGCCCTCGTACACGATCTGCGTCGCGCGGTTGGCGAGGGGACCGTAGACGATGTAGCTGTGCCCGGTGACCCAGCCGATGTCGGCGGTGCACCAGTAGATGTCCTGTCCCGCTTTGTGGTCGAAGACGTTGTGGTGGGTGTAGGCGGTTTGGGTGAGGTAGCCGCCGGTGGTGTGCAGGATGCCCTTGGGTTTTCCGGTGGTGCCGGAGGTGTAGAGGATGAACAGCGGGTGTTCGGCGGGAAAGGGCTGTGCATCGTGGGAAGGCGAAGCGACAGCGACGGTTTCGTCCCACCACAGATCGCGCACCTCGGTCCACGGCACGTCGAGGCCGACCCGGCGCACCACCAGCACATGCTCGACGCTCGACGGATCCGAACCCAGCGCCTCGTCGACGGCGTACTTCAGCGCGGCGGGCTTGCCGCGACGCCACTGCCCGTCGGTGGTCACGATCAACCTGGCCTCAGCGTCGTCGACCCGCTGGCGCAATGCCGTGGGGGAGAACCCGGCGAACACCACCGAATGCGTGAGACCGAGCCGTGCGCACGCCAGCATCGTCACGATCGCCTCGGGCACCATCGGCATGTAGATCGCCACGCGATCGCCCGCCTCGAGTCCTAATGCGGTGAAAGTGTTCGCGGCCCTGCACACCTCATCGAGCAACTCCGCGTAGGTGATCGCGCGGGAGTCGCCGGGTTCGCCTTCCCAGTGGATGGCGACCTGGTCGCCGTGGCCGTCGATGACGTGGCGGTCGAGGCAGTTGTAGGCGACGTTGAGCTCGCCGTCGCCGAACCAGCGCGCGACCGGCGCATCGGTCCAGTCGAGTACCTCGGTGAAGGGCTTGTGCCAGTGCAGCCGGTTGGCCTGCTCGGCCCAGAAACCGTCGCGGTCGGTGCGCGCCCGCTCGTACAGCGCGGCATCGGCATTGGCCTGCGCGACGAACTCCGGGGCGGGCGGGTAACTGGTCACAAGAATCTCTCCTTCGAAAAGCATGGGGGTACAACCCGTGCCGGTGGGGCGAACCACCGGCACGGGCAGGGTTGGCGTCAGTGCGAGATCGCCTTCTCCGCACCGACGCCGGTCAGGGACCGGACTTCCATCTCCGCGGCCTTGGCCTGGTCGACCTGCTCACCGCGGCCACCCAGGTAGGTGCCGAGGATGCCGAGCACGAAGGCCAGCGGAATGGACACGATGCCCGGGTTGGACAGCGGGAACCAGTCGAAATCCGCGCCCTTGATCATCGCGGTCTTGTTGCCCGACACCGCGGGCGAGAACACGATGAGCACGATGGTCGAGATCAGGCCGCCGTACATCGACCACAGCGCACCGGTGGTGTTGAAGCGCTTCCAGAACAGCGAGTACAGGATCGTCGGCAGGTTCGCCGCCGCCGCCACCGCGAACGCCAGCGCCACCAGGAACGCGATGTTCTGGCCGTTGGCGAGGATGCCGAGACCGATCGCGAGGACACCGATCACCACCGCGGTGATCCGCGAGACCCGTACCTGCTTGACCTCGTCGACGTTGCCCTTCTTGAGCACGCTGGCGTAGATGTCGTGGGCGAACGAGGCCGACGCGGTGATGGTGAGACCGGCCACGACCGCGAGGATCGTCGCGAACGCGACCGCCGAGATCACCCCGAGCAGGATCACCCCGCCGAGTTCGAACGCCAGCAGCGGCGCCGCCGAGTTCTGGCCACCCGCCGCGGCGAGGATCTTGTCCGGGCCCACGATGGCCGCCGCGCCGTAGCCGAGCACCAGGGTGAACAGGTAGAAGGCGCCGATCAGGCCGATCGCCCACACCACCGAGCGCCGAGCCTCTTTCGCGGTCGGGACCGTGTAGAAGCGCATCAGCACGTGCGGCAGACCCGCGGTGCCGAGTACCAGGGCCAGGCCCAGCGACAGGAAGTTCAGCTTCGACATCTCGCTGCCGCCGTATTGCGCGCCGGGCGCGAGCACGTCGCGGGCGGCGACCGCCTTGCTGGTGGACTCGCTCACCGATTCCTGTGCGGCACCGAGGATGTCGGAGAAGTTGAAGCCGAACTTCGCCAGCACCATCACCGTCATCAGCGCGGCGCCCGCGATCAGCAGCACCGCCTTGATGATCTGCACCCAGGTGGTGCCCTTCATGCCACCGACCAGCACATACACGATCATCAGCACACCGACGGCCGCGATGACGATGGATTGCCCGGTGCGGCTGGAGATATCGAGCAGCAGCGCCACCAGGCCGCCGGCGCCCGCCATCTGCGCGAGCAGATAGAACAGCGAGACCGTGAGGGTGGTCAGCGCGGCCGCGGTGCGCACCGGGCCTTCCTTCAGCCGGAAGCTGAGGACGTCGGCCATGGTGAATTTGCCGGTGTTGCGCAGCATTTCGGCCACCAGCAGCAGCGCGACGAGCCAGGCGACGAGGAACCCGATCGAATACAGGAACCCGTCGTAGCCGTAGACGGCGATCGCGCCCGCGATGCCGAGGAAGCTCGCAGCCGACAGGTAGTCACCGGCGATGGCGATGCCGTTCTGCGGACCGGAGAAGCCGCGTCCGCCGGTGAAATAGTCGGCGGCACTGGCGTTGTTGCGGCTGGCCCGGATCACCACCACCATGGTGACCGCGACGAACAGCAGGAAAATGGCGATGTTGGCGATGGGATTGCCCACCGTCGAAGACGCGGCAAGGGTGACGCTCATGATGCCTGGCCCCCTTCGAGTTCTTCGCGGATGGCCGCGGCGCGCGGATCCAGTTCACGGTTGGCGAAACGGACGTAGAGCCCGGTGATGAGGAACGTGGAGACGAACTGCCCGAGTCCGAGCAGCAGGCCCACGTTGATGTTGCCGAAGACCTTCTGGGCCATGAAGTCGTGCGCGTACGCGCCGAGCAGCACATAACTCAGGTACCACACCAGGAACAGCGCGGTCATCGGGAAGATGAAGCGGCGCAGCCGGTTTCGCAGATCTTGGAACTGCGGACTCGCTTGTACCGCGAGCCATTCGTCGGCACTCGGCGTGCGCGGATCTGGCGCCTCGGTGTCGGTTTGGGTCATGCCGGTCGTCCTAGCGTGAAGGGGGTCGTGCGTGGAGATGACGGTAGGTCCCCGGACGCGGGCGCATGAGGGTGTGGCGTGGGTCACTCGGTGAAGGTGGCCGCCCGTGCGGTGAGCGGTCGGTGTGGTGCGACGAACGGTCGGTGCGAGATCACCGATGAGTGGCGGTTTCGGGGTCGCGATCGGCACTCATCCCGAGCCGTTCGGGGGCGTGCATGCGCAGGAACACCCCCGCCACCGCCCGGGGATCCTGACCCGTGGTGGCGAGGCTCACCAGGATGGTCACCGCGAAGGCCAGCGGAACACTGACCGCGCCCGGATAGTCGACGATCGCGGCCGGCCAGCCGTTCGCCAGGTCGGGGGAGACGCCACCGAGCACCGCCAGCACGGTCGCTCCGCCCGCGGTGACCCCGCCGGTGAGCATGCCCGCGGCCGCGCCGGTCGCGGTGAGTCCGCGCCACCAGATGCCGAGCACGAGCAGCGGGCACAGCGTCGACGCGGCCACCGAGAAGGCCAGGGCGACAGTGCGCGACAGATCCAGGGACGCCACGGTGACCGCGAGCGTCAGCGGGACCAGGCCCGCGACCAGGGCTGCGAGGCGGAAGTCCCGGATCCGGCCGCGCAGCACGTCGGTACTGAGCACCCCCGCCAAGCTGACCAGCAGCCCCGACGAGGTGGACAGGAACGCCGCGATCGCCCCGGCCGCCGCCAGCGCGGCCAGCAGCTGTCCACCGAGTCCACCGAGCACTGCACCGGGCAGCAGCACGACGGCCGCGTCGGAGGCGCCGGTGATCAGCAGTTGGGGCACGTAGAGGCGGGCGAAGACGCCGAGCAAGATCGGGAACAGGTAGAAGACGCCGACCAGCCCGATCACCGTCAGCGCGGTCCGGCGCGCGGACGGGCCGTCGCGATTGGTGTAGAAGCGGACGAGCACGTGGGGTAATCCCATGGTGCCGAGGAAGGTCGCCACGATCAGCGAGAACACCTGGTACTGCGGGTGTTCCCCGCCGAATCCGCCGCCGGGCGCCACCCAGCCGGCGCCGTCGGCCGGTGCGCCGGCCACCACCGGAACGGCCGAGCCCGGCGCGAGGATCAGTTCGGTGCCTTCGTCGAGGGTGTGGTTGCCCGGTGTCAGCACGACCGGACCCGCGGTGGGGTGTCCGTCGAGTGTTCCGGTGATCGTCACCTGCTGCGACACGTCGAGGTGCACGACGACATCGGTCGAGATGTCGACGGTGGTGCGCTCGTCGACCGTGGGTGGCACCGGGGTGGCGACCGGTCGTTCGTCGGCGAGGAAATGCATTCCGAGCACCAATGCGGGTACCGCCACCGCGGTCAATTTCAGCCAATACTGGAATGCCTGCACCAGGGTCACCGACCGCATGCCGCCGCCGATCACATTCGCCGACACGATCGCGCCCACCGCGACCGCCCCCACCCAGGCGGGTACGCCGAGCAGAATGTGCAGCGTCAATCCGGCTCCTTGGAACTGCGGAATCAGATACACCGCGCAGACCAGCACCACGAGACCGGCGGCCATGCGCCGCAACCGAATAGATCCCAACCGGAATTCGGCGAAGTCCGGCACGGTGTACGCGCCGGATCGGCGCAGCGGGGCGGCCACGAACATCAGCAGGCCCAGATAGCCCGCGGTGAAACCCACCGGATACCACAGGGCGTCCGCACCGTATTTGGCGATCAGTCCGGCGACGCCGAGAAAGGAAGCGGCGGAAAGATATTCACCGGAGACCGCTGCGGCGTTCCATCGCGAACCCACCGTGCGTGACGCGACCAGGAAATCCGAAGTCGTGCGAGACAGGCGCACTCCATAAAACCCGATGCCGACGGTGGCAAGCGCCGCCAGCAGCAGTGCGGCGACCGTGAGCGCCGGATTGTCGGGGCTCATGAGCTCGGCCCGCCCGACGGTGCCGGTTTCGATCCGCGGGCGCGGTCAGGCCCATACGGCGCTGTCGACAGCTCGTACGGCATGTGTCAGTCCCCGGCCAGTTCCAGGAAATCGTCTTCGTTGCGCTGGGCGAGGCGAACATACGACCACCCCACCGCGTACAGCGCCGGGAACGCGAGCACGCCGAGAATCAGCCAGGGCAGCCGGATGCCGGCCACTGTCGCCTCGGCGATCGCGTCGACGCGCAACAGCACCGGCAGCGCGCCGAACCCGACCGCCACCATCAGTCCCAGGCGCAATGCCAGGCCCAGCTGCGCCCGGATCAGCCCGCCGATCAGCGCCGTGCCGAGGTCGGTCTGCTCGACCATCTCCGTGCGCGTGCGCACCTGGCGCGCACCCCGCCGCTGCGCCAGCACCACGCGTTCCCGCGGCGGTCGCTGCGGACCCGTCACCGCTGTGACCAGTTCTGTCGAGGTCCGTGCACCAGCCGCTGCTTGAGTTCGCGCACCTGGCGACGACTCACCGGCAATTCCACCGCGCCCGCCGCCCCTTCGGCCCGCAGACACACCACCGTCGCGTTGCCCGCGCTCCGCAGCCCGGTCACCAATCGCAAGGCCACCAGATAGGACCGATGCACCCGCAGAAATCCGGCATCCTCCCACCGTGATTCCAGCGCCGACAGCGGAATTCGCACCAAATGCGACCCGCTGCCGGTGTGCAACCGTGCGTAATCCCCATCCGCTTCGACCCACGCCACATCAGCCCGGTTCACCAAGGTGGTCACCCCGCCGAGCTCCACCGGAATCACCTCGCTCGGATGCGCGGACTGCGCCACGACCGTCGCGGGCACCGAAATACGCCCCGCCAGGATCCGTCGCACCGCCTCACCCAATCGAGCACCTCGCAGGGGCTTCAACAGGTAATCCACGGCCCCCAGATCGAAGGCTGCCACCGCGTGATCGTCGTGTGCGGTCACGAACACCACCGCGGGCGGCTCAGCGAATTCCGACAGGATTCCCGCCAATTCCATCCCCGTGAGCCCCGGCATATCGATATCGAGAAATACCGCGTCGATCGGATGTGCCCGCAACAACCGCAAAGCCCCGGTCGCTTCACCGGCCCGATAGATCTCACCGACTCCCGCCTGCGTGCTCAGCAGATACACGAGCTCGTCCAGCGCCGGTTTCTCATCATCGACGGCGAGCACCCGCAGAGCGGTCGAGGGTTCATCGGTGTTCCAAGTCACAACCCATCCATCGTAACCGGCAGGGTCGGCGGCGGTGCCGAACGCCGCCATGAGACCGGGATCAGGCCCGAATACCGGCGCGAAACTTCGGGACCCGCATGCTGACTTTCGTGCCTGCGCCGGGTGCGGTTTCCACGACCAGGCCGTAGTCGTTGCCGAAAGCGGCGCGGAGGCGGTCGTCCACGTTGGCCAGGCCCACGTGGGCCGCCTCGCCGGTGCGGGCGGGGCCGGAGCCGGTGTCGACGGCGTCGAGTGCGCCGGAGCGCAACAGGTCCGGGTCCATGCCGATGCCGTCGTCTTCGACACTGATCAGGCAGTCGGTGCCGGCGTCGGTGGCGACGATGCTCAGCTGGCCGCCTCGGCCGCCGCCGGCGAGGCCGTGCCGGACCGCGTTCTCGACGAGTGGCTGCAAGGCGAGGAAGGGCAGCACGACACCGAGAACTTCTGGTGCGATGCGCAGCCGCACGTCGAGCGCGTCGCCGAAGCGGGCCTGTTCCAATGCCAGATATCGCTCGATGTTGCGCAGTTCGTCGGCGAGCACGGTGAATTCGCCTGCGGCGCGGAAGGAATAGCGGGTGAAGTCGGCGAATTCGAGGATCAGTTCGCGAGCCCGATCCGGGTCGGTGCGGACGAACGAGGCGATCGTGTTGAGCGCGTTGTAGATGAAATGCGGGCTGATCTGGGCTCGCAGCGCCCGCAATTCCGCCCGGTCGACCCGCGCCCTCGACGCGTCGAGCTCGGCGAGTTCCAGCTGTCCACACGCGTAGCGCGCCACCTCCGCGACCGCCCCGAGCATGCCGGGCCCCGGCTTCCCGGTCGTCACCATGCCGAGCGCACCGACCGCCGCCCCCGTGTCGATCGGCAACGGTTGCGCGATCAACGTGTGCTCGTCACCGGTGACCAGCACGGGCCGCTCATCGGCGACGGCGCGGCGCGCCGCCTCGGCGAACGAGGCGAACATCCCGGTCTGCGGACCGTCCCACGCCAGCAGCGTCCCCTCGGCATCGGCCACACCCAGCGCCTCGGCACCGGCGAGCGCCCGCAGGTGTGGCGCCGCTTCACTCGCGGACTCCTCGGTCAGCCCGCGCCGCAACGGCACGGCGGCCAGCGACGCGGTGTGCAGTGCTTGGTGGACGGCCCGCTGGGCGGGTGTGGTGACGACCCGCTGGGTTCGCCGCCAGACCAGCAACGCCACGACCAGCAGGGCGAGGGCCGCGGCGGCCACGATGAAGGGGGTCATCGAGTCGGCCGATCGGTGTGCACCGATCGATTATGTCGGGGTGGGCGCCGGAATCGGATCAGGCCGCCTTCTTCGCGAGATCGAGGGCCCGTCGGTGACGTTCACCACGACACGCCGCCCCTCGCCCAGGCGCGGTTCGTGGCGTGCCGAATCTGTCGGACCCCCGTGCATAGAATGCCAAGGCCAACCCCCGCCGACTCTATGGGAGGAAGGACCGTCTTGGCTCCGTCCGGATCGTTCGTTCACCTGCACAACCACACCGAGTACTCGATGCTCGATGGAGCGGCGAAGATCTCGCCGCTGTTCGCGGAGGCGGATCGGTTGGGCATGACCGCGGTCGGCATGACCGACCACGGCAACATGTACGGCGCCTCGGAGTTCTACAACTCGGCCAAGAAGGCGGGCATCAAGCCGATCATCGGCATCGAGGCCTACATCGCACCGGGCTCGCGCTTCGACACCAAGCGGGTGAAGTGGGGCGATCCGGGTCAGAAGGGCGACGACGTCTCGGGCTCGGGTGCCTACACCCACATGACGATGGTCGCCGAGAACGCGACCGGCCTGCGCAACCTGTTCAAGCTGTCCTCGCTCGCCTCGATCGAGGGCCAGCTCGGCAAGTGGGCGCGCATGGACGAGGAGATCATCGCCCAGCACGCCGAGGGCATCATCGCGACCACCGGCTGCCCGTCGGGTGAAGTGCAGACCCGCCTGCGTCTGGGCCACGACCGCGAAGCGCTCGAAGCCGCCGCGAAGTGGCAGGAGATCTTCGGCGCCGACAACTTCTTCCTCGAGGTGATGGACCACGGTCTGTCCATCGAGCGCCGGGTCCGCGAGGGCCTGATCGACATCAGCAACCAGCTCGGCATCCCGCCGATCGCCACCAACGACTGCCACTACGTCACCAAGGACCAGTCGGTCAACCACGAAGCGCTGCTGTGCATTCAGACCGGCAAGACGCTCTCGGACCCGACCCGCTTCAAGTTCGACGGTGACGGCTACTACCTCAAGTCCGCCGCGGAGATGCGTGCCATCTGGGACGCCGAGGTCCCCGGCGCGTGTGAC
Organism: Nocardia sp. NPDC055165; assembly: GCF_053606985.1. Taxonomy (NCBI): domain Bacteria; kingdom Bacillati; phylum Actinomycetota; class Actinomycetes; order Mycobacteriales; family Nocardiaceae; genus Nocardia; species Nocardia sp. NPDC055165. Next base: position 220,062 of record NZ_JBSGSS010000011.1, read on the forward strand.
AACACCGAGCTCATCGGCGAGCGCGTGCAGTCCTACGACGACGTCTGGGCACACCGCGACCGGATGCCGATCTTCCCGGTGCCCGAAGGCCACGACCAGGCCAGCTGGTTGCGCAAGGAAGTCCTCGACGGTCTCGATCGCCGCTTCCCGGACGGTCCCTCGCGCGAATACCTCGACCGTGCCGACTTCGAACTCAAAGTCATCTGCGAGATGGGTTTCCCGGCCTACTTCCTCGTCGTCGGTGACCTGATCAAGCACGCGCTCGAGGTCGGTATCCGGGTCGGTCCCGGTCGTGGTTCGGCCGCCGGTTCGCTGGTCGCCTACGCGATGGGTATCACCAATATCGATCCCATTCCGCACGGTCTGCTGTTCGAGCGATTCCTCAATCCCGAGCGCGTGTCGATGCCCGATATCGATATCGACTTCGATGATCGCCGCCGCGGTGAGATGGTCCGCTACGCCACCGAGAAGTGGGGCAGCGACCGCGTGGCCCAGGTGATCACCTTCGGCACCATCAAGACCAAGGCCGCGATCAAGGACTCCGCGCGAGTCCTGTTCGGCCAGCCCGGTTTCGCCATCGCCGACCAGATCTCCAAGGCGTTGCCGCCGCCGATCATGGCCAAGGACATTTCGGTCTCCGGCATCACCGATCCTGACCATGAGCGGTACAAGGAAGCCGCCGAGGTCCGCGAACTGATCGGCTCCAACCCCGACATCGCCAAGATCTACGAGACCGCGAAAGGCCTGGAAGGCCTGATCCGCAACGCGGGCGTGCACGCCTGCGCGGTCATCATGTCCTCGGAGCCGCTCACCGACGCGATCCCGGTGTGGAAGCGCGCCCAGGACGGCGCGATCATCACCGGCTGGGACTACCCGTCGTGCGAGGCCATCGGCCTGCTGAAGATGGACTTCCTCGGCCTGCGCAACCTCACCGTCATCGGTGACGCCCTGGAGAACATCAAGGCCAACCGCGGCATCGATCTCGACATGGACAACCTGCCGCTCGACGACCCGGCCACCTACGAACTGCTCGCCCGCGGCGACACCCTCGGCGTGTTCCAGCTCGACGGCAGCGCCATGCGCGACCTGCTGCGCCGCATGCAACCCACCGGCTTCGGCGATATCGTCGCCGTCCTCGCGCTGTACCGCCCCGGCCCGATGGGCATGAACGCCCACAACGACTACGCCGACCGCAAGAACAACCGGCAAGAAGTCAAACCGATCCACCCCGAACTCGAAGAGCCGCTGAAAGAGATCCTGGCCGACACCTTCGGCCTGATCGTCTATCAGGAACAGATCATGCAGATCGCGCAGAAGGTAGCCGGGTACTCGCTCGGCCAAGCCGATATCCTGCGCCGCGCCATGGGTAAGAAGAAGCTGTCCGTCCTGGAAGAGGCCTACGCCGGCTTCCGTGACGGCATGCTGGCCAACGACTTCTCCGAGCCCGCCATCAAGGCGCTGTGGGACACGATTCTCCCGTTCGCCGGGTACGCGTTCAACAAATCGCACGCCGCCGGCTACGGCCTCGTCTCCTTCTGGACGGCCTACCTCAAGGCCAACTACCCGGCCGAGTACATGGCCGGTCTGCTCACCTCCGTCGGTGACGACAAGGACAAGGCCGCCATCTACCTGTCGGATTGCCGCAAGATGGGTATCACGGTGCTGCCGCCCGATGTCAACGAATCGGAGCTGAACTTCGCCTCCGTCGGCACCGATATCCGGTTCGGTCTCGGCGCGGTCCGCAACGTCGGCACCAACGTGGTCGGCTCGATCATCACCGCGCGCAAGGAGAAGTCGAAGTTCACCGACTTCTCCGACTACCTGAACAAGATCGACGCGATCGCCTGCTCCAAGAAGGTCACCGAATCCCTGATCAAGGCAGGCGGATTCGACTCCCTCGGGCATCCGCGCAAGGGCTTGCTGCTGATCCACTCCGACGCGATCGACGCGGTGATGTCGACCAAGAAGGCCGAGGCGATCGGCCAGTTCGACCTGTTCGGCGGCCTCGGCGACGGCGACGACTCGATGGCGTCGGTCTTCAATGTCAAAGTCCCCGAGGACGAATGGGAGACCAAGCACAAGCTCGCCCTCGAACGGGAGATGCTGGGCCTCTACGTGTCCGGCCACCCGCTCAACGGCGTCGAGCACGTGCTGGCAGCGCAGGTCGACACCCCCATCCCGGCGATCCTGGAAGGCGACGTCAAGGACGGCGCGCAGGTGACCATCGGCGGCATCCTCGCCTCGGTGAACCGCCGGATCAACAAGAACGGGTTGGCCTGGGCCTCGGCCCAATTGGAAGACCTCACCGGTGGCGTGGAGGTGCTGTTCTTCCCGCAGTCGTACTCGGTGTACGGCATGGATGTGGTCGAAGACGCCGTGGTGCTGGTGAAGGCCCGCGTCTCGGTGCGTGACGACCGCATCTCCCTGATCGCCAACGACCTCGTCGTTCCCGACCTCTCGGCCATCGGCGTGGCCAAGCCGGTGGCGGTGGTGATGACGACCCGGATGTGCACGCCCGACAAGCTCGGTGAGCTGAAGAAGGTCCTCACCCGGCACCAGGGCACCTCGGATGTCTTCATCCGTCATGTCGGCGCCCGGGAGAAGACCACCATGCTCAAACTCGACGACGCCTGGCGAGTGTCTCCCTCCTCCGCGTTGATGGGGGACCTGAAAGCGCTACTCGGCCCGGGCTGCCTGGGCTGAGCCCGAGACGTCGAAACCACCCGTATCTGTCGCGGGTGGTTTCGACGTCTCATGGTCTACGGGTGGGTGAGCGCTGGTAGTCGCGGCTCGGAAGTGCCAGCGGCCGTGCGGGGTTCACGTTCCAGCCGATGGGACAGCCCGACGGTGGCGAGCATGGCCAGCCCGAGTCCGGCGCCGATCCAGCCGACCGAAGCGAAGCCGAGCCCCGCGCCGATGGCCAGTCCGCCCAGCCATGGACCGACGGTGATTCCGACATTGAACGCCGAGTAGTTGGTCGCCGCGGCCAGTGTCGGGGCGCCGTCGGCCAGCGTGAAAACGCGGGTGTTCAGGGCCGGGTTCGTAGCGAAACCGACAGCGCCGAGCAACAAGACGAGCACGATCGTCGGGGCGGGGAAGCGCGCGGTGACAGCGATCGCGGCCGCGATCACCGTCATCCCCGCGGCACCCACGTACAGCGTGCGGAACGGGTGCGCGTCGGCGAATCGACCGCCGATCGTGATACCGATCAACCCGCCGACGCCGTACAGACCCAGCACCGCCGGGACCCACGCCGCCGAGATGCCGGTGGTGTCGGCCAGCATCGCGCCGAGGTAGGCGAAGGTGACGAACGCCGAACCCGTCGACAGCGCGGTGGCGCCGTAGGACACCCACAGCCGCACATTCGCCATCACCCGCAATTCGCCCCGCAAGTCCGCGACCCTGGCGGGTCGACCGCCGGGAATCTTCGTGAACACACCGATCATCGTCAGTGCGGACAGCCCGGCGACCGCCCAGAAAGCCGCGCGCCAGCCCAGATGCTGGCCGATGACGGTGCCCGCGGGCACCCCGATGATCGTGGCGATGGTGAGTCCACCCGCGACGATGCTCATCGCTCGTCCGCGTAACTGCGGGGCCACCAGGCTCACCGCGGTCGCCGCCGCCAGCGCCCAGAACCCCGCGTAGACGAAGGCGCTCACCACCCGGGTCGCGAAGATCACCGAGTAGTCGCCGCTCAGCGCGCCGACGACGTGCGCCGCGACGAAGATCGCGAGGAAGGCCAGCAGTGCGTCACGGCGTGGCCAGCGCAGCGTCACCACGGCCAGCAGTGGCGCGCCGACCAGCATGCCGAGCGCGAAGGCCGAGATGAGCAGTCCCGCACGGGGAATGGAGACTCCCAGGTCGGCGGCCAGGTCGGGGAGGAGTCCGGCCAGCATCAGCTCGGAGGTGCCCTGGGCGAAGATGGACAGGCCCAGGATGTAGACAGCGGTCGGCATGACAACCTCTCGTACGTCGAACTATTTTGGATCAATCAGTTCAAAATCAAGCCATGATGAAAGACGGTGGGGGCAGGTGGATCTCAGAGGCAGTGCATCGCGGTCTCGGCGATCGCGGTCAGGGTGGCGTGATCCGCTCCGCCCCGCGCCGCGACGCGCATGCCGCTGATGGTGGCGGTCAGGAACTGGGCGATGGCGCGTGCATCCCGATCGGCGGCGAATTCGCCTGCGCGCTGGCCACTTTCGACAGTCGCCGTGAGTGCGTCGAGACGGCGTTCGCCATCGGCATCCAGGAGCGCGCGCGCAGCGGCATCGTGGGGGGCGAGTTCGACGATCGAGTTCACCACGAGGCAGCCCGACGGTTCGGTTTCGGGCGCCTCGGCGGTCCGGCGCAGGATGTCGGCGATCCGCTCCCTGGCCGGTGCGTCGCTGTCGAGGATGTCGAAGAGGGGGGCGTTCTGGGTGGTCATGTAGTGGCGCAGAGCTCGATCGAACAGATCGCGCTTGCTGGTGAAAGTGTTGTAGATGCTGCTGCGGCCCAGGCCTGTCGCGGCGCAGAGGTCCTGGGTGGAGGTTGCCTCGTAACCGGCGGACCAGAACGCCCGCATCGCGGCGTCCACGGCGCGGTGCTCGTCGAATTCTTTGGGTCTGGCCATGCCGACGACCGTAACACATTTTGAACAGATCAGTCCAAAACTGGACTGTCCGCGGACACAGCCCCTCGGTGACTCCTCTGTGGTGGGTCGTGATGGCCGCCTCGCGAACTACGGGCTAGCGTCGAGAGACGTGACGTCCGTGCCGCTGCTCGACTCGCCACCGCACTCCCGTGACCCGTCGCGGCCGGTGCCGTGGCGGATCACCGGGCGGACGGTGCTGCTCGTCGCGGCGGCGCTGATCGTGGCGCAGCTGGTCCTGCGCGGCTGGGTGGCCGCGTCCGGATTCTTCTACTGGGACGATTTCCTGCTGATCGGCCGGGTGAGCAGCCAGCCGGTGTTCTCGACGGAATTGCTGTTCACCAGTCATGACGGGCACGTGATGCCGTTGGCGTTCGTGCTGACCTGGCTGGTCACCGAGGTGGCGCCGTTGAATTGGGCAGCCGCCGTCGTGGTGCTGACCGGGTTGCAACTGCTCGCTTCGCTGGCGGTGCTGCGACTGTTGATCGTGCTGCTCGGGGTCCGCACCCGCCTGCTCGGACCCCTGGCGTTCTACCTGTTCGTCCCGTTGACGGTGCCCGCGTTCGCCTGGTGGTCGGCGGCGGTGAACGCGCTGCCGTTGCAGATCGCACTGGCGTGGGTGAGCGCGGACGCGGTGCTGTTGGTGCGAACCGGGCGGCGTCGATATGCGGTGTCGGGGGCCGCGGTGTTCGCGGTGGCGTTGCTGTTCTTCGAGAAATCGGTGGTCGTGCTGCCGGTGGCTTTCGCGGTGGCAGTGCTGGCCGCGCACGTGACGGGCGGATCCGTACAGGCGGCCGCTCGGCGTGGGGGCGCGCTGTGGACGGCGGGCGGCGCGGTGCTGCTGACGTGGTCGGCGTGTTTTCTGCTCGTCATCCAACGTCCGAGGGGGCTCTCGGCTCCCGAACATCCCGGGTCCCTGTGGAGCCGCGCGCTGTCCGACGGGTTGGTACCCGCGCTGTTCGGCGGTCCATGGCGCTGGGAACGCTGGCAACCCGCCACCCCGTGGGCGGACTCGCCGAGCTTGCTGGTCGCGCTGAGCTGGCTGTCGCTGATCCTGTTCGCGGCGTGGACGATTCGTACCCGCTGCCGGGTCATCGCGATCTGGGTGAGCGCCGCCGGATACGCGGTCCTGACCATCGCGCCCGTCGTCCTGCTGCGTGACGGCCCGAGTACCGCGGGTCTGCTCCTCCAATCGGTGCGCTACTTCGCCGATTTCGCCGTCATCGCGACCGTCGCGCTCGCGTTGATCACGCTGGCACCCCGCCGGCGCCGGTCGAGTTCTGCATTCGGATCGAACGAGCCCGCACACCGGCGAATTCCGGCTGACATCGATCCGGCACGTGCGCGCCCCGTCAGCGGATCGGCTCCGGTCGTGGTGGGTCGTGATGGCCGAGCTCGGCAGGCAGTGGGTATCTCGGCGATCATCGTGTTCCTCGCGAGCAGTGTGTACTCGACGATCACCTTCACCAGGTCCTGGGAACCGAGCCCGGCCCGCACCTACGTGAGCGGCGTGCGAGCCGCGCTCCCCGGCGCCGCCGACGCGCCGCTGCTGCCCCAAGAGGTTCCATGGAATGTCTTGAACCCGTTGGCCTTCCCCGAGAACATGACCGACCGTGTCTTCGCCCCGATCGCGACCCCCACCACCTTCGCCCTCTCGACTCCGCGCCTGCGAATGATCACCGATGAGGGCGCCGTCGTCGACGCGCAGGTCTGGTGGAACCGTGCCATCGTCGAGGGTCCCGAACCCCGCTGCGGGTACCGCGTGCACGGCACCACCGGCGCCAACCTCCCCCTCGACGGCCCCATGCAGATCCGCGACTGGACCGCCCAGGTGAACTACAACGCCGAACGGGACGGCCGGATCGCGCTGTCCTTCGAGGGCGAGACCGAGACGATCGCCGACGTGCGCGCGGGCTTGAACACCGTGTACGTCCGGCTGCTCGGAGGTGGCGACACCCTGCGGATCAGATCCCTCGACGAGCGGCAGTCGCTGTGCGTCGGCGCGGGACCGGTCGGGGTCGCCGCGCACGCGCGGTGAATCGTTGATCGAGCACACCGGCGCGGGGCATGCGATGCTGGGCCGATGAGGCAGTTTCGGGTGTGGGCGCCGGAGGCGGGGGCGGTGCGGCTGCAACTGGACGGGGTCGAGCACCCGATGCGCAGAAACGGTGGCGGCAATTGGTCGGTCCGCGTCGACGCAGGTCAGGGTGCCCGTTACGGCTTCTTGATCGACGACGACCCGACGGTGTTGCCCGACCCGCGCTCGGCTCGCCAACCCGACGGCGTGCACGAAACCTCCGCAGTCCACGATCTCGATCAGACGGCCTGGACCGACCGGAACTGGACCGGCCGACCGGTGGCCGGCTCGGTGTTCTACGAACTCCACATCGGCACCTTCACCCCCGCGGGAACCTTCGACGCGGCGATCGAGCACCTCGACCATCTCGTGACACTGGGCGTCACCACTGTCGAACTCATGCCGGTGAACGCCTTCGACGGCACCCACAACTGGGGCTACGACGGCGTCGGGTGGTACGCGGTACAGGAAAGCTACGGCGGCCCCGACGGCCTGCAACGCTTCGTCGACGCCTGCCACGCCCGTGGTCTCGCGGTCTGCCTCGACGTGGTCTACAACCACCTCGGCCCGTGCGGCAACTACCTGCCGCGCTTCGGCCCCTACCTCACCGCGGGCCGCAACACCTGGGGTCAGAGCCTCAACCTCGACGGCCCCGGCTCCGACGCGGTCCGCGCCTACATCATCGACAACGCCCTGCGCTGGCTGCGCGAATTCCACCTCGACGCCTTGCGTATCGATGCCGTCCATGCGCTGGTCGACCGCACCGCCACACACCTGCTCGACGAGCTCGTCGTCGAAACCACTGCGCTGGCAGCACATCTGGGCCGACCGCTCAGCTTGATCGCGGAAAGCGACCTCAACGACCCCCGCCTGATCACCCCGCGCGCGGCAGGCGGCTACGGGCTCACCGGCCAGTGGAACGACGACCTGCACCACGCCGTGCACACCGCGGTCTCCGGCGAAAGACAGGGCTACTACGCAGATTTCGGCTCACTGGCCTGCCTCACGCAGACACTCACCCACGGCTTCTTCCACGCCGGGACCTATTCCAGCTTCCGCGGCCGCACCCACGGCGCGCCGCTGCGTCGCGACCTCGTCCCCGGCAGCGCGCTGTTCGGCTACACCTGCAATCACGATCAGATCGGCAATCGCGCGACCGGTGATCGCCCCAGCGCCTACCTCACCCCGGGTCAACTCGCGGTGAAGGCGGCGCTGGTGCTGCTCTCGGCGAGTACGCCGATGCTGTTCATGGGGGAGGAGTGGGGCGCGCGCACCCCGTTCCAGTTCTTCACCTCCCACACCGACCCGGTCATCGCCGCGGCCACCGCCACCGGGCGCCGCGCCGAATTCGCCGAGCACGGCTGGTCCAGCGACGAGGTGCCCGACCCGCAGGACCCGGACACCTTCACCCGCTCCAAGCTCGACTGGACCGAGGTCGGTCGCGAACCGCATGCCCGATTGCTCGCCTGCTATCGCGGCCTGCTCGCCCTGCGCAAGTCGCGGCCCGAGTTCGCCGATCCATGGCTGGAACGGGTGTGGGCCGACTATGACGAAGCACAGCGTTGGTTCGTCCTGCGTCGTGGCCGAATCTCGGTGGTGTGCAACCTCGCCGAGGACGAAGTGGTGATCCCGGTGCACGGTCGGGTGCTGCTGGCCTGGTCGCCTGCCACCGAAAGCGGTGCGGGAACACTGATTTCGGGTCACAGTTTCGCCGTGCTCGAGGAAGGTGACGGCGCGGGCACGGTGGTCACCGAGTGATGACGCCGGGCTACGGGTCGGCCACATTCCGAAACGTGGCGTTGCCGAATAGGCATAACGCCGTATAGTCGGATGATGAGCAACGACGCTTACGGGCAGGACAGCGCTGCCCTCCCGGCCGGTGTCGGGGGTTACGCCCCGGCCGGATTCGGTCCGCTGGTGCGCGCTTTCGCCACCTTGATCGGCCATCGCCGCGACGCGGGCGGTGCGCTCGCGATCTATCGGCACGGTGAACCACTCGCCCATTTCTGGACCGGTAGTGCGGGTGACCGACCATGGAACGCCGAGACCGGCGCGATCGTGTTCTCCGCGACCAAGGGTGTCACCGCCACCGTCATCCACCGGCTCGCCGACCGCGGACTGATCGACTATCAGGCGCCGGTCGCCGAATACTGGCCGCGTTTCGCCGCGCACGGCAAGGGTGCGATCACCGTCGCCGACGTGCTCACCCACCGCTCCGGGCTGTCGTCGCTGTCCTCGGTCGCCAACACCGCCGCGGAAGCCCTCGATCACGAGCTGATGGAGGACCGCCTGGCACTGGCCACCCCGGACCGGATGCTCGGCACCCCCACCTATCACGCCCTGACCTACGGCTGGCTGCTCGCGGGCCTGGCCAGGGGCGTGACCGGCCGGAGTATGAGCGAGCTGATCCGCACCGAGGTCACCGATCCGCTCGGTATCGACGGCATCCACCTCGGTCGCCCCGCCGCGGACTCGTCGACCGAATACGCCCGGCTGGCCGGCGCGCACCTGAGCTTCGCCGCGCATCCCGTCGGCGCCAGTTTCCTCGCCAATGTCGGATTCCGGCTGCCCGGACCGCTCGGCGCAGCCGCTCGCTGCCTGTTCGTGCCCGGCCTCGACGGCATTCTCGACGGTGACGACCCCACGATCCTGAACACCGAGATGCCCGCGGGCAACGGTGTCGCGACGGCCGCCGGACTGGCGAAGATGTACGCGGCGCTGGCCGACGGCGTCACCGTCGACGGCACGCCGTACCTGCAGCAGAGCACGCACGCCGCGATCCGCCGGGTGCAGAGCTACCGGCTCGACCACGCGCTGTTCTACCTGCCGATGATGTGGCACCTGGGCTACCACTCGTTGCCCGTCCCCGGCGCGCGGCACGGCTTCGGCCATATCGGGCTCGGCGGTTCGTTCGGCTGGGTCGACCCGCAGTCGGGCCTCTCGGTGGCCTACGTCCACAACCGTCTCGACCAGATACTGCTGCCCTACGACCAGCTCGCCATGGGCTGGCTACTGCCGCTGGTCGTGTCGAGCGTGCGCGCGAGTCGCACGTCCGGACACCGCGAGGACCGCGCGGCGGCGTGACCGCCGCGCGGCGGACCTACGTCAGGTAGCGATAGGCGGGGGAGCCCGGTTCCAGGCGTTCGGCCTGGATCGGGGACTCCTCGATACGGTGCATCAGCGACGCCAGATTGTCGGTGGCACCGAGCTCGATGCCGACCAGTGCGGCCCCGGTATCCCGGTTGTTGCGCTTGACGTACTCGAACATGGTGATGTCGTCGTCGGGGCCGAGGACATCGTCGAGGAAGCGGCGCAGCGCACCGGGCTCCTGCGGGAAGTCGACCAGGAAGTAGTGCTTGAGACCGCGGTGCACCAGTGAGCGCTCGATGATCTCGCCGTAGCGCGACACATCGTTGTTGCCACCCGAGACCAGCACCACGACCGTGCTGTCGGGCGCGATGTCGATCTCGGCCAAGGCCGCGGTGGCCAGCGCGCCCGCGGGCTCGGCGATGATGCCTTCGCTCTGGTAGAGGTCGAGCATCGCGGTGCAGATAGCGCCCTCGTCGACCAGCATCACCCGGAAAGCCGCTGTCCCGGTGGAGGATCCGGGTGTGGTGAGCAGGGGCAGCGAGGCATGCGAGACCATCCGGCCGCCGAACGACGCCGCCGCCCGGTAGGGCAGTTCGCCGATGCGGCGCACGGCGGCGCCGTCGACGAACGGGTCGATCTCGGGCAGCGTCACCGGTGCGCCGGCGACCAGTGCAGCGGTCAGCGAGGCCGCGCCCGCGGGTTCGACGGCCAGCAGACCGGTGTGCGGTGCGCGTTCGCGCAGGTAGGTGCCGATGCCGGCGAGGCAGCCGCCGCCGCCGACCGGGACGATCACCAGGTCGGGGGCCGTGCCGAGCTGGTCGAGGAACTCCGCGGCGATGGTGCCCTGGCCCGCGGCGGTGCGCGGGTCGTCGAACGGCGGCACCATGGTGGCGCCGGTGCGGGCGACATCGTCGGCGGCGGCCGCGGCCGCGGCGTCGTAGGTCTCGCCGACGGCGATCAGCTCGACGAACTCGCCGCCGTGCACGCGGATGCGGTCGCGCTTCTGCTTGGGGGTGGTGGTCGGCACATAGATGCGCCCGCGCACACCCATCGCCCGGCAGGCGAACGCCACGCCCTGCGCGTGATTGCCCGCGCTGGCGGTGACCACACCGGCCGCGCGCTCGGCGGCGGTGAGCTGCACCATCAGGTTGTAGGCGCCGCGCAGCTTGTAGGAGCGAACCGCGGTGAGGTCTTCGCGCTTGAGGTACACCTGCGCACCGGTGCTCGCCGACAGCCGCGCGCTGTACTGCAGCGGAGTCGGCTCGATGATGTCGGAAATTCGCTTGGCGGCGGCGTCGATCTCGTCCGCGGTGAGCGGCGGACGGATTACGGACACTTCGGCGACGTCAGCGATGGGGGACACCCGGACAATGCTACCGAGGCGGTTCGCGCGCTCGGCGAGCGGAACCACCCGCCGTGGCGACCACGGCGGGTGGGCTCGGACCTGCGGTTCAGCGCGGCGTGAGGACGAAGACCGGGATCACGCGATCGGTCTTCTTCGTGTACTCGTCGTAGTCGGGCCACACGGCGACCGCGCGCTCCCACCACTGCGCTCGCTCGTCGCCGGCGAGCTCGCGTGCGGTGTAGTCCTTGGTGGTGGTGCCGTCGCGCAGTTCGACGTGCGGATCGGCCTTGATGTTGTGGTACCAGACGGGATTCTTCGGTGCCCCGCCCAGCGACGCGACGACGGCGTACTCGCCGTCGTGCTCGACCCGCATCAGCGGCGTCTTGCGCAGCTTGCCGGTCTTGGCGCCCTTGGTGGTGAGCAGGATGACGGGCTTGCCTTGCAACGAGGTGCCCTCGGCGCCGCCGGAGTTCTCGTAGGTCTCGGCCTGTTCGCGTGCCCAGTCCGAAGTGCTCGGTGCGTACTCTCCTGTGAGTGGCATGACCTGCACAACGAACCATCGCCCTGTGATGTTCCCGATAGAGCCACTCGAACAAGTTCGGTGGACCGAACTTCGATGTACGCCTATCCTGGTCTGCATGGCAGTGCTCACCTCATCGGCAGCATCCGCGACTGTCGACATCGCGGGTAGTGCTTGGCCGGTCTACAAGCTCGAGGCGCTCGTTGCCGCGCTCGTGGTCGCCGCGCTGCTGCTGCTGATCATCGGGTCGCCGCAGGTCGCGGTGCTGGCGGCCGCCGCGGTCGCCGCCGTTCGCTGGACCGTCGGCGCCACCCGCACCGCGTCGCGCCACTGATTCGGGGCACCAGGCCAGGTTCGTGCACCCCGGATGGCGGATCATTCCGTCAGGTCGAGCGAACTCAACTCACCGCGCGACAGCACGCCCAGCTTCGGATACGCCTTGTACAGGTGATGGCCGACGGTGCGGTGGCTCAGGAACAGCCGTGCCGCGATCTCCCGATTCGACAATCCCTGCGCAGCCAGCCGCACGATCTGTGATTCCTGCGGAGTGAGCAGGCTCAGTGGGCCGCCGCTCGCACGCGTACCGGTTCCGACACCGAGCGCGCCCAGTTCGGTGCGCGCGCGTTCGCTCCACGGTGCCGCGCCGAGCCGATCGAACAGCGCTGTCGCCTGTTCCAGCTGGGTCCGCGCGTCGACCTTGCGCTTGTCGCGACGTAGCCACTCGCCGTAGAGCAGCCGAGTGCGGGCTTCGTCGAACGGCCGGTTGGCGGCGAGCGCGGCCACGAAATGCTGTTCGGCCGCCGGGCCGTCGGCCAGCAACGCCCGGCCACGGGCCGCCAGCGCCGCGATCCACTCCTGCTCGGTCCGCTGCGACCAGGCGGTGAGCCGATCCAGCGCCTCGGTCGCGCGGTCGGTCGCGCCGAGCCGAACCGCCACCTCGATCTGATCCGGCAGTGTGCGCAGCCCGATGACGTGGTGCCGCGCCGGTTCGATCGTCATCTGCGCGAGCTCGGTCCTTGCCTGCTCCAGCCTGCCTTCGCCGAGGGCCAGCAGCGCCACGGCCGCGTGCGCCCACGACGCACCGACCGCGCCCGGCCCGCCGAATTCCTCGGCCGCCGCACGCTCGGCATGGTCTCGACACGATGCCGAATCACCCTGTAGCGCCGCGAGATACGCGAGAAATGCGTGGATCTGACTGATCCACTGCGCCTGTCCGCTGTCCTGTGCGATCCGCAGCCCTTCCTCGGCCGCGATCCGGCTCTCCCTCGGTCGCCCGCCGAACAACAACCCTTCCGATCGGAAGAACAGCAGCGGCGCCAGCAACCCGATCCGCCCCTGCTCCCGGCATTCCCTGATCAACTCGCCGGCCAGTTCCTCGACCTGCTCGTCCTGCCCGACGACCAAACCGCTGCCGCACAGCTGCACCAGGTCGGCCGGACTGTCCGCCCCGCCGGTCCGGGCGGCGGCCGCCGCGTCCCGCAGGTCGGCGACCCGCTGACCTGTCACCGACCCGGTCAGGTATCGCGCGATCGGCGTCGCGGGGTCTTCCTCCATCAGCCGCAGCGTCGCCAGGACATCGGCGACCTCGTCGAGCTCATCGGGTCCGAGGTACCAGGCGGTGTGCACGGCCTTGGTCAGAATCCGAGCCGCGCCACGGGGATCGGATTCGCGCATCGCGACGGCCGCTGACATCAACCGCCGATGCGCGGAACCCGGTTTGCCGCCCGCGAATTCGGCCTGCGCACGCACCAGGTCCAGCCGCAGCTCGAACGCGGCTCCGCCTTCCTCGGCCGCACTGCCCTGCTCGCCGCCCTCGCCGACTACCCCGGCAGCGCCGACAGCCTCTCGTTCGCCAGGTCGCGCCGCCTGCTGCGTCGGGCCGCCGGTTGCTGGCGGGCCGGGGGCATCGCCCGCCGGCTCGCGGACGTCGCTCCACAGGGACGCGGCTCGCTCGGCCAGTCGCTCTGCGCGGTCGGTGAGGCCCGCCTCTGTCGCGGACTCGGCGGCGAGGACGAGTCTGCGCACGCGGGCGTTCGTGTCGATGCTCAGCGCGGCCGCGCGATCGTAGGCGGTCACGGCGGCATGGAGGCCGTGGCGGCGCCGGGCACGGTCGGCTGTGTGCTCGAGTGTTGTTGCGGTGTTCTCGTCGGGACCTGTTGCGGCACTGGCGAGATGCCATGCCCGCAGGTCCGCGGTGTCGTCGCCGCTCAGTGCATCGGCCAGGGCGCGGTGGGCGGCCAGCCGGTCGGTGAGCGCGGCGCCTTGATACACCGCCGACCGCAGCAGTGGGTGGTGCCAGGTCAGCACCTGACCGTCGGTGCCGATCATGCCCGCGTCCTGGGCGGGTTGCAGATCCCGCAGTGACGCACCGAGACCGGCCGCGGCACGCAGGATCGGCGCCAGGTCCGCGGCACCGGCCGCCGCCGCGACCAGAAGCACGGTCCGCGTCGCCGCGGGCAAGCGGGTGACGCGGCCGTGGAAGGCCAGCTGTAACCGCTGCGACAACGGCAGCGGATTCGCATCGTCGACACTGCCGTCGCCGACTGCTGCCGGAAGTTCCAGCAGCGCAAGGGGATTACCGCCCGACTCGGTGAGCAATCGATACCGGACGGCCGGACTCAGCGGGGTTGTACCGGCATCGAGCAGTGCCGCCGACGCCTCGGGACGCAGACCGGACAGGGCGAGTTCTGTCAGCCCGGGCGCGGGAAAATCCTGCGGCCCCGAGCGCGTGGCGAACAGCATCACCACTCCCTCGGCCTCGAGCCTGCGCGCCGCGAACAGCAGTGCCTCCGCGCTGGCCCGGTCCAGCCAATGCGCGTCGTCGATCAGGCACAGCAGCGGCCCGTCGGCTGCCTCCTCGGCGAGCAGGGTCAGTACCGCCAGCCCGATCAGCATCCGATCGGCGGGTGCGCCATCGCCGAGCCCGAACGCCGACTCGAGCGCGTCACGCTGCCGCGACGGCAGGTGGCGCACGAGCTCCATACCTGGCCGGACCAGCAGATGCAGTGCCGCGAAGGGCAATTCGGCCTCGGACTCGATCCCCGCGCTACGCACTGTCGGAACACCTTGCGCTGCCGCGTAATCCAGCAGCGCGGTCTTCCCGATCCCGGCCTCGCCGCGCACCACCATGGCCCCGCTTCGCCCCGCGCGCGCCCCGCTGAGCAGGTCATCGATCCTGGCCTGTTCGGCATCGCGTCCGTGCAGCATGGGCTCCACCGTATCGCCGTACCGGTACCGCGGGCAGCCGCGCCGGGAAAAGTACCTATACGCGACTGATTCGACCGACCCCCCTCGCGCCATAACGTTGTGCCCATCGCAGGAACAACCAGCGAAACACCAGCTCACAACCTATTTCGGAGGTCGAGATGAACACCGTCGTCGCACAGTACCTGGAAGCGTGGAACACCCGCGAGCCCGCCGCCCGCCGCTCCGCCGTCGCCCGTCTGTTCACGCCGCGGGCCCGCTACGTCGACCCGCTGGTCGCGGTCACCGGCCACGCCGAACTCGAGGCCGCCATCGCCGGTGTCCAGGCTCAGTTCCCCGACTGGACATTCACCCTGGCCGGTCCCGTCGACGCCCATCACGACCAGGTCCGCTTCACCTGGGGCCTCGGCCCCGCCGACGCCCCCGCCGTGGTGATCGGCTTCGACGTCGCCGTCCTCACCGACGGCCGCATCGACAGCGTCTACGGCTTCCTCGACCAGGTTCCCGCCACCACCTGACCCCTTCGCAGCCAAGGAGATCCGCCATGACCACCACCGCTCCGTCCCGCCTGTCCTCGTTGTTCGCCTCCGGCGAGAACCTGCTGCGGCTGTCGCTGCGCCTCGACGCCGTCGTCACCACCGCCAACGGCCTGGCCTACCTGGCACTGGCGCAACCACTGGAACGGCTGCTCGGACTCGATGCCGGTGTCGGCCTCGCGATCGGCGCCTTCCTCACCGCCTACGGCCTGGCCGTCGCCGTCGTCGGCCGATCGGCGCCGGTCAACCGGGCTGCGGCGTCGGCGGTGGCGATGGGCAACACCGTCTGGGTCGTGGCCAGTCTCGCCGCGCTGTCGACCGGTGCGCTCGGTCTCACCACGGTGGGTGTGGTGTGGGCGGTGATGCAGTCGGTGACTGTCGGCGGTTTCGCCGCGCTGCAGTATCTGGGACTACGTCGTAGTCGCTGAGATGGACACGAGGGACCGGCTCGCGCAGTGTCGGTCCCTCGCGGGTGCGCGCCTTCTGGCCCGTGAGTGCTGTCAGCGCACCAGCAACGCGACAGGAAGTCGAGCGAACAGTTTGTCCACCCGCGCACTCCCCGCGAAGGTGTTCCCGGTGAGCCGATCGGTCCAGTTGCCCTGCGGCAGCGGCAAAGTGGTGTCCAGCCAGCCCGTCGTGCCGAGCCCGACCGAATGCCGGGTCGCCGCCACGATCACCTCCGGCGCTTCGCCCGCGGGCCCCCGCCCGTAGGCGATGAACCGATGCGCGTGCTCACCGATGGCATAGAGCGGGCGGTACATCCCGCCGACGAAGCACTCCGGCCGCTCCCGGCGCAACCACAGCGCGTAGGCGACCACCCACATCTTCGCCGCGCCGGTGGTGTCCAAAGTCGGTGTGTCGGTGAGTGACTGGAGCATCCCGACCCGGGTGGCGAAGTTCACCGGCCGCCGGTTGTCGGGGTCGACGAGGGAGTCCTCCCACAACTCGGTGCCCTGATAGATATCGGGAATCCCCGGCGCGCCCAGCTGCAAGAGCTTCTGCGCCACCGCGTCCGACCACGCGTGCGGCGCGAGCTCGTGGGCCAGATCGCCGATGCCGGTACCGACCGGTCCATCGATCACCGCGTCGAGCCAGCCGTGCACGGCCGACTCGAACGCCGCGTCCGGTTCCTCCCAGGAAGTCTTCGTGCCCGCCTCGCGAATCGACTTCTCCGCGAACATGTGCAGCCGGTCCCGCAGCCCCGGCACCGACGAGGCGGGTCGCCCGTCGGCGGGCCACACCCCGAACATGTTCTGCAACAGGAACAACGCGGTCGCCCCGTCGGGCGCGGGGGTGGTCTCCAGCCAGCCTCGAACCCGCTGCGACCAGACATCGGCGACCTGCGACAACACCCCGATCCGGGCACGCACATCCTCTCCGCGTTTGGTGTCGTGGGTCGAGATCGTCGTCATGGTCGCGGGCCAGCGCTGCGCGCGTTCACTGTTGGACAGGTGGAAGTCGTTGACGGAGTGGCCGAATCGGGCCGGATTGCCGCCCACCTCCTGCAGCGACACCAGCCGCGCACCCTGATAGAACATCGTGTCCTCGACCGATTTGGCCGTGATCGCCCCACACACCTGCGAGAACCTCGTCGCCGCTTCACCCCCCACCGACAGCGCGGTCACCAGCACCGACAGCGGCGCCGTCAGCTCGGCGTTGCGCTTCTCCACCTCCGCCACGACCGCGGCCGTCATCCCGGCCAGCGGTGCGTAATCCACCCGGTACACCGGCATGAAGGCCAGTACCTCGATGGTCGCGTTGCTCACCGCGAGAGTGTCGAAACTGCCCGCGTTGCCGTCGCGTTTGATCGCGGCGACCAATCGCCGGATCTCCGGCGCCAGAATGGTTTCGGCGACAGCGCGTTTGATCCGATGCTCGGTTTCACCGAACCACGCCCGGTCGCTGCCGTGCCCCGCGACGTGCTGGGACAGTTCGGTCAGTGTCGCCTCGCCCGCCGGATCGATCAGCACCCCACCGAGATCGGCGAGCGCGTCGTAGCCGGTGGTGCCGTCGACCGGCAGCGTCGCGTCCAACGGCTCGCGATTGGCGAGGATCTTCTCGACGAGCAGGAGCCGTTGCGGCCCGATCAGCCTCCGCAACCGGGTCAGATACGCGCTCGGATGCGACAAGCCGTCCGGATGATCGACGCGAACGCCGTCGATCAGATCGTGTTCGCACCAGGCCGCCAGCTCCCGGTGCGTCGCCTCGAACACCTCCGGGTCTTCCTGCCGGATCGCGGCCAGACTGTTCACCGCGAAGAACCGCCGATAGGTGCACACCCCGGCCTTCCAGCTCACCAGCCGGTAGTGCTGGCGGTCGTGGATGCGCAGTGCGTTGTCACCGTCGGTGCCCGCCGCGATCGGGAATCGCAGATCGTGCAATGCCAGCATCGGTTCCGCGCCGGACCGGTCGACGGTGAGCGCGGCCGGGTCGTTCTCGTTCTGCAGGACCGGCAGCGCCAACCGCCCGCCCGCGCCGTTGCCCGAGCTCCAGTCGATGTCGAAATACTTGGCGTACTGCGACTTCTGGCCGTTGCGCAGCACATCCCACCACCACCGATTCTGCCGCGGATCGGCGACACCCACATGGTTGGGCACCAGGTCGACGATCAATCCCATACCCCGGCTCCGCACTTCGTCGGAGAGCGCTTTGAGTCCCGTCGGCCCGCCGAGCGCGGCGGAGACCGTGGTGGGGTCGGTGACGTCGTAACCGTGCGTCGACCCGTGCGTCGCGGTGAGGATCGGCGACAGGTACAGGTGCGAGATACCCAGCTGCTGCAGGTATTCGGCGATGGCGCGGGCATCGGCGAAGGTGAGCGCGTCGGGGCGCAACTGCAACCGGTAGGTGCTGCGCACCGTGCCCGCCCGGACGGGCGCGCGATGCAGCATGGTCAGCGGGTCGGTCACATAGGTCTCGGTCATCGTCTCGCTCGGCGGCTAGGTGGTTCGGCGCAATACGAGCAGGCAGCGGCTGGCGACCGGCAGCGTCGCCGCCGCGGCGTACACCGCGTCGGCCGCGCCGGTCGGGGTCGAACTATCCAGGGCGAGCGACCACTGCGCGCCGAACTCCGGTCCGGGCAGTACGAAATCGATCGCTTCGTCGTGCGCATTGAAGCACAGCAGGAACGAGTCGTCGGTGATGCGCTCACCCCGTGGACCCGGTTCGGCGATGCCGTCACCGTCGAGCAGCACGGCCAGTGATTTCCCGAAGCCGCTGTCCCAGTCGTCGTTGGTCATCTCGGTGCCCGCGGGCGCGAACCAGGCGATCTCGCGTCGGTGACCCTGATCGTCGCTCGGCCCCGCGGCCAGGAAGCGGCGACGCCGGAAGATCGGATGGTCGGTGCGCAAGGCGATCACCGTGCGGGTGAACTCGAGCAGGTCGGCATTCGACTCCGCCAGCGACCAGTCCATCCACGCCAGCGGCGAATCCTGGCAGTACACATTGTTGTTGCCGAGCTGCGTGCGTCCGATCTCGTCACCATGGGCGAGCATCGGCGTGCCCTGACTCAGAATCAGCGTGGCCAGCAGATTGCGTTGCTGACGTGCACGCAGCGCGAGGACCCGGGGGTCGTCGGTCTCGCCTTCGACACCACAGTTCCACGATCGGTTGTGGCTTTCACCGTCCCGATTGCCCTCACCGTTGGCGTCGTTGTGCTTCTCGTTGTAGGACACCAGGTCGCGCAGCGTGAAGCCGTCGTGCGCGGTGACGAAGTTGATGCTGGCACCGGGCCTGCGGCCCGTCGACTCGTACAGATCCGACGACCCGGTGAGCCGAGAGGCGAACTCGCCCAGTGTCGCGGGCTCCCCACGCCAGTAGTCACGCACCGTGTCCCGGTATTTGCCGTTCCACTCGGTCCACAGGCTGGGGAAGTTGCCGACCTGGTAGCCGCCTTCGCCCACGTCCCACGGTTCGGCGATGAGCTTGACCTGACTCACCACCGGATCCTGGTGTACCAGGTCGAAGAACGCGGAAAGCCGGTCCACGTCGTGCAATTCGCGTGCCAGGGTGGCGGCGAGGTCGAAGCGGAAGCCGTCGACGTGCATGTCCAGAATCCAGTACCGCAGCGAATCCATGATCAGTTGCAGCGTGTGCGGATGCCGGACATTGAGGCTGTTGCCGGTGCCGGTGTAGTCCTTGTAGTGCTCGGGGTCGGCCTCGTCGAGCCGGTAGTAGGCGGCGTTGTCGATCCCGCGCAGGCTCAGTATCGGCCCGTTGTGGTTGCCCTCGCCGGTGTGGTTGTAGACGACGTCGAGAATCACCTCGATGCCCTCGGCGTGCATCGCGCGCACCATCGCCTTGAACTCCGCGACCGCACCGTCGCCACGCGGCCGGGCCGAATACTGGTTGTGCGGTGCGAGATAGCCGATGCTGTTGTAGCCCCAGTAGTTGCGCAATCCCTGATCGGTGAGCACGTGATCGTGGAAGAACTGGTGGACCGGCATGAGCTCGATCGCGGTGACGCCCAGCGACTTCAGATGCCCGATGATCGCCGGATGCGCCAGGCCCGCATAGGTGCCGCGCAGGTCCTCCGGGATATCCGGGTGCGTCATCGTCAGGCCCTTGACGTGCGCCTCGTAGATCACCGTCTCGTGGTACGGCCGGTTCGGCGGCCGGTCGGGGCCCCAGTCGAAGAACGGGTTGATCACCACCCCGGTCATCGTGTTGCCCAGCGAATCCAGCCCGTAGGTATAGAGCGAGGGATCGTTGACGAATTCGCCGTCGAACGCTTTCCCGTACGGGTCGAGCAGCAGTTTGCTGGGGTCGCAGCGCAATCCGAGCTCCGGATCGTACGGACCGTGGACCCGAAAGCCGTACCGCTGCCCCGGGGTGACGGAGGGCAGGTAGGCGTGCCAGACATAGCCGTCGACTTCGTCGAGGTCGACGCGGGTCTCGGAGCCGTCCTTGGCGATCAGGCAGAGCTCGACCTCGGTGGCGACTTCGGAGAACACCGAGAAGTTCGTGCCGCCACCGTCGTAGGTCGCGCCGAGCGGATACGGGGTGCCCGGCCACACCTCGGGTCGGTCGTTCGGGCTCGACATGCTACGACAGTAATGGAACCCCGGGCCCCACCGCGCACGATGTGACCGGCCGCTCGCTGACCGCCGCTCAGGCCGATGTGGTCGCGAGCAGCCGCCGGGCGTAGCCCGTGCGCCGCGCGAGCCCAGCCAGTCCGCCGAAGATCAGCCGTTGCAGGAATGCGGGCGGACCGGCGAGATAGCCGTCCTGGTACTCCCACAGCAGCCCGAGGGCGAGCGGATTGCGGGGGAGCTTGCTCGTCGTCGTCTTGTTCGCGTTGTCGAGCCCGCTCCAGAACGTGAACATCTCCCAGTGCCGCAGCGGCGGACGGATCACGTGGTCCATCACGGTGTCGCCGGCTTCGTTCCAGAACTCGTGGACGACGCGCGGCGCAGCGGTGACCGTGTCGCCGGGCTTCGCGACGATCTCTTCGCCGCCGATCCGGAAGCGCACCTGACCGGTGCGAACGGTCCAGGTTTCGCTGATCTCCGGATGCCAGTGCGGGCCCGCTTCGCGGCCGACGTGGGGCAGTACGTGTTCGAGTCGGAGATAGGCGCCCTGCGCGTCGGCGCCACGATCGACGAGCGTGACCCGATGCCCGTTGCGAAAGGTGAGGACGGAACCGATGGCAGCCATGATCCAGGTATAAAGGTAACCTTCCTATTATGTCAATGGCTGAGCGGTCCTCCTTGCTGAAACTGCTGGTCCAGGCGGCCGATGCCTACGAGCGCGCGCTGAACCCCGCGCTGCGCGCCGGGCTCGGAACCGATCTGCGCCCAGCCCACTACGCGGTGTTCCGATACCTCGCACCGGAAGGCTCCCGGGTGACCGTGCTGGCCGAGGCCGCCGGAATGACCCAGCAGTCGATGGGGGAGTTGGTCACACACTTGGAGAAGTGCGGATACGTGGAGCGCGCGCCCGATCCCGCGGACGGGCGCGCGCGGCTGGTGGTCACCACCACGGCCGGCCGGGAGGTGATGGCGCTGGCCGGGCAGCACATCCAGCGCATCGAACGGGTGATCGCCGCCGAGCTGGGCGCGGAATCGCTCGCCGTGGTCCGCGACGCCCTCGCCCGGCTCCCCGCCGCGATCGCCCATCCTGCCGACACCCGGCCCGCCGATGACGGCAGGTGATAACTTGAACGGTGTTCAAGGCTGTCGTCTCGGCAGCACCGGGCGACGACGAGGAAACCTGTGGACCTGACCCCCGAGCAGATCACCGCCCTCGATGCCGAACACGTCTGGCATCCCTACGGCGGATTCCCCGCGACCACCGAGCCGCTGGTCGTGGCGAGCGCGGCAGGAACGCGACTCACTCTCGCCGACGGCCGCGAACTCGTCGACGGGATGAGCTCGTGGTGGGCGGCCGTCCACGGCTACTGTCACCCGGTCCTCGACGCGGCCCTGCTCGCGCAATCCCAGCGCATGAGTCACGTGATGTTCGGCGGGCTCACCCACGAACCGGCCACTCGGCTGACCCAACTGCTGGTCGAACTCACGCCCGCCGGTCTCGACAAGGTCTTCCTCTGCGACTCCGGCTCCGTGTCGGTCGAGGTCGCGACCAAGATGTGCCTGCAGTACTGGCGCGGCGCCGGGCGCCCGGCGAAGAACCGGCTGCTCACCTGGCGCGGGGGATACCACGGCGACACCTTCACCCCGATGAGCGTCTGCGACCCCGATGGCGGCATGCACTCACTGTGGACCGACGTCCTCACCGAGCAGGTCTTCGTCCCCGCGCCGCCACGAGAGTTCGAACCCGGCTATGTCGCCGAGCTCGAACGCGCCGTCGGCGATCATCGCGACGAACTGGCCGCGGTGATCGTCGAACCGGTCGTCCAGGGCGCGGGCGGCATGCGCTGGCACGATCCGCGCTACCTCACCGAACTGCGCCGGATCTGCGACGACAACGACGTGCTGCTCGTCTTCGACGAGATCGCCACCGGGTTCGGCCGCACCGGCGAGCTGTTCGCCGCCGACCACGCGGGCGTCGCGCCCGACGTGATGTGCGTCGGCAAGGCGCTGACCGGCGGCTACCTCACCCTGGCGGCGGCGCTGTGCACCACGCGGATCGCCGAGACCATCAGCGCGGCACACGGCGGACTGATGCACGGGCCGACCTTCATGGGCAACCCGCTGGCCTGCGCCGTCGCGGTCGCCTCGATCGAGTTGCTGCGCTCGCGGGACTGGCGAGGCGAGGTGTCCAGGATCGAGTCGGAGTTGCTGGCCGGCCTCGCGCCGCTGGCCGAGCTGCCCGGTGTCGCCGAAGTCCGCGTGCTCGGCGCGATCGGCGTCGTCGAACTCGACGAACCCGTCGATATGCGCGCCGCGACCGATGCCGCCGTCGACGCGGGCGCCTGGCTGCGCCCGTTCCGCAATCTCGTCTACACGATGCCCCCGTTCATCAGCACCAGCGCCGACATCGCCGCCATCACCGAGGCCGTGGGCGCGGCGGTGAAGGCCTCGATCGCATGAGCCCGACCGTCCTGAACGGTGTTCAAGTATGCTCCTCAACTGTGAGTACGGATCCGTTGAGCTGGTTGGACGAGCGTGCGGCCGAACGGGTCGACGCGGGGCTACGCAGGCATCTGCGCGAGCGCGTCGCCGAGTCGTCCGCGATCGACCTCGCCTCCAACGACTACTTGGGCCTGCACCGGCACCCGGAGGTCGTCGAGGGCGCGATCGAGGCGGTGCGGCGCTGGGGAGCAGGCTCCACGGGCTCTCGCTTGGTCACCGGAACGACCACCGAGCACGCACTCCTCGAACTCGAACTGGCCGAATTCGTCGGCGCCGAAACAGGATTGGTCTTCGCGACCGGCTACGCCGCCAACCTCGGCGTGGTCACCGCGCTGGCCGGACGCGGCACCCTCGTGGTCTCCGACGCGGGCTCGCACGCCTCACTGGTCGACGCGTGCAGGCTTTCCCGCGCCAGAGTCGCGATCGCTGCGCACCGCGATGTCGCCGCGATCGAACGATTGCTCGCCGAGCGCACCGAAGAGCGCGCGTTGGTACTCACCGATTCGGTCTTCAGCGCAGACGGCGATCTCGCACCACTGGCCGACCTGCATCGCGTCACCCGTGCGAACGGCGCGATCCTGATCGTCGACGAAGCGCACGGACTCGGGGTCCGTGGCGAGGGCGGACGCGGGCTCGTGCACGAGCTGGGCTTGGCGGGCGAACCGGACCTCGTGATCACCGCGACGCTGTCGAAGGCATTCGCCGCCCAGGGCGGCGTCGTCCTGGCCGATGCCAGAATCCGTGCCCACCTCATCGATGCCGCGCGCACCTTCATCTTCGATACCGGCCTGGCTCCCGCCGCCGTCGGTGCGGCTCGCGCCGCGCTGTCGCTGCTGCGCCGCGACCCGTCGATGGCCACCCGCGTCCTCGACCGCGCCGCCGACATCGCCCGGATCGCCGGGGTCCCCGAACCGGATTCCGCGGTTGTTTCCGTCGTCCTCGGCGAAGCTCAAGTCGCCTTCGATGCCGCGCAGGCATGCCGCGCCCGCGGCCTCGACGTCGGTTGCTTCCGCCCGCCGTCGGTTCCCGAAGGCACCTCACGGCTGCGGCTGACCGCCCGCGCCGACCTGACATCCGCCGAACTCGAGACGATCGCCGAGGTCCTCGGCGACGTTCTCGCGTCGGCCCGCGGCAAGGAATCGGTGACGGCATGACTGTCCTGCTGATCAGCGGCACCTCGACCGACGTCGGCAAAACCGTCGTCACCGCGGCACTGGCCGCGGCCGCGCAGGCAGCGGGGCGCACGGTCGCTGTCTGCAAGCCCGCGCAGACCGGCATCGCCCCCGGCGAACCCGGCGACCTCGCCGAGGTCATCCGACTGACCGGGGTGACCCGCACGCTCGAGCTCGCTCGCTACCCGGAACCACTCGCTCCCGACACCGCCGCGCGGCGCGCGGCCATGCCGCTGCTGACCCTGAGCGATACCGTCGCCGCCGTCGAATCGCTCGCCGATGCCGACTTGGTGCTGGTCGAAGGCGCGGGCGGACTGCTGGTGCGGATGGGCGAGTTCACCCTGCTCGACCTCGCCCAGAAGATCGGTGCACCGGTACTGGTTGTCGCCGCGGCCGGCCTGGGCACCCTCAACCACAGCGAACTCACCACCCGGACCCTCGCCGCGGCAGGTGTTCCCTGCGCCGGCTTGGTCATCGGCTCCTGGCCGACCGATCCCGACCTCGCCTCCCGGTGCAATCGCGACGACCTTCCGCGAGTCACCGAGACCCCGATAGTCGGCGCGATCCCCGCCGGCGCTGGACAGTGGGACCGCCACCGCTTCACCGCGGGCGCACCGAGCTGGTTCACCGCCGGTCCGCTGCTTGGAAACCACCCTTGACCAGCCGATTTGACTTCGTGTTGGTCGGCACGTAACTTTATTCGAGTCAGAGCGACACGGACACCGACTCAGCCGCCCAGCGGCCGGGACACGAGGTAGGACGTTGAGCGCCTGACTGATCATGTGTTCAGGGTTACTTGATCGGAACTTGCTTCCGGTGAGCTTCCTGAGCTAAAGTTTGAACCCTTGCCTCACCGAAACCCCTACGAGAAGTTGTGGGTAGAAGTGTGTGCGTGTGTTCTTTGAGAACTCAATAGTGTGTCGATGAATGTCAGTGCCAATATTTATATTGGTTCCAGCTTTCATGTACCCCCCGGTCATGGAAGTTGGACATTGAAAAACAACAGCGAAACTTTTTTGCTGGTGTTTGGCTTTGCTAGGTTTTCGGACTCTAGTTAGATAATTTTGATTGCACCCCTCGGGGTGTTTTCGAGAGTCTTCAACGGAGAGTTTGATCCTGGCTCAGGACGAACGCTGGCGGCGTGCTTAACACATGCAAGTCGAGCGGTAAGGCCCTTCGGGGTACACGAGCGGCGAACGGGTGAGTAACACGTGGGTGATCTGCCCTGTACTTCGGGATAAGCCTGGGAAACTGGGTCTAATACCGGATATGACCCAAGGTTGCATGACTTTGGGTGGAAAGATTTATCGGTACAGGATGGGCCCGCGGCCTATCAGCTTGTTGGTGGGGTAACGGCCTACCAAGGCGACGACGGGTAGCCGACCTGAGAGGGTGACCGGCCACACTGGGACTGAGACACGGCCCAGACTCCTACGGGAGGCAGCAGTGGGGAATATTGCACAATGGGCGAAAGCCTGATGCAGCGACGCCGCGTGGGGGATGACGGCCTTCGGGTTGTAAACCCCTTTCGACAGGGACGAAGCGCAAGTGACGGTACCTGTAGAAGAAGCACCGGCCAACTACGTGCCAGCAGCCGCGGTAATACGTAGGGTGCGAGCGTTGTCCGGAATTACTGGGCGTAAAGAGCTTGTAGGCGGTCTGTCGCGTCTTCTGTGAAAACTTGGGGCTCAACCTTAAGCTTGCAGGGGATACGGGCAGACTAGAGTACTTCAGGGGAGACTGGAATTCCTGGTGTAGCGGTGAAATGCGCAGATATCAGGAGGAACACCGGTGGCGAAGGCGGGTCTCTGGGA